>JAGXRP010000037.1 GCA_018335795.1 Desulfobulbaceae bacterium | reverse complement strand
TATCTTTAATTAAACCCATTTTTACAATTCTCCCAGGTTTACACACTCGCTCAAAAGTCATTCCATTCTCCTCTCGTCTCCATATCTCTTGCAGCGATATGGGTTCGCCTTGCGTCCATAATGGACTTGTGTCAATCAGCAGCATTGCTACGGTTACCAAAAATAAAAATGCTCTTTTCATAAAAATTCTCCCATTATAGATTTTTGTAAATATAGGAAATATTTTTCATTTCCGAATATTTAAAATACACATTAAAAAGCAATAAAGTTACAAAAGAGAAAGATATTTTTGATTTTTTTCTCGTCCTGAAATAAGTTGACAAAAAAAAATGGGGTTGATTTGCATCAACCCCATTTGTATATATTCAATTGCTTTTCTAAATCTTAATATTCGGGATAGAATTTGCTACGTTGGTCAACAATTTTAGCGTCTTCTTTTACTTTTTGGAACCATTGGAAAAAGATTGAGCCCTTAGTAGCAACTTGCAATTCAGCTTTGTAATCTTTCATTGCTACTTTGACCTCTTCATCAGTAGGTTTAGTGATATTCTCGACCGTGATAATATAGTAACCGTTTTCACCGCGGAAGGGTCCGATGAGTTTGTTCAATTCAGAATTGAATACGGTTGCCGCAAAAGCTGCATCTTGACCAAATCCGGGAATAGTTGGCGTATTATTGAACGCATTCAAAACTTGAATTTTTGAAGCTAATTCTGTATCTTGCTCGGCTGCGGCTTGAAGTCCGCCAAGTGCTTTGATTCTATCAAAATAAGGAGTAATTTGTGATGCAAGCATATCTAATTGTTTCTTTTTGATAATCTTACGCGAAATTTCTTCGCGGACGTCATCCAAAGTCTTGATACCGATTTCCTTCGCATCAGCAACTTGTGCCAAAACAACTCCGTATCTTTCCATTTCGACTGGTTCAAAAACAAATCCCACTTCTTCAGAGAAAGCAATATCGGATAAGCGTTTTGATCCTAACACCGGAATGTTGGCATCAAAATATTGGCTTTCCTTCACTTCCAATCCCAATCTTGCTGCTACTGTGTCGAAAGTAAGCCCTTCTTGGATTTGGCTCTTGATTGAGTGAGCGTCACGGAAAAGTTGCGATTTTGTGGCAGTACTCAATGTTGGCGACAATCTCAACTCGCTGTATTTTAGTTCTTCTGAGCGTTTGTCGTCAACTTTGATAATATGAAATCCAAATTGTGATTCTACAGGACCGACAATATCACCAACTTTAGCGGCAAATGCAGCTTCTTCGAATGGAGGTACCATACGTCCTTTGCCGAAAAATCCAAGGTCGCCGCCTCGTTGACCTGAACCCGGATCTTTGGAATATTGCATAGCAAGTAATGCAAAATTATTAGGATTACTTTTTGCTTCGCGTAAGATCCGATTAGCTTCTGCTTTTGCACTATCCTTGTTGTTGTCAAAATTTATTAAGATATGACTTGCTTTGACTACTTCGTTTTCACCGCTTCTGACATCATCAACTCTTAAGAAGTAGGTGCCATCAGGACGATTTATAGGACCGGCAACTTGACCGGGCTTAAGTATGCTTAATATACTGTAAATTTGGGGGTCAATTTCTTCGACCATCAAATAGTTATGAGTCATACCATTATATTCGCTCAATTTAATATCAAAAATACTATCTTTTGCCGCATCAGTTGCTGCAGCCATCAATTCATCAGAAACGTTCTTTGCTCTACGTTCCGAACGAGCCGAATCTTCCGCCGAGGGTACTAAAGGCATCGCAATATATTTGATTTTGCGTTGTGGTTTCTGTTTGTATAATTTTTTGTTCTTATTATAATATTCTTCGATTTCCTCTTTTTTGGCTTCCATAGCTTGTTGGGGCAAATCCCTTATTAACAATGGAAAGAATCTCAAATCCGCAGTGCTGTTTTCCTGAATGAATTTCATACGTGCGAATTCAGACGAAATAATCGAACTACTTGTAGCAACAGCTGCGGTCAATTCCTCTTGTTTCAGAACTTGCGCCACGTATTTTTCGATACGGAACAAATCTTTGCGGAAATTACTAACTGCCAATTCCTTTTCTTCCTGAGGAATTTTCGAGGGGTCGCCCCCCATATAATTCACATAATTTTCCGGTTTGGTAATCAGTTCAATATATGTAGAACGCATGAAGTTTCCTGCACTATCAGAAAACATTTGCTTTAGGAAATCCGGAGGATTATCAATCAATTGTTCTTTTATTTGATTATCAGTAATCATTATACCGAAATTTTTGATTTGTTGTTCGAGAAGAGCCTCGTCAACTAAGGCTTGCCAAACACGTTGGCGAGTAGCATTTGCATCAAAAGGTTGTCCGGATTTTTCGGCTTCTCGCTTTGCATTTTCTTCCTCGTCTTTGATTCTTTGCTCATAATCAAGGTAATAA
This sequence comes from Desulfobulbaceae bacterium, assembly GCA_018335795.1. Taxonomy (GTDB): domain Bacteria; phylum Bacteroidota; class Ignavibacteria; order Kapaibacteriales; family UBA2268; genus PGYU01. The sequence goes on along the minus strand of JAGXRP010000037.1, from coordinate 36,061 downwards.
ATAGGTGCCCCGTTTATGGTTGCTATCACTTGAGTTTTAGGGTCACCGGTTGTACCACGAACACCCTCGATAATCGTAGGGTCGCCGATTGTAAAAAATGCAACTAGTAAAACCGCAAAAACCCCAAATACGTACGGCGACATTCTTCTTATGTTTTGTAACGTTCCCATCAGCTCGTTAACTCCATTTTATAATAATTTTTATAATCTTTCTAACAAAAGCATTTTAATTCAATCTACAAAACTAATACATAGTAGCTTAATAACCAATTGTTATTAGTCTAAATCTAAAAAAAATATTTATTTTCAGATAATTTGCGATAATATTTGGATAATATAAAAATATTTTGTATATTACTTTTAGCAAACAACATAAGCTCATAAAGTGGAGGAACAGAAATGAAAATCTCTATGTATATTCGGCACGCTATTCTCATCATAGCTCTTAGCTTAGTTATTCCACTTGCATTGAACAGTCAAGAACGTTTAACAATCAACTTATCACCAAATTCATACGATTCGCATACTATATATTTTATAGACGAAAACAATGATGGTTTCGCCGATGGAATGGAAGGTTTGGACGAATTAGGTAATACTGTCAAATTGAAAGTACTAGACAAATTAGGCATTTTCAAGCAAAAGAATCTGAAAGTTAAGCCGGAGCTTCTTACTTATGTTTTTTATAATGACGAAAGTGAATCATTAGCAATGCTCGGTTATAATGAAGTTATGAACTATTTTTTAATCGAGCCGACAACACTTAGCAATTATTACAACCAAAGTAAATTAATCTTTGGCATGCTCGAAATAGATTTGACCGAATTCCCGAACTATTCACTTCATCAAGATATTGAACAGGATTTCATTAACTCCGATTTTGATTTGTCCAAACAAAGTTTCCTACCATTTTACGCTGATAACTACAAATTTGACTTCTACTTACCTAATAATGAAAGCAAAGTAAGTACATTGGGCGACCAAGATTTCGAGATGCTCTACGACAAGGATTACACTTATCTTTCAGACGTTTATGATGAATTCTATGAGATGAATTCTCGGCAGAGCGGAATTGATTTCGATTTCTCCCGAATAGACTTCACTGATTTTTACAAGTCCCAAAGTATAGACGAATTTGAAAAACTACTCGAAAAATCGAAAATGGAATTCAATCTTGCAAACGTTGACTTTGCGTCATTCATGAAAAACGGATTTGACGAGAGCAAATTTGGTGTTTACAATATCTTTGCATTCAATCTCAACGACCAAGACTTCAAACATTTGTACTGCACTGCTTTCGACAAAGATGTATTAAATAACAAAAGAGAGTTTCAACTATGCAGACAGTTGATTGAAGAAGCAATTAAGTCGCAATTTTCAGCAGAACAGTTGGCAATGCTCGAAAAATTTTCTCAAATCGAAAATGATTATGGCAAGGTTTACCTGAGAGTCAGCCCCAATCCTGCTTCTACTATCGCAAATATTTTTTACGAAGTTGAAACAATATCAAGAATAGTGATTCGTGTTTATTCTTGTGTTGGTCATGAGGAGGCTGTGATATTAGATGAATATGCAGCTCCGGGCTCAAAACAGATTAGTTTTAATGTATCGAATTTAAGTAACGGCGTTTACGTTTTGCAGATGATTATTGATTCGAGAGCTTTCAGCACTAGACTTATAGTAGCTAATTAAAAATCGCCGCATAGTATTTTGGGTTCAGACTTTTTAGGATTTATGTTTTATATTTTTTAGAATTTATGTTTCACTAAATTAGAATTTTGTTTTACGTATTTTAGAATCATGTTTCATGCTTTTAGATTTATGTTTTCATTGTTCTTTTTTTATGTTTCATTTTTTTGGTATTTATGTTTTACGTATTTGCTTCTTTTTCTCTATTACAAAATACTATGCGGTTTTTATTTCTTGTGATAGTAGAATAGAAAAGCTTTAGAAATAAAAAGTTGTTGTTTTTTAAAAATTACCGTACAGAGCGAAATCAAATGATTAGAACTGTACGGTTTTTCTTTTTATGATAATTTTGATTTTATTTCGTTGTACTATACATAATTGTTAAACGATACGAGAACGAAATTGAAAATTGGCAAATTTGATGTGAAATCACTCGATACAGGCTTGTTTGCTTTAGATGGCGGGGCTATGTTCGGAGTGATTCCCAAGAATCTATGGAGCAAAAAATACAATCAGGGCGACGAGTTCAATCGCATTCCTCTTGCATCACGCCCTTTGGTAATCACATTTGACGATAGAAAAATTTTGGTTGACAGTGGCAATGGCACAAAATATGACGAAAAGTTCGTTGAGATGTACAACATTGACATTGCAAAATCCGAAATTCGCAACACATTGACCCAATCTACAGGCATCAAATCCGATGAAATCACAGATGTAATATTGACTCACTTACATTTCGACCATTGCGGTGGTTCGACCGAAATAGTCAATGGATTAGCTCAACCTGTATTCGGCAATGCAAAGCATTACGTCCAGAAAAAGCATCTCGAATGGGCAAAATCACCATCTGTTAAAGATAGAGCATCATTTATGCCCGAAAATTACCAACCTTTGATTGATGAAAATGTCTTGGAATTTACTGACGGCGAGGGAGAGTTATTCTCCGGAATCAGCGTTATTCCAATTCATGGGCATACAAGTTTTATGCAAATGGTCAAAATCTCTGACGGTGGCGAAACTTTGCTCTATTGTGCAGATTTAGCCCCTACAACGGCTCATTTGGGCATTGCATACGGAATGGGATATGATAATTTCCCGTTAACGACAATCGAAGAAAAAAAGAAATACTTCACACAAGCGGCTGAGGAAAATTGGATTATATTTTTCGAGCATGACGCATTCACTCAAGCAGTCAGAATCGAAAACGGACCTAAAGGATTCGTGGTAAAAGAACAGGTACAAGGCTTTTGATGGATATAGAACTGAATCAACCAAAAACTATTAACATCGGTGGCGAAAGCTTCGTTGAGGTTTGTCGCGTTGACGATATTATTGACAAGAAGGGGAGAAGGATTCAATTTATAGGCGACGATGATTTTCAACTCGCTTTATTTAAAATTGACGGAATATATTATTGCGTTGATAATATTTGTCCACATCGCCATGCAGACCGTATTCACGAAGGAATTATCAAAGATTTGACTGTAATGTGCCCTTTGCATGGATGGACTTATTCGCTCGATACAGGACAAAATGTTGATATACGGCAAGGAATCAAGAATTTGAAGACTTATAAAGTCGAAATTATTGAAAATATGATTTATGTCGAAAAGCCAAGCTTCCAAATCCCAATTTGGCGCAGATAATGTCGCCCAATACTTCAACAATGCTCAAAAATAAATTGAAAGCACATGCTTCCAAACTTGGTTTTTTGGATTTGAAAATAGCAAAAGCTAAAGAATTAATCGCAGAATTTGCTAATATGCAAAAATGGTTGGATGACGGTATGCACGCCGATATGCAGTGGCTTGAACGTAACAAAGAAAAAAGACGCAACATCGGGCTGGTGCTCGAAAATGCAAAATCTGTAATCGTTTTGAGCCATTCATACTACACAGGGATTGATTATCCACAATTCGAAATCAAGGAAGTCAATGCAGGCAAAATTTCAAGGTATGCTTGGGGCGATGATTATCACGACGTTTTGATGCCCAAAATAAAAGAAATCGAATCGCTTATAATCCAAGAATTTCCCGATTCTAAGAATCTCTGCTATATAGACACAGGTCCCATTCTCGAAAAGCAATGGGCTGTGCGAGCGGGAATCGGATGGCAAGGTAAAAATAGCCTCGTGCTATCGCCTGATTATGGCTCGTATTTTTTTCTATGCGTTATTATTTCTACAGCCGAATTCGAACCTGATACAGCAATTGCCGACAAATGCGGAACATGTGTCAAATGTATCAAAGCCTGCCCGACTGATGCAATTGTCGCCGATGGAGTGGTTGATTCGCGAAAATGCTTGTCATATTGGACTATCGAAGCAAAACATCATATCGAAATCCCGACGGAAATAAGCGAAAAAATGGAGGGATGGATTTTCGGATGCGATATTTGCCAAGAAGTTTGTCCATGGAATAAAAATAAACCTAAAATTACAGACTTTGTTTCATTCCAACCCCGGAATGGCAGTACAGTATTGCAGCATGACTCTATTGCTCAGATGTCGGATATCGAATTCACCGAGCGATTTAGTAAATCTCCAATCAAACGGCTAAAATTACTTGGTTTGAAACGAAACTCAAAAGCTTTGCAAACATCGCTCAAAACAAAATAATCAAAATTTTTAATTTTTGATTTCACACTTTTTATTAATTTAGTAAGCCGTATATTTTGGAATCGGCTTTTTTTTATATTAAAAAAGTAAATTTATGAATTCAGAATTAAAAAAGAAGGCTTCATTTCGGGATTTCCCGCCTACATATTGGGTAGTTATTGTATTCGAGTTTTTCGAGCGTGGCGCTTATTACGGCGTTATGAGCATCTTGTCGGTCTATTTGACAGATATGCTCGGTTTCTCAAAGACCGAAGTTGGCACAATCAAAAGTACAATTCAACCCCTGCTTTATTTTTTACCGATTCTATCCGGTGCAATTGCTGATAGATTAGGCTATCGGAAAACATTGATGGTGGCATTTTCGCTGCTCGGTATCGGATATTACCTCACGGCGCAAGTAACAGATTATCTTGCTGTCTTTGTGTTTTTGCTCATAATGGCTTTCGGAGCCGGAACGTTTAAACCGATTATTTCCGGAACTATTGCAAAAGTCACAGACGAAACAAACAGTGGTCTCGGATTCGGCATCTTTTATTGGTCTATCAACCTCGGAGCATTCATATTTCCTTTGGTTGTAGTGCCATGGCTGAAGTCTATGGATTGGTCATATGTGTTGGTTATGGCAGCAATTATAACTTCACTTATGTTGATTCCGACTTTGTTTTTATATAAAGAACCTGAACGAGAAAAGATTGACGATTCGCAAAATTCCATTTTCGCAATATTTGGCGATATTGGGAAGAAAATCGGCTTGGTTTTCATGGATTGGCGTTTTATGCTTTTTATTTTTATTTACTCTTGGTTCTGGATTCTGTATTTCCAAATGTTCGATTCGGTATTGTGGTATGTGCAACAATTTGTTGATGCATCAGCACTCAATAATTTTGTACATTCAGTAACTGGACTTGATTGGAAATTTGACGTAGAGCACGTTACCGTTGTGAACGCATTCACAATTATTGCGCTGCAACTGTTTGTTTCATCAATAGTTAAAAACACGAAAGCACTTCCCACATTGATAGTTGGGATTTCGATGGGTACGATAGGAATGGCAATTTTGGCATTCAGCAACAATATTTGGATTTTCTTAGCCGGAATAATTCTTTTCTCAATCGGCGAAATGACTGCACATCCAAAGTATATATCATATTTGGGTCTGATAGCTCCTAAGGATAAAAAAGCAACTTATATGGGATTTGGATTTTTGTACGGATTCTTTGGTTCATTCGTGGGTGGCTATTTAGGTGCATGGTTATATGTTAAGTTAGTTGATAATCCGATGATTGCCTTCGTTCGCAATAGTGTGCCGAGTGCTACAATTTCCGATGATATAAAAATCCCTGATTTAATAGCAATCGCTGAAGGTGCTGGAATCACTAAAGAACAAGTCTCAACGCATGCTCATACTGCCGAATTATGGCTACTTTTTAGTGGAATAGGCGTTTTCTGTATCGTTGGATTACTTTTGTATCAAAAATTTATCGGTGCACGTGAATCATCTAACTTTTAAATTGGAAAATAGTTTGGTTTTATTAAAATATGTAATTGTTCTAACAATTGTCATCTCGATTTCATCTTGTTCCGAAAGCCGTAGAAGCGAATCGGAAGAAAGAGAAGATGAGATTAAAGCAGAATTGGAACAAGCTCATAAAGATTCTGTCGAATTAGCAGAATTAATCGCAAAACACGATAAATATCCACTTATCGAATACGAACATATTGTAATTCGAGATAATAAGCACTTAGCCGAAATACGGGAACAGTTCAAAATGGACGAGAAAAATCCCTCAATTAATAAAGCTTTTTTGACACTAAATCGGAAAGAAAGGCGCTTTGTAAAAGTTGGTGATACTGTCGTAGTCCCAAAGGAATATTTCGATAACATGTGCGCTTATTCGATTTTCCCCCAATATTATCACGGAGCACGCGATATACCGAAATTAATTCTGGTATCGAATCGTTGGCAATGTTACGCAGCTTATGAAAACGGTGTTCAAGTTCGGTTTGCAGCTGCAAATACAGGCAAGGAAAAAACACCAACTTTCCCGGGTAGATATGCATTAGTTTGGAAACAGGAAGTACGGAAATCTTCTTTAGACAGCACTTGGATAATGCCATTTACGTGGAATTTTCATCGTTTTTCGGGGAGTGCATTCCACAAATTCGATATGCCCGGTTACGCCGCCTCGCACTCTTGCGTCAGGCAATTTCTCGATGATGCCGAATGGCTTTATAAATGGGGACAACGTGGAAAATTAGATTCAAATAATATTTACATTCATCTGACAGGAACACCTGTTCTCATCCTTGATGTCTTCGACTTCACTCGTCCAAAGACAGGACCTTGGTTCGCACTCAAATCCAATAAAGATTTTTTGATTGATGTCCCCGAGAATCCGATGGAATTTGAAGAGGCATATATTCCAATTCAACAAATTCCTAAAACATCACGTGGAATACTTCCCGATAGGAAGAGATATGTTGTCGCTGAAGATACTTTGCGAGCACGTGGACATATCCGCGAAGGAGTGGTATTGACAGAATCTATTGATTTCAACGAACTAAGGCGAAAGAAAAAAGCTGCAAAACTGAAAAAAGAAGCTGGAGAAGCCAAAGAAGCCGATTCAAAATCAGAATCAGACCCTGAATTTAAGCCAATAAATCAAGATTCTTCTTCCATGAGATAAAATGCTTATTTTTGTGGTTTAAAATTTTTGTGGAAGCTACAATTAGTGAAATCTTGGAAAGCTGAATTAATGCTATTTTCGGCTACCTTCATTTGGGGAGCTACATTTATTTTCACTAAGGTTGGGCTGGACGATTGCCCTCCATCACTATTTGTAATTTTGCGATTTTGCATTGCACTATTGCTCTCATTGGCATTTTTCGGAAAGCATCTCAAATCAATAGACCGCGTAATTTTCAAACGTGGCGCAATTCTCGGTTTGCTTTTTGGCGGAGGATTTTTGCTCCAAACTTATGGATTGAGCTATACAACAGTATCCAAATCTGCATTTATTACCGGCATGACCGTCCCGATTACTCCGTTCGTTTTTTACCTGATTCAGCGCAAACCAATTCAATTATGGTCAAAAATTGGTGTCGCTGTATCATCAATCGGTTTGTACATTTTCACCGACCCAAGCATAGACAACATCAATTTCGGCGATGTCTTAACGCTACTATCTACATTCTTTTGGGCGTTTTACATCACATTGATGGATAAATACACCAAGAACGATCGCGGATTCAATCTTACAGCTGCGTATGTAGTTATGCAATTCATTGCCGCAACACCGCTTGCAGTAATTTCATTTTTCCTACTCGATTATGGTGATATTTATTTCAATCCAACCAAAGACCTCTTCATAGCACTCGCTTTCAATGGCATTCTTGCATCATTTTTTGTGACATTCATCCACACTGGCGTCCAGAAATATACAACACCGGTCAAGGCGGCATTGATATTCTCGCTCGAACCGGTAATCGCAGGTTTCATTGCAGCCCTAACTCTATCGGAATACTTAAACATTCGCGAGTACATCGGCGCTTCAATCATGATGGCTGGGCTTTTCATTTCCGAAGTGGGCGGCTTTTTTGAAAAACGGCGGAAATAAAATTGATTCAAATATAAATTTCAAATTATCGTTTTATATTTGAGTAGAAAGTATATCTTTTTTACATATTAAATAATTGTTTTTAAAATGTTTGAATTCGAATACGATGTATCAAAAAGTGTCAATAACTTTGCCAAGCATAATATTGATTTCGAAAAATCGAAAGAATTATGGGCAGATGCTGATGCGATAGAGATACCTGCAATTACAGTGGACGAACCAAGATTTTTAATTATCGGAAAAATTGACGGTGTACATTGGTCAGCGGTAATAACATATCGTATAAATCGAGTTAGGATAATATCAGTAAGACGTTCAAGAATAGAGGAGATTAAAATATATGAAAGCGCAAGAATTTGACAAGAAATTTGACGATGGAGAAGGCCTCACTGCTTATTTGGATATTAAAAAGTCGAAAAAATTATCTCGTGAGATGAAGCGAGTCAATGTAGATTTGCCTCTTTGGATGATTGCAAAACTTGATGATGAAGCAAATCGGCTCGGGGTAACTCGCCAATCAATAATCAAAGTATGGCTTGCGGACAAGTTGGAAAGACAATTGCAAGAGTAAAAATATATATTTTAATACTCATGCTCGGTAAAGTTTCTACATTTTTAACTACATTTGAATTATGAATTTAGACGAAAAAAATAAATATAAAAATGACTTCAAAAGTGAACTTGTCAAGTTTGCTGACAAACTGGAAAAATATGTTTCTACCGATAATGGCGACTGGACTGTAAAGGGATTTATTGACGTTTACAAAAACATTTATACGATTTCATCAGACACCAAAATTGTCTCAAAAATTCTTGAAATACACATCTTCCCTCAAATTTTACAGTTTGCCGATAGTATCGGATACAAGATTATTCTTGCAGAGAAGCAAAATTGGTATCCTGACCTAACTTTTGTAAATAAGAATAACGAGGAAGTAAAGTTCGCTCTTGACATCAAAACAACTTTCAGACGAAACAATAAAACTGCGGGTTTTACACTTGGAAGTCACGGTGGTTACTTCAAAGAGAGAGACAAAGACAAAAACATACAATTCCCCTACAGCCAATATACTGGACATTATTGTTTAGGTGTAATTTACACTCGGACAGACTTTAAAGATGATATAACTGACACTGAAATTTATCAAGTTAAAGAACTTCAAGAAGACTATGAAACACCCAACAAAAAAGTTGGACAACGTGAAGTAACAACTGTAAAGAATTTGAAATCTATCACTTCAGTAATCAAGAACTTCGACTTTTTTGCAGCAGAGAAATGGAAAATTGCAAGCGACAAACAAGGTTCCGGAAATACTGCGAATATTGGCTCAATTTTGGACATTGCCGACTTGAAAAATGAGAACGGAATTTTTAGTCAGTTGGGTGAAGAATGGTTTGACGAGTATTGGATAAATCATGGCACTGCCACAATGGTTAAAGACGGCATCCCAATCAAAATCACGACACTTAAAGCTTTTTTGGAGTTTAAAGGCAGAACAGACCTATGGGATAAAATTGTAGCAAGAACCATAAGAGACAAATCAAAATGAAAGTATTCGTCCCACCAATAAAAAGTCAGGGTATAAAAACAAAGTTAGTACCTTGGATAATGGAACTTGCTCCAAAGGTAAGCGGCAAGTGGATTGAGCCGTTTTTGGGAACCGGTGTAGTAGCTTTCAATTCCAGTTACAAAAAGGCAATTCTTAACGACACAAATCCTCATATCATTAATTTCTACAAAGGTGTGCAGCAAAAGACAATCACTGCACCTTTGATGAAACACTACCTCGAAAAAGAAGGTGAACTTTTATTGAAAGCCGACAATAAAGGCTATGAGCATTATCTGAAAGTAAGGACAAGGTTCAATAGCGGAGAATTTTCACCATATGATTTTATTTTTCTTTCTCGCGCCGGCTTCAATGGTATGATGAGATTTGGTAGTAAAGGAAATTGGAACATTCCCTTTTGCAAAAAACCTGAAAGATTTGCTCAAGCATATATTACCAAAATTACGAATCAATTAGCGACAGTTTCGCAAATTATTCAACCCGAACCGGACTGGACTTTTTACAACAAGTCATTTGAAGATATTATTCCACTTGCTACTAAAGACGATATTATTTATTGCGATCCACCTTATTATGGCAGGCACGTTGATTATTACAACGGTTGGAAAGAGCAAGATGAAGAACTTTTGTTTAAGCTATTGACTGAAACAAAGGCGAAATTTATTCTTTCAACTTGGCATCATAATGACTGGCGAGAAAATGAAATGATAAATAAATTTTGGAGCAAATTCAACATTGTGACTAAAGACCATTTTTATCATAATGGTCCTAATATTGAAAACAGACGAACAATTGTAGAAGCGTTAGTTTGTAATTTTGATACAGACCATATCACATCTCATAATCACGGTTTGAAAGAAAGACCCGAGCAATTAGCATTGCACCTTGTTGTAGCTTAATTCCGACTCTCAAAATCCCTATCCAAACTTTCTCCGCACAATTTGCGGAGATTATTTTGATTATGCGGAGAATAATGATTAACCTTTTTTCCAACCTTTACCCCAATGCCACATCAAGCACCATCATTATGGCAAAACCGAGCATAGCGCCTATCGTTGAAGTGTCGGTGTCATTGCCTTGTTGCGATTCGGGAATTAATTCTTCTACAACAACGAATATCATCGCACCTGCGGCAAAAGACAGCGCAAATGGTAATACAGATGAAAAAGTAATTACAGCATAAGCACCCACAACAGCTGCAATTGGCTCAACGATTGCCGAAGCTTGCCCATAAGTGAACGCTTTCAAACGGGAAAAGCCTTCACGGCGCAAAGGGACAGATACCGCAGCACCTTCCGGGAAATTTTGCAAGCCAATTCCTAATGCCAAAGCAATTGCTCCGGCCATTGAAGCACCGGGCATATCAGTTGCCAATGCTCCAAAAGCTACCCCGATTGCAAGTCCTTCAGGAATATTATGTAATGTGATAGCAAGGACAAGCAATATGCTCCTATGCCACGAAGTTTTGATACCCTCAGCTTCAGTTCGTGGCAAACCTAAGTGCAAGTGGGGCAATATTCTATCAATTAAGAAGAGTGCAAGCCCTCCGCTTAAAAAGCCTGCCACAGCTTGAACCCAAGGAATCATTCCCATTGCTTCCGCCATTTCGATTGCGGGATTGAGCAATGACCAAAATGATGCAGCTATCATTACTCCGGCTGCAAAACCCAGCATAGCATTCAGTACGCGTTTATTTATGCTTTTAAAAAAGAATACAGTTGCTGCTCCCAATGCAGTTATGCTCCAAGTGAAAAGTGAAGCATACAATGCCAACAACACTACGTCTTGACGATTTGCCCATTCTAACATATTTTTTAACCGATTTTTTTTCGTAACGTAATACAAATCTTTCAAATGACAAAATGCTCAAATCAAAAATTCAGAATTTCATCTAATAAAATTTCAGTTTTTTGCAAAAATTCATCAAATGACTGAGGATTATGTCTATTGAGGTAAAAAATCAACATTCCGACAACCATGTTTTTTGTGATTTCAGCCTTCAACCGAGCTTGTTGCTTGCTCAAAGCACTCTGCTCAACGAGATACTTCCACTCATCGCGACTTAATTTATCTAAAAACGAGTATATCATCTCGAATGTTGATTTTTTATTACCCACATCATTAGCACGTTCCAAAAAGAACAATTCAAAAATTCCCGGATATTGAACAAAATAGAACATGTAATATTTGACAATAGCGCGAAGTTTATCTTTTCCTTGTGCTTGAGTTTTGGTTCTTTCTTCGATAAATTCCCGACACTCCGTTTGGAAATCTTCGACGCATATAAATATCAACTCCTTAACATCATCAAAATAATTGTACAGCGTTCCAAACGAGTAGCCGGCTCTTTCGGCAATATTACGCACACTGATACTTTTAAGACCTTCGCCTTTCAGTAACTCTTTGGTAGCATTGATGAAATACATCTTCATTCTTTGCTCTTGAATTTCCTTCTTGTCCATCTTAACATCTTTAAATATTATTTACAATATAAATATTACAACAACGCAAAAATAATGAACATTGTTCAATTATGCAAATATTTATTATAATTAAAAAAAAATCAACCACTATAAAATGGTTGACTTTAATATGCAAAGAAAATTTTTCTTAGAAATATAATATTGCTGCTAAAAGTACACGAATGTTCATAACATCGTGAGTGTTTTCGATAACACCCTTTGAAGTAGCTCTTGTTCCATAAGCTGCTTGTGTCATTTCCACTTCAGTCGAGAACTGAGTCATTCCTGTGCGATATGAAAGCCTTGGCGAAATACGGAGAACGTTGTTAATGTTTGCACCACGCGCATAAACAGTACCTCGGATATTTTCATCGGCACCAAGATTTTGTGTATACCCACCCAAAAATCCGATTTTCCAAACTTTGCCGTATTCCATATCAATAAAGCCGGAGAAAGTATTTAATGGAGTGTATTCCCACATGCCGGTTTCTTCGTCAATCGCTGTTATAGCATAGCCTCCAAGCATCGTTAATGCCGATGTGTTTTGTCCGTATAAGCCTTGCAAAGTAACAAAGAAATCCTCGACATAATATTTAATAGCACCGTTGAAAGTCATTGCATTAACTTTGTTCTCGTCAATATGATTCTTTTCGGTTAACAATCTTGGTCTGATGGATTTGTAATTTGCATTGACGGCAAAAAGCATACTTCCGGTATTATATTTCAAACCAAGATTCAGAACAGGAAGAACTGCGTTTCGCAAATAAGTTGATGTTTCGCCGTCAGGACCTTTCGATGCAAAATCGCGTTCTGAATAGGCAGCCACGTTCACATGAAATTTATCTACTTTTATTGTATAGCGGATTTGCGGATTGCGAGAAAATGGCTGAAAAGGTGTGCCGGTATTGAACGATATTGATTTGGCAAAGGCTTCGTCAATAAAAAGTGGCGCCCAATATTGCCCAATTAGTAATTCTGATGTACCCCAATCCAAATTCACAAAAGCATGGCGCAATCTAAAACCGTTAATATCGGGATTCGTATGACCAAAAAATGCCCCTTCAATCATACCTGTGGTTTTCGCACCCAAAAAGTCAGGTGCTGTGATTTTGCCGGTAATTCGCGTTTGAATTGATAGCATATTGAAATTCATTGTCTCGTTGACATCGCCACCTTCAACTTGCTTTTCGTCTAAAGGAAATAATAGGAAATGTCCTTCGCGAGCAGCTTCGTTTTGGCGAGTATCAAACATCGCATCGGTTTTGACAAAACCGTTAAATTTGATTCCCCAATCTTGAGCACTCAAGATATAAGGAAAAATAATCAATAATAGTACAGTAAATTTTTTCATCTAACCCTCTGTTAAAAAGTATTTCAACAATTATTACTAAAGTTCTAAAGTAAATAAAAACAATTTATTTGTTCAATTTATAATCAATTAAAGTGCCTTGTCTTTTCAAAGCTTGCTTATCCCATTCCTTGACAACAGTTTCCAAAAGCTTGATTTTATCCTTTTTCAATGCGTCTATATCGAGTCCGATGTATTTTTGAGCCAATTCTTTAGTTGAAATATCAGGCATTGGGATAGGAAGTTGGACACCTAATTTTACAAGAACAAGAGCGTTTTGTGCACGTGCTTGTTCTGCTTTTTGGATTGAAGTACCAAGCACTCTCAGAGCCTCAACAGGTGAATGGAATCCAACACCATTAGCAGCAGCAACCCAATCCCATCTCCATTGAGCGTGTCTAATAAGTTTGAGTACAGGCGCCATCTGAGTTTCAGTCGCTCCTGCATCCCATGCTGCTTTAGCTTCGATATGTGCAGCAGCAAGGGATTTCTCAGCCAAACGACGAAGTTCCAATACTTTATCTTGGCGCGAGGTCACATCTTTAATCAATTGTGCTTCGCTTTCGCGGTGGCAAACTTGGCATGAAGCGGCAACGTTTCTGAGTGGACTACTTAAGTGGTGGTCAGTAAACTTAACGCCACCTTCCATTTTGTACGGCATATGGCAATCCGAGCACGACACTCCTCTTTCGGCATGAACACCGGTCATGAATAATTCGTAATCAGGGTGTTGTGCTTTGAGCATTGGGGCGCGACTCAGTTTATGAGTCCAATCGCTAAATTCGATTTCGTCAAAATAAGCTTCCATATCGTCAGCCGAGAAACCTTTGTCCCATGGGAAAGTCAAATAATTACCGGGCTTTTTAAAATAATATTCGACATGGCATTGAGCGCAAACAAGCGAACGCATATCTTGATGCGAAAATTCCTTAATATCATTTCCTTGACGTTCGAATGCTTCAATCAAAGCGGGTCTTGTAATTCGCAAACTCATGGTTTTCGGGTCGTGACAATCTTGGCATCCAATCGGATTGACAAATTCTTGCCCAACTTTGACCCATTTGTTATCATAATATTCTTTGACTCCGATTTCAGCCATTACTCTCGGAACGTCAGTACTTTTGCATGTCCAACATGTCGAGGGCAAAGGAGCATCTTCAGCCCCACCTGTACGCAAAGTCTTGCGTATATTATTGATAGCATTGGCATGACCTTGCCCTTGGTTATAGTCCTTTGAAAAGGCATACCCTGCCCATAGAATAACAAGTTCGGGGAATTCTTCGAGATAATCAATTTTTGATGAACCACCGTGCGCACTTCTGAAGTTTGTGTCCAAAGTTCCGCGGTAGCTTTCCCATTGACGTGGGAAGTTCTCGCCCCAAACCTCATTACGAGGTTCGTATTCGGGTAATTCGTTGATAATTTGGAATCGTGCTACTTTTTCTGCACGACGTTCCATGATTTGAGCAGTAAAAATTCCTACAAGGAATACGACAATAACTGTGGCACCAAATAATGCCCAATTGACCCAATGTTTTCTTTTTGGTTGTTCTGACATTTTTAATCCTTAATATTATTTAACTTGCAATTTTTTTAGCCATTCGGGAATGGCGTTGTTTTGGTTCGGAATCTTTGCGTAAGGTGTAGCAGTTTGGCTGTTAATTCTCCCGTGCGGAATTTCTCTGTGGCAATCCCAACAAAGCCTGTCTCCGCCATGGCTGAAACTACGTTCTGAAAAAATTCCTGCAGTAACAGAATTAATTTGGTGGTCGTGGCAACGCTTGCAATTCTCTTGAACGACTGCGATGCCGGCTTCTTTGATAGCGATTATTTCGGGTTCGGTACGCGTTGTGAACACATAGGCGTGTCTTGTGCCATCCTTTGCCTTGAAATAATAGGTGTTGAAAATATTATCGTGTGGCACATGGCAATCATTGCATGTAACTTTGCCACCATGGCTGCCCTTCATCCACGTAGCATAATGCGGCGTCATTAAGTGGCAATTCACACAAGTCGCAGGGTCATCATACAAATATGAAGTAAAATTTGACAAATGGATTGCAGTTGCCCCGATTCCTACTAACACGCCAAAGGTAATAGCTACTGCCATTCGCCAATTATAGGGTGGGATAAGAGCCCTTATAATTTTATTTTTTTGCATATATCTTTTTTATAATCAGACACCAATATCTTTTATCAAATGTATGAAAAAATATTTAATGGGACAAATCATTTCTTTAGAGAATTAATTTTATTTACAGTTATATCGCGTAATTCTGCTAATGTCTGGTTGCTAAGCATTGTATATGTTTCATTTCGCAATTTCCCCCAAGATTCATGCACGGGACAAGGTTCGTCCACACTGCATCCGGGAAAACCAAGCACACAGTTGCGGAACAAGTCTAATCCGTCAATTGCCGATACAACGTCAATAAGACGGACAGAACCGGGGTCAATCTTGAGATAAAATCCTCCGCTGTTGCCCTTTTTAGAGCCAACAATCCCCGATGATGTAAGGGTTTGCAAAATTTTGGAAACAAACTCTTTTGGAGCATTGATTTTCTCTGATATTTCCAAAGCCGAAAAAAGAGTGTTCTTTGGGAATGCCGAAAGATATAAGACTGCTTGAAGCCCCAGCTCGCATTTTTTAGAGAAGATGACAGTCATTTTAATTTTCCTATTTAATATTATAACAAAAATAAAAAAAAATTTGCAAATAAGAAAATTTAGTCTTATTTTTGTATCAGAATTTTTTGTCTGATTAAGAAAAGATTACACAAATGATTAGAAAAGTAATAAAAATTGACGAAGACAAGTGCGACGGATGCGGACTTTGCATTCCGTCATGTCATGAAGGGGCGATTCAGATCATTGACGGCAAAGCAAAACTCGTCAAAGATTCGCTGTGCGACGGATTTGGAGCATGTATTGGTGAGTGTCCTTTGGGAGCAATCACTTTTGAAGAACGCGAAACCGAAGGATACAACGAAATTGAAGTGCTCGAAAGATTGCTCCAAGACCCGGATGCAGATATAAAAGCTCATTTGTTGCATCTATTCGATATGGGTGATTTAGACAATTTCAATATTGCCGTAAATTATCTCGAAGAAATCGGAATCAAGGTTAATATAATCAACAAAGGCGGAGGGCAAGATATGCCGACAGAAAAGAGTGGTGGTGGATGCCCGGGCAGTGCACCAAAAAAGATTTTCAAACCTTTGAATGTAATCGAAAACAAATCAAGCAATCAAAAGAAATCGGACACTAATTCCGAATTGGAACATTGGCCAGTGCAATTGCATTTAGTTAATCCCGGCTCAGATTTTTTGCAAGGCAAAACACTTATTCTTATGTCCACGTGTGCTCCTGTTGCTTATGGCAATATACAGCAAGATTACATTAAAAATAATGCTGTCGTTCTTGCGTGTCCTAAATTAGACTATACCGAGCCTTATCAGAACAAATTAGCTCAAATAATTGCGACGGCTAATCTCGAAAAAATCATCGTGCTTCGAATGGAAGTGCCATGTTGCTCAGGACTTACAGACATTTTGAGAAAAGCATACAATTCAACCGGGCTACTTTTACCAATCGAAGAACATACAATTGGAATCAATGGCAGCAGTGCCAAAATAAAATCTATTAATTAATAAGAGGTAAGAAAAATGGAAAACAATTCAGAACAAAAAGCATTAGTATTCCCATTCGCAGATATGGTGGACTACAACGAAGGCTCAATAGTGAGCAAAATTATCAAGCATTTTGACGATTTAAAAGTAACTCTTTTCGCATTTGATGCAGACCAATACATCAGCGAGCACTCAGCACCCTACGAAGCATTTTTCTATGTTATCGAAGGTAAAGTTGATTTCACGGTTTCCGGCGATGTTAATCATCTCAAAACGGGTGATATGCTTATTATCCCGTCAAAAGCACCGCATTCGTTGAAGACTTTGGAAAAATCCAAAGCATTGTTGTTAATGAAAAGGTCAAATTAATTAAGGAATAAACATGTTTTGCTATCAATGTGAACAAAATGTTCGATTCAGATGCTTAGACCAAATGGGCGTGTGCGGCAAAGATGATTTGACTTCTAAGTTGCAAGATATTTTGCAATATGCCACTCAGGGCTTGTCATATTACACACACATACTCAACCAAAATAATATCAGTACCGAAAAATATGATAAATATGTCATAGAAGCTTTATTTGCTACTATGACAAATGTCAATTTCGATGCACTGAGAATCAAAGATATGGTGGTTGAAGTTTGCAAGGCTCGCGATGAAGCCAAAAACATCGCACTCAAAGCTAATATAGCCGAAGAAGCAATTCTGCCAGATTACGCCACTTTCAATTTTGTTGATGATTATCAATTTATTCAAGAAGCTTGGTACAAAACTTCAATTCCTGCAAAACAAGCACAATTCGGCAAAACTATTACAGGATTGCAAGAATTAGTGATTTACGGATTGAAAGGTGTTGCAGCGTATTTAGACCATGCTCTATTGTTGGGATTCAAAGATGAAGAAGTCTATAAATTCTTCCACGAATCACTTTCCACAGTAAGCATCTCCGACGACCCATCTGTTTTGCTCAAAATGTCAATGGATGTCGGGCGACAAAATCTAAAGGTCATGGAATTACTCGATAAAGCCCATACAAGTAAATTTGGCAATCCTGAGCCATCGAAAGTGAGAATTACACCTATCAAAGGAAAAGCGATTTTAGTTTCGGGGCATGATTTGAACGATTTGTACAATTTGCTCCAACAAACCGAAGGCTTAGGAATCAACATTTACACTCACGGTGAAATGCTCCCTGCGCATGGATACCCCGAATTACGAAAATTCAAACACCTCGCCGGTAATTACGGTGGAGCTTGGCAAGAGCAACAAATGGAATTTGACAATTTCCCCGGTGCGATTCTTATGACCACAAATTGCATCCAATTCCCATTACACACTTATGCAGAGCGTCTATTTACGACAGGTTTGGTCGCTTGGCAAGGAATTAAGCACATTTCCAACGGAGATTATTCGGATTTAATTCAAGTTGCACTCGAAGCACCGGGATTCCAAGAAGATTCGGCTGAAAAATTCATCTTTACAGGATTCGGGCATAATGCGGTATTGAGCAATGCCGATGTAATTGTCGAAAAAGTGAAATCAGGCGAAATTAGCAGATTCTTTTTGATTGGCGGATGTGACGGAGCGCGGGTAGGTCGCAATTATTACACAGATTTCGCTCAATCTGTGCCCAAAGACAGCATTATATTGACACTTGCATGTGGCAAATATCGCTTTACCAAACTTGAATTTGGCGAAGTAGCAGGATTGCCACGTTTGATGGATGTCGGTCAATGCAACGATGCATATTCCGCAATCAAAATCGCAACAGCCTTGGCTGATGCACTTGATACAGATATAAACTCGATGCCGCTATCATTTATTTTATCATGGTACGAGCAAAAAGCTGTCGCAATCCTACTGACTTTGTTATCATTAGGAATCAAGAACATTCGTTTGGGTCCGACTTTGCCTCAATTTATTGAGCCTGAAGTATTGGAATTTTTAGTTCGGAACTTTAATATTCAACCAATAACTACGGCAGAACAAGACCTTCAAGAAATATTGGGCTAAACTCCCGCCCAATATACCTAAAACTGCGACTCATAGATTAATGGGTCGCAGTTTTTTTTTGTGGGTAAAATCTCACCCAGACCCTCTCCGAAGGAGTAGGAGTAAGAATTGATGTTTCCCGTCTGCCACGAGGAGTGTATAATGTTAGTATCGGGAATAGTAAACAGATGTTTGTGAAAGTCTGAACTATGATTAATATGATTTTTATATTTTATTTATTGTATTCATCCTATTAATCAAAGCTCAGACCTTTATATTATTATCAATTAAAATTCGAATAATTCAATTGTAAGCTCTGATGCTGTTTTCTCGAGTGTTTTTTGAAGTTCAATTAGTATATCTTGAATTTCATAATAATAACCTAATTCTAAATAATATTCCGAAATAGAAATATTGCCGGCTTCCAATGATTTTCGTAGTAATAATGCATTATTTGATGTCCCGAGAATTTCTTTATATTCGGTTATGGCTTTTTGGGTTGAGATTAATTTGTCAAATAATCGTTGTTTATGCAATTTCAACTCGTTTTGATAGGAATTGATTTTGAGGTTGACCAATTGCATCTCACTCTCGGCTTTGGAAACTTTGTGCATGTTCTCAAAAAGTGGAATTGACAATCCGAAATGTAGTCCTGAAAACCTTGTCCCCAGCTCATTGTCTTGGCGGTATCCGATTTCAAATCCGGGTAACCACTGATGATTTGCAAGTTTCAGCTTCGATTCGGACAAATCATTCTCTGTCTGGAGGCTTTTAAGCCCGATGCTTTTTTGATAAATTCGCTGATATAAATCGTTGAAAGTGGCAGGTATTGATACTTCCTCCAAACTTAATTTTGTTAATTCCATAGCTTGACCGCCGTTGAGTTCGGTAATTGAATTTTGCAAATATGATATATTGGATTCACTCATGCTAAGAGAATTTTTGAGCTTCAGCATTTCCGTTCGTGATTTATTATAATCTGTAATACCGATGTCTCCTGCTTCATAACGTTTATTGGCGATTTCTACCATAATTTGAGCAGTTAAAAACCTTTCTTGAAGTTGCTCATGTCTATTTAGCAAAAATATATATTCTAATAGTGTATTTTTAGCTTTGAGAGCAATTTCTTGCCGATAGGATTCAATTTCGAATTTACCTACAGCTTCTCTTTTGCGTGCTATATCTCCTTTGATAAAGTAGGTGGACGGGAAATCAAATTTTTGCCCGATTATCAACTCTGTTCTATTCAAATCAGTATCGGCACTATTCATCAAGTAAGTGTATGATATACTGGGATTTGGAGGCAGATTGTTTGTTTTATATTCCAGATTAATTGTATTTACATATTCGATTTTTGCTTTAAGCAACTTATTATTCGATAAAATCACTCTGACAGCATCATCAATGTTTTGAGCTGATGCAGCATTCGCTGATATTACAATTGCGATAATATATATTATGTTTTTCATCATCTCGCTCCAAATATTTTTTTATAACCAAACTTCTTAAAAACAGCATAAAATGCTGCCGGGATAACTATTAGGTTAAGAAAAGTAGAACTTAACAGCCCGCCAAGTATAACTTCAGCCATTGGACTTTGAATCTCGTTACCTGGTTTATCTCCGGCAATCACTAACGGAATCAGTGCCAATGCAGCGGATAGTGCGGTCATCAAAATTGGGTTAAGTCTATCCATTGAGCCAATTATTATTGATTCTTTCAATTCATTGCCGTCATTGATAAGCTTTTTATATCTGGAAACAAGCAAAATTCCGTTCCGTGTCGCAATACCAAATAGTGTTATAAATCCAATTATTGTAGGAATAGAAATCGTTCCGGAGGTAACCCAAACTGTAGCAATACCACCTATCAATGATAGGGGCAGATTGATAAGAATTATTGCTGCCAAAATAAAGCTGCGAAATTCTTGATAAAGTATGAAAAATACAATGATAATAGCCAAGATTGAAGCAGAAAATAAAACACGCGAAGCTTGCTCTTCAACCTCGAATTGACCGCCATATTCGACGTAATAATTTTCAGGTAAGGGAACTTTGTCAATTTCGCTTTTAATTTCTTCAATTAAACTTTTCAAATCACGCTCGAAAGCATTTGCCGAAATTACTATACGTCTTTTGACATTTTCTCGGTTAATGCTATTTACGCTTTTAGCCGTTATAACTTGAGCCACTTCGGAGAGCATGACCTTATTCCCGGAATCGGTATCTATATAGATTGATTTGATAGCTTCGATATTATTACGATTTGATTCGTCAATTCTGAGTAATATATCAAAAGTCCTGTCCGATTCTATTACTTGCCCGACTTTACTTCCGGCAATAAAATCGTTTACCAGCTTATGGAAATCACTCATGGTGATGCCATAAGCTTGCAACTTATCTCTTTCTGCTTTGATAAGTAACTGTGGTACATTTACTAATTGCTCTACACTCAAATCCACCACACCATCTATGTTTACAACCCGACTTCGAATGACATTAGCCAAACGATATATTCTGTCCAAGTCGGTGCCGTATAATTTGATGGCGATTGACGTCTTGGAGCCTGATATTATATGGTCAATTTTGTGGCTTATTGGTTGCCCTATATGATAAATCACCCCATTAATTGAGGAAAGTTTATTTCTGACATCTTTCAGAAATTCGTTCCGAGTACGCTCATCAACTAAAAAGGGGACTTCGATTTCGGATATACTCGAGCCGAAAGAATGTTCTGAAAGCTCAGCGCGTCCTGTTTTTCGGGTCACCGAAACGACTTCAGGGATTGTCATTAGCAACTTTTCAGCTTGTCGAGCAATATCGGTGGATTGCTCGAGAGATGTCCCGGGCAAAGTAGCTAAATTAATTGTCAGTGAGCCTTCGTTAAACGGTGGCAAGAAATTCCGACCAAGATAGAAATTGATTATCAGTGTAATCAGGAATAAAAGGGCAGACACTGAAAGTATAATTTTATATTTAGGCAAAATAAATCTTACAATTTTCTCGTAAATACCTGTGAGATAACGAACTAAAGCACTTCCGTTAATGTTTGAGGAAAGCGTCTTTGGGTTTGTCAACAAATAGCTGCATAATACAGGTGTGATAGTTATAGAGACCACCAATGAGGCGAATAGAGCGACAATAAATGAAATACCAAGTGGTTGGAGCATTCTGCCTTCCATTCCTGTGAGGAAGAAAAGAGGAATAAAAGTAACGATAATTATCAGTGTGGCATTAATAATAGATGCGCGTATTTCTTTCGATGCTTCATAGACAACTTTAAGTGACTTTTGCTTCTCGTGTTCGGGCTTTACTGCATTTTCCTTAAGGCGTTTGAACACGTTTTCGACATCAATAATTGCATCATCAACGAGCGAACCGATAGCTATTGCCATACCGCCGAGACTCATCGTATTTATGGTCAGACCAAGCATTTGCAAAACAATAATGGAAGTGAACAAGGACAATGGGATGGCTAACAATGAAATGAAAGTTGTCCTGACGGACAATAAGAATATGAAAAGAATTACGATAACGAAAATCCCGCCTTCGATAAGCGCTCGGGTTACGTTCGATATTGCAATATTTATGAAATCGGCTTGGTTGAATACCTCGGTATGGAATTGAACATTTCCGGGCAATACAGTTTTGATTTCATCAAGAGTCTGAATCACTTTTTCTGTTAATTTTATTGTATTTCCCTTTGGTTGTTTGGTCAAAGTAAACACTACAGACTCTTGAGTGTTATACGATGCATCATTAATTTTTTGGTGTGCATCAATTTTGATTTCGGCGACATCGGAAATTTTAACGGGCAATCCGTTGACACTTTTTACAAGGATATTTCCCAGTTCATTGATATCATTCGTTCTGCCAATCCCACGTATAACATATTCATTGCCGTATTGGCTGAAGAATCCTCCTGCAGAATTAATATTCATTTCATTGCAAGCATTTTGGAGTTCGTTCATGCTGACGTCATAGTAACGCATTTTTTCAGGGTCAGCTGCAATCAAATAATGTTTAGAATCTCCACCCATAACTGTGACGTAAGCCACGCCTCCAAGCGATAGCAATCTGGGTTTGACCTGCCAATCGGCATAAGTCTTCAAATCTATTGCTGGCAAGCTATCCGAGGTCATCGCGAAAATCATGATTTCGCCCAAAAGCGAAGTCTGTGGCGCAAGTATTGGTGTACTCACTCCCGGCGGAAGAGAGTTTAATAACGTAGAAAGCCTTTCATTGACTGTTTGCCGAGCACGGAAAATATCCGTCCCCCAATCAAATTCAATCCATACAATAGAAAAGCCCAGAGTCGAATTTGAGCGAACCCGTCTAACTTCGGGCGCACCGTTCATAGCTGATTCTATTACAAAAGTGACACTACGTTCGACTTCTTCCGGCGCCATTCCATGTGCGTCAGTCATGATAACGACTGTTGGCGCATTCAAATCCGGGAATATATCTACTTCCATATCACGGCTGATGAATGCCCCGACCGTAATAATAATGAAGCCCAGAACAAGCACGAAAATTCGGTTTTCGAGCGAAAATTTAAGAATTTGGTTTACCATTTTTTGCTCCCTTAGTGAGTATGCCCGTGAGCAGGCATTTCTGATGTTTTGGAAGCTAAGACAATTCTGTAAGTACCAATAATGACAATTCGCTCGTTTTCTTCCAGTCCGCCTGTTATCAAGTAACTTTTGCCGTCGTATCCACCGACCTGAACTTCGCGTCTTTCATATAATTCGCCCGATTTTTGGACAAATACGTAGAAATATCCCAAATCTTCCCAAATTGCAGTATGAGGCACCGTAAGAGATTTATCGGCTTTGCCACCATACAAAAACACCTCTACAGGCATCCCGGGTAAAAAATTATAAGCATTATTGACTTCGAAATACACTGTAATAAAGTTCAAATTACCGGATTTCGAGGGACTGACTGAAAGCAATTTACCGTTCAATTCTGATAGTGGCACTTTATATTCGCCAAAATCAATTAATGCATCATTAATCGGCTGCAATTTAAGATAATCCTTTTGCAAAATTTCAACTTCGACAATCATTCTCTCGATGTTTATGATTTTTGCTAAATTTTGCCCGGGAGATACGTAATTACCGTTAGATACGAAAAGTTCCTTTATCATACCTGAGGAAGGCGAATTAATGATTGTACCGGATTTGGGAGTATAATTATTATAACTCGTAAACTTTGCTTCGGCAATATCGTATTCAGATTTGATTCTTGTAAACTCCTTATCGGAAACGATTTTGTCCACAAGCAGTTTCTTAGCCCTATCCAACTCATCTTTAGATTTTTCATATTGTGATTTAGCCTGATAATAACGAACATCTGTGTTATCGTCCTCAAAGCCGGAAGGTGCAATAATAAACAATCCTTGATTGTCAGAAATTTGTTTGCCGGAAGTTATGGATTCGCCCAAAAATCTGACTATTCCTCCCACCCTTGCAGTTATTATGGTTTCTTTTTCAGTTTTTGTGGCAAATTTTCCAATAGCTTTTTTGGAATTTCTAAACTCAGTGAAAGTAACTAAATCCGTTACTACTCCGAGACTCCAAGCATCTTCTTTCGTAAATCCGATGTATCCTTCGTCAACAATATCGAGAGCGTGTTCAGCTTCATGTTCGTCGGCGAAAATTTGAATTTCAGATATTCTTAGAGTATCTCGAAATTCATCAGTACCGATAATCATTTCGAGCGAAATCATACCCGGATTTGCAAATTTTACAGAGAGAGTATAAATGCCCTTTCTATCGACTTTGGCAAATGATACTCTATGGCTCTCGATTCCGATGATATTGAATAATAAGGGGGTGTCTGTTACAGGTTCACAAGAAGGTAATTTGTTAAAATGGAGGATAAATTCTGTTTCCTCACCTGCGACGGGATTTGCAATTTCGGCATACAATTCATAATGATTGCCAAAAACAGAATATTTGTGGGCTATATCACCATGTCCATGCCCGTGCTCATCTCCATGGTCATGTTCTAAGTCAAGTTTGTCTTTGCTGCATGAAATAACAAAAACAGCTAAAAGCAGAATAACTAATCTATTATACATAGGAATTTCCTGATTAAAGTTTATAAATCAAAATAAAAAAAATGCGATTTTGAGTAAAGAATTTAATCAGGCTTTTGGAGGAGCTCTGTCGGCAATGTTTAGTGTTCCGTCGGAGTTAGATAAGGCAAATACCAATGCTAAGTATGACAAGAACTTAGTTTGGTAGTCAATTTCTATATAAGTATGATTGGCAGGGCAAGGCAATTCGATAGTGCAATCTGTTCCGATTTTCAAACAAATCGGACTTCTAAATTGAGTATTGTGGGTTTGGCTGAAATGTTCATGGTCAAATAGCCCAAAATGGAAATGAGAATCATGGTCAACATCGTCAATAAACTTTGTTGAAATTGTTCCCGAATCTTGCAAATGGTCATGCGGAATCAAATCGTGTGCAAAGTTGAATGCATACGACAAAAAAATCAGAACTATTTGTATTTTAGCTAATAAAACCATATTTTATATTACCTGATACGAATATAATATAAAAATGTTATACAAACATCATATAAAGTCGAAAAAAACATTGTCAATAGATTTGGACCGCGGGCTTTTTTTCCCTTATGCCGTAGCTATTGCATCAAGCTCTAATTTTAATCCAAAGTGAAGCTCTTTTACGGGGACGACTGTCCGAGCTGGTTTATGGTCGCCCAATTTGGAGGCATAGATGCGGTTGAATTCATCCCAATCGCTTATATTGGTGATATATACTGTTACTTTGAGTAGTTTCGATAAGCTACTTTTTGCTTCATTCAATATAAGTTCCAAATTTGCGAGAACTTGTTCGGCTTGCGCTGCAAAATCTTTATCGCTCAATTTAGTGCCGCCAAAGGGGTCAATTGCTAAAATGCCCGAAACATAGACTAAGCCACCTGAGATAATTGCGGGGCTGTAATGTCCTGCCGGAGCTAATGCTCCCGGAATTGAGATTGTCTTCATAATAAGCTAAATCCGTATATTCAAAATTCAAATATACGGATTCGGCTATTAATAATCGTCAAACTTGCATCGTTTTCCAGCGACCTTTTTTGAATATCCAAAGGGTGAACAATCCTACGGAGGTTTCTGAGACAAAAACTGCCCAAAATACACCTGATTGTTGCAAATCCAAATGAATCGCCAAATAATATGCAAGCGGAATCTGAATCAACCAAAAGAATACTATATTTATATATGTCGGAGTCCGTGTATCCCCTGCACCGTTGAATGCTTGCACTGTGACCATCCACCATCCGTAAACAAAGAATGAGAATGACAATATTTGCAACCATTCAGAGCCAATTGCAATTACTTTTGCGTCTTCAGTGAAAATGTTCATCAGCTCTTCATTGAAGGCAAAAAATATAACCGAAACCAAAATCAAAAAAGCCATATTGTAAAAGCCGGCTCTCCAAACGGCTTGCTCTGCTCTTTCGGGGCTTCCTGCTCCAAGATTCTGCCCGACTAATGTTGCTGCGGCATTTGATAGCCCCCATGCAGGCATCATCATGAACATCATTATACGTATAGCGATTGTAGCACCGGCGACTGCTTCGCTCCCAACGTCGGAAAGAATCCGCATCAAAAACACCCAAGCTGACATTGCAACCAACATTTGTCCAATACCTCCGATTGAGGTCTTCAAGATGTTAAGCATTACTTTCACATCAAGTCGTAGATGCGAGACTAAGACCTTGATATGCTTTCCACCTTGGAAAAGTACAAAAAGCTGTACCAATACAGCTGTCCCTCGCCCAATATTTGTTGCCATTGCAGCGCCTTCGATACCATAAGCCGGGATTGGTCCCCATCCGAAAATCAGAAGCGGGTCTAAAATCAAATTGATTCCATTTGAAATCCATAGCACTCGCATTGCAATTGCAGCGTCTCCTGCACCTCTGAAAATAGCATTAATTATGAACAGCAGCATAATCACTGCATTGCCGCCGAGCATCCATTGCGTGTAGCGATAGCCATGCTCAAGAGCCCAGGTATCTGCACCCATCAATGTCAGCAAGTCTTTCGCAAAGAAAATCCCGGCTACCATAAATGGTAATGATGCAACAAGTCCTACTATGATTGATTGCACTGCTGCTTTGCTTGCTCCAATCTCATTTTTTTCACCAATTCGTCGGGCTACTATTGCAGTTACAGCCATCGAAAGTCCCATTGCGATTGAATAGAGGAAGAATAGGTAGGTTTCTGTCAATCCTACTGTTGCTACCGCTGATGGATTAATCATACCTACAAAGAAAATGTCCACGACGGCAAAAGTAGATTCCATCACCAATTCTAATATCATCGGCACTGACAATAAGAAAATTGCTTTCTTGATGGTTATCTGTGTATAATCGGCTTCAGTTCCTCTGATAGCGTCTTTGAGTTGTTGCCAAATCGAATCATTCGGTTTTGACATTTTCTCATCTATGTTTAAATGCTCAGTATTATTTTCCTTCATACGCACGTTTTATTGTTTCAATATCAAATTTACCCATTGTTTGCAAAACGGCATTCACGGTTATTTTTTCTTATGATTGCGGAAGTAGATACAAATAAAATAAGGGCTTGATAATCAAGCCCTTGATAAATACATTAGCAACTATTTATTTAAGAACTAAATCTCGTTTTTTTAATGGGTCAAATACTAATTTTGAATCAAATTTTTCTCCGGTTGGAGTCATTGATACGTTTTTACCCAAATTAATCAAGTCGGGACGATGCGCCTTTTGAATTTTTTCCTGGATTGTCATCAATCCTTGAATCACGGCTTCAGGTCTTGGCGGACATCCCGAGATATAAACATCAACCGGTAAGAATTGGTCGATACCTTGAACTACTGAATAGCTTCTGAACATACCGCCTGTGCTGGCACATACGCCCATAGACATTACCCATTTTGGGTCAGGCATCTGGTCGTAAATTTTACGAACCACCCAAGCCATTTTGTAAGTAACAGTGCCTGCTACGAGCAGAATATCGGATTGTCTCGGAGTCATACGGAAAACTTCAGAACCAAAACGCGCCACGTCGAAACGAGCAGCTGCGAATGCCATCATCTCGATACCGCAACACGAAATTCCAAGCGGCATGGGCCATGCCGAATTTTTTTGAGCCCATTTTGCGATTGCCTCAACCGATGTGGTGAGAAATCCATCTTTCGATAATATATTTTCTAATCCCATTCGAATCCTCCTTTTTTCAATTCATAGAAATACCCTGCGAAGAGAATTACTATGAACACTAACATTGCCCAAAAAGCCGTAAAGCCGATTTCTTTCAATTGTACTGCCCATGGATACATGAACACTACTTCGATATCGAATATCAAAAAGCTTACAGCTACCATGTAAAACTTAATTGTGAAGCGATTTCTTGCTGTACCGCGAGGCACCATCCCCGATTCGTACGTGGATTTCTTCACTTCTGTTGAACGCCTTGCGCCGAGATATTCAGAGCCAAACAAAAAGGCTAGCCCGACAATGCCGCCCAACACTATCATTATGAACACCGGTAAATAATCAACTAACATTTTATTCAAATTCCTTAAATTTCGAACTTTACGAAGTTCAAATTTAGCTTATTCATTCCAAATAAACAAAAAAATTTATAAAACGATAACAAAAATTAGCAAACGGAACACGCCCTAAGCTAATCATGAAGGAACATAACAGTGTTCTGTCCAAAATATTTAATATTAAGTAGGGACACGGCGCGCCGTGTCCCTACTGGTGTTTTTTTCGTCAGGTGTTACAACTGATGGGAGGAAAATTCCAATTTACTTAATCATTATCGGCATTGTACGAGTATCATTATGGTCTGTGAGTACGAGATAGTAGTAACCCGGACGAATTCCGTCGGTCTCTAATTCGAGAATTGCATGTCCGTTTGATGGTTGATATGTAATGAAAGGTTCAATTTGCCTGATGCTTTGACCCAAATAATCAAAGATTTCTACTTTCATGTTGTCTATTGCAGCTCGTGTAGCGGTTAATTCTACTAGTGCTCTGTCTTTGAACGGATTTGGTCGTACTTTGTTCAAAAAGAAAGATGGAACGCTTTCAGTTACCGAAACTCCAAGTGGGTCATCAACTAAAAAACCACCACTTATGTTTAAATATGTTGTTCCATTGCTAAACTCATGTAATCCATAAAAATTTGTTAAAGGGTTAAATCCGTATTTATCGGGTTCAATCCTGAAATAATTATTGTTTTTGTCTATAATAAAATAGTGTTCCTTTTTATCGTAAGGCGGATAAATTGTTCTTTGAGATGGTAGATTACACCATTTTCTAAGTTTACTATCGATATATATATTAGTAATTTTATATAATGAGTCTTGAAGGAATATTATATCTTTGTCGAGTTCTACTTTTTCTATATTTTCTCCATCAAAATAAAAAAAACTTGAAATCTTAAGATTGTCAATAAACAAAAATAATTTATCCCCATATTTTCTTAAATTTTTGATTAAAGGTTGAGCATCAGGTAATAATTCTTCTTCAGCTAAGAAATTATTAATTATAGCATCTTTCACAAAAGGATAATGATACTCTTGGGATTCAATATCCAAATATGCTAAATCAGCTTGTACTGTACGAAAATAGATTTTATTATCTATGCCTATTAAATTAGTTTGAGGACTCTTCCCCTTGATACCAATTTCTTCGTCACTAAAAGGAGAAACTATTGTATCATATTTAATACCATCATATTTTATCAAATGTTGATTAGTACCTGAAATATAAATATCTCCGTTAGAGTGTTTATACAAACCAAAATTAAAATAACCTTTATATGGGGAATCAGGGATTTTCAATAATTTTGTATTTCTAGTAATATTTTCACCATCAAACATAAATATACCATCAAGTGTTAAAATCCAGAGTATGTTGTCGTTTTTGTGAACATGTTCAGCGTCAAACAATCTTAAATACGCAGGATTATCAATTCCCATTTCAATATTTGAATATTTAAGACATTTATTGTCAAAACAGATATTTAAATAATCATCATTATACTCCGATGAAATAAATAATAATGTATCGCCAACATTAATTGATCTGGTACTTGATTTGATAATATCAATGTCATTGAATTTGCTTGTAAACTTCAAACTTGGTGTTTGGCTTTGGGCGAATGCAGCATTCATCCAAACGAATAAAGCGATTAAAATGGTAAGTACGATTTTCATAGTAGTTCCTTAATATTATTAAACGACACAAGGCAGTCGAAATAATATTTCACTGCCTTATGCCTGTAAAAGTTATCATTCGCACATTGGGTAACAATCCGGTGCCATGCAATTGAACGCTGGTTGTTTATTACTACCCTCAACTCTTACACTCCAATCTCCATTTACAAATTCCCAGCAAATCTTGTAGTTTTCATAACAAAGTGCTTGTACATCGGTATCACAAGGTGTATATCTAATTCCCTCCAAAGTTTCAGTTCGAGTATAACAGCCGCCATTTGTTACAATCATATTATACGAGGCTGGTGGTGCTGGGTCACATGGTGGTAGTACAGGAGGTACTTCATAACATAATTTATGGGAACCCATAACAGCCCCGATAAGCAACTCCCAAGGAATTGCTGGTACACCCCAACCACTTGGAGTCATAGCCCAATCCAAACAATTAATACAATTTTCACCAATTACTAAAATATCTGAAAAATGTATTGCCGGTTTATTTCCAAATAGTGTTATTACTGTGCCACAGCACCAAGTGGCTTGTATTGAACAACCCTCGCAAACTTGTATTGTTACTGTTTCAGGACCATCATAATCCGGAGGGCATTGAGCGAATAATTCAATTTGAATCAAAAAGAATGCGATTAAAAATAATAATGTTTTCATTGTTTTACTCAATGATTTGTTAATAATTTTTTATTTTGAACATAAAACATAAAATAAAACGCGATACTAATTGAAAGGGGATTCTACTGCTCGCCACTCCCCGTGAGGCAAGAGTTCAACACGCTCTCAAATTGCACCTCGCTCTCTTCTTGGTAGGAGATGCTTTGCGTTTGTATATATAGTATAGATTTTTTGCTTTTTCGAGTACGGTTTTTCCTCTGTCAGCTGTTTATAAGAATTGAATAAGTACTTACAATAATCTTGTATGTTGTGCGTCGTTCCACGTATCCACGTATCCACGTATCCACGTATCCACTTCTGTGAACTAAATTAGAACTTTTATATTCAGAATCATTTATCATTTTAACACAATTGTTCATAGTGTATATAGTACCAATGCAAATCTAAATAGAGTTTTTGAGATTTCCAAATAAAAATTGAAATTTTTTTTACTTTCCTAAGATTTTCGCACAGAACGCTCTTCAGTCCTTGCTTTAGCACAAAAAATAAGAGCTGTTCTTGCGAATAGCCCTTATCAAATCAAATATTCGAAAGGAGTAAATATATCAAAATTATCGGACTAACAAACATAATGCTGTCAAATCTATCAAGCACACCACCGTGACCGGGAATTATATCTGAACTGTCCTTGACTTCTGCATCGCGTTTAAGTTGCGATTCTGCGAGGTCGCCAATTTGCCCTGCAGTCCCGACGATTATACCGAGCACAATTGCATGGATTGCCGGCAGTTCGGGCAAAAAGAATAGACTGAATGTATAAAATGATAAAACTGCGAATACTAATCCTGCAATTGCTCCTTCCCAAGTCTTTTTCGGGCTTACTCTCGCGAACAACTTGTTTTTGCCATAGGCTTTGCCAATGAAATATGCAGCTGAATCGCAAATCCAAATTGCAAAGAAAATGATAATGACAAAAATTCCCCAAGTGCTGTTTTCCAAAAATACCGGGTCATTAAGATAATTGCCGGACATCCCGAAAGTATCAAACATTTGAATGACTGAAGCAAATTCTCGCAATAGAAGTAATGGACCCAAAAGGAATGTCATATACAATACACCGGCAACGGTTGTAGCCAAATTAACAATCGCTTGCTCGTTCCGCATATATAGTTGTATTAACATGGAGCCAACAAATAGGACGCTAAGTTGTGCAAACATTACAATTGCGAAATATCCTTTGTCGAAAAATAAATAAAAATTGAGCAGCATCGCTACGTTCATTACGAGTCCAAAATACTTTGCAGGGCGGGCGTTTTTCCTTTCAGCTAAAGTATAATATTCCCACAATGCCAACACCGAAAGCAAAATTACGACAGATGCAAAATACCATGAGCCCAAGTAAGTTACTACCAATGCAAATGGTATCCCGACAACGCCTACCAAGGTACGTTTGGATAGTTCGTTCAATTGTTCCGCCTTTTTTCTTAATTTTACCATTATTAATTTTGCAAAATAAGAATTTAATCTTTTTAAATGTTATGGCTGTAGATAAAAAAATGAATTTCGTAATAAAAATTTTCTGTGATTTTGATGGAACTGTGACTTTTAAGGACTTAGGAGATGAAATTTTCAAGCGTTTCGGCGAATTTGACGAATTGAGCAAAATGCTCAAAAGCGGCGAAATTGACATAAAGACTTATTGGTATCGCATCACAGAGACTTTGGACAATAAGCTGAATACGGAAATCATTGCCGATTTTGCCAAAGAATTTGAAATTGACCCCTATTTTGTAGATTTCGTGAATTTTTGCCAAGAACGCGGAATTGAACTAACTCTTGTTAGTGACGGTTTTCGCGAGTATATCGAGCCACTTCTTGAATTGGCAGGTCTTTCCGCTTTACCTTTATATGCCAATAAATTGAATTTTAGCGACAAAATTTCTCCGGAATTTTACGGAGCTGACGAATCCTGCAATTGCCTGAGCGCCTCGTGTAAACGGAACGTATTGCTGACTAATTCGCCGGAAGAAGCTATTATAGTTTATATTGGCGACGGTTATTCGGATTTTTGTGCTGCCGAGCATAGCGATATAATTTTTGCGAAGAAATTTCTTGCGCGATACTGCAACGACAACAAAGTGCCGCATTATCCATTCAAAAGTTTTTTCGATGTTCGAAATATTTTCGAGAATGTAATCTTGGCAAAAGTGAAAATGAAACAGCGCCGGGCTGCCATCGTTAAACGTAAACAAGCATTCGAGACTGAATAATTCTCGCAATCAGACGCTTTTGACGCTTTCGACAGATTTGTGATTTTTCAATTTATTGGTGAATTTCGTAAGCTGGTTAATGTCGTTGACCTCAATTTCGAGCAATAAGCCCGTTGTTGCTGCACGATTGACAATTCGTGACGAATCCATTATCCTCAGCTTGCATTGGTCGGCTTCGTCCACAACAATAGAAAGCAAATTAGAGTAGGATTCGCCAAAAATCCGCAATTTGACGACTTGATAAGATTCTCCACCTGTCCATTCGGCTTTTTTGAAATTACTTTGGTCAAGATTTTGCGTCTTCAGATATTGGCAATTTGCCGAATGAATCTTCAGTTCAGACCTTTTTGTAATGTATGCAATTACAGGCTCGCCTTTAATTGGATTGCAACATTTAGCCAAAATAGTTTCAATTCCGCTCATACCCTCAACACTGATTTTGGGCATCACGTCTTTTGTATTTGAAGTTCGCGACTTTTTCTCATTATCATCTTTCTTACGGAAAGCATCGGGATAAATCCTTTTGAGTGTGAACAATGAGCACTTCGCAGAGCCATTAGCTATTGCATAATAAAATTCATCGGGCGATTTGTAGCCGAGTTTGTTCAACCCACTTTTGAATTTATTTTCGTCGTCAAATCCCTTGAGCTTTTTCACATTCTTGGTTTTGAGCTTTTCCCAAGCTACTTTGCCCTCGAAAATGAAAACTTCCTGCTCGTTTTTCTTAAACCATCTCAAAATTTTGGAGCGGGCGCGGTTAGTTTTGACAATTTTGAGCCAATCACGCGAAGGTGAAGAATTTTTGGAGCTTATAATATCAATTACGTCGCCGGATTTTAGTTCCGTGTTCAGCTTAACAAACTTTCCGTTTACGCGTGCGCCCGTCGTTCTATAGCCCAAATCTGTATGAACCGAGAATGAATAATCCAAAGGAGTAGAGCCTTCGGGAAGTGAAAATATTTCGCCCTTTGGTGTGAGTACGTTGATGTAATCCCGCTTCATTTCCGATTTCAACTTGTCGAAAACTTCATAAGGATTATCGAAATATTCTTCATTTTCGAGGAATTCGCGCAATCTGACAATCCAACTATTTGTAGTTGTTTGAGCTCCTTGCTTGTAAGCCCAATGTGCCGACGAACCGTATTCGGCTTCTTGGTGCATATCTTCAGTACGTATTTGAATTTCGAACTTATCGCCATTGCGAGTCACTACAGTTGTCTGAATGGAGCGATAGCCGTTTGCTTTGGGGAATGAAATCCAATCACGAAAACGCCCGTCAATCGGAATCCAATTGCTATGCACCGCCCCAAGAGTCAAATAGCAATGCTCGACCGTATCAATAATCACGCGGAGAGCCAGCAAATCATAAATTTTATCGAGCGGAATTTTTTGCTTTTTCAATTTTCGATAAATACTGTAAGGTCTTTTAACACGGGCTTGAAATTTCGCCTTAATCGAATATTTTTCCAAAACCTTGTTCAAATCGTGCCGCATCGAATTCAATTTAGCGTTGAACACATTGCGTTTGGCTTCTATCATCTTTTCCAAATAATTGAAATCATCCGGGAACAGGTTGCGAAATGCAATATCTTCCATCTCGGTATAGAATTTTCGGATACCGAGTTGTTGTGCAATCGGAGAATATAGATAGAGAGCCTCTTCGGACAATTTCAAAATATCCTCGTGCTTTTCCTTATCGGCAAAATTCAAATTGCAAAGCCGTTCGGCAAGTTTGATGAAAATAATTTCCACTTCCTCTGTCAATTCGATGAAATGCTTCCGCAAGGATGCAATGTTTTTTGTAGTTTCGAGAAATTGAACCTTTCCGATACGGTGAAGAAGCTCAATATTTTCAGCAACTTTTTGCCCAAAATTTTCTGCAATCAGCTTTTTGGTCTTTGGGTCGCTCAAATCTGCATTGATAAGAAAAGCCGTAACCAAAGCCGTATCACCGAGCTTAAGTTGCTTCACTTCGTCGAAAACAGACTTCGAACGCACTAAATCGAGTGTAGGAATGAAACTTTTTGCGAAAGATTCTAATTTATTTTCAATATCGAGCGTCATAAGTCCTGTTAATATGTTTCTTTATAATCTCGAAATAAAGAGTTAAATATTTTTTTTGCTATTCGGAAAATCTTGCGTACATTTGTAGTTCTTTGATAGTAAATTACTCAGGAATGTATAGAAATGGCAAAGAAAGAGCAGAGAATAATAATCACGGTCGAATGTACCGAGGCAAAAGCGGCAGGAGTGCCGACTTCACGTTATTCTACAACGAAAAATAAGCAAAACACACCTTCAAGATTGGAAATCAAGAAATACAATCCATTCATGAAGAAACACACTTTGCACAAAGAAATAAAGTAAAGTAACAGCCGCCCCTCATAGTGCTTTTACTACGCATACGCCTAATAACAGGCTAAACTAATTCAATTTGAATTTTGTTTAGCCTTTTGTTGTTTGGGTGGGGGAAAAAATGCTTGAAGAACATCACCACGACTGTTTTTGTAGGGACTGCAACAGCGTTTTGACCAAAACATTGCCCACGGTTTCAACCGTGGGTTATGGATTTATGGGCTAAGCAATCTGCTCCCTGAGCTTGTCGAAGGGAGATGGAGTAAGGAAATCATAGCCCATGAATTTATTCGTGGGTAAGGGAACATGACAAAAACATAGCCCACGGTTTTAACCGTGGGAAGAATTGTCAACCTCGTAGATGAGGCTGTCTCATAAGGGCAGCCACTTTTGTTATTTTTGTGGAAAAAAAAGAGAAAATACTAGGTGTAAATCGGCGTCATAACAGCTGTAATCAACAATAAGTTAGCGATGCAATGAGACCAAAGTTTAAATACTATAATCAATCACAAGCGTTTCTACTTCCCCCATCTCTTGATGAAATGATTAAAGAAACTCATCCTGTTAGGACAATAAATAAAATTATTGATGAAATTGATATAAGCGATATCGAAAATAATTACATCGGTGGCG
>JAGXRP010000036.1 GCA_018335795.1 Desulfobulbaceae bacterium | reverse complement strand
AAATCAATAAAGAAAGAAAAAAGTGCTCAAGCATTAGCTTTTGAGTTAAAGAAAAAAGTAAAATATGATGAAATCGTCTTTGTAGAATCTTTACCTCGAAACTTTTTATCAAATATTAAATTTAGAGATAGTGAAATATCAAATAGTCCTTCTATTATTATCAGATTCCAAGAGAAGGAAGTTTTATTGATGTTTGATGATATCTTTACAAAGAAATATAATTCGAAAAGCGTATCAGACGTAATAAAGAATCAACTTATTAAGATTGGGGTTCTCGAATAGCTTGTTAAATTAACAAAAAAACATAGCCCACAATCGAAACCGTGGGCTATGTTTTTAGGACGAGACATTACTCCTTTTCTGGTTGTATTTTGAAAATATTTTTAGGATGTTGCAATGTTTTAAAATAAGTTGCTGATTTATGAGACTGCTCCAGAAAGAATTGACGTTTCCCATCTGCCCACAGGCGTGTACTACATCCACGTAGCTAAACTTAAAAAAAAAGTTTCTGAAAATTGTTTCATATTTTATGCAATAATAAAGCATTTAATATGTTCATACCCTTGTAAAAAAGCATTTTTAAAAAATGCGTTAAATAGTTATTTTAAAAATATTTAGGATTTTTTATGATGAATAACATCGTAAGGTTTATGATTTTTATTCTTGCTTCCACAACATTTGTAAGTTTGACTTCGTGCAGTAAGGAAGAAACGACTAAAGCGGAGGAAGAGATGACAGTAAAGGCAGTTGATTCGGCAAACTTTGATTTCAATATTCATCCCGGAGATGATTTTTTCAAATATGTAAGTGGCGGTTGGATGAAAAACAACCCAATTCCGGAATCAGAATCGCGTTGGGGCGCATTCGGAATTTTGAATCTTGAAAATCAGACTAAACTTAGAACACTATTTGAAGAAGCAGCAAGTGGCAAACATAAAGAAAAAGATTGGGTTAAAATCGGGGACTTTTACTCATCAGGTATGGATACTGTTGCTATCGAAAAAGCAGGTATCGAACCACTCAAACCATTGTTTGAAAAAATTGATAAGATCGCTTCAGTTCAAGATTTGCAAACAGCTATTGGCGAATTATCATCGTACTCGATTCAACCAATTTTTTATTTTTATGTAAGTGCCGATGATAAAAATAGCAGTATGAATATTGCCGGATTGTACCAAGGCGGATTGGGATTGCCCGACAGAGATTATTACTTCCCGAAAGATGATAGAACCAAAAATATTTTGTCCGAATATAAAAAGCATCTTGGCAAAGTTTTTGAAATTTACGGTTTGGATTCAACTGAAGCTGTCAAAGCTTCTGATGTAATTCTTAAAATTGAAACTAAGATTGCCGAAGCTTCTTCGACAAGATTAGAACTTAGAGACCCGGTTAAAAACTACAACAAAATGCAAATTCAAGATTTGCAGAAATCAAGCCCAAATTTTGATTGGTCGCTCTATTTCAAGAATCTTGGAATCGAATCCCCAGCGGAAATTAACGTCGGACAGCCAAAGTTTTACAAAACAGTAAGCAATTTGATGAAAAAAACATCGATTGATGATTGGAAAACATTCTTGAAATGGAAAGTGATAAAAGATGCTTCACCATATTTGAACTCAGCATACGTTGACCAAAATTTTGAATTTTACGGAAAAGTCCTTACAGGAAGCAAAGTAAATCAAGACAGATGGAAAAGAGTTTTGAACGCAACAAGCGGCTCGCTTGGCGAATCAGTCGGTAAGATTTATTCCGAAAAATATTTTCCTGCAAAATCGAAAGAAAAAATGTTGAAATTAGTTGATAATCTTAAAATCGCTTTAAAAGAACATATTCAAAATCTTTCGTGGATGGGAGATGATACCAAAGCGAAAGCATTAGTGAAACTCGAAAAAATCAACGTCAAAATTGGCTATCCCGACAAATGGAAAGACTATTCAAAAGTTGATGTTTCCAGAGACAATTATGTGATGAATGTGTTGAATGCAAGCAAATTTGAAATGAACGAGATGCTCGCTAAAATCGGCAAACCTGTTGACCGCTCAGAATGGCACATGACACCACAAACAGTAAACGCATACTACAGCCCCAACATGAATGAAATCGTGTTTCCGGCTGCAATTCTTCAGCCACCTTTCTTTTACCCTGATGGCGATGATGCCGTTAATTATGGTGCAATCGGCGTAGTAATCGGACACGAAATGACGCACGGATTTGATGACCAAGGAAGGCAATTCGATGCAGAAGGAAATTTAGTTGAATGGTGGACAAAAGAAGACGCCGATAAGTTTAACGAAAAAGTGAAAGTGCTTGTTGACCAAGCAAACTCATTCGTCGTAATCAACGATATGAAAGTTGATGGTGCACTTACTTTAGGCGAAAACATTGCAGACCTTGGCGGCGTGACAGTCTCGCTAACAGCACTTAAAAAAGCATTAAACGGCAATGTTGATTCGCCTGCGATTGACGGATTCACACCTTTGCAAAGATTTTTCATCTCCTACTCGCAAGTATGGCGCCAAAACATCCGCGAAGAAGAGGAAATGAGAAGATTGAAAGAAGATGTCCATTCTCCCGGAGTTTATAGAGTCAACGGTACATTACCAAATGTTCCGGAATTTTACAAAGCTTTCAACATCACAGAAGCAAATAAACTGTACATGCCTGTCGAAAAACGCGCCATAATTTGGTAATATTTGATGTGCCATTGGTGTGATTACTCATATCAATGGCACTTTCTTTTTGTTTAAAACGAGCTAATTCCCCTCTTGATCTGTGGTAGCTTGCTGACGGGGTGGAATGACTTCAATTTTTCACTTCAAAATCGGGTCGGATTGTTACCATTTCACTTTCCTGATTTTCAATGCAATCCAATACAAATTAAAGCATAATTTCTAAATTGCGATAAAATTCTTTAACAAATATAAGCGCACAACAATTTTGCTTTGTTGAATGAGTCTAAATAAAAAGTTAGGCAATAAGTAAAGAATTTGTTAATTTTGTTAGCTTAGATATTGTGATTATTGGATATAGGTTTGCAAATGAATGTAAAATTGTCTCTTCGAGCAATACTCATCGCTACATTTGTAGCGATAGTCCATTCTTTTGCCTATTCGCAAGTTGATAAAATTGTTTCCTTCGGCACATCGAATAAGTCCTATCCTAAGATTTCGAGCCAATTTTACGTTTTGGACGGAAATATACCAATAAATGTGATTTCATCAGAGTTAACTCTCCAGAATTCATTCGGGAATACGGATTTTGAGTTCATCGCCGGCAATGCCAATGTTGAACCAATAGCTACTGATTTTATCTTTTGTATGTCATTATCGGAATCTATGCAATCAAAAAAGCAGCTAATCCTTGATTCGTGGCAGCATTACCTGGCATTGTTAGATGATAACGGCAGCCAAAGCGCAGTTGTAGGCTACTCCGAATCTCTTATACTACTGAGCGATTTTAGCAATGACAAGACAAAGCTCACTAATGCTCTGAATGATTTACCATTTTCAAATTCGGAAGATATTGCTAATTTAATCTTGAAAAGTGATTCTCATCCTTTGTTGGGAAAATTACTTGAAAATCGGGGCAGTAAATCTTCAGTTATCTTGGTAATTGACGAATTTTATGACGACTTACCCGACTTTGAACTTACTGATTTAATCGCCAACAATGTTTCGTATTATACTATTGTGTTGAACGGTTTTGCATCCGATAATTATAAAAAATTATGCAAACTAACAGGCGGGACTTATTTCGAGAAAATATCCGATGTTGAAAATTTTCAAAATGCATTAGCAGGCATTTCTCTCCATGCAGCAGGTTTTGAGCCGAACGAGATTTCATTTTACGATAAATCTTGCAGTAAAGTCGCTTCAGTCTTGTTGTCCTATTCAGGTAAAAATAGCGAAATTAATTATCTGACTCGCAATCATAATAAAGCCGGATTTTCATTTGGTAGCGGGAAGAGCATTAATTTTGGGATTGTCAAATCGCCACAAATCCGTAGAGATTCACTATTTTTGACTGCAAAAAATGCTGATTTAAAAATATTTAATATTGTAATTGATTTTCCATTTAGAATTATTAACAAACCTGTAACCCCATTTGCATTATTAAAAGATTCGACTCTGAAAATCGAAATTGAATATGTCCCGACTGATACAGTTTATAGATACGGACAGGTGCGTATTCAAAGTGATTTATGTAATGAAACCATACTGCATTTGGCAGGTGGTTCGGTTTTTTCACCAAATTTTGTCGAAACTCTAAAGATTTTGCAACCAAACGGTGGGGAAACACTCTTCTTGGGTGGTTATTACGATATTAAATGGAGAGGCATTTTGCCTATAGATGAAGTAACAATTGACCATTCATTTGATAACGGAAATTTCTGGAATACAATCGGAATTGGCGACCAAATGAATTTTATCTGGAATCCAGTTTCCAACCGAGTAAATAATCAAAACAAGATTCGATTACGTCGTACTTCAAAAGAAGGTTCCACGAAAAAGATAGTTAGTCTGAATGGCTTGAATAATCGCGTAGTATCAGTGAAGTGGAATAATCAAACGACACAATTATTTACAGCAGGGCAGGACGGATTTATCAGAATTTGGGATCCTGTCAAAGCTGACCCACTCGGCACAATAGCAAGTGGATTATTCAATATAACTGATATGGATTTGAGTTACGATGACCAATATGTAGCACATATTTCAAGTAATGACAGTTTAATTAATATTATTGAACTTGATGTAAATATGACTACGACTACTTTGACTTATAATAATGAAATAATAAGCAAAATTAATTGGCACCCAACAAAGCATCAATTATTAGCAGCAACTGAATCCGGGAAATTAATCATTTTTGATGCGTTAACTAAATCTATGATTAAGGTTTATACTCCTGATAATTCCCATGCAATTGATGCAAAATGGTCTCCAAAAGGCGATTTAATTGTAGCAGGTTATTCCTCCGGCAATATTGCAATATGTTATTTAGAGGATGATTCGGTTGCTGTCCTTAAAAATTCTGATGCAAGAGTTAATTCTGTATCCATAAATGCTTCAGGGATGACTCTTTCCGTAGCATCAGATTTAGAAACAATTACGATTTGGAATTTGACGACACAGAGTATTGTACTTAGTATGCAAAATCTTAGCAAGAATGTTAAAATCACTTCTTGGGACCCAAAACTCAAATACATAGCTACAACAAGTTTAGACAGTACGATTTCACTTTGGGAACCTTCTACAGGCACTGTAAAACATAGATTCAACTACCATAATAATATAGTAAGTGCCTTTGAATGGAGTAATGATGGAAATAAAATTGCAAGTGGGACAATTGAAGGTGAAGTATTGATTTGGTCGCCTGATGATTTGCCTTTTGAAAATCAATTTACACAGATTGATATTTCGGATAACACATTTTCTATAATTTTGCCGAATATTGAAACTTCGGTTTTGGATTTTGGAAAATTGCCCTACAAAGCTCGAGTTGACAGTAATTTTGTAAAAAATATCATTTTTGAGAATGCTTTAATTAATCGTAATTTTCAAACAATACGTATAGATTCGATTTCTGTAAAATATAATGCAATTCCTGTAGATAATTTAAAAGCAATTTATAGGTTTTCAAATTATTTCCCGATTGAATTAGCAAAAGATGAAAATTTGGAATTAATTGCACAATTAAAAACGAATTATCAAGATGCTAAAAGAAAAGCTGATACATTGCTTTATTACACAAGTGCCGGAGTTTTCAAGTCCGTATTGCGATATGGAACCGGCAATCATATTTTGCTCAATATCGCCGATAATATTGATTTTGGGAAAGTGCCATTGGGCGATTCGGCAACTTTAACTGTGAGAATCAGAAATTTATCAGACGAATTTGATTATACTATCAATTCAATTGCAGATTTTATTCCCGATACTGATGATTTTGATTTTTCGGAACTGATTGGAGCCACGATACTTAAGAAT
This sequence comes from Desulfobulbaceae bacterium, assembly GCA_018335795.1. Classification (GTDB taxonomy): domain Bacteria; phylum Bacteroidota; class Ignavibacteria; order Kapaibacteriales; family UBA2268; genus PGYU01. Next base: position 84,475 of record JAGXRP010000036.1, on the reverse strand, counting down.
AATTTTAGAGATATTAATTTGAAGTTCCTGCCTAAGGAAAGTGGCAAAACATCAAAACTATTAGTTTCCGAAGTGAGTGAAAATAATATTTTAATCGATAATTTGACTTACGACTTTGAATTACACGGCGAAGGAATAGCTCCTGAGATAGCTTTCTCGGGATATATGGATAAAATCGAAGTGCTTTGTAATGACAGTATTGGTCGGAAAGAAATCTTCATTTACAATATTGGCAATCACGAATTGCTAATAAAAAATATAACAATTGAAAATAATCCGAATAATAAATTCCAATTAGAACTTTCGGCGACTAATTTTTTGGTCCCGATTGGTGATTCAACAAGCTTTATAATCACATACAATAGTTTGGAGATTGGGTTTGACCAAGCGCAAATCCTTGTTGAAACGAATATTACAAATGAATGGAAAACAATTCACACGAAAAATATTCTTGGAAAACGCGAATTATCTGAATTTGAATTTTCGCAAAATAAACTAAGATTTTTAGTTGATAATATAAACAACAGCCAAACACGTATATTCCAAATCCGAAATACCGGTACAATCCCAATATTTTGGTCAATACCAGAATCAAGTGATTTATTCGTAGTTGAAAGCATTTTTCCAATGAACACTCTTCCTGATGATAGCTCGGAAGTTAAAGTGAAATTTTTGGGTTCGCAATCATTAGGATATTTTGATTCAAAATTTGATTTCCGCGATACATGCCACAATATACAATCACTGATTGTTGATGCTTATGTAGGACCTAATTCTGCCCATATAAAAATTCCTGAATTTTTAAATCTGCCTGACTTGATTTGCGAGAGTCAAAGCCCTGAATACACAATTGAAATCACAAATACGGGTGGAACTCCTTTATTTATAGATGATATTTATTTTACAAACGGAGATTTAGTAGATTTTGAAATTATTAGTTTGCCTGAAAGCGATAGGATTGATGCAGGAAACACAGGAATCATCAGAATTGTATTTGCTCCACAAACGCCCGGAATTAAAAAAGTATATTTGGCAATTGAATCAAATGCGACTAATTCGGTAGAAGGCATTAACTTGATTGAAATCAATGGTTTTGCCGGACATATTGAAATTGAATTATCGACTACGCCAATATTTTTCGAATCATTAATTCAAAACAAAGAATATCACGAAACTACGATGGCACTCAATAAAAGTAATATCCCCATTTTCTGGGAGTATCCAATTGAAAGGACTCACTTTTCCATTGATTCCGTAATTCCCCAAATGACAGCACCTGGGGAATCTTCTGTTATTTATGTTACTTTTAGAGGTGGAACGACGGGGAATAATTATACTGAGATATTTGATTTCGAGCTACCCTGCAATTATGAATTAAGTCTTGATTTATTCGCCGATGTTCAACGATTAGCTTCAACGGGTATCAAAGCAGGTATTATATCCGCAATGCCCGGTGATACTTTTATGTTGCCTCTATATCTATATTCACCAAGGGACGTTAGTTTACCTCAAACTCAAGGATATAAGACCCAATTGAAATTCAATTCCAAAATTATGTATCCTGTAACGGAGAATAAAGGGATTTTAGAAGGGAATTATAGAATTTTAGATATAGATTTGCCTGCAAATCCGATTGATGGAGAGACTGCAATAGAAATTAAATTCCTCGCAACATTGGGCGATACAATAGATACAGAAATCAGAATTCAGAATTCTATTGCAATTTCATCAGAAGAAATTACAATAGAAGAAGTTTCGGGCTATTTCAGTTTGGATTCACTTTGCATAGAAGGTGGAATTCGTTTGGTAGCAAATACAGGAAAATTCAATTTGTTACAAAATTATCCCAATCCGGCTGATGAAACAACAACTTTCAAATTTTCGGCAATCGAACGCGGTATCCACAAATTAGTGATTGTTGATATTATCGGCGCTCATGTGGCAACAGTTTTTGATACAAATTTAGAGCCCGGTACATTTGAGGTCAATTTCAACGTTTCTAAATTTGCAATGGGCAATTATATCTATAGACTTATCGGACCTAATCTTGAGTTAACTAAAAAAATGACAATTTTGAGATAATTTATTTTCTAAAATGCTTGAAAAGTGTTAATTTTAAGATTATTAATTTTTCAAGTTCTTAGGATTATTTATCATGAAATTTTTCGTTCTCCTATTTATCGTTTTCATTGCTCTTTCGAGCAATAATTTATTATCACAAAAAAAGGAAAAGACCGAAGATGATAAGATGTCGTCCGGCACATTTTCAGGGTTGCAACTACGTTTAATCGGTCCGGCAATTACATCCGGTAGAATTTCGGATGTAGTAGTCAATCCCAAAAACAAAAGCGAATTTTATGTTGCTGTAGCATCGGGCAATCTATTCAAAACCATAAACAACGGAATCACATTCACTCCAATATTCGACAATCATGGCTCATACTCAATGGGATGCGTAGCGATTGACCCAAGCAATACGAATATTGTATGGCTTGGCACAGGTGAAAATAACAGCCAAAGAAGCGTAGGATGGGGTGACGGAATTTACAAGTCCACTGACGGAGGTAAATCCTGGGAAAATATGGGGCTTAAAAAATCAGAACACATCGGTAAAATTATTATTGACCCTGACAACTCCGACATTGTTTATGTAGCTGCACAAGGTCCATTGTGGGGACCCGGTGGCGACAGAGGATTATACAAAACGGTTGACGGCGGCAAAACATGGACTGCATCTTTGGCTATTAGCGAAAATACAGGTGTTTCGGATATTGTTGTTGACCCGGAAGATAAAAATACTCTGTATTGTTCAGCATATCAAAGACGACGCCACGTCTGGACATTGATAAATGGTGGTCCTGAAAGTGCTATTTATAAAAGTACCGATGCCGGAGCAAACTGGGTAAAAATCAATAAGGGGTTGCCTTCTGTAGATTTAGGACGAATAGGACTGGCAATTTCGCCAATGAATCGCAATGTGGTTTATGCGATAGTAGAAGCAGCACAAGAGCAAGGTGGCTTTTATAAGTCAACTGACAGAGGAGCTACTTGGAATAAGCAAAGCAGCTACGTTTCCACGAGCCCGCAATATTATCAGGAAATCGTTTGCGACCCCGTGCAATTTGATTTAATTTACTCACTTGATACATATACGCAAGTCACTGAAGATGGTGGTAAAACTTGGAAACGATTGGGACTCAAAGAAAGACATGTTGATGACCATGCTTTATATATTGACCCGACAAATAACAATTATATGATTATTGGCGGTGACGGCGGATTATACGAAACATATGACAAAGGCGAAACATGGCGATTTTTTGAAAATTTGCCCGTAACTCAATATTATCGCGTTCAAGCGGATAATTCTGAACCATTTTATTATGTTTACGGCGGTACTCAAGACAATAATTCACTTGCAGGACCATCGCGTACAACGCACGAATATGGTATTTTGAATCAAGATTGGTTCTTCGTAGTTGGCGGTGACGGATATGAACCGCAAATTGACCCGACAGACCCAAATTTGGTTTACGGACAATGGCAATATGGAAATTTGATACGATTCGACCGCAAAAGTGGCGAAATCACCGGAATACAACCACAACCTGAAAAGGATGAAGAGTTAAGATTTAACTGGGACACTCCGTTAATTTTAAGCCCACACTCTCACACACGACTATACTTTGCAGCAAACAAGGTTTATCGGAGTGATGACAGAGGCAATTCGTGGACTAAAATCAGCGAGGACATTACTCGGCAAATTCCACGCGACGAATTATCAGTCATGGGTAAAGTTTGGATGCCCGAAGCAGTTGCCAAAAATCAATCAACGTCACTGTTCGGTAATACGATTTCGCTTGTCGAATCTCCAGTCCGTGAAGGCATGTTGTTAGTTGGGACTGACGACGGTTTGATTCAGATGACCGAAAACAATGGTACAAATTGGACAAAATTTGATAAATTCCCGGGAGTGCCTGAAACAACTTATGTTAGCGATTTATTGGCATCTCAGCATAACGAAAATGTGATTTATGCTACATTTAACAATCATAAGAATGCTGATTTCAGACCATACATTTTGAAATCAAACGATAAAGGTAAATCGTGGTCGTCAATTTCCGGTAATTTGCCGGAGCATGGACCGGTTTGGACAATTGAAGAAGACCATGTCAACCCTGATTTGTTATTTGCAGGTACTGAATTCGGTTTGTTTTTCACAATTGACGGCGGCAAAAAATGGGTCGCATTGAAGGGCAAATTCCCAACAATTGCAGTCCGCGATTTGGATATTCAAGAGCGTGAATCGGATTTAGTCGTGGGCACATTTGGGCGAGGGATTTATATTCTGGATGATTACTCTCCACTACGCCGAATAAGCAAAGATTTTCTTGAAAAAGAAGCGGCGATATTTCCTGTAAAAGATGCTTTAATGTATATTCCGGAATCGGCAAAAAGCCGACGCAACGAAGGCGAAACATTTTATCGAGCCGAAAATCCACCTTATGGAGCTATTTTCACCTACTACATGAAGGAAGCTCCAAAAACAAAGCAACAAGTTCGATTGGATAGTGCCAAAAAATTAACTGAAGAAAAGAAAAGTCTCCCCTATCCAACTTGGGCTGAACTTAGAGCCGAAGATGAAGAAGAAACGCCATACTTGATATTTACAATAATGAATTCGAATAAGGAAGTGGTCCGCCAATTAAAGGAAACTCCAAAAGCCGGGTTGAATCGCATTAGTTGGGATTTACGCTATCCAAGTCCGTATCCGGTTAGCGCTACTACAAATCCTAACACTCACTCAGGAATGCCCGTATTGCCCGGCAAATACTATGTTTCGATGTCGAAAGTTGTTGACGGGAAAATAATACCGATTACCGAGGCTGTCGAATTCATCTGCAAACCTCTCAATCACGTCACCTTACCGGCTGAAAATAGAGAAAAATTGGTGGAATTCCAAAATCGCGTAGTCAGATTGCAAGCAGCAGTCGAAGCAAGCAATCGCACAATGAAGGACATGAATGAGCGAATTAAATTAATGAAAATATCGTACAAAAATACTCCGGGAGCGAGTTCCGATATACTTGGAAGATTGATTACACTCGAAAGCAAAATGTCTGATATTAATATTAAATTGAATGGCAATCAAACAATCAGCAAAAGAGCCGGAAATCAAAAGCTCGATATTGCAAGCCGAATTGGATATATCGTATTTACAACTTGGTACACAAGCTCCACCCCTACTGTCACCAACGAGCAAAGTTATAGCATTGCAGCAGATGGTTTGACCAGCGTAATCAATGAGCTTAAACTAATCAAAGAAGGTGAGTTGCAATCATTAGAAAATGAATTAGACAGATTGAATGCACCTTGGACTCCGGGCAGATTTCCTGTTTTTAGGAATAACTAATAAAATAAAGATTAATTCGTTGACAATTTTTTATTCAAGAATATTTAGAGAGGTATAAATGGCATCAGTATCAATGGCTCCTGATAGAACTCAAATCAGCTTATGGGTACAAGCGATTCGCCCATTTGCATTTCCCGCTACAATCGTCCCGATAATCGTAGCGATAGCTTGGGCTTTGTTCAATAATGTTGGTGTAATATATTGGGAACTTATTCCGGTAATTTTGATTGCCGGCATACTTTTTCACACTGGAACAAATTTAGTCGGAGAATATTTCGACTACAAAAAAGGTGTTGACCGCCCCGAAACATTCGGTTCGAGCCGTATTTTGGTTGACAATTTGATGAAACCTAAAACTGTGCTTTACGGCGGATACGCATCATTTGCTTTGGGATTTGCACTTGGATTAATTTTAGTAGCATATCATGGCTATCCGATGCTAATTCTCGGAATTATCGGTCTAATAGGCGGTATGTTTTATACAGGAACTCCATTCGGCTACAAATACATAGCACTGGGCGATTTATTCGTTTATTTGATGTTCGGACCACTTATGGTAATCGGTGCAAACTTTGCATTGACCGGCATCATTGACTACAATCTATTTTTGATTAGTATTCCCGTTGGATGCCTTGTAGCATCAATTTTAATAGCAAATAATTTACGCGACATCAAACATGACAAAGTTGCCGGAATCACAACCACAGCAGTTTTGCTCGGCGCAAAGGCTACAAAATTCGAGTATATCGCAATTGTTGCATTAGCTTATGTTTCGGTTATCGTTATGGCTGCGACCGGATTTATTCCACTATGGACATTGCTCATACTAATCAGTCTCAAACCGGCAATAGACAATATCAAAATGATAGCGGCGGCTGACCAATCAAACCCACAAGCAATTATGATGGGCGATGTCAAAAGTGCCCAATTGCATCTCCTTTTCGGTGTACTATATACAGTTGGACTCGTTCTGGGATATTTTTTTTATCAATAAATATTTCTCTTTAAAAAAGCAACCTGCTTAATTGTCGGTTGCTTTTTTTTTGTAAAAAATTAGCATTTATACTCTTTTCCAATTCTTCACCTCCAAATCGCATCTATCAAATCTAAGTCAATTTTAAAAATGATATTTTAATTTGTGACCGATTGATTTGTGGTTACGTTTGTATAAGTAGAAGGGTACAAAAAATAAAATCAAATGACCAATTTTACAATACATACTGACGCAGAATTAATCGCCAAACTCAAGACCAACACCGGACTTGACAGTAAAATATTTGATACAATTTATAATAGATATGCGGCAAAATTGAATGTCTTTTGCACTTATAAATCAAAAAATATTCATGAAGCCGAAGAATTGTTTGAAGAAACGTGGTTGAAATTTATTTCGGCAATAAAACAGGGTAAGCAGCTTGATTCGATACTCCCATATTTATATACCATAGCAAGAAATTTAGCGATAGACAAATATCGCAATCACATATCTTCTAAAAATATAACAATTGAATATCGTGACATTCAAGATATTGACGAATTAATGAACCCCTTCAATTTGCAAGAAAAAATCGAAAATGATGAAATTATAGGAATCATCAAAGGGGTTTTGGCTACAATAGACGACGCATACAGCGAAACATTCATCATGCAATGGTTTGGCGGGATGAGCCAAAGCCAAATCGCTCAAGAGTTGGGCATAGGGCTTTCGGCAGTGAAAATGAGAAACCACAGAGTTATGAAAGAAATAATGAAATATGTAAAACCACTTTTCAGCAACGCTGATTAAGATGGAGGTATGAAATGGAATACTTAGATAATTTTATAGAATTTGCAAATGGCAATTTGAGTGATTCGCAAGAATCTGAATTATTTGCACGACTTGCTTCCAATCAGGAGTTCAGGTCAGAATTTCGAGCTTTTAATTCAATTGGAAGTTCAATCAATCAGGATTTGGCAAATTGGGCGCCACGACCTGAAATTAAAAGCAGTATCTTTGCCAAAGCAGGAATGGCTTTACCGATTGAGACACCTATAGTATCAACGAGCAAAACGGCAATATATGCAAGCAAATTTAAAAGCACACTTTTACCTGTACTGTTTTCATCCGCGTTAACAGCTCTGATAATGTTTTTACTTTTCAAACCCGACGGTCAAGGAGATTTGAATGAAAACTCAGCTATTACTGAATCTTCAGTTATAAATCATAATTTTGATGATAAAGAAAATATGCCAACAGAATCGGAAATTGCGTCAAGCTCTGAATATGCACAGAAAGAAACAATCAAATATGTTTATATTTATTTAAATGAAAATAGTCAAGAAACGATTTCGGGAAAAATTGAAGATGATGATTTGCAAAGCACAAACGAAATATATAGTTCCAATCTTTCGGTAGATAAGGATTTCAATTTAGCTTCGCAGAATCAACTTACATTGCGTTTGCAATCTAATCCTTTCCAAAATCATCAATTTGTGAACAACTTGCCTAATGAAATCGCTAATCCCGATTGGTCATTCAATTTGGAACAATCAATCCCATGGCATTTGCCACAAGAGACAATTAATCCTGAAAACTTCGATAAATTTAATAATCTTGCAATCAAAGTGTTCTACAAATTTTCGGATGTAATTAAATTTGGTATCGGGATTGACCAAAGCACATACTTCACCATTTATGAAGGAACAGATGAATTTGGTTCAATTTATAGATACACTCAACAACCTAACTTGACTACGTATAGTGCATTAAGTCACATAACACCCTACGAATCAGATTTGTTCAAGACATACATTCAACTCGGATTAGGCGCCAATATATCGGGTTATGTAATAAAACCGGCAGTAGGATTAGAATTCAAAGCATATCCTAACTTGTCAATTGTTTTTTCAGCGGGATTGGATTATTTCAGATTTGTACATCAAGACAAATGGTTTGATACCCGGAAATTTTTAATTAACTATGGAATATCTTACAAACTTTAAAGGAGTTTATTATATGATTAAGCTTATAATGGCATTCTGGATTGTGATTGTTTTTGGTTTGACTTCTTGCCAAGACATTCTAAATACAGAACCAAATTACAGACAAGAATTAATATTCAAAGTATTTAACTCAGTGGATAGTTTGTCATTTCTCAAGTTTTCTGAGCATGATTTGGGTTCTATGAAAGTGCGTTCAGTAATCAACGATTTCATAAACATAACAAATCAATCAGACACAATGACCATAACAATTTATTCGGTAGAAAACACTAACAAAACGGGACTATTTTCTTACAGATTCAAAGAGCCGCTGCCAATTGATATAGCACCGAAAGAGAATATTGCAGATAAGGGCAAAATCGAAGTTGTATTCATTGCAGATTCTTTCGTACCCGGCTTATACTATGACACACTTATCATTAACAACAATGTTGATTTCAAGATACCTATAAAAGTCAAAACCAGATACTAATATCAATAAATTAAATTTTGAATTATTAACTCAAGGAGAATTACCATGAAATTTTTACTTTGCCTTTTCGCAACAATTATTATTTGCTCAGTAAGTATTAATGCCCAATCAAAGCTATCTGAAGAATTGCAAAGACAACCCGTAGGTGATTTTGATTTACAGAAAAACACAAAAAGCAATTTCGAGTTTTACCAAACAAACTATGGTATTTTTGGATTTGACTTAAAAACTGCCCAAGCAGGTGGTTTTTGGCCTCGTGGCTCAAGCAATCAATATTTATTCGCAAGCGGATTTTGGCTTGGAGCAAAGAAAACTGACCCACTCTCGGGTGAATTAAAAAAGATGGTACTTATTAGTTATAACCCAAACTCAGGAAGGAGTTGGATGTCTCCAGGCAGAATTGAAGATGGAGATACATTAATGAACGATATGAGTGTGAATAAATATAGAGTATATTTTTCTACAGACATGTATGCGGAAAACGGAGTTCCAAAAATCGAATCTGATGGACCTAATTGGCCCCTTTGGGTAACAGACCCTTTAAGAAAATATCATTATGGAGTACCGCTTTATGACTACGTATTTGACGAAAGTAAGAGGAATCTGCAAAATTACCCTGAAGGACCACTATTTATCTCCGAAGAAGATTTGATAACAGTTTTCAAAGATACAGATTTACGTTTATATGAAGGTGGAGCTTCCCGAGCTAATATGGGCTATCCTTTACGGATGCAATTCGAATCGCATATTTATTCTTGGGGTCAGGGCGATATGCACGATGTAGTCATCCAATATTATGTAATCGAAAACAAATCATCGGAAACATACAAGGATTGTTGGTTTGCAGGTGTTTATGACCCTGATATAGCTCTTTCATCTAATGCACTAAATGGTGCAAGTAATGACAGAGTAAGATATTTTGAAGAGGAAGACTTGAATCTTGTTGTTGCTTGGACTGACACTAGCGCCGGTGAAGGCGGTCATGGATTCGGCTATATGGGAATTACATTATTGCAATCTCCTGCAGTCGATGCTAATGGATATTTGAGAACAGATAAGTTGCTTTTTGAACCAAAAGAACAATTAGGTTTAGTAACTTTCAAATCTTGGGGAATACAAGATGACATTTTATCAGACAATGCAAGATATGATTATATTTCAAATAGGGATATTGATATTCAAGAAAATCCGGTTGATGTAAGAACAATACTTGCAACAGGTCCATTCCATCTACGTCCAAACGACAAAGCTCGGATAGCATTTGCTATGAACTTTGCACTTCCTGCTAAAGGTGGCGAAGCTGACGGTACTTTTGAAGATATTGCAGGATTTGTAGATAAAACAAAGGGTGGCGATGACGAACAACTGCAAGGTTCAGAAAACAACAGCCTTGTTGGCAAAATTAAGCAAGTGTATAAAGAGTATTACGAAAATATTGCGTCCAAAGTAATTCAATCAGAATCCTATCAAAATTTCGGCAAAGTATATCCAAATCCTGCAAGCGAGTATATTGCCTTTGATTATACTCTAAGCACTGATACACAGTTAAAGATAGTGTTAGTAGATGAATTAGGCAGAGATATTGTCGAATTGTTCAACAATCACAGAATTTCAGGCAACTATCATCATTTCTTCGATTTGAATAAGTTGAATCTTCCAAATGGAGCATATTTTATACGAACAGAATCAAACAAGGGTTCAAATATGACAAAGTTCATTCTCGCAAAATAGTTGTTGTGTATCAAATTCATCATCAAAAGGGGCTCTACGCCCCTTTTTTTGATATATTACAATGCAATTAACTCGTTACTTTTTACGCTCTAAAATGCTATTGGCATTGCCCATTGAACCATAATTTTCAACGTTTATGTATCCCATAGACTCTAAAGTTTGTTGAGCTATACCCGAACGGCGGCCACTTCGGCAATAAACAGCAATCGGTGCTTTTTTGTCCTTCGTTACTTTAGTGATTTCACGTTCGATTTCGTCGTAGGGAATTAGTTTTGCCCCTTCTATGTGCCCGCTATTATATTCTGCAGCTGTTCTAACATCTATCACAATAATGTCATTCAAATCAAAACTATCGTGTTTTGCCGGTTTATCTTTTGCACAAGCAGTCAATCCGAAAAAACTAAGTAAGAAGCCTAATATTGCAATTTTCAAAACATTTCCTAAACTATATGAATAATGAGTTATATGACGGTTCATTCATATATTTAGTATAAAATCAATAAGAAATGAAAGAATCGCTTGTATAAATCGTTTTATTAAGAAAATCAATTTAAAACTTTAAAATAATTTCACAATTTACCTTTATAAGTGACTCCAAAACATGAAATATTTAAGATGGTCATTAATTTCAATTTTGCCGCTAGCATTAGTTTTGTATTTTACTATGAATGTTGAACCAAATGCAGTTAGATACGAATCCAATCCTGATTTGATATTCGTAAAAGAAGGATGGAAGGGTAACCCGCTCGATAGTGATTGCAAATTTGTAAATCACGAATTCCCATTCAAAAACGATTTTAATAAAGTTATAAAGTGGAGATTTTCTCGCAACCCACAACGCGAAGAAAAAGAAAATGATACATTCCGACTAAAAGTTCAACATGCAAAAGAATTCTTGCAAAGCAAAGATGATGGCATGCTTTGGGTAGGTCATGCATCATATTTGTTTCGAATCAATGGCAAATTGATTATAACAGACCCGATTTTTACTACACCGATTTGGTTCATGGATAGATATTCAAAGCTACCGTTTGAACCAAATGAACTTAAAAACTTGGATTACATCTTAATTACACATGACCATCACGACCATTTGAGCAAAGAAAGTATCCAATTGTTAGTTAAGAACAATCCCAAAGTCAAAGTGCTTACAGGTTTAAGATTAGGCAAATATATAGAAGATTGGCTTGATGGGGCTGATTACCAAGAAGCCGGATGGTATCAGCAATATAATATTGTGTCGGAAGATATTAAAATAACATTCATGCCAACGCGCCATTGGAGTTACAGCGGTTTTTTGCAATTCAATAAACGACTTTGGGGAGCTTTCCACATACAAAGCGATAAAGTATCAATTTACTATTGTTCTGATTCCGGTTTTGGAAGCCATTTTAAAGAAGTTGGAGAATTATTCCCGACTATAGATTATGCAATTATTGGAGTTGGTGCATATAAACCGGAATGGTTTATGGGACCTGTACACACTTCACCCGCTGATGCATTGAAAGCAACTGAACAAATGAAAGCACGAAACTTGATTCCTACGCATTTCGGAACTTTTGATTTGTCGGATGAGCCAATCGGTGAACCATATAGAGAAGTAAACCGTCTCCATTCCAATTACAAAGATAAATTTGCTCTTGTAAATTTAAATATTGGTGAATTTTTGAGATTTTGATTTCTCTTTCTCTTCAAAAAAAAAAGAAGTTGCCCTTTTGAGACAACTTCATAAATATTTAAACATTTTAAATCTAGTCAGGGTTCCAACTTAATTTTTTACCACCAATAAGGTGGCAATGAATATGAAAAACGGACTGTCCACCTTCTTCGTTGCAATTAATTACTAATCTGTAACCTCTTTCAGCGATTCCTTTACTTTTAGCGATTTCAGCAGCAGCTAAAATAACTTTACCCAGCAATTCTGCATCTTCAACACCTGCATCATTAATTGTAGCAATATGCTTTTTGGGCACAACGAGAATGTGCACAGGAGCTTTGGGGCTAATATCTTCAAACGCGATAACTTCCTCGTTTTCAAAAACTATGTTTGCAGGGATTTCACGTTTGATAATTTTAGTGAAAATTGATTCGGACATAATGTTTATTCCTCTATAAATAAAAAGCCCCTTGCAATTGCAAAGGGCTATAATTCTTAAATCATAAGATTGATTAACGAATAACAGTCATCTTACCTGATAAGACTTCATTTTCAGCAGTCAAGCGATAAATGTAGCTACCGTTTGATAACGGAGTGCCATTAGCGTCAATTGCATCGAATGTATAAGTCTGTGGACCGGCGCTCACAACACCATTTTCAAGAGTGCGAACTACATTACCGAATATATCGATAACTTCAAGTTTCACATTTTGAGTAGATGGCAAGTTGAACTTAAGAAGAGTTTGGTTAGCAAACGGGTTCGGTGAGTTTTGCTCAAGAACCAATGCACCAATTCTATCGTAAGTTAATGTTACGATTTGTGAATAAGTACAAGCTTGCGAACCATCTCTGTCCATCTGACGTAAACGATATTGGTAAGTAGAACCGATAGTTACGTTATTGTCTTGATAGTTGTAGCGATTAATAATAGATGAGTTGCCAACGCCTTCAACGAAACCGATTTGGTCAAATTCGTCATTGTCATTGATTCTTCTTTCTACGTAGAAACCGTAGTTGTTTTCTTCAGATGCAGTTTCCCAGAATAGGTCAATACCTGATTCGCGAACTTTACCATTGAAAGAAACAAGTTCGACAGGAATATCATCCGGACACCATTGGAAAACATTAGCAGAATAACCGTGAGATTTAGGTCCAAAGTAAGGACGTAACATCGGAATCCATGAACCATTACTCAATGATTGTGTAGTACCATCAATTGGATTTGTACCCCAATGGTTGACGTGAGCAAATGCAGGGTTACCCGAAGCAGGCGTGAATTCTATCCATGACAAACTTCCTGCAACATTTTGGAATGCGAAGAAGTTATCATTTTGCAATTTACCTTGGATCACTCTTCTGAAGTTCTTATCAATACTTAAAGTGATACCTGATTCACCCCAAATACCCTGAAGCGAAACAAAAGTTGCCATAGTTCTCATACCCATACGTGATGCAGAAGCACCAAGTTCCATACCGGTTTGGCCATCTTGCGAAATGCCAATCCAATATACACCTTTTTCGAGTACAATAGGACTATTGAAATAATAGTCAACATATCTTTCGTAGATGTTTTGGAAACCGGGACCACCACGAGTAGTAGTAGCACGGAGTAATTCATTGTTAGTATTTGGTAATCTTTCTCCACCTTCATATAAAGTGAAAGTTACTTGGTCAGCAGCACGATTCAATCCGGCCCAATAAATCGAGAATCCTCTCAATGTATCTGAATTGAGTAGATTGAATTTCATAGCTATTGCACCTGAACCACTACCACCAACGGCACCTGTACCATCAAGAATTCTATCATAAGCAGGACCTGTTCTTGAAGTTCCGGCTGGGTTCAGAGGAACTAAGAAGTTCAAACCTTTTCCACCGATTGTAGGAACTGTACCCGGTACAGAGTTAGTTGCTTGAGCTACCGGAGGGTCATAGGCAAAGTATCTACCGAATCTTAAAGTAAAGTTCGAATAAGTAGAGTCATTTTCTATAACCAAATCACGTTCTGACATTACTATCATAGCTTCTAAAACATAGAATCCAATCGTATCAGTCTGACTTTGACGAGCATTCCATGCAGGCATATTGACGTCAGAAGTACCACGTCTAACAAGGTTTGAAATGTTTTGAGTACGGCAGTAAATTGGGTCGAATTCGATTTTTTCACCTAATTGATTAGCTCTGAAAATCTTGACTTTAACTGAGAAGCCCGGAGCATCAATATCGGTATTATTCGATACGCGAACTGAAATCGGTACATTTGTTGCCTGGCTTGCAGGAACAAGCGTATAGGGCCAATTAACCTTAACAGAGTTTACTTCAATGTCTGTTACTTCCGCTCTGTAAAGGATTTTTATGTTATCAACATAGAAATCATCGGTATCATCTTCGATACATAGAAGACATTTCTTATCGTTAGTTGCAAAAACTTTTATTCTGAAACGGAAATATTTAGAACCATCATTTTCCCAAAGTACGAATGTATCAGGGATTGCAATTGCAAATTTCTTGTATTCCCAATCAAAACCATCGTCGTATGGGTCATGTCTTAAAGAGTTAAAAACACCACTGGTAGCAGCACCGGGCAATGCTAAAGTAGAGTCTTTAAAGGTTTCTAAGAAGCCAATCAAATGACCACCACCACCAAATACAGTCAAAGCTGCCATATTTGTAAGAGCGGCATCTTTAGTTCCACGTCTGTATGGGTGATGTCTCCAATCTTCTAACTTAATATTAGTAATACGGTTAATACCATCACTTGTAGGTTTTGCAAATTCAACTACTAATTCATCAGGTACAGCACTTCCGGCTGCGGCTGTTAAATAAGGATTCAATGGATTCGGATTTTGATAAACTCTAGGTTCAGGACCAATTAATATTTCGTCGCTGAAACCTCTTGGTCTGTCTTCTTCAAAAGTAGCTCTTTGTACTGATAATGTTAATACCGGATTTGGTTTACCACGTAAATCAATCGGGAAAGAGCGAATTTCGTCACCACCACGTGGCGGAGTTCTCTTATCCATATAAGCAGGTAATGGTTCACTGAAACCGTCCATTTGCACGCGATTCATTTTGATAACCGGTGAAAGTAAAGTTCTTGGTGAGGAGATACCAATAGGATAATTAGCTGCAATGTATGCACCTCTTGGTGGAAGTGGGTATTTAGAGACGATATCACCGGAAACCATTTGTGCGTTGATATTGACCCATTTCCAAGCCGAAGGAATAACGTCGCCGGTTTCGGTATCAACATGGAATTGTCTACCATCATCTTCAAAGTTACGGTATAACGGATCCGGATGCTCATCATAATATCTTCTCATAACGAATAGATTTACTTTAGATGAATCATCGAAAGGCCAGTTATCACGAAGTTTTTCACCAGATTTAGGGTCAACAGATTCTGCTATAATATATGCACGAAGTTTACCAATATGATTATCAATAAATTCGTTTGCTTCAAATGGTGGGAACTGAACTTGAACAAAATAGTAAGGAGGTACACCATTAAAGCCTGTGGCTTTGAAGTTAGCTACGGGAGTAAAGTTATAGTTACCACTTGAAACAGTAACAGTTTGACCTAAACGTACCCTTACAGAAGGGTCACCCATACATTCCTCAGAGTTTTCGTCAGTCAAACCTAAACAAAGTTCATCAATAGGTACTAATCTATTGTAGATAACTCTGTTAGTGATAACGTTACGAAGTTGGAATCTGGCACGGAATTTAAGGTCTTGCTTAACGAAGTTAACGCCACTTGGTCCTTGAATTTCATTTGTAAGGTTTTGAATCAATGCAATTGGTTGAATCGCACCCAATCTTTCGTGACCTGCCAACATTTCATAATCGTTAACAAGTGTTGAAGGGATTACTTGAGTGAATTTCAACTTATCAGCTTCCTCAACTTTCGGGTCTAAGCTTCTAATACGATATTGTATATCAGCAACACGAATAGTGTTTTGCCATTGTTTAAACTTAACAGTATTACCTGTTCCGGGATATAGAACTGCAGGTGAGTTCGAAGCATATCTTTGGAACCAAGTTGTACCTTGGATATATTCTCCGGCCCATGGTGAACCATCAAGAATACCACCCTTACCGAAATTGACGTGTCGAGCAAAGCCTCGCACACCGCAAGTAGTGTTATATCTAATTACTTCACGTGCAGGAGTTTTACGATATGTTGAGTTCCAACCATCAGATAATCTTGTGAAGTGAACAGTTATACTACTATCAACAGAAGATAATACAACGTGAGCGTCAACTGTAACATAATTATTTGTAGTAGTAGGTCTGACGTCGGCAGGCATGGTAACACCACCGAAAGGACCAGCTAAAGCACCTTTAGGTTGTGCATTATAGAAAGCAATAATTAGTGAGTCATTTGTATATGTACGTTTATAAAACGCCATACCATGCTCATCTCGAGTTTTGCTTTCCGGTTCAAATTGCGAGAGCATCATGTCACCCCAGAATACCGCGATAAGAGCTGTTTTTGAGTTGGCATTAATAGCTGTCATAACGTCGCCGCCGCGAGCTCTTATACCGCCGAGAGTGTTTGATGGATTAAAACCTTGAGGATTAGTTGGGTCCATTCCTAATACAGAGAATTGATAACCAAAATTATCAGGTGCAGGGTCATTCAATCCGTTTTTATATTGGATGTTACCTAAACCATCTCTATTAGGAATTCTTAATCCAGACGTAGGGTTGATTGAGTCTTGAGTATTGAGCCAATTACGAACCCAGAGTGTATCACGACCACGAACACCACCGGCATACCAGTCCATACTCATTGGGTCATAACAACTTGTAGCACCGGGAGGAATGACACGGTTTCCATTAGGATCATAGATATATCTTCGATTCGTTAAAGCGATAACGCCGTTTGTTGACACATAGAATGAGTCATAACGCAAACCATTAAAGAAGAACCCGCCCTTGATACCCAAGGGAATAGGACCTGCGATGGCTTCATCTGTCGAATCCGTAGGATTATCCCAGAAGTCAGCATCTGCTGGTTGACGGAAGAAGGGAAGACCTTCCTGTTTGTTGTTTTGCCAATATGCTTTTGGAAGCATACGTGGTCCGGCAACAATTTTACGCCACAATTCAGGTTGATAATTGGTATCAACAACCGTTGGATTTGGGCGCATTCCGGGGAACAGTATCGGATTTAGACTTTCTGCGTCATCAATCCAGTAATAGCCGGTTGAGACCGCTGCTTGAGTAGGGTTATTTTGCTGAGTCGTTTCCGAGAAATTACGAGGAAACGATGTCATACCCGAGTTAAAGGGTATGGGCTCACCCAACTGGCTCTTTCTGAGCAACTCATCATCATCTTTGTCCTTTGCATGGACATAGTCGAGGGGTAGTGCTATTAAGAGCGCGAGTAGTAGTAAATACTTTTTCATGAGAAAAACCTCAAATTATTAAAACAAAAATATTAATTAAATCAGTTAAAGCTATTGTTACTTTTTATGTCAATGTTATCGTTTAAATCTCCAGCCTTTATCTTCAAATTCGAAGATCCAGCCTACAATTTTACCTTCGTCAATGTTCTCGAAATTATCCCAATATTCGTTAGTATAATTATATCGTGAACTTGTATCATCTTTAGGGAACGTATTCGAATGTTCCATTATATTATTCAAGCGTTGCTTCCATTCTTCAAAGTTGCTCGGGCGTAAGTCTATCCAGCCTTCGTTGCACCATGCATTGATATTGGATTCTGTCAACTCGAGTTTTGTTTCTCCTCGTCTAACCGGAATCTTAATATCAGTACCGCGAACATAACTTTTCCCGTCGGGAAGCAATACTGCTATACCAATTGATAAAACCTGCGAACGTAATTGTGTATCATTATTTAACAATTCAAATGCTTGTTGTGATAAATTTTCGGCTGTAAAGTCATTGATATATCGCATCGAGCCGACAATACGTCTTAGTAAGTATGCTTCATAAAGCAATTTTGATAATCTTGGTGGTCCGAGTAACTCAAAAGCTACGCTATTTACACCGTGTTCTTGCTCCAATTTATCTAACTTATTCATAGCTATATTTCTCATGATACCGCCACGGTAAGTTGGGCCCATTGTGAAAGCGTCGAGTCCTTGAATAACATCTTTACCGGTATTACCGCCACGAATTTCGTGAACTAAGTATTCGGCAATTTCCTCGGGTGTTATAATTTCCATTTGTCCAAGAGCGCTAATTGCTTGAAACTCACCGCGTGAAAAAATTCCATTTTCGCCAGTATCAATAAATACTGATTTGAACTTTTCACCGGTATCAACGACTCCATCGTTATCGTCAAATACTAACCAGCCATCAGATTTTTTAGCATGAGTAAAAGGCATATCAACCAGTTGAATGGTTTTACCTTTACGTTTAACTTCGCCATAGGCGATTTTCTTCCATGCAATCGCTGCAGTAGGTTTGATTTCTTTAACTAATGGTCCGTTTGGAGTTCTCGCTAAAATATAAAGTAATAAAGTCTGAGCACCGGCAACAGCATTTTTTGATAATAGTACTCTTGACGGACGTTCTTCACTATGTGTATAAGGAATATTGAATCCCATTCCACCTGTACCGCTTGTACCAATTTTAAAATACATTTGTGAACCGGCATCTTGAAGACCTTTGTAAAGTAACTGTACGTGTCTGATAAGTTGAGGAATATATGCACTTGCAATGATTTGCTCTACCAAAGCTTCGTCAAGGTTGTCCTCTTCGATTCTCTTTATTGCATTAATTGTAGTATTATAGATATCTAAATATGCAATAGCAGTAGCTGTGTTGATACAATCAATCACAATATCGGGCTGAGTTTCGGAAATCAACTGATAAAGGGCTGAGTTTTCGACTACCTCGGGCGTCAATTCATAGAAAATATCCTTTATATGAATTTTCCTTCTGTCGGATTCGCCTAAAACTTCGCGGAAATCAATGTCTTTCCAATCAGTTCTTGTGAAAATATTTCCCCATTTACCTTGGAACATACCCGGATTTTTGTCGGGATATTCATTTCTTAACATTTGAACAGCATCTTCTGCTTCACTTTGTTTGAGCGAAGACACAATTAATTGAGCCGGATTGTGTTCCATAAGTTTGTGGCATATTGCCGCTCCTACCAGTCCCCAACCGCCTAAAACGAGAATTTTTGATCCTTCGATATTCATTTTCAAATCCAAAAAAATTGTTTAGAAAAAAGGCTAACATTATCTTGTAAATTAATGAATTTCAGCTTTATAGCCAAATCTTTTTGCAAAAAAATCTTTATATATTACGTTTCGCAGATTCCAATTTTCAAAGAACATATCTTTTTTAAAAAATTTTCTCTCTCATATATATATGACACAACAATGTCGTTTTTATCTCAGCAAAAATGAAAAAAGTTGAAAAAAGTTGAAAAAAGTTGAAAAAAGTTGAAAAAAGTTGAAAATAAATCGAAAATAGTCGAAAAAGCATTAAAAAGTCGTACAAAGTTAGCCTAAGCTAAACATTTTTCCCTAACCATTTGCCTTTTTTAACTTCTCTAAATCCGATTATTGCAAAAAATATTATTGCCATAACCATACTAAACCAAATTCCCATTTGGTTGTTTGTCAAAATTGAAATAACGTACGCAGCAGGTAATTGCACGCAAATTAACGCTAAAGTTACTATCAAAAGACTACGGAAATAATCGCCGGCTCCGCTGATAACCCTAATTGATGCTATACCTATAGAGAATGGAATGTAACTGAATGCGGCAAATTTGAGATATTTGTCCAACTCCAAAATTATTGACTCATCACTAATAAAGATATATCCAATATATTTGCCAAAAAAGAATATGAGTACACCGAGAATGCCAAGCAAAACAGTCAACTGTTTAATTGCTGAAATGTGATATAAATACACTCTTTCGGGCTTCCCTGCACCGATATTTTGACCTGTTATTACTTCAAGCGAAGCTCCCATAGCAAAAATTACCATCGAAACGAAAAGGTCAATTTTTAGTCCAATTATATATGTACTCAAAATTTCGGTACCAAAAATATTTGCATTTGCTGCTAACCCCATACTCGTAATACTTACTGCAATTAGCTGTAAAGATGCCGGCATACCGAGTTTGGTTATTCTTTTGAAAATATCAAATCGAAGTCGGAAATATTTCAGTTTCAATTCGATTCTTTCAAATTTGTAGTGCAAAACCCCAAGTGCTATTATAGAACTAAATATCTGGGCTATACTTGTTCCAATGCCTGCACCATAAATTTCAAGTCGGGGAAATGGTCCTATACCGAATACTAATAAAGGTGTGAAAATGAAATTAAGCACATTTGCAGTAATCAAAATCAACATCGGATAAAATGTGTTTCCCGAAGCCCGAATTAAAGCATTGATTTGAAAAATCAAGAAGTTGAACGGAATACCCCAAAACAATGCTTCGAAGTAACGTTTTGACAGAACTTTTACTTCACCACTTATACCAAGAAGATTTAAAATCGGGTCTAAATTGACAAAAAGGAGGATTGCAAGCAATATGCCGAATGAAAACATGTAAAGTAACCCCTGAACAGATGTTTCACCTGCTTTGTCAAAGTTTCCCTCACCAACTCGTCGAGCTACAATAATTGAGGTACCTATTGCAAATCCGCTGCCAATGGCAAATGTAAAAAACCAGATTCGTTCGCTAATACCTAATGCTGCAACCGCCGACGCCCCGAGCCTACTAACAAAGAACAAATCCACCCATGAATAGACCATGTGTATGATGAAACTTAAAGCAAGTGGCAGAGCATATTCGCGCAATGATGAATCAATGTTGCCGTTAACTAAATCAACGTTCCTGTTTTTCAATTGAAATTATATATTGGTAAAAACGACATAGAAGTGAAAGTAAACGTTTTTTCAACCAAATTGTTGAATGTAGGTGTTAAATGCTTTTATATGTTGTCATTATCGCCATTGTAGTCTATTTCCTTCGCTCTGCGATTATGTTTGCCGGTTCGCTAAAATCAAAACAAATTCAGAATATTAAGCTTTCTCAAGAATTTACCCCTTTTGTTTCAGTCATTGTCCCATCGAGAAATGAAGAAAACAATATCGAAACTTGCATACATTCCCTTATGGAAACTGATTACCCGATTGACAAATTTGAAATTATTGCAGTTAATGATCGCTCGACAGATAAAACGGGGGAAATTTTAAGGCGGCTTTTACAGCTTTATAGTAATCTCAAAATTGTTGAGATTAGCGAAGCCACTTCGAACCCCAATTTGAAAGGTAAGCCCGGAGCATTGCATAGAGGTATATTAGAATCAAAGGGTGAAATAGTCATGATGACTGATGCTGATTGCGTTGTACCCAAAACTTGGCTTAAATCAATTTCTGGATATTTTTCCGATGTTGAGGTTGGGCTCGTTGCTGCTTTTACTATGGTTAAGCATAATAGTGAATTTGAAAAAATTCAAGCTATCGAATGGATTTATATGCACACAATGGCAAGTGCAGGACTTGCTCTGGGCAAACCTCTGGGCTGTTTTGGCAATAATTTGAGTATTCGACGAAGTGTTTATGATGAAGTAGGCGGCTATGAAAATATCAAATTCTCTGTAACAGAGGATTTGGCTTTGATTCAAGCAGTTCATAAGTCAGGATATAAGGTTCATTATCCTTGTAGTTCCGAATCAAGTGTGACAACTCTACCCTGCATAACATTCGCCGAATATATTTCGCAACATCGAAGATGGGCAATTGGAGGTTTGGGTTTGGGTTGGGTTGCGCCTGTTTTTGTTTTAAGCTCTGTATTAATTTGGGCTGCATTAATTATCGGTATATTTTCAGTAAATCTGATTTGGATATTAGCAGTGCTTTTTGTAAGGCTTTTCGGCGATTTCTCTCTTATTATGACTTCAATCGGCAAACTAAAACACGAGCATCTTCAGAGTAGAATACTTTCATCAATTCTATATTTCATGCTAATCGAATTGATTATACCGCCGATGTTGATAGACAAAAAAATTGTGTGGAAAGGGCAAGTTTTCGGAAAATAGAAAAAAAAATGAATCAATAAAGAATGTTTCCTATTGATTCATTTTAACAAACATTAATGTTTATTGTTTTTTTTCGCTTCTATCATCGGTTGATTCATCTTCTGATAACGATTCAGACTCAATATCTGGTATAACTTCTTCTTTTGCAGGAATGTGATTTGTACCCACAATTTCATTTCCATAAGCGACTTCATCAGATAGCAACTCATAATTAATTGGAGTTCCGTTACCATTACCAGCATGTTCGTCTTCATGAACGTGATGATAGCCATCAATCATAGATTTGAAATTGGCACCGATTGTATCACCATGAGTTGCTAAATAAATATGTCCGAACATGAAAATACTAAGTAAATATCCGACCACACTATGCAATACTGCCATGGGCCATACTCCACCCATCCCCATGATTTCGCCGGGAGCTAATTCCGGGAACAACAATAACCATCCGCTAATTATGATAGTCGGCATCATAAAAAAGATAATTCCGAAGTATGAGATTTGTTGGAGAGGGTTGAATTTGTCTTTTTCCGAAATATGATAAGGGTGCGGTTCGCCATTGAATACACCATAAACGTAATATCTACCCTGCTTCACCAGTCGTTCATATATGCCATGCATCAAGGGAATATAATACTTGTAATTCCCGGATTTGATATTCATTATAGTAAAAATTAAAAACAGAAAACTCAAGATTATTCCGGCTACATTATGCGTTACAATTGCATATTCGAAAGGCATTAGTAAATCATTGGAAGCTGAATAATGAATGCTAATCCCGGTTAGAATCAAAAGTATAAACAACGCGGCATTTAACCAATGCCAAAATCTAAGCCAAAAAGGATATAAAAACAATTTTTTCATGCTTGCTCCACATTGCGTGTTTTACGTGAACGAAATCTTAAAAATGCGTGAATAAAAATTCCAGAGACTGTAAATACGAATATAACTCCGCTAGTAACATCGAGATAAACATTTCGAGTTGTACCTATTACATATGCATTACTAAGCAAGGTGCCATTGATGAAACCCATTAGATTACGAGATTTTTCTTTCTCATGTACATATAATTTAGACATTAGTACAGAATTTTGAGAGTGGCACTCCTCGCATTTTTTGATAGTTTCTTCCCGATTCAAAATGTTATGAGATAAGTTTGGTGGGTCGTATGATGAATGGCAATCTACGCAACGCACTGTATTATAATGTGTGGCAGCTGCGGGAAGCCATTTATGTGCCTCCTCGATAGTCAACAAACCGCGTCTTGTCATCATAGCTTGGTCGCTATGGCAACTTATGCACCATACCATTTGATTATCTACCATTTTTTCAAACTTCATTCCTGTTGCAGTGAATACTTGCTTTTCGATATGAGGGACAGCTGTAATATTATGTTCACCATGACAAAATGTGCAAGAGGGTGATTCGCCAACTCCGAATTTCATAGCTCGACCATGGACACTGCTCAGATATTCTTTTGTAATATCACCATGGCATTTGCCACATAATTCAGCAATATTATTTTTATGAACCGATGAGGTCGGAACGCTTGCTTTTTGCAATTTATGGGCACCATGGCAATCCACACAAACAGCTGCATCTTGATTGCCGCTCAATATTGCCAAGCCATGAACACTTTTTTCATAATCAACTAAAGTTTTAGCAAATTTGCTCGGATTGTGTGGGTCATTCAAATGACAATCCAAGCAGAGCTTTTCTTGATTAATTTTTAACTGTGCTTTATCAAGCAAATTGCCTTTGGTAATTGGTTTCGAATGGCAGTAAATACATGTTGGCGCATTGGGATTATTGTGTTCGACTTCGACATGATGTTCGGATTGCAGATGGTCTGTCAATATGTCAGCATGACATTTCCCACAATATTGAGTTGAATTTGCAAAATGCTTCGGAGATGTTGGGTCTTTGGGCGATGATACATTATGAGTGCCGTGGCACCCCTTACAATTTACATTTGGGCTGCCTTCTGTGCCTTTTGAACCTACCATTTGAGGATGAAATCTATGAATTTGGACTGTATTTTTGTGGCAATCCAAACAATTGATTAATGTCATTGGTGATTTATGAGGAATATCATAAGGGTCAAATCCAGCGTGGCAGTCAACGCATTTTAAACTGGCATGTACCGAACGTGCCAAAATAAATTTTTTGACTGTTAAGGGACGAAGCACACCTTTCCTTTCCATCGAAATATCGGGGTCGGAATGGCATTCCATGCAATCTTCATCGCTTTGACAATGCAAGTTTAGCGAATGTGCAAAGAAGCAAAAAATGCAAATAACAATAGTGTATACAATTTTCATATTATCTCCTTCATGTACTAACAAGTTTTATTTGTTATTCTAACGTAATAAGCAAAAATGTTGCAAAAATAACCTCTTTGCTTTTTACGTTTTAAACTAAAAAGGGCGGAGCAATTATCATTTAATCACAAACGCCCTTTTTAAAAGTTTAAAGACAAATTATTCAGCAGCAGGTTCGGCAGAAATTGATACCAACCAATTAATCATAATTTCAAGCTCCGCATCATCACCTTTGAATGCAATCGGATGCTTCTTATCATTTAAGGTTTGGTCTTTCTTCAAATATCCCATCCAAAAAGCAGCATCATGATCGCCTTCCAATTTAGACAAATCTACTGTCTTGGGAGTTTTTTTGCGAGTTTCGACGCCTTGTGAGTCAATTGAATGACAAGTAGTGCATTTGGATTCTTCAAAAATCGTTTTGCCGTCTTTAGCTTCTGTTGAATTGGCTGTATTCATAAAGCTGATGCTCAATCCGAGCACTATTGCGAAAGTCAAAAATTTACCTAACATTTTATACTCCTATGTATAATTTTTAATTAATATATTACCGTATATTTATATAACGAAATTACGCAAAATTTGTAACATAATCAAACTTCTATGCGTAAAATATTTGTTTGTTTGTTAAATTCAAAAACTCTAAACTTAACCAAATCGGGAATAGTATCCGAAGTCGGGTTGGTAATAAGTGAACCATTGTCGGTATTAAATGTAGCTCCGTGGAGAATACATCTTAACGGACCACCATCAGCGCTTGGTAATTCGAGCGGACCTGTTTGGTGGCGGCAAAGAGCTTCAAGGACGATGTAATGGTCTTCGGAAGCACGTTTCAAAAATAATTTCAATGGTGAACCATCCAAACGCGAAATTTGTATGATTGCCATTGAGCCAACGGCTGAAACTTGAGGATATTTTGACATATCAAGGTCAATAGTTTCGGGGTCGGGTGCGGCAACGATTTCGTCACGCTCGCATGATGTAATTACTGAGCCAAAGGCGCTTGCAAAAATACCCACACCAAATACGGTTCCGGCTTTCTTCAGAAAATCTCTTCTTTCAGTATTATTTTTCATTATTATTCTCCTTGCTTGTTCTATTAATAAAATACATGTATTTGGAATGCCCATTGCGCACTTGTGCCCGGGACGTCTGCTCTGTCGTAAATTCTGTATTCCGGAATTAGGTCAATAAACGGGAGCGGATAAATGTGAGCTCCTAAGACGTATTGCTTGGCTTCCCAAATTTGACCTGACCTCATTATGTCTGTCTTGCCGCTTTCATAACGTCCAAAAACATATATTGGTTCCATGAATTGATAAGTAAGTTCGAGCGAGTAATTATTAACTTCCTGCAAGCTTTGTTTAGTCGAATTAATGTATTCAGCCATAAGAGCCACTCTATCGGCAAGTCCTATACCCAAATAAACAGATGAAATTGTCAAATAGTTGTTTCCGAAATAAATCCCGTCATCAGTTTTTAATGAACTGTTAAAGAAGTGACTCAAACCCATAAAGCCTTGCAATCCGTAAGGTAGTTGTGGGTGAACAGAAAGATTCACAACCGACGACATAGTGTTTTCATTAACTATTGGAACGCCTTCTGTTTTAATTTTAGCCATGTTTTTGGATTCATACATCCCAAAGGACGCATTAAGCCATGATAGTCCGTCATAATTAATTTCAAAGCCCAACTCAGCATAATCAGCAGGAATTAGTGGCATACTTCTACCCAAACCTGAAACTTGGCGAACAAGCATAGTATGGTCATCGAAATCAAGGCTGATTGGTGGATTCAAATACCCGACCCGAATTGATGGCAAATCTTGCCATGGTTGGATAGTTACTCCTGCATAAAAAGCTTGTTGCCCGGGATAGCGCATGTCGTCATGTATATCATAAGCAAAGTTGTACATACCTTCGATTCTGAGCCAACTTGCAGCTTGAACCTGTAAATATGGAGAAATTTGCATTAGCATTGTCTTGCGTTCAATCGTCGGTCTTACAACATTTGTATCCACTCTAACTTCTTCTTTGCGTGAAGTTTGAGCCCAACGTGCATTTTGGAGTCTCATATCGAGTCCCCAATTAACTTTTCCGTCAAACAATTCGGTACCTTCGCCAAGGAAATCATAAAGTCCTTGCAAACCGATGTCATCAGGTTGGATTAGTCCAATATCTTTTCGGGCTAAAAAGCCGCCAAAGTTCCTTGCTCCACCATAATTAGCATTTGCATGGCAATTAGTACATTTTGTACCATACGTTTGCAAAATAGAATATTGTGGACGGGAAATAGCGTACTCGCTCACAAGGAAAAAAGTGAGTAGAATCAGGATTGTTTTTTTCATATCAGTCTCTCGTAATTGTTAAATCTCAGTTAGCAATATATATGTTTTTCTTGTAAAAATCAAATTCAAAATAAAAAAAAGACATGGAGGAAAAATTATCCTCCATATCTTTCATAATAATTTCTTCATTACTAAAAAAACTCTTAGTTCAAAGCTTCTAATGCATTTTGCAATACAGCCTTGGTGTATCTTGGGTTGTGAATACCCCAACTCTTATCGCGCATAATGAATATATAATTGTATAAAGCTGCAGCCCGCTTAGATGGATATGTCCCAACTTTTGCATAATCGTGATTATAGTTAACAGGGTCAGTATCAACACCATCAGTAGGAGTAATCATGTCTAACTCAAGTAATCTTTTTCTTACTAATGTTGCCAAATCTTTCATTTCAGATTGGTAACCACTTATGTTAAAGTCTTTTGCACTTGAATGACAAGGAGTACAAACAGCAACGTTATCAACCATAGCGCTGTTATAAGAATATTTCATTTTCATTGTATGTCCGCCTGCTTGATTTCCATAAGCGGTTCCCATATGGCAAGAAACGCAAGAATTTTGAATATTTTGGTGAGCACCGGTATTTGCATACGGCAGACTTCCCGCTAATTCGAATGCTCCCGAGCCGGCAATTACATTTGCAGCAGCTCCATAGTGAGGCCCAAAACGAAAGTTTGCTAAAGTATAAGTCTCAGCGTTTAAGTCAAGTGCGGGTGTAGTTGTGCGAGCTTGGTGGCATTGGGCACAAAGAGAACCCTTACCGAAATCAAATTCTACACCGGTTGTTCTCAATTTTGCTTTCTTTTCGTATGTAAGCTTGTAGTCATCATTTGTATATGTCTCGTGTATCGTATGACATGTACGGCAATTTTGTCCTGTAGGGTTGCTAATTGCAGCAGCAGTATTAGACTCGCCTGTAACAGCTACTTCACGGAAACCGTCACTGGTATGACAAGCGGCGCAAGATGCACCAGAGCGCTCGAATGATGTATTTGTAGCGTGGTCTGATGCTGCCCATTGTAGTTGTTTTGCAAAAAGGTCAGTTGAGGCATCGTGGCAAGTACCACAGTTTTGAGTGCCATCAGCTCCATCTTTACCATCTTTACCGTCTTTACCGGCGAGTCCATCCTTACCCGCTGGTCCTTCACAACTAGCGAAAAGCATAGTCGCAAATATTAAAACTCCCCATATAGAGAGCCACACTGTTTTAGAGTGTATTGATTTCATATAAAAATCTCCCATTTATTAAACATTAATTTTAAAGAACAAGTAAAATCTAGTTACGATTTAATCAAATTTATAGAAATACAAATTAATCACAAACCAAATTAACACATTTTGTATAAATAAAAAAATATTTTTTTTAACAAAAAACATTAATTGTTGTCATTTTATTATCGTATAACTATTTTATGAATAATTTTTCATTATCAATGTAGAAGAGAGTCTTACTATAACTTGCATTTGCTTATAATGAAAAAAAATGACTAATTTTATTTACAAATAAATAAAATTACATTTATCACATTAAATTTTAAATTTAATGCAGACTAAATCAATTCTTTCACATATTTTTTATAATATTGCTCAAATCAACAATGGTATGTACTTTTGTAATTAATATAAAAATGGAATATCTATGAAAGTTGCAGGATTTACAATTGCACGAAATGCTATAAAGTACGATTACCCCGTTGTCGAAGCTATTAAATCTATATTACCAGTCTGCAATGCTGTGTTCGTGGCTGTCGGGCAATCCGAAGATGACACCGAAAATCTAATTCGCTCAATCGGTGATGATAAGATTCACATCATAAACACTGTCTGGGACGATAATTTGAGGCATGGTGGAAAAGTCTTAGCTGTTGAAACTAATAAGGCGTTCAATGCAATTCCCGGTGATTTTGATTGGGCTTTTTATATTCAAGCTGATGAAGTTTTGCATGAAAAATACATAGAAACGATTAATTTTGAGATGCAAAATGAACTACACAATAAAGCTATTGATGGGCTATTGTTCAACTACAAGCATTTTTACGGCTCTTATGATTATGTCGGCGAATCGTATAAATGGTATCGTCGCGAAATTAGAATTGTTCGCAACGACAAGAGCATTTATTCGCATGGCGATGCCCAAGGATTTAGAAAGAATAATGATGAAAAGTTAAATGTGAAGCTGATTGATGCATATATTTATCATTACGGATGGGTCAAAGACCCGCGCAAGCAACAAGCCAAGCAATTAGATTTCAACCGACTTTGGCATGATGACAAATGGATTGAAAACAATATCGCGAATGATTCAGAGTTTGATTATTCGGAAATTGATTCGCTTAGTCTGTTTGATGGCACTCACCCTGAAGTTATGTTGGAAAGAATTGAAAAGATGAATTGGAAATTTTCTCATGATATTTCCCAGAGGAACTATTCAGCAAAAGAAAAAATTAAACGCTTAATTGAAAGTCTTACAGGTTACAGAATTGGTGAATATAAGAATTATAAAATTGTAAAATGAGAAATTTTCTACTGAAGATATTGCCTTATGGATTGAGAATTGAAGTCGGTAAAATCAAACGGTATATAAAGTATGCTTATCATTTAAACATTAATAAGCCCATAAAACTAAAGCAATGTCCGATTTGCACTAAGGAGATTGCTTTCTTCTTACCTGTCGGGAAAAAGCGAAAAGCTATTCATTGCCCATTTTGCAGTTCATTTCCGCGCCATAGAGCGATGTGGCTCTATCTCCAACACAATAATTTGCTTAAATCCGGAATCAGAATTTTGCATGTTTCTCCTGAACCTTCAGTGTTTAATGTTATGTCCAAAATGCAAAATTATTCAGCCATTGACAAATTTGCTTCCGGATATGCTTATCCAAAATCAGTTTTGCAAATGGATGTAGAGCAACTTAAATTTGAAGATGAAAGTTTCGATTTGATAATATGCAGCCACGTACTCGAGCACGTAGATGATGATATTGCGGCAATTCGGGAAATGGGACGCGTAATCAAAAAAGAGGGCAAAATTCTTATAATGATTCCGATTGAAAAAGATTTGGCGACGACTTATGAAGATAAAAGCATAATATCGCCCAAGGAAAGGCTTAAACATTTCGGACAAAGCGACCACGTGCGATTGTACGGAATGGATTTTGCAAAACGAATCAAGCAAACGGAGCTGAATTGCGAGATGATTTCTACTCGAGAACTGACAAACGAAAGCGACTTTATTAAATATGGTATAGAAGATGACTTCATTTTCGTGCTTACCCGAAACAAAAACGTCACAATCGTACCATAATATATTGTAAATGCAGCTTTTTATTATTATTTTTGTACTGTATTTATCATTTAAAAATTGAAAACATTATGCGACCATTTAAAGTATTAGGAATCCAACAAATAGCAATCGGTGGATTGGACAAGGACAAATTAGCAAACTTTTGGGTAGATATTATGGGATTGGAAAAAGTCCACACATTTGCGAGCGAAAGAGAAAACGTTGATGAGGACATTTTGCGTATGGGCAAAGGTCCTTTTGCTGTAGAAATTGATTTGATGCAACCGATAGACGCCGAGAAAAAGCCCAAAGTGCACGAACCTCAGTTAAATCACATAGGTTTGTGGATAGACGATTTGGAAAAATGTGTGGAATGGCTTACTGCACAAGGAGTGCGTTTTACTCCCGGTGGAATCCGCAAAGGCGCCGCAGGATATGACGTGTGCTTCATTCATCCCAAAGGAAACGAAGAATTTCCGCTCAGTTCGGAAGGTGTATTAGTAGAACTCGTGCAAGCTCCAAAAGATGTAATTGAGGCATTAAGTTAATTTTGAAAATTTTTTGGCTTTTGATTTA
Organism: Desulfobulbaceae bacterium; assembly: GCA_018335795.1. Classification (GTDB taxonomy): domain Bacteria; phylum Bacteroidota; class Ignavibacteria; order Kapaibacteriales; family UBA2268; genus PGYU01. The sequence goes on along the minus strand of JAGXRP010000036.1, from coordinate 53,655 downwards.
ACAAAATTTGCTATATTTGTACTCTGAATTTGAGCAGAAGTGGCGGAACTGGCAGACGCGCTGGACTCAAAATCCAGTGGGCTTAACACCCGTGCGGGTTCGACTCCCGCCTTCTGTACTAACATTCACTCAAAAGCCCTTGTAATAGCTAATTACAAGGGCTTTTTTTTTGCAGAAAATTGACCGTTACACCCCCAACAACCTCAGAATGAGAGAGAGAAAGAATCGTGTTGTAAGGACAGAACAGCGTTCTGTCCGAAACATAGCCCATGAATTTATTCGTGAGGTAAGGGAAATTGACGTTGTAGATGTGCCACACCTCGCAAATGCAATTTATTTTTAGGTGTGGCACATCAGATAAACTATGTCATTCTGAACGAAGTGAGGAATCCATGTATTTTATGAAAACTTGATTCTTCGCCTTCGGCTCAGAATGACCAATATTTGGACAGAACGCTGATCTGTCCCTACAAAATCAATCCGCTCCCTGAGCCTGTCGAAGGGTCGGGGTGAGGGATTTTGTTTTTTTTCCCATTTCCCAACTTTTTTCCCTAATTTTGAGATAAATTGCATATTCATGTGTCATAGAGTATATACGGAACATGTATTTCAGGGAGAATTTTATGAAAAGAGCATTTTTGTTATTCACTGTAGCAATACTGTATTGCAACTTTACACTGGCTCAAGAACCTGACCCCGATCCAAACTTGCTTTGGAAGACAGAGAATTCGTATGACCGATTCCTTGTACACCCAAATGGTAATATACTTGCAGGCAAAGGATATGTTGATGAAGGTGGTTTTGAATGTGAACTTGACGGCAATACAGGAACGAGACTAAGGGAATTTGTGTCCCCTTTGTATTTTTTCGATATAAGCCCCGATGGTAAATACATTTCCGCAATGGATGAGTCATTTCAGAGATGTGTATTAGATTATGAAACAGGAAAAGTAATTGCACGATTGACAAAAGAAGAAACCTATCCTAAATTTATGCCGGACAGTCGTACCTTGGTTTATGTTTTTATTGAGCCAATCGATGAACTTAATGGCAATACCAGATTACAGTCATATAATATTGAGACAGGAGAGTATAAAACAAGTGAAACTTTAATAAGATATACTACAACAAGAATGATAGCAGTTTCACCTAATGGAAAATACGTTGCTACAGGAGGAACATACTTTGGTCCTTCAGGCAAAAATTATACTCAATTAATATTGTGGGACGCTGAAACACTTGAACCAATCAAAATATTGGGTGAATTCGAGAACTCCAGAGAAGTCCGCTCAATCAAATTCTCGCATGATTCAAAGTTGGTGGGGTTTCAGGTGTATGCAAGTAATCTATATATATATAGTACAGAAAACTTACAACTATATAAATATTATAATGAAGCATCGGGTTTTGGTTTTATTACGAATGAATATGTTGCTTTAGGTAATGGGTATGCACAACCACCAGTTTTTAATCTTGTGAATCTAAATAATGACCAAATAATTTTCACAAAAAACAATTCATCAGGAATATCTGATTACAACGAAGCTAAAAATACAATGTTAGTCAATTATGGTGTTATTTATTGTTACGACTTTGAAAAAATTTTAACAGGTGCAAGTATAAAGCCTGAAATAGCAAATCCTTTTCTGGTTGAATATATAAACAATAGTCTTAGTATCCGTAACTATGCATTTGTAACCAATTCTATCAATTGTACTATTACAGATATAAATGGTAGAATGATTCGTAATTTGAATTTGAATACATCAACTAATGAAATTCGCATACCAATAAAGCTCCAAAGTGGTATTTACTTTTTACATATCAAGGATGGAAGCAAAGAATATGTTAGTAAATTTTGTGTGGTGAATTAAAGAAATCCCCCTTAATCCCCCTTTACAAAGCGAGCTTGCGAGCAGGGGGATTTGTTTTATAATCCTAAAATAGATTGACAATCCTGACCCACGAATAAATTCATGGGCTATGTTTCGGACAGAACGCTGTTGCAGTCCCTACATTTCGTGGCTGTCAGTTGTAACAACTGACAGGACAACCCCACCACAAAAAAAAAAAGCTGCCCCTTTGGACAGCTTTCAAATCTAAGAAATTATTTTTCTGTGGGCGATGAGGGAGTCGAACCCCCGACCCCCTGCTTGTAAGGCAGGTGCTCTAGACCAGCTGAGCTAATCGCCCGTAAACAGACTACAAAAATACGAAATATTTTTAATATACAAAACTATTTTATTGAACTTTTTCAACTCTTCGGATTTCGGGAATTGAAATAAGCAAAAATCTTTCGATTCCACCGCGTAAAGTCATTAAAGAAAGTGGGCAAATGCCACAGTTTCCGGTCATCCGGAGCTCTAAGGTGGCGGTTTCTTCTTCAAAGCGAACATATTCAACTCCGCCCTTGTCTTTTTCAAGATAAGGGCGAATTTTATCTAATTCGATTTCGACCCTATGACGTAGTTCCTCAAACATTAGAGCGAAATCTCGGGCATTACTGTTGATGATTTGTCGTAATTCACTTGTCGCACGCGAGAGACTAAATTAGCAGTAACTTCTTGCAAAATTTGCGCTTGCAAACCATTATTTGGGTCAAGAATTACAGGTCTTCCTCCGTCATTGCCTTCCCGCATTTCAATATTCAAAGGCACTTTACCCAATACATTAACGCCGAATTCTTGAGCAATTTCTTCTCCCCCACCTTGACCAAAAATGAAGTACTTTTTATCGGGCATATCCGGAGGAATGAAATAGCTCATATTCTCGACGATACCAAGTATATCTACTTTTACGCGATTGAACATAGTAATTGAGCGGCGAACATCAGCAAGTGAAATTTCCTGTGGTGTAGTCACAATCGCTGCACCTGTCAATGGAATTTTCTGCGTCAAAGTAAGTTGGATGTCACCTGTTCCCGGAGGCAAATCGAAAATAAGGAAGTCTAACTCTCCCCAACTGACTTGTTCAAAAAGCATGGAAAAGTATCCCGCAAGCATCGGACCGCGAACAATCGCAGCTTCGTCACGATTAATGATGAAACCCATTGAAGCAATTTTGACACCATATTTTTCTAATGGCTCGGCTGAAACAGTTCCGTCTTCATTTTGCATAGCGTTCAATCTACCATCCGAAATCCCAAACATTGTCGGTTGGCTTGGACCGTAAACGTCTCCGTCAATGATGCCAACTTTAGCGCCGCTCAAGCTCAAACCCACTGCAAGATTTGAAGCAATTGATGATTTGCCTACTCCGCCTTTACCTGATGCTACGGCAATAATATTTTTGACGCGCTTCAAACTTGGACGATTAGTGAGTTGGTACGGTCTTTCAGTGATGAAAATTTCATGAGTATAATCGGATGCAATTTCATGCAAAGCCGTTTTGATTTGAGCTTTGATATCAGCATAAACCCAATGAAAAGGACCGACTAATTCAACATATATTTGAATTGCATTATCTTTGACAACGACTTTTTTTATCGAATCTAATTCATTCAGACTTTTTGCTAAATCGGGGTCTTTGATAGAGCCGATTTTTTCTCTGATTGTTGTTTCGTTCAAAATAAATTCCAATTTAATGATTAAAATATACTCAAAAATACAGTTTTTTAGACGATACTCTGACGATTTATTTCTTGATTATCATTCGTTCTGTATCAAGTTCGCTGCCTTGTTCCATCATGATAATGTATTCACCTGAGCCGATAATGCCTGTTGAGTAAGTCTCAGTATAAATTCCCGATTGCATTGGCGCATCTTTCAAGACTGATACTTCTTGTCCGCTGATGCTAAATAGTTTAATTCTAACATTACTATTTTCGGCAACGGCGTATTCAATCGAAAATTCCGAACTTGCAGGAATAGGCATAATATTTTGAATCATCCTGATTCCGGTTGGCAATAATGCTTTTCCGTAATTCACTGAATTTTTGCCATATTTCGAAATATCATTTGGTTGCTTTGTAAGCAAATCTGTTTGACGAGTGATTACAAATCCCGAAATTTCGAGATTAGTGGTTTGGTCAATTACGCTGTATTGAATTGTTGAATTCGCAGAATAATTGCTATTCCGCTCATCATCCTGCCATATAACAATTGGGCATATACCGTTTTCGATAATCGCCGAACCTACAAGTCTGCCTTTGTTATCATGTGCAAGGAACAAATGTCCGTTGTATCGTTCATCAAATTCGACTATAGTTGTCATACTATTTCCGGTTCCCGAAATTTGAGGCAAAACAGGGTTTATGCTTCTTGAATAGCGATAAATTGGTGAAATGTATTTCCCTGCCGAATTAGGTGGATAAGTTAAAGCATCGCCCGATGAGAGATAAATCTGGTAGCCCTGTCCCGGAAGCATATCGCCGATGGTATTAATTTCGAATTCAGGCAAAAATACATTCCCCAAATTATCTTTAGCAATTATCAAATTATCGTCAATGCTTTCCATAGCGATTGAAATATCCATTGCAGTTTTTCTTAAATATGAAACTATATGCCAACCTGAACTCAAGTTAAGAGGTTCATTTTCAGGCTCTGCTGCTGTACCGCTCAAGATAAGAGTTCCAGCATGATTCATATAAACTTGATAGCCTTCGTATTTGTTCCAATCTCCAATATCATTAATTTCGAATTCGGGCAAATAAACATTACCGCTGCCATTTTTACATATTACGAGTTTATCGTCAATAACGCCAAAAACATCCTCCATAGAAGGTAAATCGGCAGCAATGTATGATGATATCATATTCCATCCTTGACTTAAATTGATGACCTGAATATCGGTCAAAGAATTGAGAGAAGCAAGAATAGAAGTGGCATTGTTTTGAAAATTATTCGGACCATTCGAATATGTGGCTTCAGCAGTATAAACCAAATCAGTTTGGGAATCCCATAGTTTGAATGAATATAGTTCGTTTGTAGAGAATCCGTCTTTTTCAATTGTCAAAGGGTCATCTCCCCACACAGTAATCTGGAGAATCACACCTGTCCAATATGCATAACCGGCGCATTTTTTTGTTCCGGCATCATCATAAAACAATCCGATTGCATCACCGACCGCAATATTTCTACCGCCTATTTGCGGATTAATTGAAGTTGGTACTACGATTTTGGATTTTGTTGGAGTATTTTCAACAAATGACCAAGTATCGGGGACTTTGTTTTCGGTTTTGAAATTGAAAATTGTAGAGAACTCGCTCTCAATGTCATCGTTCAAAGCTTTTACACGCCAATAATATGTGACATTGCCTTTCAATGAGCCGTTTGGCACCTGATATTCAGATTCTGAAACCACCAGATTAATTTTCATATTTGTGAAATTTATATTATCTGCTACTTGAATTTTGTATTCATCGGCTTTGGCGACATCATTCCAATTCAAAAGCACTATTTTTGATATGTTGTTGGAATTATTACCCGGGTAAATCAAATCCGGGGGATTCAATTCCATTATTGTAGTGAAATTAAAGACGCTCGACCAATCACTTGTTTGGGTGGCACTCTTTGAGCGTAATCTCCAATAGTATTGGGTTTCATCCGCCGCAGGAATATTAGAGATTGAATACATTGTTGCAGCAAGGTTATTCATGCTTTTGACGATATTATTAAAATCGGCATCTGTGGCTATTACTAAGTCATAGCTTGACGCTCCAGTTGCTGAATTCCAAAGTAAATTTGCATCAATTGCGATATCTATTGCATTGTTTTGCGGAGATGTCATCACAGGTGGCAATAATCTCGGTTCAGTCGTGAAATTGCGAGCACTCGACCAATCGCTTGTTTGGGTGGCACTTTTGGAACGTAATCTCCAAAAATATTGGCTGCCGTAATCAGCAGGAACATTTGTTAAGGAATATGACGTTGCGACCAGACTATTCACATTATTAATTATATTATTGAAATCGGTATCTGTGGCTATTACTAAGTCGTAGCTTGACGCTCCTGTTGCTGCATTCCAAAGTAAATTTGCATCAATTGCGATATCTATTGCATTGTTTTGCGGAGATGTCATAACAGGCGGCAATAATCTCGATTCAGTCGTGAAATTGAAAGTGCTTGACCAATCGCTTGTTTGGGTGGCACTTTTGGAACGTAATCTCCAAAAATATTGGCTGCCGTAATCAGCAGGAATATTTGATAAGGAATAAAACGTTGCGACCAGACTATTCACATTTTTAATTATATTATTGAAATCGGCATCTGTGGCTATTACTAAGTCATAGTTTGACGCTCCTGTTGCTACATTCCATTGAAAATCTGCATCAATTACAATATCAGTCGCATTATTTGCGGGTAAAATCAATACAGGTGGCAATAGTCGCGGCTCTGTCGTAAAATTGAAAGTGGTTGACCAATCGCTTGTTTGGGTGGCACTTTTGGAACGTAATCTCCAAAAATATTGACTGTCGTAATTAGCAGGAACATTTGTCAGAGAATATGACGTCGCTACCAAACTATTCACATTTTTAATTATATTATTGAAATTCGCATCAGTTGCGATTTCCAAGTCATAGTTTGATGCACCTGTTGCTGCATTCCATTGCATATTGGCATTAATAGCAATGCCCGTTGCATTATTGCTCGGAGAAGTCAAGACCGGTGGCAGTAATCTCGGTTCAGTCGTGAAATTGAAAGTACTTGACCAATCGCTTGTTTGGGTGGCACTTTTGGAACGCAATCTCCAAAAATATTGACTGTCGTAATTAGCAGGAACATTTGTCAGAGAATATGACGTCGCTACTAAACTATTCACATTTTTAATTATATTATTGAAATTCGCATCAGTGGCGATTTCCAAGTCATAGTTTGATGCACCTGTTGCTGAATTCCAAAGTAAATTTGCATCAATTGCGATATCAGTAGCATTATTGCTCGGAGAGGTCAAAACAGGTGGCAATAGTCGCGGTTCAGTCGTGAAATTGAAAGTGCTTGACCAATCGCTTGTTTGAGTGGCACTTTTGGAACGTAATCTCCAAAAATATTGGCTGCCGTAATCAGCAGGAATATTTGTTAAGGAATATGACGTTGCGACCAGACTATTGATGCTTTTGACAATATTATTGAAATTCACATCAGTAGCGATTTCCAAGTCATAGTTTGATGCTCCTGTTGCCGAATTCCATTGCGAATTGGCATTAATAGTAATGCCCGTTGCATTATTGCTCGGAGAAGTCAAGACCGGTGGCAGTAATCGTGGTTCAGTCGTAAAATTGAAAGTACTTGACCAAGCACTGGTCTTAGAACCTTTCTTAGCCCTTGCTCGCCAATAATATTGTGTGTCATATTGGGAATTGTAATTTGCAAATGAGAAAGTTGTATCAACAATCCCGGCCGAATCTTTGACAATATTTGTAAAAGTAGAATTAGTCGAAATTTGGATTTGATAATTATCAACATTGGCGACCGATGACCATTTCAAAATTTGTGCTAATGGCACATTGCTTGTATTATTGGGAGGCAGCAAAAGCGCCGGTGTTTCTATAACTTCAATCGGGAGAGAATTTTTCCAGACACCGCGACCATAAGTTGCAGCGTAAATTAGCTCATAATCGTAGTTGATTTCGATTTCATTAACAATTACATTAGGCAAATCGTCGTTGAACTCTTCCCAATCAGTCATTGTATCATCAATATAAAAGATTCCGATGTCCGTGCCTACATAAACGCGATTACTATAATTTTTTTGGTATGTTATGCAGTTAACAGGTATATTAGGCAAACTCTTAGAAATATTTGTCCATCCTGCTCCGCCGTTTGAAGAGTAGTAAACTTTATTCCCTGATGAATATCCCGAAAATGCAGCCCATATTTTATTGGGGTCTTCGGGATGAACTGCCATATATGTCAGAGTGTTGGAAATTGGCAAATTGATGACAGACCATGACGAACCTTCATTGGTCGTTCGCCTTAATGTACTTGAATACCCTGCATATATATACGATGGATTTGACTCTGAAATATGAAGAACTGTGTGTCTGTTATTATGCCCGAAGTTAGAAATCTTGCTCCAGGTAGAGCCGTGGTCTGTGGATTTCCATATCTCTTTATACCCGGCGTATAGAATTTCAGGATTTGAGGGGTGAAGTATATAAGGTGTAACCCAAGCGCCATTGTCATTCCCGGTAGCTTTAGGAGTATTAAGTTCTTGAAAACTATTGCCTTTATTGGTAGAACGGAATATTCTGCCATAATAGAGAGAACCATAGATATAATTACTGTTGTTGTAATTAACAATACACTCCATGCCGTCACCACCAATTACATCTCTCCAATTACTTCCGGTCATTTGCTTAGTGCCGTTGTCCTGTGCACCTGCAATCAGCAAATTTGAGTCTTTTTGAGCAATTCCAAAACGGTAAAACTGTGTGATTCTCAGCCCCGAGCCAATCCAAGCCCATGATGTACCTCCATTTGTAGTTCTATTTATACCACCATCGTGACCGCTATACATTCTGTTTGAACCGCCAAAATAAAGATGATGATGGTCTGCATGAACTTCGGGATTGCCTCCACCGCCATACCAATGAGCGACACAACTCCAATCAATTCCACGATTAGTTGTACGCCAAACGTTTACCCCACCAACGAAGAAGGTGTTTGTAGAATTTTTATCCGCTAATATATCCAAATCATAAAATGCCTGACCACCCTTGTCAGATGCATCGTAATTCCAACCTAGTAAATTAAGGCTATCTTCGTCCCATCGAGTGATTTCATCCCAACTTGTGCCACTATTTGTAGAGCCGTAAATACCGTACAAACCATAATTATTTTGACTGTTGCCACCGCTCCAATTATAGTAGCCGTAAACAGCAAAGAGATGATTATTATTTGCAGGTGACAGCGACATTTCTACGCGATAAATATTCGCTGAAGAACTTGGCAATCCACTTGAGAGTATAGACCAATTTGTGCCGCCGTTTGTTGTTTTGGCAATTTCATAATTACTTGTGACATAAACTATATTCGGGTCACTCGGATTGATTTCAATGTCCCAATATCCTGAGCTTACATTTAACGGGATTGATTGCTGAGACCAATTCGTGCCTCCGTTGGTAGTTTTGAAAACACCGATTGAAGTTGCTGCATATAGGATACTACTGTTTGTAGGGTGCATTTTCATTTCGCGAATTGTACGTGTTTGGGTCGTAGTCCAATTCAAGCCTGTTGTATTCCATGTGGAACCTCCGTTAGTAGATTTCAAAACTCCGACTGAGTAAGTATCATTGGCGTCTCCATCTCCTGTTGCGATGTACATTATGTTTGTATTGTCGGGGTCAATTGCGATTGCAGTTACTCCAAGTGTCGAAAGTTGGTCGGTATTTGTAGTCCAACTTGAGCCGGCATCAGTAGTCTTCCAAAGTCCGCCGGAAGCTGAACCTACCCAAATAGTTTGATTAGAGGTGCCATTATAATTGGGGTCTTCAGCAATTACATTGAGTCGCCCTAATCCGGCATATCCACCACCAGACGTTGATGGCCCTACTTGTTGCCAACTAAAGCTATGTAATCTATCTTCGTCTTTGCCACGATTTGCTTTCAGCTTCTGAATCTCTTTCCAAAGAATATCGGGTGTGGGAAAAACTCCAGTCGGATATACTCTTTGCTCCCAAAACCATTCCCATCGTTTGTATTGTTTCCATCCGCCTCTTTCGTTTCTGGGAGTTTCGGGAGTTATTTCCTTATTTCCCCAATAATTATTGAAATCATTTTGGAATTCATAAAAATTTCGATTTTGATTGATTGTGTCACTTTGAGATTTTGGGTAAGCTCCAAACCAATATTGTGCCTTGGCATTAAAAACAGTTAAGAACAATATCGTTAGGATTAAGAATATTTGTTTATTCATTTTTATCACATACTTTTGTAAATAATAATTTTTACAACACTTAAATTACGGAATCGTTTCGTAAAAAACAAGAAAAAGCGTAAAATAATGGAAAAAAATCACAATAACATACTTCCAATTGGTGTTTTTGATTCCGGAATCGGAGGTTTGAGTGTACTCAAGCAATTAGTCCGATTTTTGCCGCAAGAAAACTACATATACTTGGGCGATACTGCAAGAGTTCCTTATGGCAACAAATCACCGGAAATTGTGAGACAATATGCCGCAGAATGTACCGATTTTTTGGTGTCGAAACAAGTCAAATTAGTTATAGCAGCCTGTAATACTGTCTCATCAGTCGCTTTAGATGTTGTAAGTAACCATGCTGGAAATATTCCCGTAATAAGTATGATTGAACCTGCATCATCAGCAGCATTAAGAGAATCCTCAAATGCAAGGATAGGCATCATCGGTACAAGAGCGACAATATCGAGTAAAGCATACGAAAATGAAATAACAAAATTAAGTGGAAATAAAAATCTGAAAGTTTTTTCCAAACCCTGCCCGTTATTTGTTCCGATTGTAGAAGAAGGGATGATGAAGCACCCTTCTACAAAATTGATTGCGATTGATTACTTACGCGATATGATTGACGCTCACGTTGATACGCTTGTATTAGGCTGTACACACTATCCTTTGCTTTCCCAATTGTTACAGGAAATCATGCCTGAAGTGACTTTGATTGATTCGGGTGAACATGCTTCGGTGACAGCATTAAGAATATTAGCTGAAGCAAGACAATTGCAAGAACAGCGAAAGGAATTTATCGAGAAACCCAATGTTAAGTTTTACGTGACTGATTTACCTGTAAATTTTGCAGAACAGGCAAACATGTTTCTTGGATTCGAATCAGAAAAACCTGAACTGATAAGCTTGTGAAAATATTAAAAATCACTTTCTAAATTCAATGCTGATATTTTCCTATACAAAGTCCGGACGCTTATACCCAGTGATTCAGCCACCATTCGGCGATTACCTTTGTATTTTTTCATCGCAAATTGAATAATTTGCTTTTCAAATTCCTCAAGGTTCAAGTCTTGAGTATTTTCCATCAAATCTTCTAATGATTGTACTTCTTCTACCGTCTGCAAATGCGTAGATTCCGATTTCCGATTCATCTCGTCAATAACAACTGCGACGTTGTGCATGAATCTTTTGATTTCGGTCAAATCACTCTTCAATTCAAGCAAAGTTCTGAAAATTAGCGAAAGCTCGGGAGTTCCCGTATATTCAGGTTCATTAAGTGTCATGAGTGAGTTGTCGTGTTCGATATTTCGGATTTCAAAAGCCGGCAATGCAGGTGGTATATATTTACGAAGAATATCGGGAGTAACGTGTTCGCCCTTATGAAATGTAATTACTTTTTCAATCATATTCTTCAGTTCACGAATATTACCGGGCCACGGAAGACTTTTCAAAACACTCATCGCATCATCTGAAAATCCTTGATAGGGGAGATTCAATTTTTGGCAAGTTTTGCGAGCAAAATGCTCTACCAAAAGCGGAATATCTTGAGCATGATTTCTCAAAGGTGGCAAAACTATGTGTACGGTATTGAGACGATAAAATAAATCGGAGCGGAATTTTCCTTCGGCGGAAGCCTTGTTCAAATCTTTATTTGTGGCTCCTATAATTCTGACATCTACTTTTTTGGTTTGCGAAGAACCAAGACGAGTAAATTCGCCTGATTCGAGTACTCTCAATAATTTCGATTGAGTACCAATAGGCATATCGCCAATTTCATCAAGAAAAACTGTCCCTTTGTTGGCAGTTTCAAAAAAACCTATTCGTTGGTCAACAGCTCCGGTAAATGCTCCTCGTTCGTGCCCAAAAAGTTCGGATTCGAGCAAAGTTTCGGGAATTGCAGCACAATTAACGCTCACAAATGCTTTGCCTTTTCGTTTTGATAAACCATGAGCGGCGTTGGCGAAGACTTCTTTTCCTGTGCCTGTTTCGCCGGTTATTAATAAGCTCAAATCGGTAGGGGCTGCTTGAATAAGCAATCTGACGGCATTATCAATTTCGAATGAATTCCCGATAATTGAGAATGTTTTTTTTATCTCGTTAACTAAAGTACCTTCGTTGTAGTAGCTATCCATGAGTTATTTCAGTCCCTGATGTTTTGTCCAATCATCCCATCCACCGGTATATATAAAAACTTTTTTATATCCAAAAGATTTGATTGCTTCGGCTAATTTATGGCTTGCATCGCAATTTCCACCATCACAATAAATTACAATCCGCTTGTCGGTTGGTAAATCAAGAATTTTGGGCATAAAAACTGCTTCTTCATCATAAGGAAATATATTTATAGCCTTACCGATTTTACTTTTTTCGTATAACTCAGGATTTCTTGCATCAATAATTATGAAATCAGGATTACTGATGATTTTTTTCATCTGCTCATATGATACGGTAAATTCTGTATTGGTTGGCAATTCCGAATCAGGTTCTTTTTTCTTTTCCCTTTCAACGACTGCTTTTTTTGATTCAGCAACTTCAATTTTCTTTTCAGCTATTTTGTCATCAACTAATTTTTCTTCATTTGGTTGAAAAGTCTCGGGCTCAGTGATTGAGGCGTCAGTCAAATCATTGTCGATTTGTTCTTTTGATTGTTCCATATTGCCGAATACGTCTTCGTCGCTCAAAACTTTAATCTCTTTCGGTTCCCAAATTAGAGGTATCGGTTTAGGTTTAGATAGGTTATAAGCAAATGCAATAACAATAGCTACAATCAATATCAAAGCTATTTCTTTAAAATCTATTTTCATTTTACATATCCCGCTTTTTCCAAAGTTTCATAGGCTGAATTCAATTCTTGCGATTTTTTTCTGGATTTCTCCTGCAAGTCTTGACTCAATTTCACGAATCGGTCGGGGTGAAATTCTTTCATCTTGGCACGATATGCGGATTTAATAGTTGCAGAATCGGCATTTGGAGATACACCAAGTTCGGTAAAAGCTTTTTTTAAATCATCGTTGATTTTATGGTTATTTGGAATATTCTCACTCTTTTTTTCCGATGATTCCTTCTTATTATTCAGTTCATCAATAATCCGCTTCAATTCCTCATCTTCTTGATTGAGCACTTGATAAGCATCGTTACTCCTGATGCTATTTGATTGAACCAATTTTGAAATTCTATTTATTATTTGCCACATGTTCTTCTAATATTGAAATTATGTTTTCAACCTTATTTTCGTAGATTATATTTGTAAATAACAACTCATTGCCATCATCTATACCATCAATAATAGATTGCCATTTATTACCGACGCAAATGAACGGTTTTTTTTGCAATAATTGCCTCTCAGTCAAAGCTATGACAGTAGCAATTTCGAGCATAGTACCCCATGTTCCGTCAAATACAATATACACAGAGCCAATCTCTACTAATCTTTTCAAACGTTCTAAATAGTCTTTTGTTTTAATGATTTCGGTGACAAACGGGTTTGGATGTTTATCTTTAAAATCATATGTTAACACTCCGATACGTCGTGTATTAGATGCTGATGCTCCTTTTAGAACTGCCTCCATGATACCGCTATACCCGCCTGTAGCAATATCAAAACCACTTTCAGCTAAAGCATTTCCAAGTTCTGTAGCATAAAGATAGTTTTTGTCATCAAATTTCAAATTCCCGCTTCCGAAGATAGTAACTATACTCATTAGATTACTCTCATTCCAAGACTGAAATAAACATGAGTCTCGCCCCAAATTACTCTATCGGGAGACTTCCGGAAATAGAAGCTGTTGCCTATGCTAAACTTAAGTGGACCAAGAGGAGAATCTAATGCAACAGTACTACCAATGCCGTGTTTGAATGTACTGAATTTTATATCGTCGGGTATAAGCCATGTTGAGCCAAAATCATATCGAACGCTAAAATAAGTATCGAAAAAGATTTGAAATGGCAATAAGTAGCGGTATCCGACAGAACCTCGAAAAAGTTGTCGTCCGCGTTCTTCATCTTCAAACATCCCAAAAAATGAATCTTCGCCACCGAGAGAATAAAACTCGGGATAAGGGACTGTAACGTCTGCAACACCGAAAGTCAGAGTCGTATTCAAGGTATGGTCTGCTATTGACCTATTCGAAGAGTAGCTGAATAAGGCTTTAGAAAAAGCCACTGCTTTGGTAACAGGCAATAAATTTGTCTCAAGAGATACATCAATTACTCTACCATCTTTAGGGAAATCTAATGATTTGCGATTGTCGAAGACAGTACCGAATTTAATAGTCGAAACAGTATAAAAATCAGGAATGACATTTGACATTTTGTAATAGCGTTGTTTTTCATATCGAAGTTGAACATAAAGTCGCCCTTGCCTTTCGAGCTGCATACCAACTAATGCAGTTAATCCGTAGTCTTCCTCTCTCATATCTCGAGTCTTGAGATTAGAGAACCTATTTGGTTGATTAGGCACTTCAGGTGTGAAGCTATTCCTATCGGTTCTATTGTAAAATGCAAGAAAAGATGTCGTTAGGTTAGTCCTAAAAAAACGAGGATTCGTGAGTGATAATTCTGAAAGAAGGAATGAATTTGCAACCGCAAATCTGAACAAAAATCGCGACCCTGTGTTCATAATATTATCTTGAATCAAATCTAGTCCAACTTGGGCATTTCGTTCGTTATCCACTCTAGCTCCTATGCTAATAGTTTGGGTGCCGCTTTCACGGACATGGACTCGTATTACCATATTCCCAAATTTATCTATGAACGGATAGATATCAACATCATCAAAAAGATTTGTAGATATGAGATTTTCTCTAGATTCTATTATTTTTTCAGGACTAATAAGTTCACCTTTTGCAAAGTTTAGGTCTCTATCAATCAGGTATGAAGCTGTTTGATGATTCCCAGTAATACCAATTTCGTAAACTATTCCAAGATTACATTCAAGCATCAAAATGTCATTAAGTATAGAAATACTTGTGATTTTGGATAGAGGGAAATTGTGTTGAGTCAAAAGTTCTGAAGCGTTCTCAAAAATCTGATGTTGCACTTCATTATCAAATCTTTGCCCTATGAATTGTTCGCCTAAAATAATGGACAAAGAGTCGGCTATTGATTCATAACCGGGATTAACTTTAACTTGGATTGTCTGGATTTCAATGAATTTTTCTGCAATGATTTCGATTTCATCAGCATTGATTTCGATATCAATAGATTTATATTTAGCGAATGAATCCTGATTATAAATTACGAGCAATGCGTCACGTAAATTTTGTAATTGGTCATCATTATTACTAAGTAATAATTGCGAATCCATAGAATCGAAGCCTTTTACACTTAACTTTGCTTCAGTAATATTACCAAATAAAAAATTTGAAAGACTATCTAATTTTGCTTTTTTAATAAGTTCTATTTTATTGATAATGCTTTTGATAGAATCCATTGCAACGTCATAGCCAAGTTCTGCAGTAAATTCCAAATCAGTAAAGTCTATATTCTTTTTGTTGCCAAGGTTAGGACTTATAATAAAGTCTGCGAGCAACATTTCGTCATCGGATATTTTTTTCATAGCAGTAGATATTGCTTGGTCAGCAATATTCCAAGGATTGACTAAATCGAATCTCTCCAAAAGCGGAGAAGATGAATTAACGGCTATAATAATATCTGGATTAAATTCAAATGCAGATTTGACAGGAATATTTGCCAAGATACCACCATCAACCAAAATCATCGAATCAATCCTGACTGTTGGGAAACGAAGCGGAATAGTGGCGCTCGCTTTGATGGTTCTGGCTAAATTGCCACTTTTCAAAGATACCGACTTGCCTTGAACCAAATCGGTGGCAATTATTCTCAGAGGATACTTTAATGAATCAAAATTTGTTGTCGGCATATAAGGTGAGCTCCAAATCATACTTTGGATGAAAGAATCGAAGCCCGAACCAGTACTTATTGCTTGTGGTGGCGTAAATTGAAAATTATTAAACTTCATTGTAACTAATTTGCGGTCGTATAGCTCTTTTTGGTCGAAGAACAAATCGCTACGATTACCGAATTCATTGAGTGCTACAATACGATTCCAATCATAATCAACAATCAAATTCATCAACTCATCAGCATTATTACCTGTTGCATAAAGTCCGCCAATTATTGCTCCTATACTTGTTCCGGTAATTGAATGAATTTTGATATTATTCTTTTCGAGGGCTTTCAGTACGCCAATTTGGCTGATGCCTCTGGCGCCTCCACCACTCAATACTAATGTGATTTTGGGGTATAATTCATCTTGTGATGGTAAACGGTATGTTTGTTTGTTTTGGGCAAGCATTTCAGCTGAACATACAAATCCGAATACGGAAAGTAAGCATAGACGAAGAAAATTAATATGAATCAGTTTTTTCAAATTATCTCGAATGAATTGTGATTATTCTTACACTCCGAGAGTATTATTTCGATATTTGTCACGTGCGAGCGCGAGCTTCCTTTTTTTAGAATGCTTTTGAAAAGCTCGGTTGTATATAAATCAGATTCGACCACGCATTCGACTGTGCCGTCGTACAAATTTTTCACATAACCTTTCAAACCCATTTCGATGGCTTTCCGTTGGACATAATAACGAAATCCAACACCTTGGACATGTCCGTGAATCTTATATGTAGCTCTGATGCAATCGCTCATGATTTATTCCCATTTTTAGCAGTCTCCATTATTTGGGCAGTTCGCTCTGCTTGTAAAGTGAATGCTTCCAATCTTGCTTCAATAACTTGAGGAAAGACGTTTCCGTCCACCTCTATTGTCAGAAATGGAATAGACATTTTTCCGTTGAAGAGGCTCGACAACTTAAAGCCGGGTTCTAATTCTTGTCTGATGGCTATTTTTCTCTCTACGGTCATTTCGGGAATTGAAACTGCTTCAGTAAATCGAGTCGGCATACAGCCAAAAGGTCCGAGATTGATGATTCCACAGTATTTTTCTAATGTTTCGAACATCGAAATGCCCAAAGTCAATCCGGGTTCTCCTTTGAAATCCAATGGAATAATATGCTTGCTATGTTCGAGCAGTGGCTTTATTTCGGTCAATGAATATTTGTAATAGCCCGATTTAGATAATGCTTTTTTGATTTTTTTCTCAGCCGAACGCATAAAATAATGCCGAATCTCGCGTTCCAATTTTTTCCTGAGTGAGTTTTCCGGCTCAAGCAATCCGATTTTCAGCAAATAATCAACGTAGTAAATCCATTCGCTGATATAGCCGATTTTGAGTACAAATCCCTTTTTTGCAAAAATTTCATTCAAATATTTATGCGAAAATAAGTCTCGACGAACATAAATTTCTCCAAGCAAAGCTACGTATCTTGCTTTTTCAATAGGTGTCTCAACGGGTACTTTTTCGGCAATTTCTTCTGAGAAATGCTCTAACAAATTGTAGATATTATCGGGATTTCGTTCAAATCCTTCGCTGACAATTTTGAATTCGCTATCGAAAATTTCTACACCAAGTTCCGGATTTTTAGCATAAGCCATAATTGCCGAGCGGACATCGTCCAATACATCGCCTATCATAATAGCTTGAATGGCTCTCATCGCGAATTTTGAACCGAAACCGGCGAAACCGTCTTCATTCATTAAAGTGATTTGGGTCACGTTTCGCCATTTTTTTGATTTAATCAACTGTCTCAAAAATACGGGATATTGTCCCAATCTGCAATTTCCGGCACCCTCTACAGTGAAAAATGCGACGTATTCTTCCTTCTTTTGGTTCTCAATATAATCAGAGAGCGAGCCGGCTAAAATTATCAATGGTAAACACTCTTTACCGCTTGAAACAGCTTTGCCGTATTTGATTATTTCAGGATTTGAGGGTGGCAATGCATGAGCATTGAAGCCTAAACTTCTGAAAGCAGCAGCAAACATCTCAGAGTTCAAATCGCCCATTGAAGGAATCAGAATTTTCACTCTCGGGTCACTCATCGGGATTCGTTCGCCTTCGGAAGTAATATAATAATTCCCTTCTTTGCCGAATTCTACATCTGCTGATTTGAAGTCACTATTATCAGGGTCTTTAATGTTGGATTTTAATTTAATATAATTTTTAATCACGTCAATTGCAGCGTCAATTCTTGTATTTATTCCGGCATCTGCGGTATGACCGTCGAGTTCTAAGGTCAGGGAAGGTTTTGTGCCCATGATTTCACGGAATGATGACAAAATCATCGAGTCAGGTCCGCAGGAAAAATTAGAAATATATGTTGCGAACAACCTGTCATCACGCTTGATAAATTTTGCAGATTTGAGGATTTTCTTGCCACCTTCCCAATACATATGGTCGTCCACTTTGTCATCGTGCAAATCGAAAATATCATTCGGCAAAACATAAATTCCTCGTGAAGCAAATTTGCGAGGAATGCCTTTGTTTGCAATGTCGGTAAACGCATTATATGGGCGTCCGACCAAGACAATTGCTAAGTTGTCGGGCTTGGAATAAATCTCTTCGAGAGCTTCATTTCCCAAATTCAAAAGCTCATTTTGATAACTATTTTGCATTTCGATAGCATCTAAATACGCTTTTTCGGCGGCTTTTGCACTTACGCCCAAGTCCAGACCGATTTGGATGAAATTGTTTAACTCCTTGAGATAACCGTTCCCAAAATTTAGATTTGGCGATAAGATTCTTTTGTCGGAAATCAAATCCTTATATGCTTGCTTCAAATACATTGCCTCGCCGCTAACAAAAACGCAAGTACAATTGAAATCTAACCGTTGGTATTCGCTGTCGTCAACAAGCATTTCAAGAATTGTAGGCACGAAATAAAAATCAGGGGCTTTGTCAATCAAATTTTTGAATAATCCCAATGAGAGCTGTGCCGGATAGCAAAATGATGTATTTTCCCGCTCAATGCCTTCACTATCAATCTCATCGGGCATTACAACTTCAAATCCCAATAAATTGAAAAAATTATAAAATAGCGGATACAAAGTGAAAGTATGGAAAGACGCATTCAGCCCGACGCGTTTGGGATTATCACCAAGCGGACGTTCAGGAGCAAATATATCGAAAGTTAACAAATGGCGTCTTTTGACATAGTCATATTTGTCGTAATCGAAGCTTTGTTCGCCCTTTAGATTATAATACTTATTGCAAGCACCACCAAAGGGAAGTTTCTTCCCTTCAATCTCGATGATATTTACCGAGCAACGTCTATCGCACTTTTCTTTACCACCGTAACAAATAAATGGTTTGCGGTATGTCACTTCCCTGCCTGCAAGAGACTGTAAATCAAAATCCTCTTCCTCCATCAGACCGAGAGCAAGCCTTTCTCTCACAACAAGTGCTACACCGAAAGCACCCATCAAGCCCGGGTCGGGCGGAACGATTATATCGGCACCTGTCAAAGCAGCCATAGCAATTGGAATCGCCTTATTATAGCATACACCACCTTGCATGAATATTTTTTTGCCAATTGTGCGGTTGCCCTTGACTCGATTAACATAATTCAAGCAAATCGAATAGACCAAACCTGCCACAATATCATCTTTGCTGATGCCTTCCTGCAAAGCTGTTTTAATATCCGAACTTATGAATGCAGCGCATTGGTCGCTGAAATTTGGCGGTTTCATACCATTCAAGGCAATTGATTCGATTTCGGTGACTTTTATGCCCAAGGTTTCGTAAGCTGATTCCTCAATGAACGAACCTGTACCGGCGGAACAAGCCTCGTTCATGGCATAATCGGCAGGGACTTTGTTCACAATATATGTGTATTTTGCATCTTGACCGCCAATTTCGAAGAGAGTATCAACTTCGTCATCGAAAAATACGGCAGCAGTGGCATGAGCTACAATTTCGTTTACCACTCCTTCTGTCAGAGCATGAATGCCCGAAATTTGCCTGCCCGAGCCGGTTGTCCCGATACCGATAATATTAATATTGTTAGGCAATTGTTGCATCAAACGAGCGTAACATTCTCGCGAAGCGGCAATAGGATTGCCATTTGTGTATAGATAAACATCTGCGAGAATTTCGGCTCCATCTTCGGAAATGACAACTGCTTTGGTAGTCGTGGAGCCAACATCCAAGCCTAAGATGCAGCGTTGCCCGGAAATCGCGTTTGAACGTTTCGATGGCTTGAATGTAACTTTATGGGCGAAATTTTGAAGAGCTCGATGATATGAGAAAGAAGAACTTTTCTCGATTATGATATTTTCAAGCGAACTTAATGGTTTGATGTCTTTTTTGATTCCATAAATTGCAGCACCAATTGCTTCGAATGAATCGGCATTTTCAGGGATAAAAATATTCGGATGAGATGCTTTGACAAAATTCATTACAACTGAGTTGCGAGTTACTCCACCAAGAATCAGGATTTTTCCTTTAGGAACTTTATTCAATAACTCGTCAATTTTTTCGGAAATCATATATGCCAAACCGGCTGCAACTTCAGATTTTGGGGTACCTTTGTTCAGGGCATGAGTGCAATCGGATTTGCAGAAAACAGAGCAACGCCCCGAAACTTTGTATGGATTGGCATCTTTGGCGATTTCGATTGTTTCTTCGACTGTCAAATCCATTCGTTTGATTTGTTGGAGGAAGAATTCACCTGTGCCGGAGGCGCACTGATTTTTCGCTACTACATTATTGATTCTACATTCGTTATCGAGTGTATAAGCCAAAAAAGTCTCGCCACCGAGCGATGCGATTCCGGTAAAATCGTGGTTATCAGAGATTAACTCCAGGAATGCAGTTTCGGTAGCTTCAGGTTCGGAAATATTTTCCAATGCTACTAAAGAACGAAATTTTCGTCCGGTAACAACAACACTTATATCGCTTTGGTAATATTTTTCGAGCAACTGTGTGAAAACAATTTTCGGGTCGCCTTGATGGAAAACAGAAGATGAATACACGACTTCAAACCCGTTGCCATGATTCTCAACAATGGCAAGAGATACTGAAGAGGCGCCAAGGCAGAAACCTAAACCTTTTTTCATAATTTGATTCGAATAGTGTAAATTTCAATAATATAAATTTAAGAAACGAATTGTAAAGAATGAAAAATATTATTCTATCTGACAGCTTCCCATTCACTCGAAAATGATTTGCCAAACCACCATACGCTCAAAGAGTTGATGAGCCAAATAGCAATAGTGCGGATATAGCCGTATTTTCTGAACCGTCGTGGCGATTCGTGCACACTGATTTTTGGGTCATATTTGATTTTTGCGATTTTAGTTATACGATGGAATAAATCAAAATCCTCACCAGCTATAATTTTATCGTTAAACCCGCCCACAGCTTCAAAGACTTCTTTTCTAATAACTTGGCATTCACCACGCCCCATCCCAAGTCCAATAATATTTAGAAACCAAACATAATTGTTGTGGATGGCATAAAAAATTCTATCTTTCAATAATTCTTCTTCGGGAAATGAACTTACTTTACAAGCTAAAGCACCATACCTGGCATATTTACCACGTTTATTTGCGAAATCTATGATTGTACTAAAAAATGTTTCGCAATCGACGGGAATTGAATCACCATTCAAAAATACAAGGATACCTGAATTTGCCTGTTTAGCTCCCATATTCCTTCCTTCGGCGATTGTTTGCCTTTTCTCCTCGGAGTGAATAACAACTTTATCGGCAAACTTTCGAGCGATTGCAACAGTTTCGTCAGTTGAACCTCCATCGGAGACAATAATTTCAAATTTGAATTTATTCTGAAATTCTTTCAAAATTTTCAGGTGTTTTTCGAGTATTTTCTCTTCCTGCAATACCGGAATAACTACACTCATTGTAATTCTGACACTTTTGAAATCTATATTATTAACGTTTGCTTCCGTTGGTTTCTCGTATTTATTTTTAATTTTTATCTCAGCCAAACCAAACCCATTTTAAACAAGAAATTTTCATTTTTTTACAGATACAAAGATACAAAAAAGTATGCTAAGGGCTTAATTTAGGTTCAAAAACGGATAAAGAAGCATAAATCTTGTACCGTTACCAACTTCAATAGCCGGAGCAGGGAATTTGATATGATTAAGCGCTTGTTTGAACCAATTCCAAAGAGGTGGACCATCGGGCAAAAGTTTAACGAAATCATAATCAAGTGCAATAATGTAACGCGGGCTTCCTGCCAACCATGGATTGTAATAATTAACATCATCATAGTCGCAACCGAAATCAATTGGTGCACAAAGATTTCGAGCTGTATATCCCACGCTAAGTTGTAACCAATCGGGCCAATAGTCTTTCATATCCTTTGGTAAAATATTCTCGACATTGACCGACAAAAAAAAAGCGTGTGAACTGTAATCGTCAATAAACATTGTCGAAGGCTGCCTTTTTCGCTCTCCGTGCCAATCAGCAGGAACGTAAATAAATTTTGGAGTAAAATTTTGGAAAAAGGGTACATAATGTTGCAATAAGTGGAAAGCTACACCACCGACATCAGAATAAAAATCCGAAGGGCTAAATCCCCAACCTGCGGCAAAACCATCCATTACTTCAACATAAGTCGTATATGCAAGTCCCATTAAGGAACCAAACAAAACTGAAGCATCATAGCTGAATCCTGACCATAAAAACAATTCTGTGTATAATGATGAGGCAAGATAAGTTCCGTAAAAGTGACCGATTTTGTCGCTATAAAGTGCATAGTCAGAATCTTCGATGAATCTGAACTCGCCTGTTTCAGACCAGATAGTGTTGACTTGAATGATATGTTGAGTAACATAAAATGTGCCCACCACACTGCCGGCAATCGCCGCTCTAACAGGCCTGACATTTGTTTCGAGAAAGGGAAGTTCGCCTGTGAATGTGTATCTCGGGTTATCAGCAATAGTGAAGTCTTTGATATTTATTCTCGGTAGATTAGCGTAAGGGTCTCTTGATTCAACTTGTAGCGAGTCTTTGTATGTTGAATCGGCAGAAACATCCGTCGAATCGGTTTGTGCGTAAATATTTGTGAAACAAATAAGATAGATTAACAATAATGTGATTGCAAAATGACATCGTATTGTGTTCATATTTTAATTTATGGTATGATATTTGATATTTTCATAAAGTATTTTTATTTATATACAAATATATGAATTAGAATTGAGCTGAAAATGTTAATTTTGTTCAATTTGTTTTGGAAATTAAAAATATTTTAATATATTGATAAGTTGTAGTATGAAAAATTTGAGAGTCTTTTAAAATTGGATAGATGAGAAACATTGGTAAACAAATATCGGATGCGAGACGTAAACAGAATTTAAGCATCAAAGACCTTAGTGAACGAACTAAAATTCGTACTCATATAATAGAAGCTATCGAAGCTGAAAATTATTCTGTTATGCCTGAAGTATATATGAATTCCTTTCTCAAAACCCTTGCCACTACTCTCAAAATTGATATAAGCACTGCTGAAGTCGTGAAAGAATCAAAATCAACACCAAAGCATGAGACACCCAAAACTCAAACTCCGGAAATTAAAGGAAAAGAATTCGTTGCTCCAACACCAAAACCACACGTTAGTAAAGACGTGGCAGACTTTGCAGAGATTTTTAAGAAGAAGAATATCAAACGACGTGATAAGAAAATAATTTATAACTATGCCCTGATTTCAATTTTAGCGATTATTGTCATCGCAGCGATTTATTTCACAATCACATCATTATACGGTAATGGCGTTAGTCGAAGCAATACAGATTTCTTGCAAAACGCTGATACGGCAGTAGTATCCGATGAAAAGCCAAGTAGTTTGTTCTCCTATTTCGATAAAGCAGATTCATTAGTATTAACCGCTAAAGCGAAAGATTCGGCATGGATAAGACTTTTGATTGACGGGAAACAAATCATCGAAATTTTGATGCGTCCCGGAAACGAAGAGAGTTGGGCTGCATCTAAGTATTTCATTCTCGACCAAGGTAATGCCGGAGCAATTCAATTCTACAGAAATAACCAGTTGTTACCTTCTTTTGGCAAACCGGGTACAGTTGTCAAAAATATTAAAATTACAATGTCTGAAATTATCAATCCAATGGAATTTAAAGATACAACTTTGACAAGGAAAGCAGTGCGGAAGAAGGCTCCCGATACTATAGAGAAAAAGCCGAGATTGATTGAGGAGTCAAAAATTAATACGGATAAGAATATTTTTAATAGAGAAGAGGGTAACGAATCACCTCAGTAATCAGCCAGCACCTTTTATTATATCATGCAATCTTATTATTCCCAACACCTCACCTGAATACGTTAGAACAGGCAACACATTAATCTCACTATTTCTGTTTTCCATTACTGCCAAGGCTTCATGCAAATAAGCTTCGGGGTTAATGCTGATAGGATTTTTAGTCATCACAGATTCGGTAATCAATCCTTGTAAATTTTCATTTTTGTGCAAAATTCTCCTTACGTCGCCATCAGTAATGATTCCAAGCAATTTATTTTCGTTATCCACTACACAAACACAACCAAGTTTTTTGTTCGAGATTTCGATTAGAGCATCTCTAAACGATGCTTTAGGATTGATGACGGGAATATTATTATCAGTATGCATTACATCAGCAACTTTTACTGTGATATTTCTCCCGATTTGCCCCAAAGGGTGAAGTCTGGAAAAATCCTCTAAGCTCGTATGACGGCTTTTCATTACAGCCATAGCCAATGCGTCACCTATTACCATTGCAAGAGTAGAACTCGAGGTTGGTGCTAAATTGAAAGGACAGGCTTCCTTTTCGACCGAGCCATCTAAAACAATATCCGAAATTCGAGCAAGAAAAGAATTCATATTTCCGACAATGGAGATGATTTTGCATTGCCGCATTTTCAGATATGGCACTAATCTTACAATTTCTTCTGTGCTACCGCTTTTGGAAAGCAAAATAGCGACATCATCTTTCTGGACTAAACCGATGTCTCCGTGAAGTGCTTCAACGGGATGCAGAAATGTAGATGATACACCTATGCTGGATAGTGTTGCACCAATTTTTCGGGCAATCAAACCTGATTTGCCAACACCTGAAAGAACTACTTTGTGAGAATTTGAAATCAGTTCAACTGCTTCCGAGTAGTTTTCGTCAATTTTTTCTAATGCATCTTGAAGTGATTTGATTTCTTCACTAAAGACACGAACAATCTCGTCAGTCAAATCTGATTTATTAATCACTTGGTTGAGAGTCCTTTTCGAATAGACCAACTCTGATAGAGTCGCAAGTATAAATTTCTTCGCCGTCAACGATAACTCTGCCATCGGCAATAACCATCGTAAGTTTCAGATTTATAATTCTTTTGACATCTATTACGTAAGTAACGAGTTTATTTTCAGGCAGAACTTGACCGAAAAAGCGTACTGCGTCACAGCCCAAGGCGCGACCTGTGCCTTCGAAACCCATGTGAGTAAGATAAAACCCTGTCAATTGGAATAGTGCATCCAATCCGAGCGAACCCGGCATAACGGCGTCATCTTTGAAATGGCAACCGAAAAACCATAGATCATCCTTGATATCAAGCTCGGCAACAACTTCGCCTTTGCCATATTTGCCACCAGTATTGGATATGTGAGTGATTCTATCCATCATCAACATATTTGGTAATGGTAATTTACCGAAATTCTTGCCAAACAGTTCGCCGTTGGCAGATTTGATTAATTCATCGTAGCTATAGGAGCTTTTATTTGTCATAAATTTCCACTAACACCAAAAAAAAGTTCAAGACGCTAAATAACGTCCATTATTATTAATTTACCGAAAGCTATCCCTTTTGGGTTAAAACAACTCCTGTAATAACTGTCACTGCACCACTGATGAAATAAAGTGTAATCGGAGTATCGAAAATAAAAAATGCCATAGCTGCAGTCAGAACGGGCTGTAAATTATTAAAAACTGCGAGTTTGGATGCATCAATTTTAGTCAATGCGTAATACCAAATTGCATATCCGATTCCTGAAGTGACAGCACCCAAATACAGAAAACCTAATAAATTCATTTCTGTAAGGTCAGCGGTTAAATTATTCTCTCCCGGCAAGAGGAAGAAAATCGGAACGTAAAAGATAAATCCTGTTACCATCGAAAGAGTGGTAGCGTATATAGCGCCATATTTGCGAGTGATTTTTTTCCCTAAGATTGTATATAATGCCCATGCAAAACTTGCCGATAATGCCAGCAAATCTCCTTTGAAACCTTCAGAAGTGAAATTGAATCCTTTTTCAGATAGTAATATTACCGCTCCTATAATGGCAAGGACTATACCGGTAGTCTTCAACATATTCATTCTCTCGCCAAGAAACACAACTGCTATCACGAACACAAAAGCAGGTGTTAGTGCATATGCAAGCGATACGTTTGGAGCAGTAGTCATACTTATGGCATTGAGAAACAGGAATTGATTCAGAGGAATGTTTATAATGCCCAGCATGATTATATATTTAATGTCCTTGCGGTCAATTTTCCTGATTTCCTTTCGTTTGAATGACATCCAAACAATATAGACGAGGCAAGAAATTGCTGCTCGATAGAACAAAACTACTGACGGAACAACACCAAAAGTAAGCCCTTTAGCCACTATATGGGTAGAAGATGCAATAACTTGTTGGAGCAAAATCAAAAAATGTATCATATTTCGAATATTTCATTAATTGTACCATATTGAGTTTCGTAACAATATTTGGATGAATATTTTGAAGAATTGGAATTGAATTCATTACGGAATTCAGGTTCGAAAGTTTTTTGGATTGCTTTTGCTATTTCGGTAATTTCTAATTCTTTACCCACTAAGAGCGATATCTTATCTTTTTCGGTAATTTGTCTTATTGCCGGCAAATCTGTAGCGACAGATGGTATTCCTGCCATGCAATACTCGAAAAGCTTATTCGGTAAAGCCAATTGATATGATTTGCTGACAGGCTCGAATAGTAGTATTCCGGTATCAGCAGAGCATGTCCAATCGTGCAATTCAACATATGGGACCGGGTCGGCTATAAAAGCTATATCGCTGTAATTATTTTTTTCGATAAATTTTTGAATTTCGTGACGATAGCTCCCAACTCCCATAATGCACAGTACTGCATTCTCAATTTTAGCAACTGCAATTATAGCGTTTATCAGTCCGCGACCTTTCATTATCATCCCTTGATACAATATTACTTTTGTATTCGAGGGTATGTTGAATTTTTCACGAATGATATTACTTTCAACTTTTGGGCGAGAATAGGGCAAATTCATAACTGTATAATAAGGGACTTTCGAAGTAAGATTTTTTTTGAGATAAACTGAATCTAAATCACCCGAAACGATTATTTTGTTAACTCGCTTGAGATTCATTTTTTCATTCAATGTTATGAAATATTGCTGAAATTCCTTGCCGTGCAAACTCCCCAATGCAGAGTAAATCTCACGCGAATCATACACAAGCATTGATTTCATCTTTTTTGTAAGTTTTGAAGCAGCTCCGAGCGAATAAACATCGCATGCAAGGATGACATCAAATTTCAGTTTTTGGAGTTTGCTAATTACTTCTCGTTGATACTCAAGCCAAATGTAGCGTAATTTTGGACGTAAATCTACGGCTATGTTAATACAATTATGCCCACTTTCACGAATAATTTTACTCGTGGTAGTATCGCCTGTATTAACAATAGTTACTTCATGCCCCAATCGAGCAAGCGATTGCGCCATATTTAGCGAACGCCCGTCAGTTTTGGCATCGAATAATCCTATAAAACAAATCTTCTTTATCAATTCATTGCTCTCTCTAATGAGGCAAAAATAAGGATTATTTGTTGATTATGACTTTTCGTAATTCAATATGAGAATTTGAAATAATTTTTATAAAGTAAAAACCCGTGTTCAGATGTGATGTATCGAATTTGATTTTGCCTAAGGAGAAATGCCCTTCATCGTCGGTGACATCAAATTCTACATCAACATTTCCGCTCGCCAATTCATTTCCGTACCTGTCTGTAAGAGTGGCTTGAATCGTAGATTTTGAATCATCATCCTCGAATTGATAGTCGAGCGATACCATGCCTGATGCGGGGTTGGGATAAGCATCACTAATATACAGATACTTGTCCCCAAGTTCCAAAGGTGTGAAATACAGTGGTACATCGCATCTTGAATTGCTCGAAGCTCCGGACAAAGTGCCATAAGATACTAAATTAATTTTTCGGTCCGTACAATTATCAACTATCAATATTGTATCTCTGTCAAATCCAAGTTCTAATGGGGAGAAACAAACTTTGACTTGTACTGTAGAATTTGCACCTATTGTGAGTGGGAATTGCTTTAGTGGTGATGAAAATGCAATATTGCGAAAGAAATACAAATCCTTGAGTACAACACTCTCATCTAAAAGATTTGTTATTTCTAAATTTCCGCATCTAACAGTTTTGTAGTGAGTAGTATCAATTTCGAATTCTTCAGCCAATTCGAATGAAAATGAAAAAGCATCGGTTTCATCTCTGAACAAGACATCAATTTTG
Source organism: Desulfobulbaceae bacterium (assembly GCA_018335795.1). Lineage (GTDB taxonomy): Bacteria > Bacteroidota > Ignavibacteria > Kapaibacteriales > UBA2268 > PGYU01. The sequence goes on along the minus strand of JAGXRP010000036.1, from coordinate 25,347 downwards.
TTGGAAATTCCGGTACAACCAAATTCATTTGTCACTACAACATAATAAACACCACTTTCGGAAACTATAACAGTTTTTTCGCGGGAGAAATGCTCAGTCTCGTCATCTTTGAACCAAAAATAATCAGAATGACCATCACTTGCGAATAATGATATAGTATCTCCGACGCAGATATTTCTTGTTCTGCTCAATTTTATTTCAGGTGAAGGAATTGGATTGAATTGAATCTGTATGGAATCTGAATAAACACAATCATTTGAATCCACAACAGTGACATAGTATGTACCTGAGCTTTTTACTGTCAAAGTCGGCTTACTAGTACCGTCATCCCAACGATAATTTTTCAATATGCCGGAAACAGAGATTTCGACTTGCTCACCTTCGCAGGGGATTTTATTTCCTACAATTGAAAGAGCAAAATCAGTTTTGGGGAAATGAGTGACTTTGATTGTATTCGTGAAACCTTTGTAACAAATAGAGTCAATGTATATCGAAGCTGAATATTCACCTTCCTCAGTAACATAAATTGTTTTGCTACGCTCACCTGTTGACCATAGAATATTATCGTATTCTTCATCCAATGTAAGTATAGCTGCTTGCCCTTTGCAAATTATTGTATCAGTAAGAGCAGTGATAAGTGGTTTTGGGAATTGAGGTACGAAATACTCATAAACACCATCGCCAACTACCCATCCGGTAGTATCGTCAATAAACCAAATATCGTCAAGATTGACTCCAAGAGGAACCCCACAATTGTCATAAACCCAAGATTCCCCTGCATCATCTGTATATATGACAGCTCTGTTAAATCCTGCAGCCCATCCTCTTTTTTCGTCATGAAGAAAAGTTCCGTACATTGGTTCTTGCGTAGAATAACGTTTCCATGAATTACCGCCGTCAATAGTATATGCCACGCCACCGTAGCTTATATCGTTTGTACCGTCGCAACCACCGGAATAAGGTAGGAAGTGTGTTTGACCAATATGGGTTATTTCTTCGTGCCAATCAAAATTACCTGTACGAGAAAGGATGCTCCAAGTATTCCCCGTATCAAGAGTAAACCACAAAGCACCGCTACCGGCTCCGAATCCTGTACCATCGGGATAGACGATAACATCGGACAATTTTGATTCTAATTCAAAATATCTGACAAAAGTCCAAGAGGTGCCACCGTTCGTCGTTTTCCAAAACATTTGTGGGTCAGTACAACCGCCACCGACAATATAGCCAATATTCTCGTCAATAAAGTAAGTACCCCAAAGATTTGTAGCTCCCTGAGGAGTTATTGTTGACCAAGTTACTCCACCGTCAGTAGTTTTGAATAGATATGAACGGCTATTCCCGGCACCGGCATATTCAGGTCCTGATGTAAAGCCGACTTTTTCATTGATGAAATGAATACTCTCCAATTGAATCTGTACTCCTTCTGACGGTTCCAATTTTACACCAAGCCATGATTGACCACCATCAGTCGTTCTAAGTACTCTGCCTTCAAAACCGCAAATCCACCCCAATTGCCGATTAGTCGGCAAAAAATATACATCAAGATAAGTTTTGCCTATATACGCATTTGGCATATTTGTATTTTGCTTCCATGCGGATTGACTCTCGCTCAAAGCGAGTACAAAAAGAAAAATGATTATGATTGAAATATTAATTTTTTTCATCTTTTTTCAAAATATTAACAGTCTTGATAGTATATGTAATCAGTAACGAAAAAGTTACACATTTGTTTATATTCGTGATTTTGGTCAATTTAATTGATTTATGAGCATATTTTCATTGTTTAGCTTTGCCTATTACGTCATAAAATGTCATATAGAATAAGATGATACACCAACATGTTTATTTATCAATTGCTTATAGCATTTTCAAATTGCATCTTAATCAAAAATTAACAATTATCACTCAAAGTACCTATAATATCTACAATCCAAAAAATGAATATTTTATGAAAGAAACATGAATTTTGTAAATCATTGAAAGAGTTCATACTTGAATTTTCCAAATAAAAAAGTTTCAATTTTGAAAATAAAGTTCTTGCTTGTTTGTTCAAAAAACTTCATTTTTACAATGTAGTGAATTTGAATTTTGATAAATGATTATTCACTCGAGTCAAAGAATATCTAAATTTGAGTGCTTTTAGATGTTCTCTAATTTTCAAAATATATTAAGTATTTGTTAAAACGAAATACATGTACTGTTCTTTATAATTTTTTTTTATTACCAAAGTATAAAGGTAGTCATAGTGAGCAAAAATTCGACTGAATTTAATGAAGGTGCGACTCCCAACGGAGCCATCGGAACTGAAATAAATATTGCATCTAATGGTAGCAATTCCATAAAAAACAGCAAGTCAATTGATATATGGTCAAAATGTCTATCATTCATCAAAGATAATGTAGCTGCTCAGGTATTCAAAATTTGGTTCCAGCCTATTCAAGCTCTTGAATATTCAAACAAGGAACTTACACTATCGGTTCCGAGCCAATTTTATTACGAATGGATTGAGGAGCATTACTATGATTTGATGCGAGCCACAATCAAAAAAATAATCGGCGAAGGTGCATCACTGCAATATAAGATTGTATTTGATGATTCTTTGAGTCATGAAAAAACATATATCAAAATGCCGGGTTTGAAGAAAAAAGCAAGCGAAAACCAAAATCACATTCCTTTTGAACCTATTTCAATCAATAAAGACAATTTCCCAACAAATCTCAATACACGATACGGTTTCGATAATTTTATTTCCGGCGAAAGTAACCAATTGGCTTATTCCGCTGCCAAAGCAGTTGCAGACAATCCCGGCAAGACTCGATTCAACCCTCTTGTGATTTATGGTGGTCCGGGTTTGGGCAAGACACATCTTATCCAAGCAATCGGCAACCATATTACCGAAAACAACCCGCGACTAAAAGTCTATTACATTACAAGCGATATGTTTACAAATGAGTTTGTAAATTCTATTAAGGACAATAAAATTAGCGATTTTGTTAATTTCTATCGTTCAATTGATGTTTTGATGGTTGACGATATTCAGTTCTTTGCAGGTAAAGAAGCCACTCAGAACAACTTTTTCCATACTTTTAATACACTTTATCAAGCAGGTAAGCAGATTATTCTTACATCCGACAAGGCACCACGTGAACTTGCAGACGTTGATGACAGGCTAATATCTCGCTTCCAATGGGGTTTGAACGCTGATGTTCAGTCACCTGATTTTGAATTAAGAATGGCGATTTTGCTCAGAAAAAGCTTAGACGAAGGTATAGAATTAACTTCGGATGTAATTGAATACATCGCTCGAAATGTAAAAACAAGTGTTAGAGAATTAGAAGGTGCTCTTATCGGTTTGATTGCCAAAGTTACTCTCGACCGCAAACCAATGACTTTGGAACTTGCCAAAGAAGTTGTCTATGGGTCCAAAACTAAGAACAATCAGCCTATTACGATTGATGAAATTAAAAATTTAGTATCCGAATACTATAAACTCAACATCAAGGATATCGAATCAAAATCCCGCAAACACGAAATTGCTTTAGCAAGACAAACTTGCATGTATTTGGCTAAGAAATTTACTACTAGTTCGCTCAAGACAATCGGCTCTCATTTCGGTAACCGCGATCATTCGACAGTATTACATTCATGCCAAACAATAGACAACTATATAGTAACCGATAAAAAGGTGAAAAATTCTATAGATACCTTCATGAAGCAACTCAAAAGAGAATCCTAAAATATTTTATAAAATCCCGATTGGAATTGTAAAATGCAATTTCAATCGGGATTTTTTTTGCCGTTTGGTCAATCATGATTAATTTGCTTAATTGTTTTTTGCAATTTTTTGAAATTTACTATACAAACGGAATAATATATGGATTTTGGATTAAAAAATATAATCTTTGTTGTGATTTTAATCGCAGCATTTGTCTATTTCACAAAGAATGTTCTTACCCTAATCAGCTACCTCAAACTTGCAAAACCCGATAACCGGTTTGGCAATATCCCCGAACGTATCATTCAAACACTGCTTGTTGCATTTGCTCAGACAAAAATCTTACGCGACAAGAAAGCAGGTCCTATCCATGCAGGAATATTTTGGGGATTCCTTATACTGATTTTCTCTGCGTTGAACTCAATCTTCACAGGGTTCGGCATAAACCAGTTATTCAATTTCTTGGGTCCAATTTATTCAGTTATCACCTTATTGACGGATGTATTCTGCGTTGCAATCATATTTGCAGTCTTTTTCGCTCTATATCGCAGATATATTTCTAAGGTCAAACGATTGCAAGTTGAAGCTGAAAAAGTAGAAGCAGCAATGATTTTGCTCACGATTTTCCTAATCGTTACATTTTTGTTTATCGAAAATTCCACTTTGATTGCAATGAATGGTGACGCATCTTGGGCTTTCAGACCATTTGCCGCAATGTTAGCTCCAATATTTGGAAGCTCTGTATATGTGATACACGAAATAGCTTTTTGGGTACATATCTTGTTAATTTTAGCATTCATGAATTATTTGCCGTTCTCAAAGCATTTGCATGTATTGACTTCAGTACTGAATGTATTCTTCTCGAACTTGGGACCTACGAACAAGCTTGATACAATTGATTTTGAAGATGAGAGTAACGAAAAATTTGGCGTTAGCGATGTAGAAGATTTCAAATGGAAAACTCTGCTCGATGGCTACACATGTACTCATTGCGGTAGATGTACGAGCGTATGCCCGGCGAATATCACAGGCAAGGTTTTAGACCCACGCGAAGTAGTAATCCAAATACGCGAACGTACGATGGATAAAATGCCGATTCTTGCGAAAGATGACCAAAGCCAAATTACCGAAGCCGAACAAGCAAAATTGGATAAAAAATTCATTGGTGAATATCAAAATATTGAAGCACTGTGGCAATGCACAACTTGTGGCGCTTGTATGCAAGAGTGTCCGGTAAATATTGAGCACGTTCCGGCGATTATCGAAATGCGACGCTCACTTGTGATGATGGATGCCGAATTTCCGGATTTACTCCAGACCACATTCGGGAATATGGAAAACAATGCCTCGCCATGGGCTTTTTCGCAAGCTGAACGAGCTGATTGGGCTGAAGGCAAAAATATTGATACCGCCGCCGAAAAGCAAGACTTTGATATACTATTTTGGGTTGGATGCGCCGGTAGCTTTGACGACAGAGCTAAAAAGGTATCAGTAGCATTCTCGGAGTTGATGCAAAAAGCGGGCGTAAACTTCGCTATACTCGGCACTGAAGAGCAATGCAACGGCGATGTCGCCCGACGTACAGGAAATGAATATTTAGCCGATATGATGGTGAAAGCAAATATCGAAACATTAAATCAATACAATTTCAAAAAAATTGTGGCAACTTGCCCACATTGTTTCAATACTTTCAAAAATGAGTACCCGATGTTTGGAGCAACATATGAAGTGATTCACCACACTCAATTCATTATGGATTTGATAAAAGATGGTAAATTATCGCTGAAAGACAGTGCTACAGATATTGAATCGCTCACTTATCACGACTCTTGCTATATGGGTCGCTATAACGATGTTTATGACGAACCGCGAAATTCATTGCTTTCTGTGCCCGGATTGAATATCAAAGAAACGGCACGAAATAAGGACAAGGGTCTTTGTTGCGGTGCAGGCGGTGGACAAATGTTCTTGGAGGAAACTAAAGGCAAAAGGGTAAATATCGAACGTACTGAAGAATTGCTCGAAACAGGCGCTAAGACAATCGCCGTCAATTGCCCATTCTGTATGACTATGATTAGCGATGGTGTAAAGGCTAAAGATGTTGAAGATGTAAAAGTTAAAGACGTTTCGGAAATTATTTTGGAATCGCTCAAATAATTTGTGACTTTTTTGCTTTTGATGTGTCTTTATGTTATAAAATGAAAATATTTTGGGAAAAGTGATGTTGATTTTTTTTAGATTAGCGATTTGTGCTTTGATAATTGCACTTTCATGCTCAAATTTATACGGAAATGATAAGCTAAAAGATGGAAATGTAGTTGAGTACAACGGCATAAAAATCATAAATAATATGCTGATTGTGCGTGTGAAGTACGGTATTTCGGCGTTTGATATGGCAACATTTGCCGATAAAAATACAAAAGTTAGCAAAATATCACAAATGTTGCCTGATAGCATCAGTTTGACTCATAAGATGTCAAAACTATTCCAATATCCATCTCACAAAAACTTTTCTGAAATTATCAAAGCGGAGGAAAAACTTCTCCGAACTTATATAATCGAATTTCATGACAAATTTGAACCAAACGCATTCGCTCATGATTTTCGGAAAGAGCATAGTTTCATCGAAATATCAGAGCCTTACTATTTGCCCGAATTTATGATTTATATGCCTAATGATGCTCGAATAAACAATCAAGTGACAGCATTGGAATTGGTAAAAGCATTCGACGCATGGGAAATTGAAAGAGGCAACCCAAATGTTATTATTGGAATTAGTGACAGCGGAGTCAATCAAGAGCACGAAGATATTAGCGGTTCGATTTCAAAAAATGGAGGAGAAATTAGAGATGGCATTGACAATGATGGGAACGGTTATATTGATGATTATGCGGGTTATAATTTTGCCTGGGAATCAGAAGGTACAGATAGGGATTACACAGCTAATTTCTCCAACTCTCATGGTCAAGAAGTTGCCGGAATTGCAGTTGCAACATCAGACAATAGCATTGGAATTGCCGGAGTCGGATTCAACTCCACTCTAATTCCAATCAAAATAATTGAAAACAATCGTTTGACACATGCTTATCCTTCCATAATTTATGCAGCAATACGCGGTTGCAAAGTCTTGAATTTGAGTTGGGGTTCTCCTAAACCATTTTCGTATATTGACCAATCAATCATAGATTTTGCAGTTGCAAGAGATGTTGCAATAGTTTCTTCAGCCGGCAATATTGGTTCAGGTGGTGGTACAAAATATAGCACATACTATCCTGCAGCATATTTCGGGGTACTCGGTGTTGGCGAATCTACTATCAATGACCTCCCTGATAACGGTACAGTTCTCGGGATACAAGCCCATATTCTCGCACCCGGTAATCTCTATACAACTCAAAATAACGGCTACGGAGGTTCAGGTGGGGGTTCATCTTTCTCAGCTCCGGTTGTATCCGGTGCAGTCGCATTAGCAAGGTCGCACTATCCGGAATTAACCGCTTTGCAATCAATTCATTTCGTGAGAAGATGTAATGACCCAATTGCAAACTCTTCACATGCCAACTATTTGATAACGCCCGGAAGACTAAATATGTCGAAAATGTTCAATCGCACACCAAGCGATATTCATGGTATTGTCCCTATAAATTACACTTTCAAGGATATTAGCGGCACAAAAACCGACCGATTTGTAGCCGACGATATAGTTAAAGTGTCTATAGATTTGCGAAATTACCTTGGCTCTGCGAGCAATGTAAGATTTGTCCTAAAAGAGGCATATGACCCTGCAAATGCTGTATTTGTGACAGATAGTGTATTAGCAATCGAAAGTGTCGATGCACAGAGTGATTTCGGGATTGGAGATTTCGCATTTATGATTTTTGCAAATTACACAGGTGAAGTTATATTCAGACTTGAAGTTCATGCAGACAATGAAGAACCTGATTTTTTCAAATTCACATTCACTCCGTATAAGACAATAAGCACCTTTGAGAACAATAAAATTGAATTTTCATTGAGCGATATTGGAGAATTCGGCTTCGAAACATCTGGTAATACACCACAAGGAAGCGGTTTCAAAATCAAAAGTGTTGGCAATCAATTATACAGAAACTCAACGATAATGGTTTCCGAATCATCAAATCGGGCTGTTTATAATTACGGCTCTGCATCATTGTACGATTTCAAGCCAATTAAGAGATTTATCAACCCTGACCAACATATCTCTGTAATTGATGATTCATTTGCAGGTATGAGACAAATTGGCGTGGAAATCACTCAAGACGTAACATTCCCCCACCCAAACAGCGATTTCGTGCGGATTGGGGTTAAAATCAAGAATATAAGTTCTTCACCCCTGCTTGATTTGTCCGTAGGATACTGGCTTGATTGGGATGTCGGAGTCAATGCCCAAAAGAATAAAACGAGATTATTCCCCGAAGCAATACCAAGCCATATGCCTGAATCAAATGCAGCGGCTCAATTAGCCTGGAATACTGAAGATGAAAATTATGTTGTCATGGCGGCAGGTGTGGCAGCACAAGGAGGCAATGTAACTGCTCAAGCGGCAGGATTGCATTATGGAAATACTCGTAACTTTGACGAATTAAAACGCGTCAGTTCTCTAAACAGCAATACAAGTATGCAGACAGATACTATATATGATATAAGTACGGTAATTGCAATGCGCTTCGATGGTACAATTCTGCCAAGTGAAGAGAAAATTTGTTGGTTCTGTATCGGTGGTGGAGTTTTGGAAGGATTAGATAAAAAATTAGCTGATTGCTTGGCTCTTAGTACAAACGTTGAAGATGAAGATGAAATTATTAGCGCAAATATATTCCCAAATCCTGCATTCGGGTTGCTCAACTTCACAACTCCTAAAGGCAAACTTGTGCGTTCAATAAAAGTATTTGATATTTTGGGAATAGAAGTGATAAGTTCGAATAATCATATGAGTTCTATCAATACATCTAAATTAGCCTCCGGAATCTATTTCGTTGCCTTTAGCTATACTGACGGAAGCATTGAATACAAAAAGTTCATTGTTAGTTCGCAAAACCGATAAAAACAGCATTTTGAGAGTCAATACCGGAAGGCAAGTCTTCGGACTTAATTTTTTGAATTGAAACTTGGCGAGATGAAAATTGCGATTTAAGTTGAGAAGCTAAATTGCGGGCAGAGCCTGCATTTATTTCTTCAGTATAGAAAATTACATACTTGCCCTTATTTGTATTTTTTGAGACAATAGAATTTAACAATTGGTTCAGGTTTTCCGTTGAGCATAATAATTTGCTGTCAAAGCATGGAATTAAAAACAATAAGTACAAACTATTATTATAAATATAGTTCAAATCTTCGTTAGTTTCGGCAAGTGTCACAAAAAGATTTTTGAAGATTGAACTCAAGATTTCATCATTTTGTTTAATTTTTAGTATGAATTCGACGTTGTCGGAATTATAAATTTCGTTCTCATAATTTGCCAAAGGCAGAAAGAATCTTTGTGGGAGGGTATCGGCATCTAAATTGACCACTTCTGACTTATTTTTAAATTCTGCTATAAACTCTATATCGAAATAAGCAGGTGCATTAACAACTGACATCGCAACATCAAGCATTTTAGGCTTAAGATTGTAAATCAGATTTTTAGTGGAGATGGTATTACATTCGTCGCAGTTTAAAACATTTATCGAAAGTACGGTGTTATTGCCATCGGATGCGTCATTTTTGATTTGCTCTGCTTTCACATCCCAATTTATAAGCATTTCCGCAAGACGCCTTCCATGCTCGTTGGATTCTATAATCAACTGCATATCAGGATTGTTTTTTAATAATTTGGATAAATATAGTAAGAATTGTGCGAAAATATTGCCTTTGCTTTGCGCCTCATCACTTAATTTATCTATCAAGAACTTCGGGATACTGTTCAGCATCGGGTATGAATAGTTGATAGTTTGCCGTTCGATGTTAATATTCGAAACTTGAAATTGAAGATTCAATTTTATTTCATCTAAATCGGTGTACATTGGGTCAATTTGTGCCAGCTTGGTAGAATATAAATCAAGTCCGCCAACGCCGCCGGGGCGATTTGAAGCAAACAGAAAATTCTCGACATTGAACACACAAGGGTCAGATTCATCAAATTCGGTATTGACTCCAGCAATCGGACGAGGTCGTTCCCACTTATCTTCTATAAAAACTGAGTAAAAAATATCATAACCTCCGGGACCTTCATAACCATTGGAAGCAAACAAAAGAGTATCCGAAGACATCAAAAAAGGAGTAATTTCACTACCATGAGAGTTTAATTCATCAATTGGAATAGGTTCAGTCCAAGTGTTGTCTTCCTTTCTCCAAGACATCCACAAATCTGTTTCATTATTTTCATTATACAAATCTGTTACGAACACAAGCAAATTACCATCTGGCGAAATAGTCGGATGGGACACGAAAGTTTCAAATTTAAGCGATTGAATAATTTCAGGAGCAGACCAACCGTTTTTGACATAAATACTGCGATGCAAATTAAGATATGGTCTTCGCCCATAATTAGTGAATTTAGCCAAGAAGGCTTCACCGGAATTCGCGAATGTAATGTAAGAGCGGCTATCGCCGGATTGGTTGAGTGGACTTTTTACTAAAATTGGAGAAGAAAACTTGTCTGCAAATCCTGATGTATAGAATAGAGAGCTACCTGAGATTGAACTGTTGAAATACAATTTCTTTTCCCATTGATTCCATTTCGGAGCGAACTCATCGGCTTTGGTGTTCAGTTCAAATAGGTTAACAGGTTCCGATTCTACATTCAAGCCTATTTGATAAGCGGTTGAAATGGAGATAGAACAAAAGAAAATAAGTAAAATAATAGGAAGCACTCTTATCATTATTGGTCTAATTCCAGAATTTTCATAAAATCAGCTTCTTTGCCGAAAAGCACTAAAATATCTTCAGGATGGAAAAGATAAGTCGGTGATGGCACACCTATCACATCTACAACTTCCTTTTCGCCTTTAGTCAAAAGTCCACGAGATTTGACGATTCTTTTCACAGTAACAAGATTGATGTTATAAGTTGTACGTAAATTGATGCTTAACAAAGTTTGGGCAATAAATCGCTTTGGCACTTTGATTTCAAAAATGCTATAATCACGATTTATTTCGTAAGATTCGAGCAATCCGGGCATCATGAGCCTGCTTGCCAAATGTTCTGCAGCTTCAGCTTCGGGGACGAGTAATTCTTGAATATTCATCAGTCTCAGCAATCTTTCATGTACAGGCGAAATCGCACGAACAATGATTCTTTTGCAACCTAACTCCTGCAAAATAGCAGTAGTATTGATTGATGCCTCAAAACCTTCGCCAATAGCTACAATTACGGCATCCATATCTTTGATGCCAAGACTTTTTATAGCCTTTATATCGGTCGAATCCATTGTCACAGCTAAGCTGACTCTATCTTGCATCAAATCAACTCTTTCTTCACTGATATCAATCGCAAGAACTTCGGCACCGTCATCGGCTAAATTTAGTGCCAAATTCAATCCGAAATAGCCTAATCCAATTACACAAAATCTGTTATTAGTAGCCATATTAACCTCATCCTACTATTACATTTTCCGTTGGAAGTTTATATTTTGGCTCCTGACGCGGAATATGTAATGATAATAAAAATGTTAGAACTCCAACTCTACCCACAAACATAAGAATAATAATCAGAACTTTTGATGAATTACTAAAATCAGGTGTTACACCGCGAGATAACCCGACTGTATTAACAGCCGAAACCACTTCGAAAACTAAATCTGTTGTATCCATTTTAGGTTCTAACCAAACAAGCAATACAGACCCGACGAATATAAACATAATTGAAGCAATTACAACCATAAATGCTTGTTTGACTGTATTATAGTGAATTTCACGTTTAAAAACTTCAATTCGTTCTTTGCCAACAATCATTGAATATAAAGAATATATAGTAACAGCGAAAGTAGTAGTCTTGATACCTCCACCGGTAGAACCCGGAGAGGCTCCTACCCACATCAAAAACATAACCAGAATCAAAGTTGCGTGCGAAAGCATATCAGTCGGAACAGTGTTGAATCCTGCAGTTCGAGCACATACTGAGATAAAAGTAGCATGGTAGAATTCTTCATACAAGGTATCGCCTATCAAGTAGCCCCAAGGCTCAAAAACCATAATCAAAGCCGTACCACCAAAAATTAGTATTAGTGTTGTGAGAATAGTCAGTTTTGTAGTCAATGTTAATCTATAATTTCGCTTAGTCCTTTGGGTCAACATTTTAGCCGTCAAATTCATTATAACAGTGAAACCAAGCCCACCTATTACCACGAGTATAACAATAGTCCAAATATAAATATGATTATCTCTGATTGTAAAATACATTAAACCATCTGAATACAGAGATAATCCTGCATTACAAAAAGCAGATATTGCATGGAAAAGGGAGTAATAATATTCGACTTTGTCAAAATTTGCTAATGATTTGCCCAAAGAAAAATACATGATGAAGCTACCTGCAATTTCTACAAGTAATGTAAATCCCAAAATCTTTAGCAAAAGACTTTTTACTTCATCAACACTTTCTTGGGAAAGCAAATCTCGCATCATTATTCGAACTTTCAAACTTAGTCCGCCTGCGATTGCAAATGCAAAAAAGGTAGTCAATGTCATAACACCAAGACCACCTATTTGAATCAAAAATGCTATAATCACATGCCCAATTGTAGTAAAATCTCGCCCGGTATCAACAACAACAAGACCGGTAACACAAACAGCACTGGCAGAAGTAAACAATGCATCAATGTAACTTATCGGATTATCTTGTGGTGTAGCTCGCGGTAGCATAAGCAATAAACTTCCAACCATAATAGCTACAAAAAAACTTATAGAGATGATTGCGCCCGGATGCATATTTATTTTAGCTATAAGATGATTATATCTCAGTAGTTTAATCGCAAAAAGAAGTAGTAATGTCAACGACATCAATGCCATATATATCATCAAAAAGTCGCGAAATGCTAATTTCGGCAAAACAAATGATAGCAAATACATTGTGACATCGGGAAACATCAGTTGGAATATTATGAGCACACCGATAAGGTTCTCAATCCAACGCTCTTGAAAATATTGCTTATGGTTAGCAACTATAAACCATCTGCCAAACTCTTGTATTAAATAAGCTAAAAGCCCAACATCAGCTATGATAATTATTAAGTCTATTGTTGTGTCGGGCAGGTAAAAACCGATTAATAAAATCAGGCAAATAAGTACAAGCAATCCGGATATAACAAAAGTAATATCGAAGATTTTTTTCCAAATGGCGACCTTTTCATTTAGTAGCTTAGTTTTCATTCACTTTCAAATTGATATCTTCAATGTTCCAACGAGCTTTGATAGAAATAAGGTTCTCGAATATGACGAAAGGTTCAGAGAAGGCATATGGATACGGATAGCCGAAAGAGTACGTGCCATTGCCGTCAATATCGCAAAATGCTTCAACGGTATATTCGCCTACGGGTAAATCTTTGATACTCCACGTTCGGTTAGATACTTTTGTCAAATACTTGTCATTGCTCTTATTCATGAATACTAAATAGACGTTAGAATCGCAAAAATTATCGCTCATCTCTATTGTACCGCTAGCAGACCCAATTGTCTTTCTCCCACCTGTCGTAAAATAACGATTTACATTGGTATCGAGACTCTGTGTTGTTTTGCTTCCTTTGAGCTTCAGGGAAAGATTGAAATCATAAGCAACTCGCTCCTTTAATGAGTCCTTAGGAGAAAACTCCAAAATATTCGATGTTTCCCAGCTATATTTCATTTCAATAGTCGAACTATCAGTCGTATTAGTGATTTTTGAGACAACCTGTGATAAATCAAAATTAATGCCACGATTGAAAACCATCCTAAAAACGGGCATAGTAGGAACACTACCGGCGCTATCAGATAAATCAAAGCTAAAAATCTTAAGTGGGGCAGGGTCATTACCAAATGGAGTATTGAACCGTTTCGTGACCATAGAGTCAATACTTTTATTTCCAAGAGTATCGCTCATAATGTTACTATCAGCTCTTACAATGTAAGTTTTCCCTGTATCTAAGCTCTGTTCCATAGAAATGAGAACTTTGTTTGGTTCATCCGGATAGTTAAAAGCCGAAGCTATATCAAATTGATTTCCGATAGAATCACTCAGAGTAAAGTACTTTTTGTTTAAGGCTTTTGGGCTAGGCGGTTCGTCAAAAGTGAGAACAATTAAATCGGAAAATTCAGGATAAACTTCTCGTAACTCGGGACCTCGAACATCAATAATCGCTCCGGGTTTGATAGAAACGAGCTTTGAGATGGAATTAAGCACTTCGATATCATTGATAGCAGATGAATAAGCGTCAACCGGGTCATAGAGATTATTCTTAAATTCATCTTTAACAAGCATCAGTCTATATAAACCATCCTTTAGAGCCGCAAAAGTGAACTCACCCGAAGTTCCTAATTGAACACGGTAATCGGGTAATGTGTGTGCAGGATTAATTGTATCGCCGCTTTTGTTGTTGAGATTATATAAAAAGGCGACATAACCGGTAGTTACGATTGGCGATTTACCATGAATCATGCCACTGTCAATCTTGCTTCCGGCAGAAAAAACCAAGTTGAAAGCCGCTTCAGGCTTGTTGCCGTTCAAATCGCTATATTCAGTGCCAAGATTTATCAAATATGTAATATTTGTGTCCAAATCACCTTCAATTTCAATACGTAATTCTTTACCCGACCAACTGTGTTTCAAATCAACAAAAGGCGAAATACTTAGGTTCTCGATTACTTTAGCCTTGTTCATGTATTTGTTGAATTTTATCCTAATTTCCCTATCTTCGAAATTTATAGAATTGTTTTCAGGCGAATACGTCACAATCTCAGGTGGCGTTTTATCTGGTGGACCGCCCGAAGGTGCTTGAATATTGGCACATGCCCAGAACAAAGACATTATAGAAAAGAAAAAAGCGATTTTTTTCATTTTTTTTTTATTTTAGTCAATTAAAAATGCCAATAAAAATAAGTAAAATTATTATGCGATGGAACTTTGAAGACAATAATTAAGAAATTTCGAGAGAAAGAAGGTTGGATTTATAATGTTTATATGCACTTAGACAGAGTGTCAGACAGAATTGAGGAACACCATTTGTATATGTTGGCAGCCGGAATCGCATTCAACATCTTGATTTATATGATTCCGCTTATGCTATTAGTGATTTTCACTTTAGGAATGATTTTTGATACAGCCTCGATTTCAATCACTTTAGAAAGTTTACTAAACGATTACTTACCCGAAACGCAAGCGACTCAAGAAATTAGTCGAACAATATTAGATGAGATAGACAAAATTTTCAATCATAGCACACTGTTTGGTTCCATTGGAATTATAGGGCTACTTTGGATTTCGTCTATTTTAATAAGTTCTATACGGACATCACTCAATGCAATTTTTGACTTGGCATCCCCAAAAATTTTCATATTATACAGATTGAAAGATATGCTTCTTACAATTGTATTTTCAGTATTATTCTTGGTATATTCGTATGCAATTCCACTTGTCAACTTTATCATAGATTTCATGGGCGACTATTTGCCTGAAATTATTAGTACCTTACTTAGTGATATGGTCCTTTTATCGGTATCAGTAGGAACATCGTTTGCACTATTTTACCTGATATTCAAATTTGTACCGAATAAAAAATTGCCCCGTTTTGTTCGTGTTGTCAGTACACTTATATGTGTATTTGGAATAGAAGCTGCGCGATTCATATTTGCTTGGTATATAGTTTCGATTTCGGATTATGGCAAGTTTTATGGTACTTATGCAGTTTTGATATCTATGGCTATATGGATTTATTATTCGGCACTAATCATTTTATTGGCAGCAGAAGTCAGCAAATATATTTATGAACGAAGAATATTATCAAAAGCAATAAAAGAATCCGATAATTCAGAACCTTCAAAATAATACCAATGTACTAAACGTTTTATGTCATGTTTTAGAATAAGAGGTGACGAATATGATGAAAGTATGCATTTTATTTGTAACTTTTTTGCTTTTCGGAACATCTTGTAATTCTGAAGAAAAGCAAGAAAAGAAAAATAATACCGAGAATGATATGAAATTTGAGATACAAAAGACTGAACAAGAATGGCGAAAATTCCTTGATGACGAATCCTACATGGTTTTGCGTCAAAAAGGCACGGAACGCCCACATACAGGAAAGTATAATTTACATTTCGAAGAGGGTATCTATGCTTGCAAAGCTTGTGGTAGTACTTTGTTTGAGTCAGACACCAAATTCGATGCTCATTGCGGTTGGCCCAGCTTTTCTGATGTTGCCGATACGTCGGCAATTGTGGAAATTGAGGATTCAAGTTATGGCATGATTCGCACAGAAGTAGTCTGTGCAAAATGCGGTGGGCACCTTGGGCACGTTTTCAATGATGGGCCTGCTCCAACGGGTCTGAGATATTGCATAAATTCAGTTTCAATTAATTTTGTCGAAAAAAACAAAGAAGATGATGAAAAATAAGGCTGAAGAAATTTTAAACGATTTAATCGCAAACAAAAGCGATTTTGATACTTCCAAAAAGGAACTTATCGAAGCAATTAAGAAAGTGATGCCTACATTCAATTTGGCTGCACTCAAATCAGTGGATTTTGACCGCACTTTAATCGAATTCGAAAATTGGCTAGTCCAAACTATCACAGAAGACCCATTGCCTGGCTCAATAAAGTCAATTTGGTTTGCAATTACCGATTCATCAAAAGAAGACGCTCCATCTGAAATTCAACTTGTAGTGAAAGGCTCGAAGCAAACTCCTGAAACCAAACCTAACGATTGGTATGCGGTTGATTTGTGGGATGCTACCGGCAAATCATCTGAAATCAAAGCATTCAAAACAATCTCGAACGCTATTAAAAACAACCCTGATGATGCTGAGATGCTACTGAATTTCGTTATGCCGGCATTCACAATTATATTGATTAATTCCGGTTTTGATATTATAAAGCACGAATTCATTATCTATTATCCGCAGATTTACGTCGGGTGTGGTTTTGACGGTGGCAAACAATACATTGTCGGCAAAATCACCGAAGATGGTATCAGTAATCTTTAAAAAAAGTGTTTGAATAAAATGAATCTTGACTTGAGCTATACACTTTTGACGTTTTACAAGTTTGTAGATATTCCAAATCCAACAGAAATTGTTGCTGAGCACAAAGAATTTTGCGATGATATTGGATTAAAAGGCAGAATTTTCATCGGCGAAGAGGGCATTAGTGCTACTCTAACAGGCAAAAACGGACAAATCAAGGCATATCGCCTCTATCTTGACAGCATCCCCTATTTCAGAGATATTCCCGATATTGACGATAAATCTTGCCGAGTGGATAGCCATAAATTCAACAAAATGATTGTCCGATACCGCAAGGAAATTGTTGCTCTGGGCAAAAGATATAGTGCAGAGCAAATCGAAAAAGCTACACACAAAATTTCTATAGATGAATTCAAGAAAATTCTCGAAAACGATATTGATTCGCATGTGATACTCGATATGCGAAACGATTACGAGTATAAGCTCGGTCATTTCAAAAACGCAATTCCTGCAGGAACTATCCAATTCAGAGAAGTACCCGAATTGGTAAATAATTACAAAAGTCAATTCGGCGATAAGCCTGTCATAATGTATTGTACGGGTGGAATTAGGTGTGAAAAGCTTTCGGCGATGCTCGAAGAAGCAGGTATGCCAAAGGTTTTCCAATTGGACGGCGGAGTTGTCAAATACGTCAATAAATATCAAACCACGCATTGGCTTGGCAATTTATACACTTTTGATGAACGAGTGAGTTGCCCCGTTGCCGATAGCGAGGAGAAAATCGTAATAACCAATTGCCATTATACCGGCAAAGAGGCTGATATATATTTCAACTGCCGTTATGGACCATGCAATGACCAAATAATCGCTTTGCCCGAAGAATACAAAAGCCATTTCGGATTTTGCAGCGCAGAATGTTATCATAATTCGCTAAATGATTTGCTCATCCGCAATGATTTCACATTCGACAAATTCAACTACAAAATTTTGCGTGGACAAATCAAAGCCGACGCTACTCGATATGATGAAATCAGTCGCAAAATAAATAATCATCTCAGACAAAAACTCGAAGGCATAACTTTCAATCATGCCAAATCAAACAAAAATCACAGACTCAGCCCGCTTTCGCAAATAGATTAAAAAGCTTTTCAAAAATTCCAAAATTATTACTATAAAAAAAATGGCTGACCCAATTAAGAGTCAGCCATTTTAATTTAAAAAGCAAAATCAACTTATCTGATTACAATCATGCGATTAGATAATTGAACATCATTAGTCAGTAAAGTAATATAATAGGTGCCTGACACTAAGTTCAGAGCTTTAGAATCAATGTTGAGCGAATGCGCTCCTTCGGACTTTAATTCATTCAAGAGTATTGCTACTTCTTGTCCTGCTTCATTGACCAAAGCCACTTTGACATGATTTGTCTGTGGAACGAAGAATTTAACTTCGGAATTTCCAATCACAGGATTCGGAATAGGAGCGTTAAGTATATAGCCGTTGCGCATTTGAGCTTGAACATCTGTAGTGCCCGATGCAACTTCAACTGTTGCTTCCGAACTCATTACAGCGCCGCAATCATTTGAAATAGTGCAATAGTAGCTACCATTATCTTCAATCTGAGCGTTTTCGATTAGCAATACAGGTGCAGTTTCACCATCAATTTCAACGCCATCTTTAAACCAAGCATAGACAAGTGGTTCAAGAGCGTCATTGCCTATTGCGGCAACTTCAAGCATAATCGAACTTCCTTCTTCTGTGGTTACAGATTCAGGTTGCATAGTGATTTCAGGTATTGTATTGACTTTCAAAGATGCCGAAGATGATAAAACAAAAGCCCCACCACCGTTAATGCTTGCTCTGAGGCTGTAATTGCCTTCATGAGCCTTTGTCGGAGCCAAAATTGTAAGTGTTGAAGTTTTGACATTTTTGTAATTGTCATTTTCCATAATCGGGTTGCCGTTTTTCAGCCATTGGTAAACAATGTCCAAACCTTGTGCTGTAGTAGCTTCGGCACTGAATTGTACACTTTCATCTCCAAGACAAGTAACAACCGCACCCGGCTCTTTTGTGATTTTGATGTCCATTTCGATAAGATTGAACATGTAAGATTTGGCGCTTGTACCGCATCTTCCGGTAATAATTGCATAATAAGACGCTAAATCAGAACTTCTCAAATCTCTAATAGTCAAATAATCCGATTTTGAGCCTGATATACGGTCATTATCAACAAGTTTGAGGTCGTTTTGACCGTCAACATATTTGTACCACTGAACTTTTATATCATATTGTTTGTAAAGAGGGTGCTCTCTTTCAAACCCGTTTACATGAGCACGGAAGGTTAAAGTGGCTGTTTGTCCAATAACTTCACCAATTGTTTGGTCGGAGATTGGAAGAATAAATCCAAGTGGACGAGCAATATAAACTGCGATATCGCCTGAATAAATCGGGTCGCAAGTAGAATTACCTTTTACAATTGCAGTATAAACAGCTGCATCATGATGACGAACACCATTTATAGTAAGAATTTCGGTCTGCGAACCATTTATGCGTGTACCGTCTTTCATTGGAACGCCGTCTTTGAACCATTGATACTGCATGTCTGAACCGTCTGCTGTAACTGAAATTTGGATAACTTCATCGGGGCAATAAATTGCTGATTCTGAATTACCCAAATGAATTGGCGCATCAAAAACTCTGAACAGACCTGATTCAGCCAAAACATATCCATGTTCGACTGATGTAATTCTGATTCTATTTTCAGTACCTGTGTAAATTTCACGATAAATATACCAATCATAATAACCGTTTCTTGCATCAACATTTGCGGCAATCACTTCCCAAGGCATTTCATCGCGTTGTATCCAAATATTTACTTGGCTTGTGCCACGAGCATCAAATTGAATTGGGAATTCATCGCCGTTGTTGCAAATATCATCGTAACTCATAGGTGATTCGATTTGAATGTGTGGCAATTGGAAGGCAATTTGTCCTTGCGAATTGCCTTCGTGAGGTGGATTCATTCCCCAATTGCTATTAGAAGTATTATATCCAGCCCAAAATCCATCTTCGTCAGTCCATTGATTTACAATATTACCTTTTGCATCGTATTCGACAACTTTTTGAATACCGCCCGGTAAATTATTAGGAATCATTGTAGCAAAAGCGCCCGGGTTTTGTTCGTAATCAGCATAAAACCATGGTGCTTGATGTGGGAAACCCAGAGTAATGAGTTGTGAACCTGCAAACTGTACAATAGCAGAGGAAACAACTTCATCATCTGAATCGTATAAAACAACGAAATTCATCGGTGTAGCAGGGCTTTTTGCGTCGTAAATACCTGACGCATACAACACACATGAAGGGTCATTTGGGACATCAACTTGGAATTCGTCAGTATCTTTTTTAGCTCCTGCTGATTGCTCTTCATCACCACCGCCATTATAGTCATCACAATTAAAGTCGTTTTGTGCTGTAGCGAATCGCAATACTGCAGATTGAGTATTAGTGAATAATCTTGTAACCTCGGAGCCTTTTTCGGAACCGAGACCCAAAATCCAATTCACTCTATTTCCTGCATATCTGACATCGAAATCATTATCGGATACTACAGCCATCCACACTTTGGCAGTGCCTGAATTATCTGACATCAAAGATGATGATTCAAATGAGTTATTCAAGAATTTACCGCTATTATATGTATAGTTATTGCTGAAGTATTGCTTATGCATATTTCGTCCGCCGGTGAAAACTAATTCTTCTACATTCGGAATATCTTTAACCCATCCTGAAACGTATCTATAAACAGTATTAGGATGGAGCCCATTAACTTGTACCAAAGCGAAATGGGGGATTCTGCCGTTGCCTCCTTGGTCTAAGAATGTTCCTTCGCCTTTGATATAGCGTGGAACAATGATTTCAGACATGGTTGGTTGGGTAATATTACTGACATTTGTAATATTGGAGTTTCCGAGATGTGGTGCAGAAAATGATACGCTATACGTAGCAGCATTACTGAACACGATATTTTCGAATTTTGCAATACCTTCTTTGAACTGTGCTGTTGAACTTCCGGAATATGAGCCACCTGATACATTGATTGTAGCATTGAAGCCATCATAATTCGTGTTTGGCATTCCGTAACTGTTCAATGCAAAAACTTCCAAAGTTGGATGAACTGCTCCTACATGACCTCGCTTATAAACATCAGCCATCAGAACAGGCGTTTCCGAAACATTGAATATGCGGTCAATTTCGAAATATTTTTCTTCCGGTGCATAGTTATTAATTACGTGTGCACGAATACGGATTTGTTCTGCTTTGTCGTATGATAAATCTTTGAAGGTATAATAAGTTTGTCCTGCAGGAACAGTCACAAATTTTGTTCCTGTTAAATTGCCTGAGCCGTCGCGAAGCATTAACTGAAGTTGTGTGTCATTGTCAAATGAGTTAGTCAGTCCGTCGTTATCAAGGAATTGTACGATAGCTGTGAAAGGTACATTCTTCATCGGTTCAGCCGGTGCAAGAGTAACAATCTCGATTCTTGTTGGTGTGTTACCGTGGTCTTTGCCGAAGGTTGTCCAAGATAAATCATCAATCACAATTTGGCGACCACGATTACGAAGCTCGATAACAACATTGCCTTCGATATTGATATTGTTAACTTCAAACACTTGAGTTTGAGTGTTGTCAAAAGCAGTCGAGGTAGCAATGGATACACCATTAATATAAAGTTCGACTTGGCGTGAACCGGCTCCCGTAAATGCTTTTTTGAGTAAACATCTGAAATTAACAATTCCATTAGGAACAGAACTTGAAAATAAAGTCGCATTGTAACTTGGGTAGTCACGGAGCATTAAGCCTTTGCCATTAATCGGAAATCCTGCATCGCCTCTGCCGGTTACATAGTTCCATGTTATACCATTGTCACCGACATAGCTGCCGTTTGCATAACTATTTGGTGGTGCATTATGCTTTTCGAATGTTTCTACGAAGTCCCAAGCTTGGCTCATGCTTGTCATCAATAAAAACATAAACACGATTAAAGCATATCTCTGAGAAGAAAATTTCATAAAAAACCTCAATTTAACTGAAAAAAATAGTATTAGCATAACAAAAAATAAGTTAGGCAAAATTGCCAACAGGTTTGTATACAAAACTAAGAAAAGAGAACACAAAAAAATAATGTTTTTTCAGTTAAGATAATCAAGAATAATAAACAAAAATGTAACAAAATGAATTTTGATTTGTCTGTAATAATTAGAAATTGCACGATAATATGTGTTTTTTTCTTCAAAAGCAAGAAATATCTTGCTTTTTAGTATTTTTTTTTTGCAGAATGTAGATTATTTGGTAAATTTAGGATGATGATAGTGCGAATTATTATATTTTAATAGAAAATTCATTATTGATTAATTATTATTTTACATTTTTAGGAGTTTTGTAATGAAAAATTACGTACGATTTAGTATGCTATTAGTTATAGCATTTTTATGGAACATTACGACCTCAAAGGCTCAACCGAGCTATTGTACCGCGAACGGTACTTGTAGTTATGAGTACATCGCAAGTGTTGACTTTGAAGGCATTGAAACAGGTACGATGTCCTGTAAGACTTACATTGATTTAAAGAATGATTATCTTCCTAACCTTGATATGGGTAAAACTTATACTATGAAAATCGGTATCGGAAGCTGGGACAACAATGACAACGTAACGGTGTGGATAGACTTCAATCAAAATGGTAGTTTTACTGATACCGGCGAGTCATTCACTATGAAACAAGATGGAGCTTCAACATCAGGCGATATTAAAATACCTACAGGTTCCGGTATTAAACCCGGTGTTACTGGTATGAGAATGAGAATGGAATGGGGGCAGACTCCGGCGCCATGTGGTAACTCAATATCAGGTTATGGCAATGTAATTGATTTTTTAGTAAATATAGTTGAGCCACTACCCGATGCACATGTTACTGCAATAACAAGCCCAACCAAACCCTGGAGAGTAGGAACTCACAATATTACTGCTACACTTCGTAATAGTGGTGACTTAGCATTAGCCAAAGTTAATATTGATTGGTATGTTAATGATGTTTTACAAGGAACTTACCCTTGGACAGGTAACTTGGCTAAAGACAATTCCACAAACGTGTCAATTGGTTCATACAATTTTGATTATCCTGCTAACGGTCCATGGGGAGCTTTCCAAATTAAAACAGTTGTACGTAAAGCTAACGATTTAGAAAAAGATGGCAACCCAACGAATGACACCTATACAAGTTCTGTTACACCAATATTAAACGATGCCGGTGTTATTGGCTTTTTTGGTCCGCCCGAAGGTTTTGGACCCGGTGTCACTCAAGTCAGAGCACGCGTACGTAATTATGCACCAAAACCATTGACAAGTGTTACAATTAATTGGTCTATGGATGGAGTTAACCAAACCCCCGTTACTTTGACCGGAATAAATATTCCTCGTGACCAAGTAGCTGACTTAGTTCTCGGTACATATAATTTTTACGCAAAATCACCTTTAGGTCCTTTTGCTGTCGAATGTGCAACTTCTAATCCTAACGGAATCGCAGATGAAGACGCCACTAATGATAAATATGTCGGTGGTATAGGTCCATCTCTCGCAGCAGGATTTTATTATATTGGCGCTACAAATTCACAATTCACATCACCGGCGGAAGCAGCTTCTTATATCAACTCGAGCGGTGTTTTCGGACCAGGCAAAGTGACATTTGAAATACGCCCCGGAACATACACCGGTCAAGTTGTGTTGAACAGTCCCTTACCAAATAAAAACGAGATTGAATTTATCGGTGGCTCATCATTCCCCGAAAATATAGTGTTAGCTGCTAATACAACTGCTCAAAATAATTTTGTGATTTTATTGGAAGGCTTGGAAAATGTTACTTTCCGCAATATGACTATACGTAATAACAATAATGTGGCAGCCGGAGCCGGTGTAATTGTATCCGCAAAAAATGCAAAAGGATTGAATTTTACAAATGTAAGTTTCATGGGCGTTGCAAATTCACCAAGATACAACAACGGATTTGCGATTATGGACGTATCAAACTGTTCACCTATCAATGTATCACATTGTAATTTTATGAATGGTTCTGTTGGTATTTATAACCTTGTAAACAGTGTTAACAATCCATCAATCATAATTGGCAATAATGATTTTGCTAATTTCTCATGGCTTGGTGTTTACAACCAAATCACTCCAAACGTTGTTGGTAGTAATGTTGATATTTCATTTAATAAATTCAGCTATCTTTCAGGTACTGCTCCTGTCGGCGGTATTGCATCGTGGAATTCTACTATGATTGCAAATAACGAATTTTCCGGTATAAGTGGTACAGGTGCACCAAACGATGCTGTGATTTTTGTTAATCATGCTACGCAAAATCCTAACAATCCGGCTGAAATTATTTCAAATTCGATTGTCGGATGTACTAACATTAACGGTATTTACGTTATGGGTGCTCACACATTAGTTGATAAAAACTATGTCAACATTAGCCAAACCGTAAACTACGGATATGCACTTTTGAAAGCTGAAAACGCTGCCGGCGCCATTGGTAACAATCAATTGGCTGGCTCGAACATTTACGGTTTGAATTTAATCAATTCTCCGAACTTGGGTGTATTCTACAATTCTGTAGTAACTGAAAGTAGTTTCTATCCTACAATTATGTCGAGCAATGCAGGAAGCATCATGAGAAATATTTTCATGAATATTGGAACTGCACCTGCTCTTCAAGTTGGTATGGTCATGAATTCGAATCAAAATATTTTCTTTACAAACGGTGGAACTTTGATTTCCGATAAAGGTGTTAATCGTGATTTGGAATCATGGCAAGACAAAGGTTACGACAAAGATTCGCGTGTTGAATTCATCGAATTCATTAATACGGCAGATTTGCATATTAAGATATATTCCCCCAGCTTACTCTTTGGACCCGCACTTTTCGATTATTCTGATGGCTATGCATATATTATTGAATCATCTGATTTTGACGGTTTGAATAGAATATCCTATTATGCAGGTTCTCATGAATTAACATTGTCTGTTTCACTCATAACCCAAAGCGAAGGTATCGTAAATTGCGTTAATTCCACAAACAATTACATTTCGGTTACATCAGCAATCGGTTACGATGCTCCGATGAATTACCAATGGTACAAAGACGGCGTTCCTGTGCCGGGTGCTACTGACCCGATTTTGTTCTTCAATAATTTGAAGCATCATCAAGCAGGTCTCTATCATGCTCGTATCGGCGGTCCGGGTGCAACTCCTCATGTATATTCGGCACCTGTTGCAGTTTATGTATTACGCCCAACTGAAATCACTCGTTACTCAGAAAATGAATTTGCTGAAAATGGTGGTCTTGCTACTTTATGGTTTGAAGCACACGTAAATGGCAAACCAATCGAAGACGCGATTATCAACGACGAAGTGAAAGTG
>JAGXRP010000035.1 GCA_018335795.1 Desulfobulbaceae bacterium | reverse complement strand
CGGAAACCGTGATTGATTCGCTTGTTTCGTCTGTTGACCAGAAATATTTATAATCGGGATTGAAATTATTCGCGGTTAATGTGATTTCTTCGCCGAAACAGGCTGAGAGCGACGATGCGAGAATTTCGGCTTTTGGCAGAGCGTAAACTGTGACTTTAGCAAAGGCTGTGTCTGTGCAGCCGTTGGGAGAAGTTGCCACGAGATAATAATCGCCGGATTTACGAATAATGCGTTCGGAGGAATTTAAACCGTCGTTCCATTTGTATTTATTTTCGGGATTAATTTCGAGTGGGCGAAGTGTTACGCTCTCCCCTTCGCACAGTTCGTACAAATATTTCTCGAAATTAATTTCGGGCTTTTCAAATTCTTCGATTGTGATTGTTTCTGTGCCTGTGCAACCTGCATCAGATATGACTGTGACGGAATATTCACCACCGCGAGTAATCACTATTTCCGGAGTTTTTTCACCCGTTGACCAATCGTATTTATATCCTTCGCCCTCTAAACTCGTCCTCAGAACAATAGTGTCGCCCAAACAAATATAATCGGGAGCGAGGATGGAGAAAAGCAATTCATCACCTAATTTAATATTTATTGTGTCGTGAGCGATGCATCCGTTTTCATTTTCGACAGTTAGGATATATTGACCAATTTTATTAATTGTAATTCTGTCTGAAGTTGAACCTGTTGACCATTTATATTTATAATTAGCTCCTGGTTGGGCACGTAGCTGCATTGTAGCACCGTCGCATAAAAGAGTATCGCCGATAATTTTTGCAATCGGTTTAGGTAAAATAGTAATCATTACCGAATCCGAGCGAATTGTACTATTTATATCAACGGTGACTTTGTACAACCCTGCATCGGAGAATTTTGCATTACGAATTGCAAGTGTTTTGCCGGAATATTGCGTACCATCAGGAGCGAGCCATGTGTATTTGTTGGTCGTAATATCCGGTTGTACGTCAACACGGAGGACTAAATCATCGCCTTCGCAAACAGAATCCGGAATTATTTTGACCCAAAAATCAATTAATCCCTGAACAAAGTTGGGAAGGCCTAAATGAAATTTACTTCTTTGAAAGATAAATTTATCATAAGCCATGAAACTACAATCTACACCTGACAAATTCGGTTTATTTATAACGAAAAGTGATTGAATTAAACTTGGAGGATTTCCAAATATTGAAGTAATATTCCTTAAATATATTTTACCATTAGGAGCTAATTGTATAGCTCCATCTGCTATATTTTCATTTATAGAATGATTATTTTCATAAACTACATAAGCTGACGCTAAAATCCTGCTTGAATCTAATATGCTAATATCAAATTGTATTAATTTATTATAAACATCAATCGTTGAGACATATAATTTCTTTGAATCAGGTGAAAGCCCAATTCCATATAAGTTCATTTGCTTACCATTCAAGTCAACAAATAAATCACCAATGTTAAAACTAAGTAAAGACTTAGTTTCTCCTGTCAGTTTATCGAAACTCAAGATATCAAGACTATTAGTATGTGTAACTAATAGCGAAATTAAATCTCCTTCAATATTTGAAGTCATTAATCCTGAAAATGCTTGACTTAAAGCATTGGGAAAAGGACCAAAAAGAGGATGAAATGCTCCAGTTGTGCTTTTTACAATGTCGGTTTCTATGCCATTTTCTGTTAATAAGGCAGCGAGAAATGTACGAGAATTTAACTCATGTGAAATAATCCACACATCTTTCCCGTTACCATGTTTGATTCCAATTAATTTTTCTCCTGAATTTTTGAATAAATCTCTATCGGTAACAATCATTTCGCCTACTCCATTATTTCCGTCCATGTCAACAATACTATATCTCGTTGTAAAATAATTATAATTTTCAAATTTACACATTGAAGCAAAAATATAATATTTATTATTATTGCCCGGTTGTTTAACAATTAATCCTGTTTGGCCTGCTCTTGCAAAACCATCGTTATCAAACAAAGTACAAAAAGGTTCATAAAAACCATTACTCTTTTTAATAGAATCCGGTATTCCGGTATATGAATATGCCGACACAGCGCTAGTTGAAAATAGAAATTTTCCGCTTGAATCAGATATTGATGAGCATCCTTCTCTCGCATTGCTAATACTTTCTCTTAATATTTTTGGCTCGCCATCCGGTGTATCGAATGTGATAACCCATTTTCCGCCATAATCCCAATTATATGCTTCTTTTTGGGCGAATAACTCTCCGTACGCAGAAAGAAAAAAGAATACAAGTAAGAAAACTTGTATTTTGGAATGAGTATCATGCTTGTTAATCATATTCACAACATTTTCATAATCTAAAATCTTCACTTTGCAACATACAAAAATATTTTTATTGTGCAAGAAAAATTTTTATTTGCATATGTGAAAAATATTCCTTACTTTCGTTTCGTCATTTAACGAAACGATATGAAAGAAATGTTGAAAATATTGAAGGCTTTGAGCGACAGCAACAGAATGAGAATCATCTCTATGCTGAAGGAGCGTGAGCTATGCGTTTGCGAAATCACCGATGTACTCCAACTCGCTACTTCTACCGTCTCGAAGCACCTCTCTCTGCTCAAAGAAGCAGGGCTAATCGAGGATGAGAAAGATGGCAAGTGGGTCAACTACCGGATAAATCGGGAACGCAGCTTGCTGATTGACGATTGTTTGGCGATGATTGATAAACATACTGAACGCGATATTGAGCTGTTGAATGACAAGCTTAAATTACTTATAACAGACAGAAACATGATTTGTGGCACATAAAAAACGCAAGTCATTTCGTTATTTTGCTAAATATAAAAGGGTTTAAAAATGAATAGTGGTTCAATAAAAGATGTCGTAAAAGAGAAATACGGTCAAATAGCCGTTCTCAATGATAGTTTAGCTGCCGGTAGCTGCGGTTGCTGTGCCGGAGATAACATAGATTATACGATAATGAGTGACAGCTATGTCAACTTAGCCGGCTACAATCCAAATGCTGATTTGGGGCTTGGTTGCGGCATTCCGACAGAGTTTGCAGGCATCAAGCAAGGCGATATAGTCCTTGATTTAGGCTCCGGCGCCGGAAACGATTGCTTCGTAGCTCTGAAAGAAGTTGGTCCGACAGGCAAAGTGATTGGTTTGGACATGACGCAGGAAATGATTGATAAAGCCGAAAAAAATAAAGCTGCAATCGGATTGGACAATATCGAATTTATCCTTGGTGAAATCGAACAAATTCCTCTCCCCGACAACAGTGTGGACGTGGTGATTAGCAATTGTGTACTCAACCTTGTGCCGGACAAAGATAAAGCATTTAAAGAAATATTCCGAATTCTCAAACCCGGCGGCAGATTTTCAGTTTCCGATATTGTAACCGGTACGGAATTGCCCGGAAATGTCAAAAAATCTGCTGAAATGTATGCCGGATGCGTCGCCGGAGCATTGCTAAAAGATGATTACATGAAAATAATTGCCGATAATGGCTTCGCGTCTGCCCAAATTATGAAGCAAAAAAACATTGAGATGCCTGATTCGATTTTGAAAGATTATTTGAATGAGGACGAAATCATTGCGTTCAAACAAAACCCTGAAATCATAATGAGCATTACAGTAGTCGGGGTGAAAATCTGATGCAACAGAAGAGATTATCATTTTTAGACCGATACTTGACGCTTTGGATTTTCTTGGCAATGGCTTTGGGGCTCTTGAGCGGAAGAGTTTTCGAGGGAATTTCCTCATTTTGGGAACTTTTCCAATCCGGCACGACGAATATTCCAATAGCAATAGGTCTGATTTTGATGATGTATCCCCCACTTGCCAAAGTAAAATACGAAAAGCTGTGGGAAGTTTTCCGCAATGTCAAGATTTTGGGTTTATCGCTCGTCCAAAACTGGGTGATTGGTCCGATTTTGATGTTTGCATTGGCAGTAATTTTCCTGCAAGATTACCCCGAATACATGACCGGATTGATTATCATTGGTCTGGCGCGATGCATTGCGATGGTAATTGTGTGGAATGACCTTGCCAAAGGCGATACCGAATACGCTGCGGGACTTGTTGCGTTTAATTCCGTTTTTCAAATTTTGTTCTTCTCATTATATGCCTATATTTTCCTTACAATATTGCCGTCGTGGCTTGGGTTGAAAGTGCTCGAAATTGATATTACAATCGGTCAAATTGCCGAAAGTGTATTAATATATTTGGGGATTCCATTTTTTGCCGGATTACTTACTCGCATTATTCTAAAAAACAAGAAAGGCGAAGATTGGTATTCGAATAAATTCATTCCTACAATTTCACCAATAACATTGATATCACTATTATTTACGATATTTGTCATGTTCTCGTTCAAAGGCGAAGCAATTTTGGAATTGCCACTTGACGTACTTCGCATTGCAATTCCGTTGCTCATTTATTTCGTAGTCATGTTCTTTGTCTCATTTTTTATGAGCAAGAAATTAGGAGCAGATTATTCAAAATCAGCAACATTAGCATTTACCGCAGCGAGTAATAATTTTGAATTAGCAATTGCTGTTGCGATTGCAGTATTCGGAATCAACTCGGGCGAAGCGTTTGCGGCGGTTATCGGACCACTTGTCGAGGTGCCAATTATGATCGCCCTTGTTGGTGTTGCAATCAAAATTAAGGAAAAATATTTCAAATCAACAGATGATTTGAGAATCGAAAATCCGGATTTATGTCCGTAAAACTAATAGAAAAAAATATGATAATTAATGAAAAAATATTGAACTACTTGGAAAAATCACGAGATTTTTCAAAAATCACGATTGAACGCAAAGAAAAACTTGAAAAATTGTCGGATTATATACGAAATAAATTCTCTATAAATGAAATTATTAAATTAAATTTTATTTGTACGCATAATTCGCGACGTAGTCACATTGCTCAGATTTGGGCAGCTGTAGCAGCGGAATATTACGGTATATCGAATGTTGAAACTTTTTCGGGCGGAACTGAAGCTACTGCATTCAATATTACTGCGGTGAATTCGATGAGAAGATGCGGATTTGAGATTAATGTCGAGAAAGACGGCACTAATCCCGTGTATAAAGTATCATACGGAAACTCTGTGAATACGATTTCAGCATTTTCCAAAGTTTTCAACGATAAATTCAATCCTTCAGAAAATTTTGCAGCCATAATGGTTTGCTCTGAAGCTGATGAAACATGTCCTTTTGTACCTGGAGTTGATGCACGATTTGCACTGCCATTTGATGATCCCAAAGCATTCGACAGCACTGAGTTGGAATCTCAAAAATATGATGAGCGTTCTCGTCAAATTTCGATTGAAATGATGTATGTTTTTTCAAAAGTTAAATAGATTTATAACAAATGGTTTCTAACACAAACCGAGGTTTTTTATGGAATGGAAAAAAGAGTGGAAAATACTTGCCTGGATTGCAGCAGTATTTTTGGCGTTTGTATTTGTACCGATTAACGAATTTCGGTTTACAAATGCATTAGACCAAGCTTTGCAGCTTACTCAATGGTACGCACAAGAGCATGTAATTTTATGTCTTCTTCCCGCATTTTATATTGCCGGAGCAATTGGAGTATTTCTAAACCAAGCCGCTGTCTTGAAATATTTGGGTCCCAACTCAAACAGATTAATGGCTTATGGAGTGGCATCGGTTTCAGGATTTGTATTGGCAGTATGCTCATGCACCGTATTGCCTATGTTTGCCGGAATTTACAAGATGGGAGCCGGTTTAGGTCCTGCCACAACATTTTTATATTCAGGTCCGGCAATTAATATAATGGCTGTCATTATGACGGCAAAGGTCATTGGCTTTGAATTGGGAGTTGCTCGTGGCATAACTGCAATCGTTTTTAGTGTCGTTATCGGCTTGATTATGAGTTGGCTTTTTATAAAAGAAGCCCAATCGAGAACTGTTCAAATGGCAGATACTGACGATGATGAAAGCGAACGCCCAATGTTACAAAATGTAATCTTTTTCGTGTTAATGATAGTGATTATACTTGTTTCTAATTGGGGAAATCCTGATTCGGGCGCAGGATGGACAAGTTATGTTTATGAATATAAATGGATTTTGACATCAATTTTATCATTGATTTACGGAGCGATATTGTATTATTGGTTCAATGTGAAAGTGCTATATATGGCGATCACAGCTTTAGTTGTGACCATTGCAGCATTTGCATTCCCTAATCCTTCGGTTGCATTCGGTTTGGGCATTGTAGGTTTGGGTGTATCACTTTATTTTAGTGGCGAAGAAAACAGGAATTGGTTCAACAGTAGTTGGGATTTTGCTAAGCAAATTATGCCTTTGTTGTTCTATGGCGTCATCATAGCCGGATTTTTACTCGGAATGCCGGGTGGAGAAGGCATCATTCCATCGGCTTGGATTAATACTGCAGTAGGTGGAGACTCTTACATGGCTAATCTTATTGCTTCAGTTTTAGGGGCATTCATGTATTTCGCAACTTTGACGGAAATACCGATTATTCAAGGGCTCATGGGCAACGGAATGCAAAAAGGTCCGGCTTTGTCGCTTTTGCTTGCCGGTCCGGCTTTGTCGCTTCCAAGTATGCTTGTGATTTATAGCGTATTGGGCGGAAAAAAAACAGCTACTTATGTGATTTTAGTCATAGTTATGTCAAGCTTAATTGGTTATTTTTATAGTTTAATATAGGAACAATTTATGAAAAAAGTAAAAATTTTGGGAACAGGCTGTGCAAAATGCCTGAAATTAGAAGAAAACACAAGAGAAGCACTCAAGGAATTAGGCTTGGACTACACTTTGGAAAAAGTAACGGACATCAACGATATCATGAATTATGGTATCATGATGACACCGGGACTTGTTTTGGATGAAAAAGTAATTTCAAGTGGTAAATTACTAAATAAAATTCAAATTATGGAATTATTAAAATAATTAAAAATGGAGATTATCATGAAAAAATTGATTATGTCACTCGTTATTTTGTCATTAGCAGTTATGCTTATGTCAAGCACTTCGCAAAAGGCGGAGAATATTGTTAAAGTATATTACTTCCATGGCGAATTCAGATGCGTAACTTGCACGAAAATGGAAGCTATGATTGTCGAAACTGTCAATAAATCATTCGCAAATGAACTAAAATCGAATAAAATCAAGTTTGAAGTTGTCAACTTTGATGAAAAAGCTAACGAACATTTTGTTGAGGATTATGATTTGTTCAATCAAACACTTGTAATTTCATTGACAAAAAATGGCAAAGAAACAAAATGGAAAGCCGCAGATAAAATCTGGCAACTCAACCGTAATGAAAAAGATTTCAATAATTACGTTCGTAAAGAGATAAGTGCGTATTTGAAGGAGTTATAATGGAATCCGATTTTATAATTGCAATCGGCTCTGCATTGTGGCTTGGCATCCTGACGTCAATTAGTCCTTGCCCTTTAGCTACAAATATTGCTGCTGTTTCGTATATAGGTAAAAATATCAAAGGTGCCAACAAAACAATTTGGTCTGGAATATTTTATTCACTCGGGCGTGTTTTAGCATATGTGATTCTTGCTGCGCTGATTCTGTGGAGCTTTTTCTCAATTCCGGAGCTCGGACGATTTTTCCAAAAGTACATGAACTTGATAATTGGTCCCGGTTTGATTATAGTTGGGCTATTTTTACTAAATGTTTTTAAAGTCAATTTCAGCTTGAGTGGAAATTTGAGCGAAAAAATGCAAGGCAAATTGGCAAACTCCGGCTATTTCGGAGCTACAGCATTAGGTTTTATATTTGCTCTTACATTTTGCCCCGTATCGGCAGGATTGTATTTCGGGAGTCTAATTCCAATGTCTATGTCATTCAATTCGATTTTTATTATACCGACTGTATATGGGCTCGGAACGGCATTGCCTGTATTGATTTTTGCTTTGATGTTGGCTTTCAGTGCCAACAAGATTGCCAAAGCATTCGACAATGTCAACAAATTCCAAAATTGGGCAATTAAAATCACTGGTTGGGTGTTCATCGCAGTTGGATTGTATTTTGTTTGGAGACATATTATAAGCCCGATGTTGTAATATTGCTCATTAGGAATGTAAAATATTAGTAATTGAACTTTCGTCTTAGCTTTATTATTTGAAACAAATTATTGAATGATTTATGCCAACTTATGATTATAAATGCAAATCGTGCGGAACGGTTTTCGAGTATCAGCAAAAATTCGCTGACGCTCCGCTAACTCATAGTCCTAAAGGCTTATGCAATTGCGAAAATCCGGGTGAAGTGGTCAGAGTTTTCAGCAAAAATATTGGTCTTGTGTTCAAAGGTACAGGGTTTTATCAGACTGATTATACAAAAAAGTCAGCTTCTCCACCCGAAAAAAGTGAACCCGCAGCGACCGCTTGCGGAACAAGTGCTTGTGCTTGCGCTGCTGATACGAAAGCTTCTTAGTTATTTACTTTATATAGAGGCAGTTTCATAAACTGCCTCTTTTTTTTTGTTTTGTCCCTTCAGGTGTTACATCTGACGGAACAAGGATTTTCAGTTTAGCTTTTTGAATGAAAAACTATTCAAATTTGAAGAAATTTCCAGTACATCTGCCACATCTTACATAATATGTTCCTATACCCAAATTTGAGATGTCAATTGTAAAATAAGGATTATCACTACCAAGTACCGATAAAACTTTTTCGCCAAGCAAGTTGTAAATATCAACTTGTTTGCCAATAGATTGGCACTCATTTATTGAGCCGATATTAATCAAATTTCGTGACGGGTTTGGATAAATGTGAAATTTGTACGTGAAATCAATATTATCTTCAACACTTGTAGGTTCGCCTATGACATATAGTGCTACTTGAAAATAAGCAACAGGATATTTACTTTCCCATTTGTACCCTCTATAAGCATATTGAGTAGAAAGATAAATCAAGTTGTCATTTGAATCGTGAAACTTTGTAAAATCAAGTGATGCTGTATCCCCAACGAAGGACATCATTAAGAATTCATAATTATGACTGCCATCATTTTTATAACGCTTTATATATTGGCTATAATCCGGAGCTTTTTCATGTCTGATTATCATTGATCCGTCGTTAAGTATTCTTGCATCTTTAAACAATGAATTATCTTCAGAATTAGATGAAATATTTAAAGTATCGCTCGAATACATATATTTTAAGTTGTTAGAATAAGTGGCAAGAAAAGTTTTCTTATAAACATTCAAGTTAACTTCATTGTATTTAATTAAAAAATCTCCATTCGGGTTGGAATTGACAAAAAAAGTAGTATATAGAGATTCATCATACTTAATCAATGATTTTGGTGTCAAAGTTTCGTCAATTGTAAGTAAATTTATTTTGTTATATCTATATGGAAATTCTCCTGTCTCTTCGTTAATAATTACATAATGTCCTGTATTATATCTTTCCATACTAATTGAGGAAAAAGTGTTGGGAACTTTCAGTGGGAACAGGTTTACTTTTTTTCTTTCTTTTAATTCCAAATTCAAGTAAAATCTATTCATATATAAATTATCTTCGCTTTGAATGTATTCAGGATTTAGAATTTCACTGCCATCATTGGAAAAATAATATGGAATGAATGTGAGACTCTCAATTGGCTCGCTTGTGGCTTCATTTATAATATTCAATTCCTTATCAAGCTCCAAATATGTAGGTGCTACGTGAGATACCCAACCAAAATCGTCACGAACGCTAAAGTTACCTACTATTTTAATTTTACTATTTTTATCTATAAAAACATCATAAATTTTAATGTTTTTATCTGAATTCAATAATTTTATAGTGTCACCTAATGCATTGATTAGTATGATTTTGAGTCTATGGGGTTCGTTTAACTTTATTGTTGTATAAATGAATAATTTATTACCATCAATATAATCAAATACATAACTATTATCCCACAAACGCTCTTCAGGGGCATAATCATATAGATTTCTTTGTATGATTTCCTGAGATTGAAGACTTGATATTAAAGCTATAAAAATTAGCATATATAAAAATATTCGTTTCATTTTTCATCTCCAAATAGAAAAAAAAGCCTTGCTGTTTTGAATTACAGCAAGGCATACTATTATTTCGCAATAAATTTGCCAAAAGTGCTATTATTATTTTCGTCAGTATATACTATCATATAAGGACCACTCATTAATTGATTAGCCTCAACTATAATACATTCATTGTCAACATGCTCAATGCTGCATATAAGAGATTCACCCAATATGTTGTAAATAAATACTTGTTTAATATCACTCTTAGAACAATAATTGTTCTTATGATATATAGTTACATGTGATTCATCCAGAAATATTGAGTTTTTATCAAATGAATAACTATCATATTGATGGTCAATCATATTGATTTCTTTTTTCAAAGTATTTGAGTCGTCTAAGAGTTTAACATTTGTTTTAAATTTATATTGTTCACGTGATTGTAATTTTTGAATTCCATCTACAACTTCATATTTGGAAATTGTAACATTTTGTTCATTATTATACATTTTGACGTAATCCATAGATATAAGGTTTAAACTTGTTAAGAAAGATGTTAAAATTGCAAGTAGTGTTTTCATAAAACCTCCTAATCTTCGAAACATGTGCTAACGCAATATGAAGCATTCACACCAACAATCCTGACCTCTTGAAAATAATCACCTACTTCAGGACATAAACTGAAATCAGGTACTGTTTGAGGAGGGCATGCAGTTCCAACCCAATATGTATGTTCATATATTATATCTTCTTGAGTATCTCCGGCAAAACAATAGGTGAACCTTTTGCCGCAACATGCAAGATTTTGACAACTTTTAGTAGAAAAAACATGCTCTCCATTTTCAAGAATCACTTCACATGCCATTGCACAATCACCCTCCCACCAATATACAAACTCAGCAAATAGTGGACATGTATAATTTTGTCTAATAGATTCCCATCTGTTATCAAACAACATTTTATATACGTCCTTTTTCATTTGCATATACCTTTCAGCATTTGGTTCGAAATTATCATCTGGATGTAAATATAGATGTAAATTGACACAATTTCCACCTGCACTATAAGTAATATAATCAATTTGGAATTGATATCGTCCTGGAGGGCAATAAATAACTTGATATACAACGACAACTGTACATCCCATATACTCTAATTGAATCGAATTTGGTGTACGAGTGCAATTTCCTAATGTGTAACAAGGTCCCAAAGGAGGCCATTGTTGAGAATTTAAATTTGAACTACTAAAAGATAGCATTAATGCAATAATTAATATAGCATTACCTAAAATATGATTTTTTTTCATATAATTACTCAAATTAATTTAAAAACTTATTTAATATAAAACCAATAAACTTAGAAGTTCCCGCGTTGGGTATTCTGAACACCCCCAAAGCTCCCCGTGCTTTGGGTGTCATTCTCGAATCAAATCATACCTCGCTTGTTTATTTGCGATACGATTTATAGAATGTCAATGAACTTTGCGAGAGTTTAGTTGATAGAATTAGTCTAAGATTCTTGTGTGTTTCAATTGTAATTGATTGTGGAAAAGCTCTGTGCAATAGGGTACAATAAGATTTTAACATCTCGTCGCTCCTCTGTAGCTCTGTAGCTCTGTAGAAATTCCTATTATACAAATTTTCAACATCAGATTTCCATTTTGTATGTCTGTACATTGCTAACTTAAAAAAGCTTTTTGAGATTTCCAAATAAAAATTGAAAATATTTTAAATAATTTTCTATCTTTTTGTTACAAAGTCAGAAAGCTCACCGTCATTCTGAGCGAAGCGAAGAATCCATGAATTTTTAAAGCTTGATTCTTCGCTTCGCTCAGAATGACCATATTTGGATATAACGCTGTTCTGTCCCTACTTCTCTATAAAAAAAAGAGCTTATCCTTTCGGGAAAAGCTCTTTTTCATTAGCAGGCAGGAATTAGTGATGTCCGCCACCGCCGCAACCACACGTTTTAGCGTTGTTGGGGTTGTTGAACACAAAACCACTTCCATGTACATCATCAACAAAATCAAGCGTGATGCCCATCAAATAAAACAGGCTCTTGTTATCAATCAGGAAATTGAATTCGCTTGATTCAATCAATCTATCATTATCGCTGATTTCTGAGTCGAATCCCAAAATATAGTTCATTCCTGAGCATCCACCGCTCTGAGTGCCCAATCTGAGTGAATAATCCTCAGGTACACTGTTATCGCTACGGATTTGCAAAACTTTTTCGATTGCTCTGCGAGTTACATAAATTGAATCTTGGTCTTCAGCACCAAAAATGCCGGTGTTGATTTTTTCTACTTCGATTCCATCAATTATTGCAGTCATAAATTTACCTTTATAAAATTTGAAAATTAGTTTACTCTAAATATATAGTTATTTTTTGTAAAAAACAAATTAATTTTGGTCATAATCAATCAAAACATCATCAGTAAGAGGATGTGATTGGCAAGTTAAAATAAATCCTTCTTCAATTTCATCGTCTGTGAGCGAATCTCGCTCATCCATTAGAACTTTTCCGGAAACCAACTTCGCTCTACATGTAGAGCAAGCTCCGATTTGACAACTAAAAGGTGGGTCGTAACCTTCTCGCATTGCCGCAGTGAGAACAGTTTCGTCCGGCTCTACTTCATAGACGTAATTCTCGCCATAAAGTCTCAATTTAACGGTTCTTGTTGTAAGTTCTTCTTCTTGTTTTAGTAGAATATTGTGTTCAGATTCATCTACAATCTTTGGTAAAGGTGCAGTGAAAGATTCTTTGTGAATTTGATGAGTGGCAACATTCAGCTCCTTCAGCGCAGTTTCTGCTTCATGCATCATGCCCTGTGGACCGCATAAATAAAATTGTGCGGAAAAAATGTTTTTGATTTCAATATTATTAATCAATCTTTTGATTTTTTCAGCATTCAATCTTCCGCTAAGTCCTGTCCAGTCACTTTCAGGACGGCTCAAAATATGAACTATCACCAAACGATTGCTATATTTGACAGCTAATTTTTCTAACTCATTTTGAAATATTATTGTATCAGTACTTCTGTTTTGATATATTAGTGTAACTTGTGATTTCGATTCAACATGAAGTATTGTTTTAATCATCGAAATCAATGGCGTGATACCACTTCCGGCACCAATCATTACGTAATGTCTTTGAGAATCTTCGGAAACATCAACAACAAAATTGCCCATCGGAGGCATAATTTCAAGATAGTCCCCTACTTTGAGCGAATCATTTAAATAACGAGACACAACGCCGTCATCAACTTTTTTGACAGCAATTGTCAAATCGGTATCGCTTATGGGGCTTGAGCAAATTGAATACGCTCGCCTGTTTTCTACACCGTTAACGGGCACTTTCAAAGTTAAGTATTGACCTTGCTTATAGGCGAAGGTGCTTTTCAAATCATTGGGTACTTCAAAGGAAATTGAAACAGTGTCGTGAGTTTCTCTTGTCAGATTTTTAATTTTAAGCAAATAAAATTTCAATGCCATTATTGTTTTTACCTGTTTATGTTAAGTTAAAATAGTCCTAATTCCAATCGAGCAGCATCGCTAAGCATGCTTTTGTCCCAAGGCGGATTAAATGTCAAAATCACTTTGGCATCGGTGATGCCTTCAACTTCCTTCGCTTTTTGTTCAACTGTACCCGGCAGTACTCCTGCTTCGGGACAATTGGGTGCTGTTAGTGTCATTAAAATTACGGCTTCGTTTTCGCCCGTTATGCTTATGTCATAAATCAATCCCAAATCATAAACATTTACCGGAATCTCCGGGTCATAAACTGTCTTAATTGACTCTACGACAGCATCTTCTAATTCTTGGGGTGTGAAAGTTTTGTCTCTCATATTGTAATCTCCATATCTTCGGTTGAAACGGGGGCATCATCTAACTCGGACTTTTGAATTGCTTTCATCATCGTGTGCCATGCAAGGCTTGCACACTTTACTCTAGCGGGATATTCGCGTACACCGCAAAAAACTGCCAATTTGCCGAGTTCGAGTGTATCGCATTTGTCGCTGAGGTCAGCAGTGACAATATTGATAAAATCATCAAATAAACCTTTGGCTTCTGCAACTGTTTTGCCAACAATCAATGTGGTCATAATCGAAGCAGATGCTTTGGATATGGCACAGCCGGCACCTTTGAATTTGATTTCAAGAATTTTACCGCTCTCAACTTTAGCATATACATCAATTTGGTCGCCACATAGAGGATTGTGTCCTTCGGCTGTGTTTGTAGCATCGTCTATAATCCCGAAATTACGCGGATTTTTGTTATGGTCAAGTATAACCTGTTGATATAGTTCGTTTATTTCGCTCATTTCATTAACTAAATAGTTTTATTACTTTTAAAATACTATTATATAAAACGTCAATTTCTTCATAAGTATTGTAAACCGCAAATGATGCTCTAGTCGTTGCAGGAATCCCGAATCGCTTCATTAGAGGTTCAGTGCAATGTTGTCCTGTTCGGACAGCAACACCTTCCAAATCTAAGAGAGTTCCAATGTCATGCGGATGAGCGCAGTCCAAAACAAAAGAAATAACCGCAGACTTTTTAGTAGCTGTTCCAATTATTTTGAGTTGTTCAATTTGCGATAATTTTTCGGTTGCATAATTCAACAAATTAGCTTCGTGAATGGCAATGTTTTCAATTCCATGAGAATCTATAAATTCAATAGCTGCTGCTAAACCAATTGCACCTGCGATATTTGTAGTCCCCGCCTCAAACTTATTTGGTAAATCATTGAAAATAGTCTTTTCAAAACTAACGGATTTAATCATATCTCCACCTGTTTGGTAAGGTGGCATTGACTCTAATATTGCTCTTTTGCCGTAAAGCACTCCAATTCCGGTTGGACCGTAAACTTTATGACCCGAAAATACAAGAAAATCCGGGTTCAATGCTTGGACATTGATTGAAGCGTGATGAACCGATTGTGCCGCATCAATCAAAACTACTGCATCCACAGAGTGAGCAGCATCAATTATTTCCTTGACCGGATTGATAGTACCTAATGTATTTGATATATGAACAATTGAAACAATCTTAGTTTTTGGAGATAATAATTTATAGAATTCATCCATTATCAATTCGCCGTCGTCATTAATCGGGATAACTTTGAGTACAGCACCCGTTTTTTGACATAAAATCTGCCATGGAACTATATTAGCGTGGTGCTCCATATGCGAAATTAATATTTCGTCGTCTTTTCCAAGATTCATCAAACCGTATGAATAAGCAACTAAATTAATTGCTTCAGTTGCACCTTTAGTAAAAATAATTTCTTCAGGCTCTGCCGCTTTGATAAAACCTTGAATAGTCTGACGAGATTTTTCGTATTGCGATGTCGAAAGATGACTTAGTTTGTGGACACCACGATGAATATTAGAATTATACTCACGGTAGAATTTATCCATCGAATCTATCACAGCCAATGGTTTTTGGGTAGTTGCAGCATTATCAAGGTAAACCAAAGGTTTCTTATGAACCATAATATCTAAAATCGGGAATTGCTTCCTTACCGATTCGACATCTATACTTTTTATAACTTTTGTGTGCATTTTTATTTGGTGCTAATTTGACACCGTTTTTGTTATTGATTTAGTTTGTTTTCGACTCTTTCGATTAGATGCAATCTCAATGGCTCGTGCTTGATTAAGTCAATTATATCATCAGCTATTGCATTTAAAATCATAGCTTCAGCTTTTTTCCTACCAATTCCACGACTCACAAGATAAAAAATGGAGATTTCGTCCAAGGCACCCGAAGTCGCTCCGTGACTACATTTTACGTCATCTGCATAAATTTCGAGCTCAGGTTTTGTATAAATTGAGGCAGTATCAGACAACAAAACATTCTTGTTGGATTGATATGCGTTAGTCTTTTGAGCATCTTTTCTGACAAGGATTTTACCATTAAAAATACCTGTAGAATTTCCAAGTAGAATGCCTTTGTAATTTTCGTTACTAACGCAATTCGGGAAAGCGTGGTCTGCTAATGAATGAATGTCGAATAATTCATTTCCGGAAGTAATGAAAACTCCCGAAAGATTGGATTCAATATTCTCGCCATTGAGCAAAGTATGAATGTTGTTTCGGTTAAATTGCCCGCCGAGTGACACATTAACATTATGATAATGCGAATCACTTTCCTGATTGACTTGTGTAAAATCTATAGTATGTGATAATTCACTATCATCTTGGATTCGATAGTGTTCCAAAGAAGCCTTATTTCCGATGTAATATTCGGAAACTGAGTTCTTCAATGAAGGATTTGTGCCATAAGTGTGAACAGATTCGATAACAGTTGCTTGCGAACCTTCTTCGGCGATCACAAGTAATCGCGGGTTATTTATGATAGCATTAGGTGAGGCAAAATTCATATATACAATTTGCAAAGGAGTTTCGACTATTGTATTTTGAGCAATTTTGATTACAATACAATCTTGTGCAAAAGCAGTATTTAAGGCAACAAAGGGGTTATTTTCCAACTTAATGCTTTGACTGTAAAAGTCTGATACTAATTGCGACTTTTGAGCTTCATCCAAATCCGAAAGTCGTGAAATAGTTACTCCCGATTGCATTGACTTCAAATTGCTTGAAACTGAAAATCCGTTTACTATAAAAATCTTCTCTGTCTCTATAAAATTTAGAGGATGATTTGCAAATTGTTCAAGCACAGAATAATCTACTTCCGATTTTTTTATGATGTCGAAATTATGCTTATTCAAGAAAGTCAATCCTGTGTATTTCCAATGCTCATGCTTGAGTGTTGGAATACCATAGGAATCAAATTGAGCCAAAGCATCGCGCCTATTAGATTCGGCGGACAAACCATTAAGTGAATCAAATTGATTGATTAGTTTATTTTTAAATTCTGATGTTGAAATATTCGTTGACATTTATTTAACCTATTTTCGTAATAATTATAATTATGCAATAGCTTCTGCTTTTACCCAATCGTATCCTCGTTCCTCGAGTTCGTAAGCTAATTCCTTTCCACCTGATTTTATGATTCGCCCTTCGGATAATACATGGACATAATCAGGGATGATATAATCAAGCAAACGCTGATAGTGGGTAATAATCAAAAATGCATTGTCATCAGTTTTTAATTTGTTCACTCCATTTGCCACAACTTTCATCGCATCAATGTCGAGCCCCGAGTCAGTTTCGTCAAGTACAGCGAATTTTGGTTCGAGCATTGCCATTTGGAAAATCTCGTTCTTTTTCTTTTCACCACCGGAAAAACCAACATTGACAGAGCGAGAAAGAAATGTACTGTCTATTTCGACTAATTTGGCGCGTTCTTTCATCATTTGGAGAAAATCCATTGCATCAAGTGGGTCTTGTTTACGATATTTTCTGATTTCATTGATTGCAGTTTTCAAAAAGTTTGCATTCGAGACACCCGGTATTTCTACAGGATATTGAAATGCGAGGAAAACGCCTGCACGAGCACGGTCTTCAGGAGACATATCGAGCAAATCATGACCTTCGAAAGTAACAGTTCCTTCGGTAACTTCAAATTCTTCTTTACCTGCAAGAACTGAAGCTAAGGTGCTTTTTCCCGAACCGTTAGGTCCCATAATAGCATGGATTTCACCTGGATTAATTGTTAAATTCAATCCATGTAAGATTTCATTACCGTAGATATTTGCTTTTAAGTTTTTTATTTCAATTAAAGCCATTTTTTGATTACCTATATTTAAAATTTAATTTGTTAGATTTCGATTAAAAATTATCCGACGCTACCTTCGAGACTAATCGCAAGCAACTTTTGTGCTTCGACAGCAAATTCCATCGGCAATTGATTCAGCACTTCTTTAGCATAACCGTTAACAATCAATGCAACTGCATCCTCTGTAGAGATTCCTCGTTGATTTAGATAAAAGATTATGTCTTCGGAAATTTTAGAAGTTGTAGCTTCATGCTCAACTGTAGCGGACTGATTTTGTATTTCGAGATAAGGAAATGTATGTGCACCGCATTTATCGCCCAATAAGAGAGAATCGCATTGAGAGAAATTGCGTGCTTTAGACGCATTTTTGGTGATTTTGACCAAGCCGCGGTAACTATTTTCGCTAAATCCTGCCGAAATCCCTTTTGATACAATTCTACTTTTGGTGTTTTTGCCGATATGAATCATCTTTGTGCCTGTATCAGCTTGCTGATAGTTATTTGTCATTGCCACAGAGTAGAATTCGCCGATTGAATTATCCCCTTTGAGAATACAACTTGGGTATTTCCATGTAATAGATGAGCCGGTTTCGACCTGCGTCCATGAAATTTTGGAATTAGCACCCTCGCAAATACCGCGTTTAGTCACAAAATTATAGATACCACCTTTGCCTTCTTTATCTCCGGGATACCAATTCTGGACAGTTGAATACTTGATTTCTGCATTTTTGTGAGCAATAAGCTCTACAACTGCGGCGTGAAGCTGATTCTCATCACGCATTGGCGCTGTACATCCTTCCAAATAACTGACATAACTCCCTTCTTCGGCAATGATAAGAGTTCGTTCAAACTGTCCTGTGTTTGAAGCATTTATTCGGAAATAAGTTGATAACTCCATCGGACAACGAACACCTTTGGGAATATATACAAATGAACCGTCTGAAAATACAGCAGAATTTAGAGCAGCAAAGTAATTATCCGTATGCGGCACTACACTTCCGAGATATTTTTCGACTAATTCCGGATGGCTATGCACCGCTTCGCTAATCGGGCAAAAAATGATACCTGCTTCATTAAGCTTATCTTTGAAAGTAGTAGCTACAGAGACACTATCCAAAACAGCATCTACGGCTATACCTTGCAATTTCTTTTGTTCATTTAGCGGAATTCCAAGCTTCTCATAAATTGATAGAATATCCGGGTCAACCTCATTCAAATTTTTCGGTCCTGGCTTATCAACAGGAGCAGCATAATAATATGCGTCCTGATAATCAATTTTGGGGAAATTCACTTTCTGCCATTTAGGTTCCTTCATTGTTAACCAATGGTGATAAGCTTTAAGCCTCCATTTAAGCATAAATTCAGGTTCTTTTTTCTTCATAGAAATGAAGCGTACTATTTCTTCACTTAAGCCTTTAGGTGCAAATTCTTGTTCAATATCAGAGAAAAATCCATACTTATATTCACTTTTAGCAAGGTTTTCGAGTAACAGTTGGTCGTCATCTTTAACATCTTGAGACATTGGGTCAAGCTCCTAATTAATTCCGTTTAGAATTTTGAAATCTTTATTAAAAAATTGATTGCTTTCGGTTTCGTTTGCAAAATCGGCAAGAAATGT
This sequence comes from Desulfobulbaceae bacterium, assembly GCA_018335795.1. Lineage (GTDB taxonomy): Bacteria > Bacteroidota > Ignavibacteria > Kapaibacteriales > UBA2268 > PGYU01. The sequence continues at coordinate 62,649 of JAGXRP010000035.1, read as the reverse complement.
TTGTGTGAAGACTTCATTTACTTTAGACTGTAATATTGACATCGGGTCTTTCAGATTACATGAACCACTTCTGGAGCAATCGCTTTCAGTCATACATTCTACTATACCTACATTTTCGCTTACTGCTTGAATGATGTCCATTACAGAAATCATATCAGGAGTGCCTACCAAATGATAGCCACCCTTGATTCCTTGTTGGGAACTAACAAGCCCACTTTTCATCAGACTTTGCAACGATTTTGACAAAAATTCAAAAGATAAACCCAAACTTGTTGCTATTTCTTTTGCAGAAACAGGCTCTCCGCTTTTTTCGGCGAGATATTGCATAGCAAGAATGGCATATTCAGTTTTTTTTGACAATCGAAACATTTTTAGTCATAGTTTTAAACAATCAATGCAAAAGACGATAGGAAAATAGGACTATTGTTATCCTAATTAGAAAAAAATTTATCCTAAATTGTTAATGTTTGGCATAGAATTTTGTATTTAACTTTTATTTAGTATATTTATATACTTAAATTTTAACATGAGTAGAAATGAAAATTAAAATTATTTTAGCGATTTCATTTATAGTGCTGTTGAACATATTGCCTATCAGGCAAACATATAGTCAGCCTATAGATTCGAGTAAAACTGTAGTGTTGGAGACAATTTATGTCAATAGTACGAAAGTCAGCGATTTCGGTAATGGCATTACCATCAGCAATTCGGATTCGATTTCTGTCGAATACAGGCTTAATACAGCTCAAAGCGCTGATAAAACAACGCCATTTTACTTCAGAGTTAAATTTAGTGATGGGATAGATTCATCTATACGTACAACAGGTTCGCCATCAGTTTCTTACAAAAATCTACCCGAAAAAAATTATATTTTGACGATAGGAGCATTCGATTTGCAAAGACAATGGAATGCAGTAGAAACGGAAATAAAAATCATTGTTGATAACGAAAAAGCTGCAATGTTTGTCAAAATTGATTCTCTCAAACAACATATAGCCGGAATGGTAGCACCTCCTGACACTTTGCTTACGGAAGAAGTAAGTACAGAATCATCATCTAACCTTGAGAAAATCATAATAGCACTGCTTGGATTGCTTGTAATCATACTATTGGTGCTATATATAGCGAAAGGAAAAAAGAATGGGGCTGAAAAGCAAATTGCAATTAAAAGCGAATCGAAAGGTGTAGATTTATCAAAATATGAGTCCGCTTTAGAGGAAAATAGTAAGCTGAGGGCTGAAATTTCAGCCTTACGTGGACAAATTGACGCAGTATTGCTACGAGCTCAAGAATTAGCAAAGCAAAACAGCGATTTACAACATATGGTTCAAAAACTGTCAAAGAGCAAAATGGAATTAGAAGACCTCCAAAAGCAAAAGGACGACCTTTTTGCGGTGGTTATTCACGACATCAAAAATCCGGCTTCGCTTATTAAAAGTTTAGTGGAATTGCTGACATCGTATGATTTAACTGCAAGTGAGCAACAGGAAATCATAAACGATATAGCCCAAACAACCTCAAGAATTGTTAATCTTTCACAAGAAGTATCAAGAATCATGGCTCTTGAAAGTAATCGGATGATTATAAATTTTGAACAAGCAAACTTAAACTATATTGTGAATGATGTGTTTACTCGTAACAAAATAGCAGCTAAGAACAAATCAATCATTTTTACAACATCTTTGCAGTCTGACTTGCCGGAATGTATGCTCGACCCCAACAAAATTGATGAAGTAATCGAAAATTTAGTCTCTAACGCTATTAAATTCACTCAAAATGGTGGAAGTGTGAAGTTGAAATCTTTCTTTGAAAATGATAATGTAGTTTTCGAGATAAGTGATAACGGTTTAGGACTATCACAAGAAGATTTGAAACATACATTTGAAAGAGGTGCTAGGTTGAGTGCAAAACCAACAGGGAACGAAAATTCTACCGGATTGGGGCTTTGGATAGTCAAAAAATTGATCGATGCACATCACGGCAGAGTCTGGGTAAAAAGTACTCTCGGAAAGGGTTCAACTTTTGCATTTTCTATTCCATTGAACCAAGACAATGATTAATATATTATATTTGAATTAAATGATTGTTCATTTCCGAAAGAAATGTTAAATCTCATAATTCGTATATAATTTTAATATGGCAAAAAGTAATAAAACCAAAGCAGATATTGCTAAAAAATTAACTGATGAATCTCCGGCTTCAACAAAAGTAAATTCTGAAACCGAGATAGATGGCTTCAAAGTTCAACGCAAAAAATCTAATACTCGACGAAAGGTAACAAGCAACACCTCACCCGATACAGTGATTGTTGATGAAAAGAAAGTTTCTGTGACGATTACTGAACTTAAAATAGCTGATGACTCAAAAACTGATAACTCGAATGTTGAATCTGTTAATTCAAACGCGCATCAATCTTCTAGCAATAGTTCTCAAAAACGCAAGTCAACAAAAGTAGTTAAAAATGAAATATCAGAGATTGAAAATGCTGAACCAAAAATTGAATCTCTAAATTTCAGTTCTATCATTACTTTCGATTCTGATGATGAAATAAAAGTTTCTGACAAAATTGCCACTGAAAGCAATACATCTACTCCACGACAAGCCAACTATATTCCAAATCAAAACATTCAGGGTAGAAGCCAACATCAGCAAAATCCGAATCAGATTAAGCAAAATCCGAATCAACAAAAGCAAAACCCCAATCAGATTAAGCAAAATCCGAATCAACAAAAGCAAAACCCCAATCAGATTAAGCAAAACCCGAATCAACAAAAGCAAAACCCCAATCAGATTAAGCAAAACCCGAATCAAAAGGCGAAAGTTGAAGACCTTGTTGTGAATTCTGAGCTACAGACTACAGTAGAACAGCCAAAACAGAATCCGAATCAGATTAAGCAAAACCCGAATCAAAAAAAGCAAAATCCCAATCAGATTAAGCAAAATCCAAATCAACAAAAACTAAACCCGAATCAAAAGGAGAAAGTTGAAGACCTTGTTGTGAATTCTGAGCTACAAACTACAGTAGAACAGCCAAAACAGAACCCGAATCAGATTAAGCAAAACCCGAATCAGATAAAACAAAATCCGAATCAACAAAAGCAAAACCCCAATCAGATTAAGCAAAACCCGAATAAGATAAAACAAAATCCGAATCAAAAAACAAAAGCAGAGCAAACTAAGCAAAAACCACAATCTATAAATGCTAAAAATAATAAGGAAGACCTTAAACAGGACTTGCAATCAAAGCATACACCAAAACCTATCGCTCGAGAAGTATTGACATATTCATTACCCGACGTTAAACAATTAGCTCCACGATTATTAAAAAATCCGGTAATCCGGAAATTTTTAGCAACAATCGAAGATTTTCTCAAAACGAGAATCTACATAGAAAAGGGATTCAGAATAGTTCTTGCAGTCAGTGGTGGTGTTGATTCTGTAGTCATGTTGGATTGTATGGCTTTGATTGCTGATAAATTGGGATTGCAAATATACATCGCACATTTCAATCATATGCTTCGTGAGAAAGAATCAGACTTAGATGCTGAATTAGTAAAGAATTTGGCTGAACAATATAACGTCCAATTCTTAAATAGTTCCGGTAACGTTAAAGCATTCTCACAAAAAAATAATATAAGTATCGAACATGCAGCTCGTAATTTGCGATACAATTTTTTTGAACGTACGACTAGAAATTTAGATGCCGATTTGATGGCTACTGCCCATACTTCAGATGATTCAGTTGAAACCTTTATGCTAAATTTATTACGTGGTTCGGGATTAACCGGATTAAGCGGCATCCCTGAAGTCAGGAAATTTGTAAAAAATGTACTCATCATTAGACCTCTACTTGCTTTTAGCAAGAAAGAAATAAAAAATTATGCCGAATTGCGTAAACTAAAATGGCGAGAAGATGAATCGAATCAATTGTTGAATTATACAAGAAACAAGATTCGTTTAGATTTGATGCCAAAACTTAGGGCTGATTTTAATCCTGCTGTTGATGATATCATTACACGTACAGCAAGATTAATTTATGGTGCTGATAATTTGATTAGAGAATTAGTCAAAAAGCATTTACTCCCGGTAGTTGTGGATGTCACACCCGAAAGATTCAGTCTCAAGGTACCTATACTTCAAACTCATGAAGAGTTCATGCAAGGTGAAATTATTCAAGCTGCTTGGCTTAAATATTTTAGATTGCAGCCATTATCGCTGTCAGCCGTTGATAGAATCATGTCAATTTTTGACAAACAAAGTGGCACTCAAGTAGAAATTGGCTCCGGATATTTTGCACTGAAGGACAGAAACATTGTAATTATATCCAAATCATCCGTCATTAAGAAAATAAAAGTATTTGGCTCAATACCAAGCGAATACCGCGTGAACGGTTATAAAATCGTTTTCACTTTAGTTGATAAACGTGCTGTGAAAATTATCGAAAACCCCGAAGTAGAATATTTTGATTATGATAAAGTTGGGACTTATGTGGAAATACGAAATTGGGAACAAGGCGACACTTTCCAACCTCTTGGAGCACCCGGTGAGATGAAAATAAGCGATTTCTTGACAAATGAAAAGGTTACTTTGCTCGAAAAACCAAACATCATCATCGTCCGAAATACTTATGAAACTGTTTGGGTTGTTGGGAAGCGAATCGGAGAGAAATTTAAAATTGACAGTGAGACGAAGAAATTTTTAAAAGCTGAAATTGTTCAGCTAAAGTAGGAAATCATGGATATTATGGAAATAAATGGCGTAAAATTCAAAATTTTGTTCTCAAAAGAACAAATTCATGAATCATTGAAAATAATGGCTACATCAATCGAAAAGGATTATGCCGACTCATCTCCCCTATTTTTAGTAGTGATGAAAGGTGCTATTTTTTTTGCTGCCGATTTAATTCGCTGTGTAAATCTCCAATCCCAAATCGAAGTGATAAGTGCCAAAAGTTATGGTTCTGAGATGGAAAGTTCCGGCAATGTGACTCTTCAATCTTTGGGCGAGAATTTCGGTGGTAAAGACATTATAATCGTCGAGGACATTATTGATACTGGTTATACCTTGAAATCCTTATTGGACTTTGTCAAAACATTTAATCCTAAATCTGTCGAAGTAGCTACTTTATTATCCAAAACTACAGCGAGAAAAGTTGATATAGATGTTAAGTATATCGGTATTGAAATTCCGGAGTTGTTCGTTGTAGGATATGGATTAGACTACGCCGAGTACGGGCGACAATTGTTAGATATTTACATCAAAGACCAAGCTTAGGGCTTTATTTTCTTAAGTTGAATGCTCAGATCAAATAGTACAAATCCATAATTCGGCTTGATTTTTAATGCTTCAGACATATGAAATTTTGCCTTTTCGATGTTGCTCTCTAAAATTTCGAGTTGTGCCATATAAGCATGTAGTTCGGCGTCATCCCCCCAGTTCAATTCTAAAGAATCTTGTGATTGATTTCTTTTTTGAATTTCGAATGCATCGAGCAACAGTTTTCGAGCTTTTTTCTTGTCTCCACCGTAAAATGATGGCAAATGCATTAGATGTGTTGCTGCCACAAGATTGATTTTAGTGCTTTGCTTATCAAGTTCTGCAGCATCATAAATCCAAGATTTCGCTTTCATACCTAAGAAAATTGCATTTAGCCCTGAGAGTGACGACCTTTTGCCATATGTAGCGGACAGTAAAGCACAGATTTCTCCTGTCCGTTTGCTTTTTTCAGAAACATGAAAATTCTCAACTCCTTCTGTGAAAAGCTCGTAGGCGTAGTCGGAATCAATGTTATAGTTGATTTTCCCCAGAATCAGTTTGAGCATGCCTGCATAATAATTTGCATAATAACTTTTAGGGTAACGAACAATTTCTGATTCACATTTCTTCAAAAGCCTTGCAAATGCTACTGTATCGAATGTATGATAGTAGTAATCAATGCTGTCTTTGATTGATTTCAGCACATTATTCTTTGGTTCAATGTCTTTTTGGGCAATTGATTGAGATATATTCAGCAAAAAGTAAACAATGAGAGCACAGAAAATTTTGAAATAAAACATTTTTACTTTAATTAATTTAATAAAATTCAAATTTAGACTAAGTATATTTATGAAAAAAACAATTTTTCTTGTTAATTTGTTAATTGTTTTGAAACCAATAGACGAAAATATTTCGGAGAAGTGCAGGTGAAATTGACATTTAAAAGCAAACTCATGATTCTGACTGTCTCAGCAGCATTATTACCTGTTATTTTGATTTTAGTTTTTACGGCTCGGTTGCAATTTGAACTGACCAAAAGAACTAAAACGGAACTCGATTCATTATCGAGAGCAAATATCAGCCAAATTTCAAAAGATGCATATGGAATTATTGAAACGGCAAATGAACTTTTTGTCCAAAAAAACAAGGTTGCTTTGAATGTGCTTAGGCAAACAATCAAGGACCAAGGTGATTTCAATTTCACAAAGCAACTAATCAAATGGAATGCATTAAATCAATTCACAGGTGAAATCACCGAAGTTACGCTCCCTGCAGTCAATATCGGCTCAAAATGGCTTGGTCAAAATACTTCTTTTGATACTCCGACTCATGTTGTCGATATTGTTACCGAACAGGTTTTTGGTACAGTCACACTCTTCCAGCGAATAAATGAAAAAGGTGATATGATTAGAGTAGCAACTTCTGTCAGAAATCATGATAACAAACGAGCAATTGGAACTTACATCCCGGCTGTGAATCCCGATGGTCAAGTCAATCCCGTAATAGCAAAAGTCATGAACGGGGAAGTTTATAATGGCGTTGCTTTTGTTGTTAATGATTGGTATGTCACTGCATACGAGCCATATTATATCAACGGACGAATTGAGGGTATGATATATGTAGGTGAACGGATTGCTTCCATTGAATCAATTCGGAAATCAATCATGAACATAAAAGTAGGTAAAACAGGATATGTGTTCGTACTTGGGTCGCTAAATCCTCACTATGGCAAATACATTATTTCTAAAAATGGTGAGCGGGACGGCGAAAGCGTTTTAGAAATAGCCGATGCGAATGGAAATAAGTTTGTAAGAAATATGGTTGAAAATGCAATGAAGCTCAAACAAGGAGAGCTTTTCATTCAAGAATATCAATGGCAGGATGTGGGTAATGACTCAATGCGTTCAAAACTTTCAGCGGTTTCGTATTTCAAACCTTGGGGCTGGGTCATTGGAGCCGGAGCATTTGATGATGATTTCAATGATTCGCGAAATAGAATAGAAGCAACGATTTCGGATTTGCAGAATATTTATTTAAGTCTGATTATTTTCACTTTATTCATCATATTGATTTTGACAATGTTCTTTGCAAAACGAATGACCCAACCACTGGGTTATTTGACTAATTTAGCTTCAAATATTGCTTCAGGCAACATACATGCTGCAAAGAGTAATCTTGAAAGACTAAAAACAACTACAAAATTTGTTTCCGAGAAGAGCAGCAATCTTAAAGATGATATTTATAAACTGTACAAATCTTTTGAATCAATGATAAACAATCTAGATTCCTTGATTGGTCAAGTACAACGTTCGGGCATTCAAGTGACAACATCGGCAACTCAAATCGCGGCATCGGCTCGTGAACTTGAAGCAACTGTTGCCGAGCAAGCCGCATCTACTAAAGAAGTATCTGCAACGAGCAAGGAAATAACCCAAACTTCATATACGTTGGCAAACAAAATCATAAAAGTTAGTACGAACGCAAATGTTACTGCTGATTTGGCTGAAAACGGCAAATCAAGCTTAACAATGATGGAACAAGCAATGTTTGACCTTGCTAAAGCAACTAATTCAATCACATCGAAGCTTTCCATAATCAATGATAAAGCTAATAAGATTTCGACAGTTGTGACCACGATTAATAAAATTTCGGAGCAAACAAATCTACTATCATTGAATGCTTCGATAGAAGCCGAAAAAGCAGGTGAATACGGTAAAGGTTTTTCGGTTGTAGCTCGCGAAATTAGCAGATTGGCTGACCAAACAGCAGTATCAACTAAAGATATTGAGTATATGGTTAGTGAAATGCAAAGTTCGGTTTCATCAGGTGTGATGGAAATGGATAAATTTGGACAGGAAGTAAAACGCGGAACGAGCAATATCGGCGAAATTGGCGAACAAATGAATTCTATTATTGAAAGAGTTAAAGAATTGATTCCCGAATTTGAAAACGTAAGTACAGGAACACAAAATCAATCTAAGAGTGCAGAGCAAATCAGTGAAGCTATGTCTCAATTGAGTATGACAGCAACCCAAACGAAGGATTCTTTGACTGAATTCAAGCGAGCAACAGAAAATCTCAACGATGCAGTGAGAGGATTACAAAGTGAAGTATCAAAATTTAAAATAAGTTGATAAGGAAAATGGCGATATGTTTAAAAATCTGAAAATCTGGGTCAAATTGCTTATTAGCACACTTGTTTTTATTTTGCCAATTGCATCGCTCATGTTCTTTGTCTTTTCTGCTTACAATACAAACATCGAGAAAGTAGAGATGGAAATCTCAGGGAACATACTATTAGAACCGGTTATTGAATCTTTGAGTCAATTGACTGAGCACAGTATGTTATCAAAGGCTATATATGACGATGGATATATTGAAATTTCGCAATTACTTAACAAAAGGCGTGATTCACTTTCAAATGAAATTGACCAAAATCTTAACAAATTAGATTATTTAATTCATGAGCAATCAAATAACAATAAACTTGCTTACAAACTGCTCAATGACGAGTTGCACAAGTCTTTTACTCCAAAATCAATCAATGAAGAATGGAAAAATTTAACCAATATTAGCAATAATGCTAATTTTAACGAATCTTCAAAATCGTACAGTAAAATATTTAGCTTGATAAACCAATTAACAAGATTTATTGGTGACGAATCAGGTTTGATTCTTGACCCTGACCTCGATTCTTATTATTTGACGGATATCACTCTCCTATCATTGCCAAAATTCAAAACAAGCTTTTCATATTATGTAATCTCGTCATCTGAATTTTTAACTGACCCTGATACGGAACATGCAGGCTACTTACGCTATTTAGCACAATCTCTAAGCACAGATATCGAGCATTTGCTGTCAGCTTTGAATACATCTATCCAAAATGACAGCAAATATTACGGAACAAATGCAAATTTGACAAATGTGTTACGCCCAAATTTTCTAAAATTTGACAGCGATTTTGAGTTCTTGCTAAAACACAACGAACAATACTCTGACCAAGCTGTTAGTGTGGTAAACAAGAACGAATTTATGGAATTAGTGCTCAAAGTAAACGAATCAAGTTGGGAATTCTGGAATACGACGAATGATGAATTAAATACATTGCTCAATCAGCGATTGGAATATTTTGAGGAAAGAAGGCAGATTGCCTTTGCGGTTACCGGATTAGCTCTATCAATAGCCATTGTAATGGTAGTGATGATTTCTCTCCAAATAGCTTATCATATCAAAGTTGTAACCGAAATCACAGAGTTAATTGCCAAAGGTGATATATCAGCAGCTGTAAATGAAATTAACGACCCCAAAAGAAGCGGTATGTTCAAAAAATATTTGGAAGACAAAACTAATGTGCGAGATGAGATTTTAAAATTATTCCGTGCGATTCGACAAATGACAATCAATTTAGGTTCATTGCTAACTCAGGTTAAAAGTTCTGCTGATTTAGTTTTCGATTCAACAGGAAATATAACTTCATCAGCCAAAGAAATTGAAACCATAGTAGCCGAGCAAGCCGCTTTGACAAATCAAGTTAGTTCATTGAGTAACGAAATTGCTGATACTTCTGAAAACTTGACTGTCCAGACCGATTATTTGAACAAAATGGCAAAGCAAACTTCTGAATTTGCAGAAGACGGGTACGAAAATTTGAACCAATTGAAAACAAATATGTCATCTTTGACCGAATCATCAGCTGATATTTCGGAAAAACTTGAAACCATCAAATCCAGAGCTACAAAAATCAGTTCGGTAATCACAACAATTACAAAAGTGGCTAATCAGACAAATCTAGTATCTCTAAATGCCTCAATAGAAGCCGAACGAGCCGGTGCATACGGAACAGGATTTGCCGTTGTTGCAAGGGAAATTAGAAGATTAGCAGACCAAACTGCAATTGCAGCTCTAGAAATTGAAGATATGATTACCGAGATGCAAATTGCTGTAAAAGAAGGCTCTGATTCGATAATAAAATATACAGAACAGACAAAAAGCGGTACAGATAAGGCATCGGAATTGATTTCCACATTAGGCGAATTAATTTCGAGTGCCAATCAATTACCCGAAGTAATCGCTAGCGTATATGATTCGACCACTAAGCAATCTCGCAATTCAAAGGAAATCAACTCATCTATGAAAGAATTGAATAATGCTGCAAAATTTACACGCGATTCGATAACGGAATTTAACAATGCTACAGGTCAACTGAATCAGGCTGTAGTAGGACTGAACAAAGAGTTGAAAAAATTCACGATTAAAGGGTAGTTTTATGATGATATTGCCATTCAAAATTGATGAAGCTAACTATTGCATCAATATAGACAATGTTGTCGAAGTAATACCTTTTGTCAGAATTACTCCTATTCCAAAGTCATCAGAACATCTTAAGGGTTTGATTAATTTCCGTGGCTCGCTAATTCCGGTGTTCGATTTGGCATATTATCTGAAACAACATTACGCTAACATATATTTGAGCACGAGAATTATTGTAGTGCGAGATACGGAAACTCCTGAAATCGAATTCGGAATAATTTCTGAAGTTGTATCGGAAACATTTAGTCTTGATTCTAATTTGCATGAAGAAAAAATAAATAGCTATACAGCACACCCATTCATTGACAAGGTCTTTTTGATTGATTTTGAATTGGTGCATTTAGTCAACTTGAAAAAGTTAGTTAGCACAATCGAAAATTATTTATAATTTTATTCCTATTTAAACGATTTTATATTTATGACTGATTTTGGCGAAATAATTAAATATATAGAAAGTGAGATGGGCATTGATACCGACTCAATTGGTATCATTTCTGTTGCAAGTGCCATCAACAAACACGTCACTCATGATGAATTGGAGAATAAGCAATTTGCCAATCTTATGTCGGATAACAACAGAATTCAAGATTTAATCAATGAACTCACTGTTGCAGAAACTTGGTTTTTCAGAGATTCAGAATGTTTCAAATTTCTCAAACATGAACTATCTTCGCGAAGATTCAAATATTCCCCTACTAATAAATTGCGGATACTTTCTGCTCCAAGCTCGACCGGCGAAGAACCCTATTCAATATCTATGTTATTGATAGACCTTGGATTCAATATAAATGATTTTGAAATTGTAGCGGTTGATATCAATCCTATTTCGCTGAATATAGCAAAAAAAGGAATTTATGGCAGAAGCTCATTTCGGAATGATTTCGAAGGTTTCAAATCAAGATACTTTGAGCTTACGAATGATAAAAATTTCGCAATTGACAGCAAAATAAAATCTATTCCTAATTTCAGACAAGCTAATATTGTAAAAAGCGATTTCTTAGCAAATGAAGCAAAATTTGATTATATTTTTTGTAAAAATTTGTTAATATATCTTAATATTGAAGCTCGGAATGCAGTTCTCCAAAATATAAACCGATTGCTCCGAAAAGATGGTGTTTTGTTTGCTGGTTTGTCCGAAACAGCATATTTTACTCGCAACCATTTCGAGCATGTACAGCATGATATGGCTTTCGCATGCAAACAAATTATTACGCCAAATGCTACTGAGCGAACTTTGTTTACAAAATCAAGTGCTAAGGCAGATGAGAAAGCTCCTCAAAAATCAAGTTTAAAGCCTGCTCAAAAAACTGAAAAGCTACATAAACCAATTCTTAAAGAAAATAAAGATGATTTATACATTAGACTCAACAATTTGGCAAATAAGGGTGAATACGTAGATGCAGAACATATTTGTAATGAATTACTAAGTAGTGATAATAGCGACTTCAGGGCTTTATACGTGATGGGGCTTATAAGTAATGCTTCAGGTAAAATCACAGAAGCAAAAGATTATTTTCATAAAGTGCTTTATCTTAAGCCGGACCATTACGAATCATTGGTTCATACAAGCCTGATTTATGAAAGTAGTGGCGAACACGAACTTGCAAATATTTATAGAGAACGGGCTGAACGCGTTTTTGTAAAACTAAGTAATTCATAACTATGGCAAATTTAGAAAAAGTCATTTTTGACAAGGGACCAAAGTGCTGGAATAGAATTGGCATTTACGGCGATAATTCCTGTGATTTGCTTGTAAGTTATGACCATTGCAAAAATTGCCCGGTATATACTGAAGGCGGAAGAAAGCTATTTAAGCGTGAAATTCCCGAAGAATTGATAAATGAATGGACTGAACAAATCAGTTCACCCAAGGAAATCGAGTCTGATTCGCAGGAATCACTTATTGTATTCAGGATTGCAGATGAATGGCTTGCTGTAAAAACTGTTAGTTTTAAGGAAGCCGTTGATTCTAAGTTTGTTCATTATGTACCGGGGAGAACAAACGATTATCTTTTGGGTTTGACCAACGTTAACGGTGAATTGCTCATGTGCATATCATTGTCTGCGTTTTTGAGTTTGAATAGAGTTAAACCATTAGAAAACGGTGATGCTAAAAAATACAAATCACTGCTTGTTTTAGAAAGCTCAGATGAAACGTATGTGATTCCGGTTGACGAACATTATGGCGTTTTCAAATCTGATACTCAGAATTACACCAAAGCACCCGCAACAATCACAAAATCGGAAACAACTTTGACATCAAATACTTTTGAAATTGGAGATAGAACCGTCAGTATTATTGATACAAACAGATTATTCGATATGATAAATTCAAAATTGAAATGGTGATGACAAATGTCAAATGAAATAGACATGGAAATGCTGGATTTGTTCCGGCTTGAGTTGGAATCCCATACCAAAACATTGGAAATTGGATTAATCAATCTCGAAAAGAACAGTTCACCTCAAAATGTAGAACCGCTGATGCGAGCAGCACACTCAATCAAAGGAGCCGCACGAATTGTCGGTTTAGACAAAGCTGTAGATTTGGCACATTCGATGGAAGACATTCTTGATGCCGTTATGAAAAAGAAGCGTGTGATTGATTCGACCGATATTGAAGTCCTTTTGGAATGTAACGATTTTTATACTTCTCTTCTTAATCATGAAATTGCAGAAATTCCTGACGTCTTGAGTAATTCGACTAACAAAATCAAAAGCTTGATTGATAGTTTGAATGCGTTACCCATAAAGGAATTTGGAGATGAAAAACCCAAAACAAACGGTTCTCAGAAAGCACATGAAAGCAACGCTTCAACAAATGGTTCAAATAAACATGAACCAAAAGTTCCAATCGAAATAGTCGAAAAGAAAAGCATCGAAGTCGTTCAAACACCAAGCGAAGAAATTGAATCAGCCATCGCGAAGGATGAACAAATTGAATCAAATGCCAAAAAGACTGATGATAGATTTGTTAGGGTTTTGTCTGACAGATTGAACAAAATACTTGGTCTGACAGGTGAAATTTTAGTGCAAACAAAATTGCTCCGCCCATTCGGAAATGAGCTTCAAATATTGAAAAACGGAATTATTGAGTTGAATACGCTGAAGGAATCAATCTATCAAGAACTTCAACCCTACAATATTTCCGATGAGATTAACGAAAATTTTCGTGATGCATCAAAAAAAATGGATATGTTATTGAGTGAATTGCGAGATTATATTGATGATTTCGACCAATTTTCTCGCCGATTAGAAATTCTTACAGATAGGCTTTATAACGAAGCAATTGATACACGGATGAAGCCTTTTTCCGAGGGACTTGCAGGATTTCCGCGACTTGTTCGGGACATTTCCAAAAAATTGGGTAAAAAAGTAGAATTTAAAATTCGAGGCGAAAGCACCAGAGTTGACCGCGATATTCTCGAAAAGCTCGAAGCTCCGCTCAATCACCTTATCCGAAATGCAATAGACCATGGTATTGAAATGCCGGACGAAAGAGCATCGAAATCTAAAAATGAAACCGGGACAATTACACTTGAGGCAAGGCACTTATCCGGTATGTTGATGGTCTTTATCGAGGATGACGGCAAAGGCATGGACACCGAGTATATCCGCAAAAAAATTGTTGACAAGGGATTTACGACTGCCGAAATGGCTCAATTCATGACAAAAGCCGAATTATTCGACTTCTTGTTTTTGCCCGGATTTTCAACCGCAACTGAAGTTACTGAAATTTCAGGACGCGGTGTCGGGCTCGATGTAGTGTTTTCGATGGTGCATGAAGTTGGCGGTATGATTCGAGTTGATTCGGAGCCAAACAAAGGTACAATTTTTCAACTACAATTGCCATTAACATTGTCGGTTTTGAGGTCATTATTAGTCGAAATTGCAGGCGAACCTTATGCTATTCCACTTTCACGAATTGAACGAATAGTGCATCTTTCGACTTCAGAATTGAAAAAAGCCGAAAATCATTATTATTGCGAACTTGAAGGCGAAAACATCGGCATTGTTGATGCTGCGCAAATTTTCGGAATTCAAAGAGTCAAAAGCGAAAGGATTAAATATCCAATTGTCGTTGTGAGCGATAGATTGAGCAAATTCGGGATGTCAGTGGATAGATTTATCAGTCAGACAGACTTGGTGGTTATTCCAATTAACAAGAAGTTAGGGCGAATCCAAAACATCAGCTCAGGAGCAATCTTAGAGGACGGAACTCCTGTTTTGATTACGGATGTTGATGATTTAGTCAGGTCAATAGATGTAATTATCAAATCCGGGAAATTGGAAAAAGCCGATATCAATCTCCAAAAAGGCGACAAAAAACTAAAGCACATTCTCGTGGTAGATGATTCGATAACAGTTCGTGAAGTTGAGCGCAAACTTCTCGAGAACAAAGGATTTAAAGTGACTGTTGCCGTTGATGGCATTGATGGTTGGAATACTTTGCATCGTGATAATTTCGACTTGGTAATTTCGGATATAGACATGCCTCGGATGAATGGAATCGAAATGGTCAAACGAATCAAAAATGATATAAAATATCGCGATTTGCCGATTATGATTGTATCATACAAAGACCGAGAAGACGACAAAAAAGCCGGACTTTCTGCCGGAGCTTCATATTATTTGACCAAAAGCAGCTTTCATGATAACACTTTACTTAATGCCGTTTACGATTTGATAGGGACACCTTAAGAAATGAGAATAGCCATTGTCAATGACTTATTGATTGAAATAGAAATACTCCGAAAAGTTATAAAATCCATTGAAGCGACTGAAATTGCTTGGACTGCCACCAATGGAGCCGAAGCAATCGAAAAACTTAATGCCGACAAGCCGGATTTGATTCTGATGAATCTTATGATGCCGGTGATGGATGGCGCTACAGCAACAAAAATCATCATGGAAAGCAATCCATGTTCGATTATGATTGTGACTACCTCGCTGAATATTAATCGCACTAAAGTATTCGATGCGATGGGTTACGGTGCTTTAGATGTTGTTGAAACTCCTGTATTGGATGAAGCAGGTAATCTGATTGGTGAAGATAATTTAGTCAAAAAAATCAGCACGATTAGAAAATTAATTAGCTATACCTCGCAATTCGAGAAAAAGCAAAGTGCAATCTATTCAGGTAATAAAGTGAATATGGTGGCTATCGGTTCATCAACAGGTGGCCCGAAAGCATTGACAGGGATTTTATCTAATTTGCCTGCAAACTTAAACGCAGCAATCGTTATCGTTCAACATGTGGACAGCAAATTTGCTGACGGTTTAGCCGAATGGCTGAATAAATATTCAGAATTGCCTGTCGAAATCGCCGTAGCTAAAACAAAGCCAATCAATGGGCGCGTTTACATTGCAGGAACTAACGACCATTTGATTATTGACCCATTGGGATATTTCGAATACACGCCCGAGCCGATAAATTACCATTACAGACCCTCAGTTGACCGTTTTTTTGAGTCCATCAAAGATAATTGGATTGGAACGGGAATTGCAATAGTTTTAACCGGAATGGGCAATGATGGAGCCAAAGGTTTGCTAAAATTGAAAAAAGCCGGTTGGCTGACAATCGCTCAAGATGAGGCAAGTTCGGTTGTTTTTGGAATGCCGAAAGTTGCTGCCGAATTAGGTGCATCAATGGAAATTTTAAATCCGGTTGAAATTGCTGACAAAATAAAGAGAACAATTATATAATATAAGGATAAAACATGCAAAATGACAACCCACTAAAATTAACACCTAAAGAATATAAAATCAAAGTACTATTGGTTGATGACCAATTAATAGTTGGCGAGCAAGTGAGACGAATGTTATCGCAATTTGATGATATCGAGTATCACTTCTGTCAAGACCCTGCCATCGCCCTACCAACGGCGAAGGAAATCAAGCCAACATTGATTTTACAAGATTTGATAATGCCTGATATTGATGGTTTGACATTGGTAAAATTCTATCGTGCATCGCAGGAATTGAAAGATGTGCCAATTATTGTTTTATCGTCTAAAGAAGAAGCTACAACCAAGGCTGAGATGTTTGAAGCAGGTGCAAACGATTATATAGTAAAATTGCCTGATAAAATTGAATTGTTAGCTCGTATCCGCTATCATTCCAAAGCATATATAAATCTATTGCAAAGGAACGAAGCCTACGAATCATTGGAAAAAAGTCAAAAAGCTTTAGCTTCAGAATTGAGTAAAGCGGGCGAATATGTGATTTCTATGCTTCCTGAAGCAATCAGTAAAGACGGTATTTCGACATTTTGGAGATTTATCCCTTCTGCTCAATTAGGTGGAGATTCATTCGGCTATCATTGGTTGGACGACAACCATTTTGCCATATACTTGCTTGATGTTTGCGGGCATGGCGTAGGTCCTGCATTATTATCAGTTTCGGCTATGAATTTCTTGAAAAGCAATGCCTTGTCAACGCTCAATTTTCATGACCCGGCAGTAGTGGCAATAGCTTTAAATAAAGCTTTCCAGATGTCAGACCATAACGGACTCTATTTCACAATTTGGTATGGAGTTTATAACAAAGCCGATAGAACAATTAGCTATATAAGTGCCGGACATCCTCCTGCCCTATTGATTGATAAGCAAGGCAATATGAATAAGCTGATGAATGATAATTTTATAATCGGTGGTTTACCGGATTTCCCTTTTAACGCAACCAAAGTGAATGTTCCGGAAGATTCACTTCTCTACGTATATTCCGATGGAGTATATGAAATCGAACTTCTTGACGGCTCAATTTGGGAGCTTGACGAAATGGCAGATTTTATCAATGAAACCAAGAACGATAATGCCGATGAAATAGACGGATTGCTCAACAAAGTAAAAATTCTTGGTAGCAAGGAAATTTTAGACGATGACTTTTCGATGTTGAAAATAAAATTTCATTAAGACTAATCAAATTCCATATGAATATCAACGGCTTTGGCACTATGAGTCAGAGCCCCGATTGATATTGCATTGATTCCGGTTGTGAAATAATTTTCAATGTTTGTGAGATTGATACCACCTGATGATTCGATAAATATATCATTGCCCTTAGGATGATTTCGGATAATTCTAACTGCTTGAATAGTCGTTTCTCTATTCATATTATCTAACAAAAATCCATCGGGTGGATTAAGTAATGCTTCGTTAATTTGTTCGATTGTATCGACTTCAAGCTCAATGGGCTTTCCCGCAGCAGTGTTTCTTGCCATATTCAAAGCATTTGTAACCGATTGTGCTGCGGAAATGTGATTGTCTTTGATTAAAATCCCTTCCGATAAATTAAGTCTATGGTTATATCCACCGCCACAAGTCACAGCATATTTTTCAAACAGTCGCAATCCGGGCGTAGTCTTTCTGGTATCTAAAATTTTAACTCCGTATGGCTTTGCCAAATCAGCGTATTTTGCCGTATCGGTAGCTATTCCACACAAACGCTGGAGCAAATTTAATATAATGCGCTCGTAAATCAAAATTTCTCGAGCCAAACCTTCGATTCTTGCAATCACAGTGCCTGCACTAATTCTATCTCCGTCATTGACTTTAAGTTCAAGCCCGTATGACTCAGAAAACATATGCTTTAATATTTCAGTTCCTGCGAAAACGATGTCTGATTTTGTAGCAATATAAGCATTGATTCTTTGAGCACTCGGAACAGTCGAAATGGTGGTAATATCGCCATCAGGAACATCCTCGGCAATGAATTCGCGAATTTTATTTTCCACGTATGATTTCGGCAAGGTCTTGTATTGTGGGTATTCAAGCATATTATTTTAACTTAGTTCCAACATTCTTTCAAGTGGACGCAAGGTACGCAATCGTAGCGATTCGTCCATAATTATCTCCGGTTGCAATGTTTCGAGAGCAGAAACCATTTTCGCAATCGTATTCAATTTCATATACGGGCACTCGTTGCATGCGCAACCTTCCAAACTTGGTACAGGTATATAATTCTTGTGAGGTGCTATTTTTTTAAGTTGATGTATTATCCCGGATTCGGTTAAAACAATTATGTCATTTTTAGCCGAAGTGGTAGCTTCTTTTATTATTGCTGTTGTTGAGCCAATAAAATCAGCATAATCCAGAATATTTTCAGGGCACTCAGGGTGAGCTAAAACGGCAGCATCAGGGAATTGATGCATCAAATTGATGACTTCAGATTCAGAGAAAATTTCATGTACTTGGCATGAGCCATTCCAAAGAACCATATCACGACCTAATTTTTTAGCAAGATAACTTCCGAGATATTTATCCGGTGCAAAGCAAATCGGTGTATCGAGCGGTACAGAATTTACGATTTTGTGAGCATTAGATGAGGTGCAAATAATATCAGACATTGCTTTGACATCGGCAGAACAATTAATATACGAAATCACCACATGGTCATGGTGTTCATCAACCCATTTACGGAATAATTCCGGAGGTGCACTATCTGCGAGAGAGCATCCTGCATCCATATCCGGCACGAGAACAGTTTTAGTTGGATTCAAAATTTTAGCTGTTTCTGCCATAAAATGCACACCACAAAACAAGATGACATCAGCTGAAATCTTCTTTGCTTCTTGTGCCAAAGCAAGTGAATCACCCATGAAGTCAGCAACATCCTGAATTTCGGCATTTTGGTAGTAATGCGCTAAAATTACGGCATTTCGTTCTTTCTTTAATCTATTCAATTTTTCTATTAACTCGCTCATTTTGCTCACCTAAATCAGTTAAAAATTAAATCCATAGATTTGAAACCTACTGCAACTGCAAATATACCTATAACAACAGATAACAAAACATTCAACATTGCATGAATCAATAAGCCATTAGTAATAAAATTCATAGTGTCATGCGAAAATGTTGAAAAAGTAGTGAAACTACCTAACAAACCTACAAAAAGCATTAATTTGATTTCTTCGGAAATTAGAGTCGTACTTTCTGCCACACCTGCCAACATACCAATAATAAGACATCCAACGAGATTGACAATTAAAATACCAATCGGAAAGGATAAGAATTCTGAATGTCCCTCAAAATAAGAACCTATCAAATACCTTGAAATCGCCCCGATAAAACCACCAAGTCCAACTAAAAGTAAATTTAGCATATCTGAAAATTTATTATATGTAATAATCACACAATTACAGTATTTTTCATTTATTAATTAACCAATTTTGTTTAAATTTGTCATTATGTTGATTGCAATTAAATAAAAATGAAAAAATCATATTTAGTGACGATTTTGATACTTATGTCGTGTATAGTTTCTTGCGAACGACATGAAAGTGACCCTGAAATTAAGAACGAAAATCTTATCTATTTCAAAGATAGAATTATTGACCTTACTCCGTATTTAGAAGGTTTCCCTTTTGGAGCAATCAAAGTTGATTACATATCAGGCATAATGTACTATTTTAAAGAAGGAAATACTCAGCAATTACTATATCTAGACATAAATGATAGAGTTGATTTATGGTCCGGCAAAGCAGTATCTGAAATTGATTTTTCCAAACGCAATGTTTTTGATTTGAGTTATAACCATTTTGATTCATGTTTTTATTGGAACGGGGACGAACGTAACGATGAAGTTCTGAATATATATAGGATGAGTATTAAAACAGGTAAGGTTGAAAAATTAACTGACGTTCCATATATTTTTGGTTATAATTTCAGTACGAATAAGGATAAAATTATCTATATTGCAAGACTCGGAACAAAAGATGATAGGTTGGGCGAAGTTAGAATACTTGATTTGAAGTCCGGCAAGGAGGTAATACTTTTTAGGGATAATCCTAATATGTCTTTTACTTGGGGAAAACCTTTGCAGAGTCGAGACGGAAAATACATCATAGTAACAGCCAGTAAAAATAGAGACCGTGCATATGGCAATCTATTATTGTTAGATTTGGAAAATCGAACAACAAAAATTATTACAGATGAAACGTTGAAACGTAAAACTCCGGCAATATTTCCAAAATGGCTTAATGACAATGAATTCCTATATTCTTCAAACGAAGCGGACATAAATAATGTTTTCAAGTATAATATTCTGACAAACGAAACTATGCAGTTGACAAAACTTGATGCAAATGTGTCGTCTTATGACCTTGTCGAAGTTGGTAACAAAAGACTAATCGCACTCACTTCTTCAAATCCGATTAACACAAACATCATGCTAATCAATCCTGATGACGGTCAAATTTTGTACAAACAAGTAATTGACGTCAATTATGTTATTATTGATTCCAAAGGGAATAAAATTATGTCAACAGGTTCTTCGGCGAACACAAAGTTTATCATGTCCGAAATAACTATAAAAGACAATAAATTTGAGTTTGATGTAAAATACGATTTGCCAAATGAATTAAAATCAAAAATTTACCACGCTGATATAGAAAAAATTGACTACCCAACTTTTGATATTGATGAAAAAACTGGCAAGCAAAGAATGATTCATGCATATTTATACAAACCGAAAAATCCATTGCCCAAAGACAAGCAAATCGTATTGATTCAATCTTTTTATGGTGGCTATAACAATTTTAATTTCAGGAATCATCTACTTGCCGAAGCTGGCATAACAGTTTTAAGTCCTGCACCGAGAGGTTCTGACGGATGGGGTTTTGATTTCAAAGCGATGAATGATAAAGATTTGGGTGGAAATGAAATTTTGGATATCATCTATGCCGCAAAATATGTAAATGAAAAGATGGGAATTCCGCCAAATAGGATAGGTACATTCGGTGGTTCTCATGGTGGTTATGCAGTCTTAAGACTTTTAACTTTTCCCGGTGAAGTAAATGGTTACAAGACAAATTTCGATTGGGGATTTGGATTGTGTGATGCCGGATTTTCAGACATTATTCATTTCTATCAAACATGCAATATACCTGATTGGGTTCTCCTCGAAGCAGGCGACCCTGCAACAGAGGAAGAAAAGCTTAAGGAGAGGTCACCGCTATATCACGCTAATTTGTTACGAGGTAAATTACTTTTGACGCATGGCACAAATGACAACCGAGTACCATTGGAGGGAAGTATTTGGATGGCAGACAGTTTGAAAAAATACGGCAAAGATTTTGAATTAGTGCTTTTCGAAGGTCAGGGGCATGATATCAAAGGTTTGGAGAATAATATCACTTACTACAAATCATGGTTCCATTTTTTGAATAAAATTACAGATTAACAGTATCCCCGCCTTACTAAAGAATATTTGCTCCAAAATATCAAAAATCTCATCAAGTTTTGAGCTTATGACAATATTATCCAATGGTGAATATTCATCATGATTTTTTATATATGTTTCTAAACAATAAAATGTGTTGACAATTTATATAGCACTTCAAATCCGCTTTACTACACTTCCTAACTATTTTGAGCAATGAAGTAATTGAATTGGCACAAGGCTTGATTAGTTTATATAAAAATTTGGAGCATGGATGCTAAAAGAATTATTTACGGCTTCATTAGGGATGATGAATAGCCAAACAAGATTAGAAGTAAGTGCCAATAACTTGGCAAATGCTTCGACAACCGGTTTCAAAAGAGCTGAGGTGTTCGAGCGAAATTTGCTTGACGCTCGAGCTAATTTCTTTAACGTCAAAGGCGATATAGAACAGAACGACCCACCTGTCGGCTCCTATTACGATTTCTCAAACGGTGCTATGGAACAAACTCACAATCCATTGGATATTGCGATTGAAGGTAAGGGATTTTTCGTGGTTCAAGATGTCGAAGGCAAAGAATTTCTGACAAGAGCCGGAAGTTTTACTCTTTCGGAAACCGGAGAAATCATCACCCATGACGGCAAAAAATTGATGGGCGAAAATGGTGTTATTTCCATAAACAAAGAATTCATGTCAAACCCACAAATTTCGAACGATTCGCGAAATACGAATTTAAGAATTTCCGAAACAGGCGAAATCTTCTTCAACGAATATGAAGTTGGAAAAATACTTTTGATGATGCCCGATGATACAAAAACTTTGCAAAGAATTTCAAATCAAGATTTCATTGCTACTTGGGAATCAGACGGACTAAAACTCGAAGATGGCGAATTTTTTATCCGACAAGGATGGCTCGAAAACTCAAATGTCAATATAGTGCAAGAAATGGTGAAGATGATTGAATTGCAACGTGCTTTTGAAGCAGGAAGCAAAGTGATTCAAACGAACGACAGCACCCTTGAAAAATCTATCGCTATGAGCAGATTTTATTAAAATTTGAAAATAAAAAAAAAGGATAAATAATGGATAAAACTTTAAGGACAGCAGCAACAGGCTTGACAGCCCAACAGAGATATGTTGAAATCATATCGAACAACTTATCGAATGTCAACACAACAGGCTACAAAAAAGTTAGACCTGAATTTCAAGATTTATTATACGAAACGCTCAGACCTGCGGGTAATGTTGCTCGTTCAGGTGTTGAGCCACTAAATGAGGTCCAAATTGGCTCAGGTACCGAACTTGTATCAACAAAAAAGATTTTCAGACAAGGCGATATTTCACAGACAAATAATCCACTCGATTTGGCTATAAGTGGCGAGGGCTTTTTCATCATTCGCAAGCCCGACAGTACATATAGTTTTACACGCGACGGTTCTTTCCAACTCAATCGCAACGGGGAAATAACGACAAGCCAAGGCTATCTGTTGGAGCCGGGCTTTTCGATTCCGAATGATGCACTCGAGATTTTGATTTCACGCGATGGAGTTGTGAGTATGCTGCTTGAAGGCGCCACTGATGAACAAGTTTTGGGACAATTAGAGCTCGCCCGCTTTATTAATCCGGGTGGTTTACGTTCGATGGGCAATAATCTTTATGCTGAAACTCCGGCGTCTGGCGCTGCAATTTTTGAACAACCGGCATCAATAAATACAGGTGAAATAATCCAATCTCATCTTGAAGCATCGAATGTGGACATTGTCGAAGAAATGGTTAATATGATAAATGCTCAAAGAGCTTATGAATTGAATTCAAAATCTGTTCGTACAGCCGATGAAATACTTGCAACAGCAGTTAATTTGAAGAGATAAAATGATAAGAAGTATATATATAATATTACTAATTATTGCAACGAGTATAATGTCATACTCGCAATCAAGTTTTTCGGCTGAAAGATTGAAAGAGGCAATTATTAATCATATTATGAAATCCAATACCGGAATTGCAGAAGTAGAAATACTACAAAACATTAGTGATATTTCCTTTCCCGAATCCGGAATACATGCAGAATTGGATGCGGATATCCAGGATTGTGGTTTGAATCGTGTTATGATTAAATTTAGAAATGAAGATAGAATTGTAAAGTTTATAGATTATTCCGTTCGAATTAAATATGAAATAAATGTTTTAGTTGCGGCTCAAACGATTCCCGTGGGGCAAACTTTTTTAGAATCTGATTTTACATATAAAAAAATAATATCGGATAATAATTGTTCGAATAATATTACAGATATTAAACAATTAATTGGCAAACAAGCTTCGAGAAATATCTCAAAAGGTACAATAGTGAATAGTACATTATTGGCAGCCGAAACAATTATTAAAAGAAGCGAAAAAGTCAGTATAATAGTGAATTCGGGTGCAGTTAGAATAAGAACAATGGGAACGGCGTTACAAGATGGAATTGCTGGACAACAGATTAGAATAAAACGAGATAGTGGTGGTACATTAACAGGAATTGTAGGCGATGACGGAAACGTATATTTAGATGCTAACAATTTATCAAAAAGGTGATGAAAATGAAAAGAATATTATTTTTTATTATTATTTTATTTGCGTTCAATTTGAATGCTTATAGTCAATTTATTCAAAACAGTTCTCGCTCATTATTTTCGGATGTAAAAGCATTCCGTGAAGGTGACGCGATTATGGTTTTGATTATCGAAGATACTCAGGCAGATAATTCAGCAAACACGCAAAGCAACCGTTCCACGAGTGTAGATGCAAATTTAGGATATAACACAGGTTCGGGAAATAATACAATGGGCGGTTCTTTAGGAACAGGAACAGGACATCAAGGACGTGGGCAAACTTCACGTAATGAAAAAATCAGGTCACGATTGAGTGCCAAAGTGGTCGAAGTAGTCGAGAACGGCAATTTGCGAATAGAGGGAACTCGTACAACAAAAGTCAATGGCGAAACGCAAACAGTTGTAATCAAGGGCATTGTTCGTCCGGTTGATGTACGGCCGGATAATTCGGTTTTTTCATATTCAATACTCGAACTAACTTTATTAATTGAAGGTGATGGTAGTGTTTCTGAAATTCAAGAACCGGGGCTTTTAACAAAATTTTTAAGACTTTTATTTTAAATTAAATATGTATAAAATAAATATAATATTAATAATTTTCTTTTTGATTGCATCGGATTTATTTGGTGCTCGGATAAAAGATATTGCAGTAATCGAAGGTGTGAGCGGTGTCCAAGTAGTTGGTTATGGATTAGTATCGGGATTGAACCAAAGCGGCGATAATCAACAAACTACATATACTGTGCAATCTGTTTCAAATATGTTGAAACGCTTCGGTTTGACTGTTCCCGAGAGAAATCCAAGAATTAGAAATGTGGCAGCTGTTATGGTAACTGCAACTATCCCTGCTTTTATGAAAGCAGGCAGCAAGGTTGATGTAATTGTATCTTCTATTGGGGATGCAAATTCTTTGCAAGGTGGTGTTTTGCTTATGACTCCCCTATCTACTGCTGACGGTACAATTGTCGGGATGGCTCAAGGTTCTCTTTCGGTAGGTGGTTACGATTTTAATGCACTGGGTTCAAAATTAGGAAAAAATATTTCAACGACAGGACGTGTACCAAACGGATTATTTCTGGAAATTAGTTTTAATCGTGAAATCATTATTGATAATAAAATAAGAATTAGTTTAAGAGAGCCTGATTTTACAACTGCGTCGCGAATATCTCAAGCTGTTAATTCTGTTGCAGGGCTTACTAATTCTGCACAAATATTTGATGCAGGTACAGTAGAAGTTACTTTACCTGCAGGAATAAATAACAATCAAGCAATGGAATTAATTGCACAAATTGAAGTAATTAATGTAATTAGCGACCCAATAGCAAGAGTTGTCATAAATGAAAGAACGGGCACAGTTGTTGTCGGTGGAAATGTTGAATTATTGCCCGCAGTGATTGCTCATGCAGGTCTTGAAATATCAATTCAAAAGCAAGTATTAGTTCCACAACCTGCACCATTTACTATCAGACCGCCACAAATAGCCGAAACAGCCGAAATTACAACTCGTGAGGAACTTCGTGAATCACGTACTTTAGTCGTCCAAGGTCCAACGGTGCAAGACATCGCTAATGCTCTAAATCTATTACAAGTTAATCCTCGCGATTTAATTTCTATTTTTCAGGCTCTTAAAGAATCTGGTTCACTGCAAGGAGAATTAATAATTCAATAAAATGGATAATTATAAATTAAATATCGAAAAACCTGACCCAAGCAAGATTTACGAAAGTCAAATTAATGATTTGAAAAATCGAGTACGTTCTACGGCAAAAATTAATTTGTCAGAATCTGACAAACTTGGTCTTGAAAAAGCTGCTCGTGGATTTGAAGCAATATTTATGAATATGATGTTTAAAGAAATTCGGAATGCACAACTTGATGACGAAAGCGACGAAGGTTTTGGCAGTGATATTTTGATGGATTATTCATATTTGATGCTGACTGATAAAATCTCTTCAACAGGTAAGGGAATTGGGATAGCCGAACAAGTTTATAAATTTTTTACAAACGAAGAAATTCCAACTAAAAATATTATTGAAAAAACAATTCCGACGGAACCCTTGCAAATCATTACAACTAATTCAAGTAAGCCAATTAATTCTAAAGTAGTTGAGACAAATAATGAAATTGGTGGCACTTTTTTCGACCGCGTCAAACAAAGATTAAATCAATTCGACGATATTATCAGTCAAGCTTCAGATAAATACAATCTCGATAAAACCTTGATTAAATCAGTCATCACAGCCGAATCTGCAGGACAAGTAAATGCGAAATCAATTGCAGGTGCAAAAGGCCTAATGCAACTGATGGACGGAACAGCGCGGGATTTGGGAGTCACGAATTCTTTTGACCCCGAAGAAAATATCATGGGTGGAGCACGATATTTACGCCAAATGTTAGACAAATTTAATAATGATACAAATCTTGCTTTGGCTGCATACAATGCCGGTCCCGGAAATGTAGAAAAATACAATGGCATACCTCCTTTCAAGGAAACTGAAAATTACGTAAGAAAAGTGAATAAATACTTAAATCAATTTTAGGCTACAAATATGCTATCCAAATTAATCACATATCTAAAATATGAAGAACAACTTCTTAAGGATTTGTTCAATCTTGCTGAAAGACAGCAAAATGCCTTAATCAAAATGAAACTCGAAGACATCGGAGATATAACTTCTCTCCAAGAAGAAATTTCGGGTAATTTGCGAAAAGCCGAAGACAACCGTTTGACGATTATCGCCAATTGGCTAAAAATAACCAAACAGAAAGCTACCCAAGTTAAGTTGAGCGAATTGGCTAAATTATGCAACAAGAACGAAGAAACCGAAATAAATAATCTGAAAGAAAGCATGAACTTACTGATGTCTGAATTACATTTAATCAACACAAGTAACCGTGTGTTGACCAACCGTGCAAGACATTCCGTAAAGGAAATGATTGAAATACTCACAAATGGCACAAATAATGTATGTAATGTTAGAGTTTAAAATTTATTTTGGATATGGAGATGAGTGTAGGTCAAGGTTTAAACAGGAGTATGATTGAAAAAGCATACGAATTGAAGCAACAAATTGAATCAATCATTTTTGCTTTGCCTGATTGTGAGTTGTACCAATTACAATCGCGAATGGGTAAAATAATTGAAGTACTACCCGAACAAATGGCTTTGAGTTTTGAAAAAGAGACTAAAATCGCCAAGATTCGTGGTTTTATCGAAATTGTCGGAAATTTGCAGGAATGTAAGGACTATCTTGAATTACTGCAAAAAATCAAATATACCGATTATTCCGAAGTTATAAGCAAAATTGACAATATTACTGAAAATTTAATGGTAAACAGCGGAAGCCTTAATTAATGAGTTTTTCTTCCCTCGAAATTGGCAAAAGGGCTTTATTAGCCCAGCGCTTGGGGCTTGACGTAACCAGTAATAATATTGCTAATGTCAACACTCCGGGCTACTCGCGTCGTGCCGCAATTTTGAAGGAAACAAACCCGCTAAAAATCAACGGTAACTATCTCGGTACCGGTGTTTTATATGACAAATTACAATCCTTCCGCGAATCATATTACGACCGTGAAGTTAGGAAC
This sequence comes from Desulfobulbaceae bacterium, assembly GCA_018335795.1. Lineage (GTDB taxonomy): Bacteria > Bacteroidota > Ignavibacteria > Kapaibacteriales > UBA2268 > PGYU01. The sequence continues at coordinate 34,740 of JAGXRP010000035.1, read as the reverse complement.
TCTATGGCACGGTTGAGCAATTACGGCACTCAAGCAAGTTTTTACAGACGTGTCGAAACAGTTTTGGCTGAACCCGGCGACAATGGCGTTGCTGATTTGATTACCAATTTCTTCAAAACTTTCGATGAATTGGCTCTCAAACCCGAGAGTATTTCTATACGTAGTTACTTGACTACCCAGTCTCAGACTTTGACCGACAGAATTAACAGAATTGCATATGGAATGCAGGATTTGCGGAACGAAGCATTGGCAAAGGTTAATTCTAACGTAACGGAAATCAACCGTTTGGCGACTCAAATCACAGAAATTAACAAACAAATAGCCGGAAGTGGAACTGATTCTGCAAATTCAGCTCTTACATATATTGATACAAGAGAAAATTTGCTTGAGGAATTATCCAAATACGTTGATATAAATGTAGGAAAAAATGACGACGGGACTGTAAATGTATTCATCAATGGGATTGATCTGGTCACTTCCACAAGTAGCAAAGAACTCCGCGCTACTATAGTGGTAAACGATGTGACGGGCGAACAAACTGTGAGATTGTTCAAATTTGACAAAGCTAAAAATCTCGAAACTGACATTAGCACACAAGGTGGCGAAATCAATGCTAACTTGCAGATTTTCAATGTCAAAATGAATGAAAAGTATAGTGGAAATGAATTTTCGGAAGCTAAGGATTTTCATGCTTTCGTCCGGGTATTTGCCCAAAAAGTGAACGATATGATGATGGGCGGCTATGGTTTGGATGATGCAGATGGTCTCCCACCTATGCGACGATTTTTCGACCCAACTGATTTGGAATTAAACGCATTTAATATTCGAATTTCCGATGATATAAAAAATAACCCGCGAGACATTCCGCTTTCCGATAGTGCAGGTGAACCCGGTAATTCGTCTATTGCACAAGCAATTGCTCGATTGTCGCAAACTCCGGATTTTTTCAATAACGCTAATCCTATTGAATATTTCAATGGGTTTTTGGGTAAAATTGGATTAATAGCTCGCGAAGCTGAAAACGGCTACAAAACAATGGGATTAATCAACGACCAATTAAATTCGCAACGCGAATCTATTATGGGAGTTAACCTTGACGAAGAGGCAATCAGTTTGATAAAATATCAAAAAGCATTCGAAGCGTCTTCTCGTATAGTTTCTGTTACGAATGAATTGCTTGCAACTATAGTTAATTTAGGGAGATAAAAATGCGCGTTACACATAAATCAACATTCATTCCTTATCAACGAAATTTGGATGAAATTCAGAACCGAAAATTCAAAGAAGAAATCAGACTTTCCACAGGAAAAGATATTACGTCGCTATCGGATAATCCGTCTAATTTTGTAGATGCAAAAATGTTTTCCTCAAAAATTGCCCAAAATGATAATTATTATAATATTATTCAAGATTCTCTAAGTGAATTACGGGCTGTCGAGGAAAGCTTAGAATTTATTTCCGATAATGTCCGCAAAATCAGAGAATTAGCAATTGATGCCACTCAAATAGGTAATTCCGGTAATGCACATTCGCTCTCGGTCTTTATAAAAGGTATCATGGAAGACATTCTGAAGCAAAGCAATGTTGATTTCAACGGGAAATATTTATTTTCGGGGACTAAGACTACACCTGAATCAATGGCTGATGCTCCCGAAAATAATAAAGTACCATTTGAATTAAAAAAAGTACCGCCAACAGCTGAAAACCCGTCGGGAATGGAACTCGTTTTTCATGGAAATTTCAAAGATAGAATAATTAATAAAGACGGCAAAACAACCGAAATAATTAATACAAAAGCTGATGATATTTTTGGCGAAGATTTTGAATTATTCGATTCAATACTCGAACTTTATAATCTCTTGGCATTCAAGGCTGATGGCACTCCACGTCAAGAATTCGATAATATTAATACAGATGATTTTGATAAATTAAATATATTGCAAAAAAAATTAGCAGACTATACTGAAAAAATTGACAAAGCAAATGGCGAGAATGGTGCAAAAATCAACAGACTTGAATTAATAGCCGACCAAACTACTTCGGAAACAATTAGATTGAAAGAATATCGCTCAATCAAAGAAGACACTGATGTAGCCCGTACCGCAGTCAATTTGCAAATGGAAGAAATTGCGTTGAGATACTCGCTCCAAGTGGGAAGTTCGATAATGCGAAATTCTTTATTTGATTTTCTCAGATAGAATGATTACATTAGTTTTATGAAAGGTAGCACTTTATTTGGAATTCTGCTCGGTTTAGCAGCGATATTGGGTTCATTCTTCTTCGAAGGTGGCACCCCTGATATGCTGTTCTTGATTCCGGGTATGACCATAGTCATCGTCGGGACCTTAGCCGCAGGCATTGCCGGGCATGATTTTGCGATGATAAAAAGATTGCCCCGATTGTTCAAAATCGCTTTCAATCCACCCGTTTATGACTTCAAAGAAATTTTAGAGCAAATCATCCAATATGCAGCAATAGCACGGCGCGACGGGATATTGGCATTAGAAGGGAAATTGAAAAATGCAAAACATCCGTATCTGAAAAAATTCTTCGAAATATGTATAGACGGTGCGACTCCCGACACTTTCAACCGAATAGCCAACAACGAAATCCATTATATTTCCGAACGCCACATGGTCAATATCGGATTTTTCAACAAATTGGGCGGCTACTCCCCTACTATGGGCATCATCGGGACTGTGATGGGACTCATCCTCTCTTTCGCATCTGTCGGCTCGGACCCGAATATTTTGATTCGCCACATTGGCACTGCGTTCATAGCTACTTTGTGGGGGATTTTGATGGCAAACATAGTCTGGTTGCCTATGGGTGACAAGCTTCGGACGATTCACGATAATGAAATCAACTTACTGCAAATGATGTTGGACGGCGTAGAAGCTGTTCAATCCGGCGAGACTCCTACGGTTATTCGTGCCAGACTGATTTCAGCATTTCCTCTCGAAGAGCAGGAGCAAATTTACAAAGGACGTAAAATCTATAACATTCCCCCGCCTGACAAAATCACAGACTCAGGCAATTCAATCGTTGACAACACGATTAAAAAACAATAAGTTAAATATTCCTATTTATTATAATTTGTTAAGTAACAAGCTACACAGATAGGCACAATTTCTATTCATTTATGAACAAAGTGTCGCCTAAATATTAATTATCGCTCATAATTTATTTTTTGCTTGCTTAGTATTATATTTTTTATTAGATTTGCATAAGAAAATGAATAACACTAAATTGAGGCAGAGATGCTTGGAATTGCGAAACGAAAAAGCCGAGTCATTTCACGGGGATTTAAACTCGGCTTTTTCTTCAATACTCAGAACTAAAGTTTCTGCAAGAATCCCTATTTCTCAGCATTTTCGTATGTTAGTAGCATAGCTACTGACAAACTAGTAACATACAAAAGTACGAAATTTTGTTGAGATATAATGAATTAATTCACTTTATTTAAACAATTTTTTAAATTATGGAGTCTAAAATGATGATAAGAACTTTGAATAACTTATCAAGAATAATACTTTTAACAGTATTTATTTTGCCTTTTCTTGTGATTTCTTTCACAAATAATACAACTGCCAAACCTGGCAAAGAATGCGAATCACCATTTTCGTCAATAATTGTTGATAATATTTGGGTAAATGGTTGCGAATACGAAGTTGAAATTTGCTTTATGTGTGCTTATATCCACCCTTTTGGAGCAATACAAGTGCTTGCATTTACAAAAAAGGATCCAGAATGCCCGTATGGTGCAGATGATACTTATATAGCGAATGAAATTGACAAAATTGTTACTTCGTATTCATTCATTAAGACATTTATATGTGTTAATAACGAAATAGCTCCTTGCGAGAATCAACAAAATATTATTGAATATACAGTTATTAAGAACCTATGTTGGGTAAAGCAAAAATTTATGGGCAATATATGGTTTAAGGTATGTCCTGAAAATGATAATACTTGCGATGAAGTATGGAGATACTGTTGGGATGCTACCGCAAATCCACCTCAAGCGATTAAAATTCTTCAATCATATAGTGGTTCTGTTGGTAAATGCCCAACTGGACCTGTAAAAGACCCCGAAAATGAATTTGAAGAAACTGAATGTTTTACAATACCTAATTCTACTCTATGTAACCCAAGTGAATAGTAATTTGTAAGAGACTGCTGGCGAGTTTTTACTCGCCGGTAGTTTTATTATTTTTTGTTCATAATGCAACAAATCGTATTTTCATGTGTTTAAGTAATATATACAGAATTTATTTTGAAGGACATTTTTATGAAAAAGTTATTAATAATATACATTGTTTTATTGATTCAATTTCAAAACGAATCTAAAAGTCAGGTGGAATTAAGCCCTTTGAATATAAATTTCATCGGAATCGAAGCTAAAGGCGACACAGTAATCGCATGGGGTGACCATGGGTCAATGCTCATCAGTTATGATAATGGTAATATTTGGGAGCAAATAAGTGTATTTGAAAGTCATCAAATTCTGAAAATATTTTGGAATGACGAAGAGGTAATTGCTCTAAATAGTGTAGGGCAATTTGCCAAATCAATAGACAAATTTTTAAGCTGGGAAATTGTTGGAGATATACAAACAAATATTTTAGCTGTAATTCAATATCCACATGGTTATTTTATTAGAACTCCAGAAAAGGTCATGACAATTGGTAATGATATTAAGATTAAGAATGAATTTGATATTCTCTCTCCTACTTTATTTAGTCATTTCAAATTTGAATATAGAAAATCTCTTGCATATTATAATGAACAATTAATAGTTGCAATTGATTCATCGAGATTTATCAGATTTGATAAAGATTTGCAAAATCAAGATATAATTTCATTCTCTGAACTATTTGGTACGAATATAACTTCAACTTATGAAGTTGATATCATTGATAATAAATTTTATGCACGTATTGGGAATACAGGCTATACAACAAGCGACTTCGCGAGTATTGAACGTGTTTATTCTTCAAAATATTACGGTTATTTTAAATATTTGGATAGTAAATGGTACAATTTAGTTTATTCTGACAATCCAACATTCGGAAAATATGCCGGTCCATTTCGGCTACATAAGGTTATTAACCCTGATTCTTTAGAATTAATAACAAGTGTCCCTTTGATTCGTGAGACTATATATTCATTTAAACCAAATGATTTTATAATACATAAGGAGAGATTAATAGCTGTTGGAAACAATAAATTAATTATTTCAAAGGAGATGAACGATACATTATGCAAATTTCATTCATTTTTTTATGCAAGTTCATTGCCGGAACGAGTGAATGATTCCACATATTTATATTTTATTCAATTAACAAATAATAGCTTTTATGGGCATATTTATAAAACAACTGATAATGGTATAACTTTTCAACCAACATATGATTTTAGCAGGTCTGGTAAATATAATAGATTTGTATTTAAATACTATAACCCTGAAGAAGATTTGCTTTACTTATTTACTCGAAATAATGAGGATGATGGCACACAAGGGCTATATATATCACCTGATTATGGAAAAAGTGGCATATTTGTAGATAGTAAAGAGCATCCTTACTTAAAGTATGGTACAACTCAAAATTTTGCGAATCTACAAATTAAAGATAATTATTTTATTTCAACTGCTTACTCAATTTGGCAAAATAAAGCTTACATTGGTTTGCGTGTAATGGATAAAAATTTTAATGGCTATTATACATTATTTGACTCAAATTATGTAATTAATTATGTCTATTATGTTGACACCACAAATTATACTTTTTTCTGTTATAATTCTCTCGATAATCATTATGAAATTAAGCAAACATTGAACTCCGGTAAATCATTCGATGCAATTAAAAAATATAGCGTAAACAATACATTTATTCAATACAAAGACTTAGATACTCAAGCAGGAAAACTTGTTTGTTTTGTAAACTATGACAAAAATGATTCAATAGTAACTTTTGACATATTTAATACGACAAATATGAGCGTGGAGACTTTCTATCAGTACAAAGTAAGTCCCAATTACGACGAAAATTGCAACGCAATAGATTTTAACGATAATGTGTATTATATAGCTATCGAAGATACATTGTTTTACACTGATGATATTTTTGACCGCTCAAAATGGAATCACTACTTGTTACCTAAAGGCGGAAGAATACTCAAGAAATTCCAAAAGTTTGACAGCACTTTCATAGCATATTATATGGATGAAAAGCGAACAATGGGGCTATACAATTTAAAATTGAATAGTAACCCAGCCTCAGTTGAAGATTACCAAACCGAGGACATGAACTATTTATATAGCTATCCGGCTTACCCAATGCCGGCATCGCATGAAGTCAGGACTTTAGTTTATTGGGATATGAGCTTCGATGTAGAAAATTATGACATTGCTGTTTATGATGTGTTGGGCAACAAAGTTTCTGATGAATCGAGCATTCGTATCGAGCCTCACACAAGTTACAGCGGAAACGTGATTTGGAATTGCTCCGGCGTCGAGCCCGGCATCTATCTGATGCGAATCAAGCACGGCACCGAAGCCAAAACAATTAAGGTGATGGTGCAGAGATAAAAGGAATAAAATCATAAGTTAAACGTTTTCATTTAATTGTATTGAATAAGTATGAGTTGAATGAAAGTAGCGTTACATACATTAGGTTGCAAAGTCAATTATGCCGAAACAGCGGCTATCAAAGATAAGTTTGAGCAGTTGGGCTATTCCTTAACCGAATTTGGCACCACTGCCGATATAATCTTGATAAACACCTGTTCGGTGACTAATAATGCCGATGTCGAAGCACGAAAAATAATCCGTCGTGCCAAGCGACAATCCCCGGACGCTTTTTTGGGCGTAATGGGATGCTATGCTCAACTCAAGCCCGAAGAGGTATCGCAAATCGAAGGTGTGGATGCAGTTTTCGGTCAACGGGAGAAATTCCGCGTGCCCTCGCTCGTGCATCAACTAATGGGCAAAGAGCAAACTCAGGTAAACGTTTCGTGTATCGAGGATTTGCCCTTCGACGTCGCACTCACAACCGATAATGAGCTACGAACTCGTGCATTTTTGAAGCTTCAGGACGGATGCGATTATTTTTGCACTTTCTGCACGATTCCCTATGCGCGCGGTAGTTCGAGAAGTATTCCATTCGCTCTGATACCTGAGCAAATTAATAAAATTGTGGCATCCGGCTATAAGGAAGTTGTGATTTCGGGGATAAATCTTGGGGATTACAGCACTCCGGACGGCAAAACATTTGCGGACGTAGTGGAATTGATGGATTCGATGAAGCCGGATTTGAGAATTAGGATTTCGTCAATTGAGCCGAATTTGCTCAATGACAGAATTTTACGTGCTGTTGCGGCTTCTGACGTATTTTGTCCACATTTTCATATTCCATTGCAAAGCGGTTCGTCGGAGATTCTGAAAAAAATGAAGCGTCGCTACAAAGCATCGTTTTACAAAGATTTGATTTACAAAATCAAAGAAAATATCCCAAATTGCGGACTCGGAATTGATGTCATAGTGGGCTTCCCGGGCGAAACAGATGAGCATTTCCGCGAAACTTATGATTTGTTGGACGAGCTTCCTGCGAGCTATTTTCACGTTTTTACCTATTCCGAGCGTGATAATACTCCGGCTGCAAGTTTCGACGGAGTCGTTCCTGTTCATATCCGAAAAGAACGCACTAATCTACTCCGTGATCTATCACAAGCCAAGCAGCGCTCATTTTATGCAAGCAGAGTCGGGAAAATTGCGACAGTAATCCCCGAATCCTACGATAAAAGCACGAGAACATGGAAAAGTTGGTCGGAAAACTACGTCCGAGTCAAATTTGAAGGTGACGAAAACTTAGCAAAAAGTTTTGTCAAAGTTATGGTCGAATCAGTCCACGGAGACTACGCATTCGGAAGTGTAATCAACGATTAGACAGCATGAATCACGTGCTTGACGACTCCCTGAATCTCAAATTCCCAAAATGGTTTAATTTCAATCGGTAAAAATTTATCGTTCGCTGAGAAAAGGTAAATTACACCGCCTATGTCGCGGTAGGTTTTAACAGCCATTTCACCGTTTAATGAGGCTATGACCACCTTTCCGTCCACAGGTCGGTCCCTTTTATTCACAACGAGAATATCGCCATCATAAATTCCTTCATTTATCATACTCTCGCCGGAAACCTTGACTAAATAAGTCTCCCCGGGGAAAGGTGCCAAATAGCTGTTCAAATCCAGCTTGTTTTTCAATTCGGCAGATTGTGAAGTGCCTGCTTTGCCATGTGCATCAAAAACAGGCGCTTCAAAACTGTACTGCGTTTTCAATTCTACTATTTTGTTAACTTTCATTCGTACAAACCATAATTACTTCGGCAATCGAAGTATCAAAATTGAAAAATATTTTGCTTATAAAGAGTGTATGATTTTCGTCACAACGCCAATGATTTTGAACTCAATATAAGGTTCCATCATTAAAGGCAAAAACTGGCGATTTTGAGATTCGAGAAATATTTCGCCATCAATTTCGCGAAAAATCTTTACTGTCAACGAACCATTGATTGTGACAAGAACAATTTTCTGGTCCACAGGTTCGATTGATGTATCCACGACTAAAATGTCGCCATCACGAATACCTTGCTGTACCATGTTCAAACCACGGACTTTAGCGAAAAAAGTAGATGCAGGATGGTCAACGAGATATTCGTTGAGGTCAATTTCGACACAACTGTCACTTTCAATCGGATTCGGTACACCAGCCGCAACCGATGTTTCAAAGAATGGCAACTTGATTCTTTGCTTTTCTTTCAATTTGAAACCATAAATTTCAATCACTTCCATATTTTCCTCTTTATGCTATTTAAAAAAAGAATGTTCAAAATATTAAATTCCCCCAAGACTAATATAATCTTTATTGCCGAAATTACAAACAAATTTCTTAAGTTCGCATAGGAAAATATGGAAAATATAATAATATATACTGATGGGTCGAGTTTGGGCAATCCGGGTCCGGGTGGATATGCCGCAATTTTGATTCACAATAAGCGCCGCAAAGAACTCAGTGGAGGCTTTCGGCTTACGACCAACAACCGGATGGAGCTTAAGGCAGCTATTGAAGCACTGAAAGCGGTGAAGAATGACTCAAAGTATTACATAACGATACATACTGATTCCAAGCTAATTTGCGACGCAATCAACAAGAAGTGGCTTCAGGCATGGATTAAAAAGGGTTGGCGGAAAAGTGACAACAAGGAAGTGCTCAATCAAGACTTGTGGAAAGAGTTGCTCGAAGCTGTCAAAGGGCGAAACGTAAAGTTTGAATGGGTCAAAGGTCACGCTGGGCAAGCCGAAAACGAGAGATGCGACGAACTTTGCAAAGCTGAGGCTTCAATGCCCAATTTGCCACCGGATTACGTTTATGAGGGCATCGCACCTCCATCTGTGGTAAAGAAAGCGATTCCTAAAGCAAAAGATGAAATAAAAGTTTTATATTCCGATGACAAATTCGTCATTAAAAAAAGCGATATTGAGCTTATTTTAGACAGGAAGGAAGCTAAAAAATTGAATGAACAATTAAAATTGATTATAAATGAATAACATTAATACAAGAAGAGATTTTGTCAAATCATTATTGGGAGCGACTACGTTACTGTTTGTAGGCAATCACTTGCCCTTGCTTGCTAATCATGATTACTCTGTTATAGGCGTTGAAAAACTCTGGAATTTAGCCGGTGAATTTGAAAAACAAACCAATTTACCACTCAATGAATTGATGTTCAAAATAGCAAATAAATTTATCGGCACTCCATACGTTGGGAATACACTCGAAGGCAGCGGAGGAGAAATGTGCAGAATCAATTTCGAAGGGCTTGACTGTATTACATTTTATGAGCTTGTGCTTTGTATGGCACGTTCATTCAAAAAAGGGGATTTTGATATCAGTAGCCTTGTAAACGAAGTTACATATGTTCGTTATCGTGGTGGCGTTCTCGATGGCTATGAATCAAGATTGCACTATACTTCGGATTGGATATATGATAATGTGCAAAAAAATGTTGTCAAGGATATAACCAAGTCTTTGGGAGGTATAAAGTTTGAACCGAAAGTCGGGTTTATGTCTTCAAATCCCGATAAATATGCAGCATTGAAAGATAATCCTAAATTAGTTAAAATAATTAAGAAATTCGAAGATGAAATTAACTCTCGCAAACATTATTTTATTCCAAAAGATGAAGTAAAATCAATTGAAAATGAATTACAAAATGCAGATATTATCGCTATTGTTACTTCGATTAAAGGCTTGGATTATTCACATACCGGGATTATCAGCAAATCGGAAAATGGTGACGTACATTTATTCCATGCTTCTACAAATCAGAAAAAAGTAATTATTGACGAGCCTATTTCCGAGTATCTTAAAAAGAGCAAAAGTGCTACAGGAATATCAGTAATTAGACCTTTGGAAATTAAATAAATAATTGCCAATGCAAAATATTTTCACTCAAATTAGCAGTTTTAGCAAAGAATTTTGGTTGCTTAATCTAATTCAAATGATTGAGCGACTTGCTTATTCGTCATTAGTTCTGCAAATGGCTATATATATTTCTCAAAAAGATATTACAGGCGGATTACATTGGGAGCATACTACGAAAGGTATGATTTTTTTCGTATGGGCTTTAGTGCAAAATTTAATTCCTGTACTGACAGGTGGTTTGGCAGATAAATTTGGCAGAAAAAACATGATTTTTATTTCAATATTTTTTGCAATAATTGGATTTTATTTATTTGCTTTTCAACGCGAATTTGCCGGAGTTATGACTGCCGCTGTTTTTGTAGGAATCGGGTTGGGTAGTTTCAAACCGGCTTTGCAAGGCTTAATTTCCAATTCGATGCGTGATAAATTCACATCGATAGGCTGGGGATTAAATATTATGCTAATAAATGTTGCATTTTTCTTTGCTCCTGCCCTATCAAATTATTTAGAAGCAATTTCATGGCAAGTTTTCTTTATCGCCACAGGTTCAATGTTATTAATTATTTTTCCATTAATTTTTTTCATAAAAGATGAAAATGAAGATATTAAAAACGAGCCTTCAATAACAGTTAAGGAAATTTTAATTGGTGTACTACGACCACAGATTTTGAGTTTTGTGATTATTATGGGTGGATTTGCAATAATATATATGCAATTCTACGAAACACTACCGAATTTTATATATGATTGGGTTGATACTTCGCAAGTGGCAAAAGCATTAAATTTGCCTGATTATATGTTAATGAAGACATCGCTCGGAACAATGATTGATTTTAAATGGCTTTATACGCTTAATTCGAGTTTTATAGTGCTTGGAGTTGTAACGGTTTCGTGGCTGATGTCGGGTGTGAAACTCCGATATGCAATTATGTTTGGTATTAGCACTGCAAGCATTGGGTTATTTGTATCGGGAGCCACTCAAATTGGTTCAATGGCAGTTCTTGGGATGCTCGTTTATACTTTGGGCGAAATGATTACAAATCCGCGATACCTTGAATATATGGCATCGCTTGGCACTAAATCTCGCCGCTCGATATATTTGGGCTATCTCAACATTTCATTTGCAATCGGGCTTGCGGGGGGCTCATTACTTGGTGGCTATCTATATAACGAATATAGTGAGAAAAGTACGCTTGCAATGCGCTATTTGGAGTCTCAGCAAGTTGATATGACCACCATCACTCATTCCAACGCTATGGAAAATTTGGTCAATTTTACCGAAACTTCGATTCAAGAGTCAACTTCGATGCTCTGGGACTTATATTCCCCAAATAGAATATGGTATATTTTCTTATGCATCGGAATTTTTTCCACATTGCTAATTTACTTACATTCAAGAGTTTATCTTAATCAAAAGCCAAAATAAACTGATTCAAGTCATAAAATTCCTCACTTTCTTCTTTAAATCATTTGTTTAATAACTCCAATGTAGTTAATTTAATATCTTTATAATGAACAATATTGAAAAATTATTTTTTTGTTAGAAATGAAGGAGTTTTATGGAACATGTTAACACCGGTAAAAGCGAACTACCTGAAAACGCTTACCGAGAGCTGAACCCAGGCGAAGAGTATAAACCAGTAATGCCAGCGGGACAAGTTTTCCCTGAAGTCACAGCATATTCTGTCGGTATGGGGTTGTTAATGGCTATCATCTTTTCTGCTGCTGCTGCATTTTCAGGCTTGAAAATCGGACAAGTTTTCGAAGCCGCAATTCCAATCTCGATTATTGCCGTAGGAGCATCATCTTTTTTCAAAAAGAAAAGTGCTTTGGGGCAAAACGTTATCATTCAATCAATCGGTGCTAGTTCCGGTGTGATAGTGGCGGGCGCTATCTTCACCATACCTGCATTGTATATTTTGCAATATAAATATCCCGAAATCGAAGTGAATTTCTTCCAAATATTTTTCTCGTCGCTGTTTGGCGGCTTCCTCGGAATCTTATTCTTAATTCCGTTCAGAAAGTACTTTGTCAAAGACATGCACGGCAAATTTCCATTTCCTGAAGCAAAAGCTACAACCGAAATCCTTATGACGGGTGAATCAGGTGGCAAGCAAGCCGGTATCCTAATCGTCAGCGGTCTGATTGGTGGTATTTTTGATTTCATGTTCCATTCCGTCAAGCTATGGTCAGAAGTTGTGACATCTAAAATCTTACCGATTGGTGTGACTTTAGCAGAAAAATCAAAAATCGTGATGAAACTCAATGTTTCGGCACTAATTTTCAGCTTTGGGTATCTCGTAGGGCTTAAATTTGCGACTATTATCGTTGTAGGCTCATTACTGTCTTGGTTAGTCTTCATTCCACTTTTGAATGCAATCGGCAATATTATAGCCGGTCCTGAAGGTGTTGGATTTTTCGCTGCAATGTCACCGGAAGATATATTCAGAACTTATGTTCGTCCAATCGGTATCGGTGCCATCGCAATGGCAGGTGTCATAGGTATAATCAAATCATCGGGTGTAATCGGAAGCGCCTTCAAATTAGCCGTAGTTGGACTTATAGGTGGTAAAGAAGGCAAAGAACCCGCTGCAATCAGAACACAAAAAGATATTAAAATGACCTTTGTAATATTTTTATCATTATTTACAATTATTGCAATTTTCATTTTCTTGATGTTAGGCACTTCGATTACTATGACCCAAGCATTGATAGCATTGGCAACATTAGTAATTATCGCATTTTTATTCACAACAGTTGCAGCTAATGCAATAGCAATTGTCGGGACAAATCCTGTATCGGGAATGACTTTAATGACATTGATTGTGTCTTCGATTGTGTTGGCTCAAGCAGGTTTGCAAGGACCTCAAGGTATGGTTAGTGCCCTAATAATCGGTGGTATCGTGTGTACTGCACTTTCGATGGCTGGTGGTTTTATCACAGACTTGAAAATCGGTTACTGGCTTGGTTCTACACCTGTTAAACAAGAATCATGGAAATTCTTGGGCACACTCGTTTCTGCGGCTACTGTTGGCGTGGTCATTTATATATTAAGCCAAGCATACGGATTTGTAAAAACAGACGTTTTTACTGACCCATTGGTTGCTCCACAAGCAAATGCTATGGCAGCCGTGATTGAGCCATTGATGTTGCAGGGTGCCGAAATTCATTGGATGCTTTTTGCTGTCGGTGCAATAATTGCTATTCTTGTGAATTGGCTGAAAATTTCACCTCTCGCTTTTGCATTAGGTATGTTTATCCCATTGGATTTGAACACGCCTTTGATTGTCGGCGGTTTATTGGCACATTATATCGGCAAGAGCAGCAAAGACGCAAAACTTGCAAATGCACGTAGCCAACGCGGCACATTGATTGCATCGGGCTTTATAGCGGGTGCGGCACTATTCGGTGTATTAGGAGCTTTGATATTATTCATGAACAACGTAGGTTGGATTAATCTCAGTCTTAACTCTAATCTTTGGTCGGAAGGTGCTATTGGCTCCGAAATTCTCGGATTGGTAATGTTCATCTTATTAGTGATATATTTCGTATGGGAGACGATGCGCGCAAAACCGGATAACGACTAATATTCGGTAGCACTACCGCTAATGAAAAAAAGCTGTCTCACAAGAGGCAGCTTTTTTATTGGAATTATTGCTTCACTCTAAAGGGCTGACCTAATAAAGCGACTTTTTAAGAGGGATAATTAATATTATTTCCCTCTTAGTTTCAAAGACACGACTGTAAATATTGATGTTTAATTTGATGCGACTTCGTAGAGGTCGAATTGGGAATATTGAAAATTGTACATTAAATATTCACCTCTTGCAATGTCTGCTATTCAAAACGGTTCTGTTTACCAAAATTATTCATCAAGTCTTTGATGGAATCTTTGTGAACAAGGAAACAGGTCATTTTGAGCTTTACAAAATCTTCGTGGAATAAATAATATCCTTTGAATTTGCCGTTGTAGGCGCCACTGCCCGAATCTTTGATTAAAAACCAAGTTCCGCTCTCGTTTTCATGCCATCCTACAAGATGTATAGCATGGTCATCGCCTGTACTCCCATTGCTAAATCGAAATTGGCGGGCGTAATCATCTATATAGGCTGAAGGTATATCAAAACTTGGTACCACAGCAGCATCGGCATAAGAATACATTCCGGCTTCTGAAACATCGCCACTCAATGTCATTGAAAAGCCATTGCGTATGGCACTTTTCAGACCGGTTATGAAATCACTGATTGGGATATTGTAGTAATCATGTGATTTCCACCAATTGTCGGGCACATCGTAAATGGTCTTTTTGCCGAAACCTTGTTCATATAGCGACATCATATCAACATAGTCGTCAGGATTCAGCTTCACAACTTCGTCTCGGAATGTCTTTGGAGTATATTTTTTCTGGTTCCAAGTAAATTCAGTAGGCGGCTCGCCCATATATTTATTCAAAATGGATTTGATATTGTCCAGAACTTGTTGTTCGTTCCAAATGTTATTAGTCTTGCAAAATTCGAGATAGGATTTCATTTCGGTAAACATTTTGCTGTGGTTGTGATATTCTTGTCCTTGCACCATTCCGTTATATACATCGTTTGGTACACATCCGTATTCTTTCCACATTGCCATTACGGCATTTGTTTGCGAACCTTCGCCAAATTCCGAATCACCGCGTTCGGCAATGAATCGACGAGCCTTTTCAACATACTGATACCAAACTGTGTGCATTTCCGATAGTTTGATTTCCTTATTATGAATTCGTTTCAGTTCAGATTCTAAAAAAGACGTAGCTGCAAAACACCAGCAAGTACCGGTAGATGCCTGCTTGACAGGGCCATTATGCCATACTGTTTTGAATCCGTCAAGTGTAGTGGGGATTTTGATATTGGAAAAATCGAGTATGAAGCGATTCTTTTTGGGCTTTTCTTTTTTCTCGAATTTTTCAATATGGACTTTTATGCTGTCCCAACTTTCATTTTTTGGTTCAATCATCATTCCTTTGTCAATTCTTGGTTGCTGATTGAAAGCGGCTTGAGAGCTTATTAACACTACGAAAACGATTAAAAAATACTTTTTCATTTCTCACCTGAATAAAATTTTGTTTTTCAATTTTACATATTTTTAAAATTATGAAAAAAATCAAGACAAGATTATGCAATTCAAAAATTATTATTGATTATATTTGCATGATTTAGTAATCAAAATTGATATTTTGCAGAATGAAGAGGGAAAATAAAATTTTATACATGTTAAAGCAAATAAGCCTTACACTAATATTACTCTTGTTGTTCACTTCGAGTAGCCTTGCCGATAATGGCGAAGCAATCTCAGATTTGGCTATGGACAGCGTTAACTACGAGCTTAAGCCTCGTTTTGGGCTTTACGGTCATTTCTCGTATAATCTCCACACCGCAAATTTTTCTAAGCTACCGAATGTTGCCGGATGTTGCCCAAACTATAGCTTCGGAACAGGCACAGGATTCGAATTCGGTGGACTTTTCGAGTATCCCTGGGATGAGAAATTGCATCTTACCTTGAGATTGGGCTATTCGAGCTATGACGGAACCTTATCCGAAGAAGAGCCAAGAACAATTATAGTTGATGGAATTTCTCAAATCGGAATTTTCGAACATAGCATAAAAGCAAACTATGGCACAATCGGCATTGAACCAATGGCAGGCTATTATTTCATGCCTGATTTGATTGCATACGCAGGTTTCCGAATCGGATATTTAGCAAATGCCCACTATATCCAAACCGAGAAAATTATCTCGCCATCGGATAGAGGCACTTATAATGATGGTACACGCGAACGAAATTTATCTTTTGGAGATATTCCTGATGTAACTGACCTACAATTTGGTATTAAAATAGGCGCAGGATATCATTTCCCTATGAATAAAGATAAATCCTTGATTCTATCGCCCGAATTGTTCTTTACATTTAATGCAACTCCTGTGGTAAAGGGCGTTAGTTGGAATGCTCATTCGATTAACGGTGGAGTGTCTGTTAAATATAAAGAACCGCCACCACCACCGCCGCCGCCACCGCCACCACCATCTCCACCATTTCCGGAACCGGCATTACCAATAGCTCCTCCGGCATTGGATGCGTCAATACTAATTGCAAAGGTAGATTCGCTTGGCAATGTTGATAAAAATTTTAACATAAAGATTGAAGATTTTGTATCGCTCAATTTACGTCCCTTGCTGACTTATGTTTTCTTTGATTCATTATCATCCGACATCCCAACGAGATATCGAAAGCTGAAGCGAAACCAAACGGAAGCATATTCAAATAGCAATCTGCAAAATTTAGATGCACTCGAAACTTATTATCATGTTTTGAATATTATAGGCCGAAGGCTGAGGGATTATCCGGAGGCGACAATTAAAATCACGGGCTGTAATTCAAACATAGGCGAGGAACGCAACAACAAGGATTTGTCAAGAGACAGAGCTGTGTCAGTGCGTGATTATTTACGCGATGTATGGGAAATCGAAGGTACTCGAATGCCCATTGATATTCGTAACTTACCGTCGAAAGCAACCCGTGATGACGAGCAGGGAGGTTCGGAAGAAAACCGTCGCGTTGAAATCTCATCAAATGATTGGCGTATAACAGAGCCTGTTGTAACTATAGATACTTTGCGTATCATAAGTGATTATGATTTGAGGTTTATTACCGAAACGAAATCGGCAGTCGGAATCAAAGATTGGAAAGTTAAAGCCAGCTTTGACGGTGTAGAATTGGTTAATTTCAAAGGTTCCGGCAATCCCAAAAAGGAACTCGATTGGGAATTAAATGACAAAACTCCGCATTATCCGCGTACTGCCGGAAATATTTTCTATTCAATTCAAGTTACAGATAGTTTGGGTCAGACTTTAGAATCACCCAAAAATAGATTGCCAATCGAACAATTGACTATTGACCGTAAGCGACTCGAGCGGATAAAGGACAAGGAATTCGAGTATTATAGTTTGATTTTGTTTGATTTCGGGAAGCACGACTTGCACTCCGAACACAGAAAAGTAGTAGATTTCATCAAAGACCGTTCAAATGAAAGATCTCAAATATATGTTCGTGGATATACAGACTCAATGGGTGACGACGATGTTAATAAGCGATTATCGCAACGTAGAGCGAAGTCTGTTGCTGACCGTTTGAAACTCAAAAATGCAATCGTCGAAGGTATAGGCGAAGATATGTTGCTTTATAACAACAACACACCTGAAGGTAGATTTTACTGCCGTACTGTGCAAATAATTATCGAAACTCCAATTGAAGATTAAAATCACTTGTTTTTTTTGATGATTGTGATTATATTGTGTTTGATTTTTTTAACATAAAATTTATTATTCTATGGAATTGACACTTGCTGAAGAATTGCTATTACTTGGCATGGATGACAAATCCGGCGAAATACTTTTGTCGGTATCAACTGCTTTGCCATTCGGATTAGCAGGCGCCTTATTATTAGACCTTTACATAGCTAAGAAAATCGAAATCCGCAATGAAAAAATCTATGCTATTGATTCATCCCAAACCGGTAATAAATTGCTTGATGAAGCACTAGGGTTGATAAATGTAAAAGTAGAACCAGAAAACACTTCCTTCTGGATTAAGAATTTCAATTCTTCAATTGATGATTTGACTGAGAAAATCATAACTAGTCTTGTAGATAGAGGTGTTTTGAAGCGAGAAGAAAAAAAGATTCTGTGGTTGATTCCTGTCGAAAGATTTCCTACCCAAGACCCAATGCCCGAAGTATTGAGCCGAATTGCCATCAGACGAATTGTATTGGAAAATGAAGAGCCAGATAACCGCACTTTAGCTTTGTTGAGCTTGATAAAAGCATCAAATTTGATTGACGAGCTTTTCCTTAAAGAGGAACGTCGCCAAGCTGCAAATATCATCGAAGATTACATCAAAAATGAAAATATCGGCAAAGTTGTAGCCGATATTAATAACGAAGTAACAGAAATTATTGCATCCTCTGTAGCCGGCTCGGTTGCTGCGGCTAGTGTTGTAGGGAATTTTTGATGAAAGATATCGAAAAAAATATATTGCTTAATCCGGAAATGGCTCGCAATTACAACGAAAAATCATTTTGGTCTAAGATTAAGATGAATGCCGGAAAATGGAGTTACAAAATTTTGTCGAAAGTCTTTGTTCTCTATCACGTAGTGCGAGATGACGATACCCCATCATGGGCAAAAACAGTTATATACGGAGCTTTGGGATACTTCATTTTGCCGCTTGATGCATTACCGGATATATTACCCTTTGTAGGTTACAGCGATGACCTTGGGGCTCTCGTTGCCGCTGTGTCTATAGTATTGTCGCATATTAAACCGAAACACGTCGAACTCTCTAAGCAATCATTGAAAATGTTTTTCAAAGAATAAATAATTTGAGAATCTTTCTCATTTTTTGTAAGTATCATTAATTCAGGAGTGTCTTATGGATTATTCAGACAATATGTCCCCCGAAGTAAGTGGCGGATTGATGGCTATTTTAGCCGGTTCTATGGTGATTTGGGTTATTTTGCTTCTTATTGTTATAGTAAGTTTTTGGAAAATTTTCGAAAAAGCCGGTGAACCCGGTTGGGCCGCTCTAATACCGATTTACAACATAATTATTATGCTTAAGATTGTGGGGCGCCCGATTTGGTGGATAGTTCTCTTATTGATTCCATTTGTGAACATTATTTTTGGAATTATACTATACTTGGATTTAGCTAAATCGTTCAATAAAGGCACTGGTTTCGCTGTTGGCTTAATCTTACTTAGTATAATTTTCTTGCCTATTCTCGCTTTTGATAGCTCTGAATATGTCGGGACAAAAACACAGTTCTGATACTTAACTTGTATTAAATTTTGTTGCAGAGGCTGTCTTATAAGGGCAGCCTCTGTGTGATTTTGTCTTGAACAAAATTATAAGAATATGTGTGGGACAAGATTTTTTATAATACATGTAGTGTTAGTTTCAACCAAGTCGAGACATAGAATTCTAACTAATCAAATCACATTTGCACTTGAGTTTAAACTTAGTTGAAAACTTGAGCAATTTTTTTCTTAAATTTGTATTTTGTATAATTTCATAAGCACGTGTATTGATTAGTAAATGGGAAACATTGTCGGAAACTCAGGTAGCTGATTTGAAAATTTTTAGGGCTAAAAGCATCGAAAGATTGAACCCCGTTAGTATGCAACGAGGTTTTTTTACGGTACTTGATTCTCCTGATTGGGTAAATATTATCCCAATTACCGATGATGGCAATGTCATTTTTGTGAAGCAATACAGGCATGGGTCTGATTCTGTCAGCTTAGAATTGCCCGGTGGATTGAAAGAGCAAAACGAATCCGCACTTGATGCCGCTAAACGCGAATGTATGGAAGAAACGGGCTTTATTGGCGCAGGTGAACCGATTCAAATTGGTGTCAGTCTCCCCAATCCTGCTTTCTTGACTAATAAATGTACAAGTTTTGTTTGGATGGATTGCAAAAAATTATACGGTCAACAGCTTGACAGTCACGAAGTGATTGATGTGGTAACGATTCCGATTCCTGAAATTAGAAATTTGATACTTTCCGGTGAATTGAATCATTCGGTAATACTAACGGCATTATTTTATTATTCTTTAAAATATGGTTTATAGACGATGGGCAAAGTAATAGCAATAGCGAACCAAAAAGGCGGAGTTGGCAAAACTACGACTTCGATTAATTTATCTGCATCACTTGCGGCAAATGAGTATAAAGTATTGCTGATAGATATTGACCCCCAGGCAAATACTTCTGCCGGTGTGGGCATTGATACAAAACGTTCCGACCACACAATTTACGAAGTATTGGTCAATGACATCGAAGTCAATTCTACGATTATGCAAACTGAGATGCCCTACTTGTCACTTTTGCCTTCGCATATCAATCTGGTAGGTGCAGAAATCGAAATGGTGAGCATCAAACATCGCGAGCTAATTCTCAAAAATGTATTGAAAAATATTCGTGATGATTATGATTTTTTGATTATTGATTGTCCCCCATCTTTGGGCTTATTGACTTTAAATGCACTGTCTGCGGCGGATTCGGTATTGATACCCGTCCAATGCGAGTATTATGCACTCGAAGGGCTCGGTCAATTGCTCAATACAATATCAATCGTTCAATACCAGCTCAACACAGATTTGGAAATCGAAGGAGTACTGCTAACAATGTTTGATTCGAGACTTCGTTTGTCCAACCAAGTTGCCGAAGAGGTCAAACAACATTTTGGGAAAAAAGTATTCAAGACTGTGATTAACCGTAATGTAAGGCTTTCCGAAGCACCAAGTCATGGTTTGCCGGTCTTACTTTACGATGCTACTTGCTCGGGCACACAAAATTATATAGACCTTGCAACTGAATTAGTGGACAATAACAGAAAATTTTTGAGAAATAATGAATAAGTTACCGAAAAAGAAAACAGGTTTGGGTAAAGGTCTCGGAGCCTTGATTTCTTCTGTAGAATTTGATACCGAAAAGGGATTCAGTTTGAGTGGCAAAGAAACGGCAGAAAGTAAACTATTTGCCGAAATAAATGTCAACGAAATTAGAGTCAATCCATATCAGCCAAGGAAAAACTTCGACCCTGACGGTCTCGAGGATTTGACTAATTCGATAAAAAAGCATGGAATATTGCAACCGATAATCGTTCGCAAAACAATTAACGGTTATGAATTAGTGAGCGGCGAGCGACGTCTCAGAGCGTCAATCGAAGCTGATTTGAAGGTCATTCCGGCTTACGTTCTCGCTGTCAAATCTGACTCGCAAATGCTTGTAATAGCATTGGAAGAGAACATTCAGCGTAAAGACCTCAATCCGATGGAAGAAGCATACGGATACAACGAATTCATCGAAAAATTCAATTATACTCAAGAACAAATCGCTGAATTATTCAACAAGGACCGTTCTACAATTGCAAACTTTTTGCGTTTGTTGCGATTGCCACTCAAAGTGCAGGAAATGCTTCGCGAGAAACGTCTAAGTATGGGGCATGCAAGAGCTTTGTTGGGACTGAACGATGCCGCAAAGATGATTTGGGCAGGAAATGAGATTATTGATAAGAAATTGAACGTTCGCGAAACGGAAACTTTGGTTAAAAGAATCGAATCAGGAAAAATTGCTATAGACAAACCCAAGGCAAAATTCCCTGAGAAAAATCCAATAGCCGAATCAACCAAAGCGATTTTGAATGATAAGGCTGATAAACTTCGGGTGTCATTCGGCACAAATGTGAGAATAATTCCTAAATCTAAGGAAAGTGGCATTATCGAATTTGAGTTTTATTCGTCTGATGATTTGGAAAGATTGATTGAATTGTTTGATAAAGTGAAAGAGTATTAGGATGAAGACATTTCAAAATGTTGCTACTTTTCGTGTAAGGTATGCAGATACTGACCGTATGGGATTTCTTTACAACGGAAATTACTTAACTTTATTCGAAATTGGTAGAACAGAATTAATGCGAACCCATAATATGAATTACCGCAAAATGGAAGATGAGGGCTTTTTGTTGCCCTTGACTCAAGCATATGCAAAATACATCAATCCGGCTTATTATGATGATATTTTGGAAATTCAAGCCGCTTTAGAATACAATGGTGGTGCTTTGATAAGGTTCAATTATAATATTTTGAAAGATAATACGATAATAACAAATGGATTTACAGAGCATATATTTATGAATTCACAATCGCGAAAGCCTATGAAGCCGCCAAAATTTTTCTTGGACATAATCAACGAAAATATTTAAGGAGAATTCTTTGCCTATGGAGTATATCTACGTTTTCGATAACAATATGGTGACAAAATGAACAAACTTAAATTTGCCGTTGTAATATTATTATTAGCTGCCGTGAGCGAAGGAATTGCGATTGACTCGCCTTTCAGTTTTTTGAGATATGTTTCGAGCGCCCGTGCATCAGGCCTTTCAGGCTCATTCGTTGCTATGGAAGATGACCCGACGTCAATGTATTTCAATCCAGCAACAGTCAGTACGATAACTACAAAGCCACTTTCAGTGACATTTTTGAAGCATGTATTGGATATTAATTCCGGCAATGTAAGTTATACTCATCATACCGGAGAAGACGGCTCTTTAGCCGCATCAATTGGATACACAAGCTATGGAGCATTCGAATATGCCGATGGGATGGGTAATCGAGATGGTCGCACCTTTGGGGCAAATGATTTCTTGTTCGGAATCAGCTATTCGAATGAGCTCGACAAAGATTTTTATTATGGATTGACGCTAAAATATATTTTCACGGGAATTGAAGAAGTAAGCACTTCTGCGGTTGCTTTTGATGCGGGTCTCTTGTATTTGTTGCCCGATGGCAGAACAAACCTTGCAATGTCAATTTTGCATATCGGCACTCAAATCACCAAAATTGGCAATCAAAACGAACCTTTGCCTTTGGACTTCAGAGTAGGATTTAACCACAGATTGCAAGGTTTGCCGATTTTATTCAATTTATCATTGCATCATTTGTCCGACCAAGCTGATAACTTTTTCGATAGATTCAAAAGATTCAATGTAGGTGCTGAAATTAATCTGGGCGAATATATTCAAGCAAGATTGGGCTACGATAACGAAGCTCGCTCACTCACATCATCGGAAGTGGACAAAGGTTTGACCGGGTTTTCTGGCGGTATTGGTGTCAAAACCGATATGATAAATTTCGACTATGGATTCACTCGATACGGTTCAGCCGTTAATTTGCATAGATTCAGTATTAGTTTAGGTGTACAACAATTATTCTAAGAGGGAAAATGAAAGTGCTTTTTAAATTTTGCTTTTTAATAGTGGCAACAACGTTTCTGTTGTTCGGAATGAACCATAATTCGGCATTCGGTCAAACCGAAAAAAAAGCAGTTATGCTCAAGCCCGGAGTGAATGCCGGCGACTTATTGTTTGCGTATAACCAAATTGATGATGTAGAAATTGCAGGAGCGGAAGTTAATTCTTTTCTCGAAGTTAAGACTACTCTCAAACCATTTATTGATGAAATTTTGCAAAAAAACATAACAGAAAATACTCCAATCAAATTTGAAATTGCATTTGCAATAGCAAACAATTTTGTAGCATTTTTGGAGCGTTCCAAGTTGAAGGGATCTGAATCGCTCAAATATAAACGCGTTGTTGATGCTTTTCGATTAGCTGCTCAAGAAGCCGCAAATGCTAACCCGAGTAAGTAAATTTAGCTGAAATTACTGTATTTCGCATTTATCAAATAAACAATATATCAGATAGAAACAGACTTATGCTTTGTATATATAATACTTCGATTGAGCCATATATCAACATGGCAACCGAAGAGCACCTTTTCAAAAATTTCCAAGACGATATTTTCATGCTTTGGCGAAATAACAACGCCATTGTAGTCGGAAAACACCAAAACACTCTTGCCGAAATAAATCTCGAACATGTCCGCCAAAACGACATCAAAGTTGTCAGAAGATTGTCCGGTGGCGGCGCCGTTTTCCACGATTTGGGCAATCTGAATTTTACTTTTATCGTCAATGGCGAAGACAGCAACCTTGTTGATTTTCGCAAATATACTCAACCAATTTTAGATGTTTTGCAATCACTTGGTGTAAACGCAATTTTTGAAGGACGCAACGATTTAACAATTGAAGGAAAAAAATTCTCCGGTAATGCAGTTCATGTTATTCGTAATCGCGTTCTGCAGCATGGCACATTGCTTTTCACTTCGCAAATTTCAGATTTGACCGAAGCACTCAAAGTCAATCCCTTAAAATTTCAAGATAAAGCCGTAAAATCAGTTCGTTCACGCGTTACCAATATTAGCGAACATCTCCCCCATCCAATTGCTCTCGACCAATTTACGCAACTGATTATGAAGCATATTCAGTCAATGTATGCAGATGCCACAATGTATGAATTCAATTCGGAAGATAATGAAGCGATTCAGAAATTAGCAGACGAAAAATACAGCACTTGGGATTGGAATTTCGGCTATCAAGCAAAGTACAATTTTGAAAAATTAGAAAGAACTTCAGCAGGAAATATTGAAGTACATTTGAATGTTGAAAATGGTTTCATCAAAGAGTGCAAAATTTACGGCGATTATTTTAATACAGCCGAAACATCTGATATTGAAGTTGCACTTATCGGTGTAAAGCACGAGTATAACGTAATATCAACCCTGCTTAATCAATTTGATTTGGACTCATATTTTAGAGGAATCGCCAAAGGTGAAATTGAAAAATGTTTCTTTTAACCTTAAATTAAGTTTAGCTTAACAAAAACTTTTCCACATCTCTTCATATTTTTGCTTTATATCGTCATAAGTCATAAATTTTAAAACATTTTATATGGAGTCAATTTTATGACCGTCAGACTTGGGAGCATTCAGAATATTGCTGCAAAGAAGAACTACGATACTTCGTATTTGAAACCAATGGACAAGCCAGTTTCAGAGTACTTCAACCAATATGTCTTTGGTCCTGAAGCCAAGAAAAAGTACCTTGCGATTGATGTTTACGAAAAATTCGAGAATTGCATCGAAAACGATATTGCTTTAGATTCCGATACCGCTGATATGATTGCGATTGGACTCAAGAATTGGGCGATTGACCATGGAGTAACGCACTACACGCATTGGTTCCAACCACTCACCGGCAAAACTTCCGAGAAGCACGATACTTTTTTCAAATTTGATAAGCATTGGCAAGCTATTGAAATGCTTTCGGGATTGGAATTGATAGTGCAAGAGCCCGACGGTTCGAGTTTTCCGTCCGGAGGTTTGCGAAGTACACACAATGCGAGAAGTTACACAATCTGGGACCCGAAATCTCCGATTTTCATTCGTCGCGGGAAATATGGCAAAACTCTATGCGTTCCGGCAATTTTGATTTCATATTCCGGCGAATCACTCGACATGAAAGCCCCTTTACTCAAATCTATGAGTTTGCTTAACAAATCTGCAGTCGGCGTATGTAAATATTTTGATGAAAATATTAACAAAGTCATACCAACTCTCGGATGGGAACAAGAATATTTCGTGGTTGATGAATCATTGTTCAATGCCCGTCCGGATTTAATTTTGTGCGGTCGGACTCTTTATGGAAATGCTTCAGCACGCGGGCAACAGCTCGAAGACCACTATTTCGCCTCGATCCCCGAACGTGTTTACAATTTTATAATTGATTTTGAGCAAGAAGCCTTACGATTGGGGATTCCCATTAAGACTCGCCATAATGAAGTTGCGCCAAATCAATTTGAATGTGCCCCACATTTTGAATATGCAAATATAGCAGCCGACCATAACTTGCTTCTTATGGATAAAATTGACCGCGTTGCGAAAAGACACGGATTGAGGGTGCTGATGCACGAAAAACCCTTTAATGGATTGAATGGTTCAGGCAAACATAATAATTGGTCAATGTCCACAAATACAGGAGTCAATTTACTTGAACCGGGGGATAATCCTGAAACAAACTTAATGTTCATGACTTTCTTTATAAACTCAATATATGCTGTTTACAAACATGCCGATTTGCTGCGAGCCAGTATTGCAAATGCCGGAAATGAGCATCGACTTGGAGCTAACGAAGCACCACCAGCCATTATTTCCGTATTTACGGGTGATAATGTGCAAAAAGTATTAGATGCATTCAAAAATGGTGTAGAATATGTTGACGATAGTATTCAAGTAAATTCTGGATTGGAACATCTTTTAGTGCCATTCCAAAAACTCCATACAACTGATAGAAATCGTACTTCCCCATTCCCTTTTACCGGAAATAAATTTGAATTTCGGGCTGTTGGTTCATCGGTTAATGTTTCTAACCCAATGACAATATTGAATATTATTGCAGCCGATACACTTTCTGAATTTAAAAATAAAGTTGATTCATTAATTTCGAAAGGAAAAGAAAAGGAAACTGCAATTAAAAATACTTTAATTGAAATGCTAAAAGAATGCGAACCAATAATCTTTAATGGCGATAATTATAGTGAGGAATGGGTGCAAGAAGCTGAAAGACGTGGCTTGCCAAATCTCAAGACGACTCCAATTGCATTAAATGAAATGATTAAAGAGCATAATATTGAGTTTCTTGCAAAAACGGGAGTTTTCAGTCGTGATGAAATAATTTCTCGTTATAATGTCGCAATTTTGGAATATATTCATAAATTGGAAATTGAGGCTGTGTTAGTGGATGAAATTGCACAAACAATGATAATTCCCTCAGTTGTTTCATATCAAAATGAATTAATTAAAAATGTTCAGGGATTAAAAGAAATCGGATTAATTGCTGAAGCTGAAGCTCATAAAAATCAATTGATTAAGATTTCTAATCATCTCGAAGGAATGATAAAACATTTGAATGAATTGGAAATAGAACGTAAAGCCGCATCACAAAAAAGTGTTGATGGCGAAAAAGCAGAACATTTCAGCACAAAAGTAAAACCATTGTTCGACATTATCCGTTCTCATGCAGACAAGTTGGAGTTGATGGTGGACGATAAATATTGGCAATTACCAAAATATCGCGAGCTATTGTTTTTGCATTAAAATAAATATTTACTTTATTAATTATTTTAGTTGGCAAAAAGTAATGTATAAAAGAAAAGGGTGACTGCGACTGCAATCACCCTTTTTAATTTCGATTGTAGCGAAGAATTAGAGTGTGTATCTTGCACCCATATAAATTTTTCTACCCATAATCGGTCCCCAAATCATAGAAGTATCGAAATACGGTCCAAAAGGGTCGTTCGCTGCGATTATCGGATTCGGCTGAATGTAATCGCTGAGATTTTCGCCTCCAATATAAACTTCAAATTGTCCAAAACGTTTGGTGATTTGTGTGTGAAGCATCAAGTAACCGGGAAATTCGTCGGCTAATTGATATTCTTCAGGATTGTTTGCAGTAGATGGCAATCTACCCTTGCCGTTGTAATCAAATGTAAAATCGAAACTCCAAGATTCGTCAGGCAATGTGTATGCAAGATTCAAAAAGCTTTTGACGAAACTTTGCAAAGGCTTATCCATCAACACCCCGTTATAGGTGCTTTTCACATCGTTAATTCTATACGCAGTTGATGCTGTAAAACCACTGAATGGTTCGATGATTAAATCAATTTGGAAGCTATTGGAATATGACTCGCCATCAAGATTTGAGAAATAAATTGAATTTACATCTCTATCCATATCCATAACTACTTGATTTATAAACTGTGTATGGAAATAATCAATATTTAGTGTGAAGTAAACACCACCGAAATCAAATTCCGACGTAGTATTTAGCCCGTAATTCCATGCTTCTTCTTGCTTTAGGTCACTTTCGATAATTATATTTCGCGATGAAGCAAGAATTGCAGAATTTTCGGCATAAATATAAGATGAGCGATAGCCCTTGCCAGCTGACGCTCTCAATACAGTACTTGCAGTCAGGTCATATTTTATGTGGAAACGAGGTGTGATAAAAGTTCCATATAGATTATGATTATCCGCTCTCAATCCTGCTGTAAATATGAAGTTTTGCAGTCCCGAATAAGAAAATTCAGTGAAGATACCCGGAACAAGTTCATTACGATTTGTAGGGTTTAAATCCAAACTTTCATTCAAATTATCGTATTGAAAGCTTAAGCCGGTTGTCAATTTCGCGTATTTTTCTTCTGCTTCGTAATCTGCAAAGCTATGGTCGAAAATAAAATTCGCATAAAATGAATTTTGTTCGCCGTCATAAGTACGTTTGCCGAAAAATGATTTTTGGCTATGATGAGTAAACGAAACAATCGTCCCGATTGAAGAAATTGCGTCTTCGTCCAACAAGAATCCATTTTTAGAAAACACTTGGAAACGATTAGTTTTAATGTCAATGCCGTAAGCGTCTTTATTAGTTCCACGTAGAAAATCACTTTGTCCGCCTTGGCGATCTTCAACGATAATATGCGCTCCTGTTACAGATTCGAATCTGTCGTACTGAAGTTTCCAGCGATTCATGAAGTTGAATTGCTGAACCAAAGGATGGTCAGTAAAACCATTTCCGTTGAAGTCATGGTCAAAACTGCTGCTATTGCCATGCAAAAACACCATCGTACTAATTTCATCGGATAATCTGTAAGTTGCGTCAACATTTGCTTCAAATCGTCCGATTTCTTCTGTAAACACATTGAAATGCATAGGGTTATAATCTTCCGGTTTTTTGAAATCCAGATTGATTTGTCCTGTAATTGATTCATAACCATTTACAACGGACGATGTACCTTTTGAAATGGAAATTGATTGCATCCAAGGTCCCGGAACATAAGACAAGCCAAATGACGTTGCTAATCCTCTTAAAGAGGGAATATTTTCGAACATCAACTGGCTGTAAATCCCTTGCAAACCAAGAAGTTTAATCTGCCTGGCTCCAGTGACAGCATCGGAGAATTCGACATCAGCTGCTGCATTTGTCACAAAACTTTCAGCTAAATTACAGCATGCTGCCTTTTGCAAACCTTTTTCGGAAATTTTAAAATTGCTTGAAATATCTGATTTTGAAATGGTCGCATCAGTCATCCTTCCGGTAACAGTGATTTCATCAGTGGTTGTAAATTTATCCATTACAATTTCAAGCGTCCCTTCATAGTCGTGGACGTGGATTGTGTCGCTGACATATCCCAAAAAGCTGATGATTAAATTGTGACCGCCTTGTATTTCTTCAATTTTGAAGTTGCCCTTATCATCGGTTAAAGTGCCCACATTGGAATTCATCCATGTGATACGAGCTTTAGACAAGGGGATTTTTTCTTCATCCGCACCCACTCCATATACAGTACCTGTAATGATTTGTTGCGAAAAAAGGTTAATACTTATAAAAAATATTGAAAATATAATTAACAAAATATGATTTCTCATTGTTTTATCCTTATTAATTAAAAAAATTAATTGATTGTATAAATACAAAAAAAGGAGTTACAATGAGGACTTGGGGAGTTCTTCTCGTTCGTAATTTGAAAGAAGGTAAATAAATTTGATTAAATTATCTTTGAAACCTGAGTAAAGCATCTTTAGCCGCTTTTCCCAAGTTTTGATTTCGTGTTTTTCGCAAAAATCAATAGCAAATGTCCGAATATATTCTGTCGGGTATTTGATTAAATATTCATGAATTGTGTTACTAAGGAACTGTTCGTCAAGCTGAATGACAGTAATTGTTTCTTCGCAACATTTTGCGCGATTGACTTCAACAGGATAATCTACTTTTTCGCTTTCGACACTGCAACATGACGCTGAATGTTCCTGAGAAACTTCACAAGAAGATTCTTCGCTTTCGCAATGACAATCAACTCTTTCGATAATATTGATAGTTACCTCGCCGGACATACCACAAAAGTGTTCATGCAAGGTGACTCCAATGGTGACAGTTAAGGTTGTCACCATTAAAATAACAGACATTATGTACTTTATCATCAACATATCAATATAAACACTTAAAAATGCAAAAAGTTACAATACAAATATAAGAAATTTAGTCAACTATTCAAAATTTTTAGCGTCAAGCCAAATTTCGTCCATCTCCTCCAAAGTCATATCATTGAGGTCAAGTCCACGTTCGCGTGCGATTTTTTCAATATAATAAAAGCGCTTTGTGAATTTGTTGTTCGTCAGATGCAAAGACTGTTCTGCGACAATGCCTTCAAATCTCGCTGCATTCACTAATGCAAATAGCAAGTCGCCAAATTCTTGTTCAGCTTTTTCATTATTTCCACTTTTCAATTCATGTCTGAATTCTGTGATTTCCTCAAAAACTTTTGCCCAAACGTCGTCCGGATTATCCCAATCAAAGCCAACACGAGATGCCTTATGTTGAATTCTTTCTGCTCTTAGCAAAGCCGGAAGACTATTAGGGACGCCATCGAGGACAGATTTTCGTTCTCCGCCGCCGGATTCCTTCAGCTTCAAAGCTTCCCAATTTTGCATCACCTGCTCTACCCCATCAACACTTGTGTCGCCGAATACGTGCGGATGACGATGAATCATTTTTGCCGATATTTTTTTGATTACATCTTTTAAATCGAATGCCATTCTTTCCTCTGCTATCACTGCATGCAGCACGATATGAAGCAATAAATCGCCCAATTCTTTCGAGAATTCGGCATCGTCATTTTCGTAAATTGCATCAATAGCTTCGTAAACTTCCTCTATCATCAGATGTGCAATCGAGCGGTTTGTCTGGGTGCTGTCCCAAGGACAATCTCTACGGAGAATTTTCACAATTTCGACAAATGCTTCAAATTGTGATATTGCATCTTCCGGGTTGGAAGGAAGCGGGATTTCGGCTTTTTTATTCATTTTTAATTCCTGTGCTTTCGATTACAGATTCTGCGAATTCAATTATTTGCTTATATGCGTCATCCAAAGAAATATTTTTCACTCTTGCTCCGGCTGCGTTCAAATGCCCGCCACCACCGAAATGCGAGCTAATTTTCCGTGCTGAATACGTGCCCTTTGAGCGAATTGAAATCCTCAATTCATCGCTGCCAATTACCTCTGCTATCATCACGCCAATTTTTGTCCCAACAATTGAAAGAGTATGATTGACGAAATTATCAATATCGTCGTTTGAAGCATTAGCGGAACGGAGCATCTCGGCGCTTATTCGCATAATTGCCAATTTCCCGTCATAATGTAGCGTGATATTTTTGAGAGCCGAACCGAGAATATGAATAGAATTAATGGAATTCGTATTATAGACTTGTTCATAAATATCGACCGGATTAACGTCATATTGCAAAATATCGGCTACTATTTTATGAGTGCTTGCATCAGTTCTGGGGAAACGGAAACTGCCCGTGTCTGTCATAATTGCAAGATAGAGATTTTGGGCGATGTCGCTGTTTAAATCAATATCGAGAAATTTCAAGAAATAATACACCAACTCACCTGTGGAAGTTGCTTGGGTATTGACTATAGACAAATCAACATTGATATTTGCTTCGGTATGATGGTCAATCAATAGCTTGAAAGCTTTAGATTCATTGAAAATCGGTGCAAGAGTTCCGAGGCGTGACGAATCGTTCAAATCGACAATGATTATCAAATCAACATATGAAGCATCAAACGAGTAATCTTTATGACTTTTGATAATAGAGTTTTTATCCGTAAACATCAAATTATATGGTGTTGGGTCGCAATTTACGATTTCAACTTTCTTGCCAATCGCAGTCAATGCATGGTAGAGAGCAAGCTCCGAACCTATTGCATCGCCATCGGGGTTGCGGTGAGTCGAAATCCAAATGCGTCCAGATTTGTGTATGGCTGTACGGGCTTGTTCGAATGCCGGATATAACAGATTTCGAACTTTTTCGAGTATTTGCAATTTATCTCCAAAATTTACTTCTTAACTGAATTATTAACGTAAGTGACACGAAATATTATTAGATTTGTACTTGATAAAATTTTGAGATTTGATAGACAAAATTGAAATGAACGAGGAATTACATAGAGAACATAAGCCATATAGCAAGTATCGTCCAAAAGACGAATACAAATTTTCGGGATTTAATATGAAGTTTGATTCCAAACAGGCATTGCCTTATATATATGTGACCGGGATTTTCCTTGTTTCAGTCTATCTTTTATTGGTCATTTTTGATGCTTGGATAATGCCTGCGATGGTTCATAACCGTGACCTTGTCAAGGTGCCGGAGGTGACAGGCTCGAATCTGCGCAATGCTTCAAGCATTCTAAAACAAAATGGTTTAAATTATGCTGTTTCGACACAACAATATAGCGAGGAATTCCCTCCTGAAACTGTAATCAAGCAGGTTCCGAATTCATCAACGGAAGTTAAAGTAGGCAGAACCGTCTATCTGACCGTGAGCAAAGGTAAAGAAAAAGTTGCAGTACCACATTTGATAGGATTGCACTTGAGCACGGCACGATTCGAATTGATGAAACGTGGATTTCAACTTGGCGAAATCAGCTACGATTTCTCCGACAATATCCCCAAAGATTCGGTTATGCGTCAAAGCAAAAATTCGGGTCAGCTGATACCATATGGTCAAATAATTGATTTAGTAGTCAGCAAGGGTTCAGATGCACAAAATCCTGTTCCGGTGCTTTTAGGGCATACTTTAGAGGAAGTCAAAGTGATTTTGGAAGAAAAAGGCTTCGTGTTGGGCAATGTTCAATACATCGGAAGCGAAACCTTCACTTCAAATACTGTCATCGGACAAAGCCCATCACAATCCGAATTGGCACCGCTCGGAGCGAGTATTGATGTGATTGTCGCTAAGTGATTAAACCTTTTCTGCCTTCAATTGTCTAATTTCTGTAAATAGTTTTTTAAAATTAGACTTGGAGTATCAAAATGAAACGCATCTTAGCAATTACAGTTTTTATAGCATTTTCATCAATCCTATTGTTTTCGCAGACTCAAAAAAACTTCGACGATTTGAAAGCTGACATCCGAACTTACGCAGAACAAAACATACACCCTCAAATGAATATTTGGAAGAGCCAAATTGATAAGGAATTGAATAGCGATGAATTGGCAATTTTGAATAGTGCAAGAGCAAAAGCTACCGAATTCAAGAAAGACGGGCTCGAACACATGAGAAATTTCACACCGGACAGAGGCAACAAAGGCGGCAAAAAAGGCAAAAATCATCCGATGAGAGAGCAAATGAAAGAAATGCATGCTCAGTTGCTTCCTATAATTGAGAACCACTCTGACTTTTTCGCAAATTTAAAAGAAGAGATTCAGCCAAAATCGGAAAAATGGCAAGATGATATGCGTACTATGAAACGCGAATGGAAACAAGAAAACGTCGAAAAAGCTGAATGTGAGAACAAATCGGCGGAATGCCCAAATCATGGCAAGGGCAAAGGCAAATATGGAAAGGGCAATAAATTTGAGAATAATCCTGAACATCAGCTTATGAGAGTGATGCTTTGGGACGGTAGCCCATTTGAAGACGAAGGTGGACTTTTCCAAAAATCCGACCAATCTGCAGCACGATATAACGCAAATGTATTCCCCAATCCTGCAAATGATGCCATTAATCTCGAATTCAACGCACCCACACAGGGCGTATATGAATTGACTATCAGCGACGTATCGGGCAATGTGGTATCTAAGCAAAATGTCAATGTGTCGAGTGCCGGCAAAATCAATCACATCATCACCGGAGTGAGTCTGGGCAATGGCGTATATAACTACACAATCACCACCGGCGGCATACCCGAATCAGGCAGATTTGTAATCCAAAGATAAAACGAAAATTTTCCACTCTCTAAAACCCTTGTCAGACTTGATTTGATGAGGGTTTTTTGTGTTATGGAGCATTGGAACGGAAAATAATTGATTTTTTTTTTGAAATTTTAAAATAAAATTTGGAAGTGTCATATTATTTTATTTGTTTTGCAAAAAGGTGTCCTAAGAATAAATATGGATTTTTCATAAACAATGGAAATTTTATAGAATTAGCATTAAGTTTTAAATATAATCATTGTTTTACAACAAGGAGTTGCATATGGATAATAACATTATTCTTTTGCTATTTGGTTTGTTGATAGTCTGTTTTTCTTTTAGTTTTCAATTACATTCATCTATTATTATTTTTAGGAGTTGAAAATGTATAAAAAAGTTTGTACAGTTCTAAGCGTTTTTCTGATATTATGTATTGTATCAAGTTGTAAAAATCCAGCAGGTAATTGCAGTAAATTTTGTAAATATAGGACAAATATCAAAGATGGCTCTAATTATTCAAACGAAAAAGGGTTTGGAGAGTTTAACAAGAATGGTTCTCAGAAAATTTGTGGCCCATTTCCAACTGGTTCACCATGGCCAAGTTTTGAAGTGCATTTAAAAGTTGGTACTACTGTTGAGAAAAAGTTATGTACTAATAATGGTTTACCCATTTCTCAAGAAGGAAAAACATCTTGGTTCACTGGAGATCATTGTGTTACTCAGGATGAAGGAAAGCAATATAAAGATACACCTTGATCTTCCCCCAGTTTTGTGTACACAAATATAAGAGATTATTTGTTACTAAAAAATTGTTGTTCAAATTCTAGCGGAGATAAATAATTCAAACTGGAATGCATCCTATGTCTGTTATAGAACACTTCAATATACTCGAATATCATCATCTCAGCTTCACTCCTTGTTTTAAATCGTGTTTGGTAAACTAATTCCATTTTTAATGTATGGAAAAATGTTTCTGTTATTGCATTGTCATAACAATTGCCTTTT
>JAGXRP010000034.1 GCA_018335795.1 Desulfobulbaceae bacterium | reverse complement strand
AGATAGCGATATTTATATTTATTTAATTGACCTGAGAACGGGAGAGACTATTTATAAAACAGACCCACAAATTGATGGTTATGTTTTAGAGTTTAATTATTTTGGGGATAGATATTATTTGCTTGATCAAATAACGAAGGAGTTGAAAGAATATGATGTCAAAACTAAAGAATTTAAGCGAATTGTTAAAGGAATAATCAGTTCATCAGATTCCTCATTAGTTGGATTCAATTATACAAGTCATTCTTTGATGTTTCGAAACGGTAATACAGGAGTATTACTAGACAGTTTCAAAATACCAAATACACCAAATACACCACTGTTTCATGTTTCATCTACAGGCTATGAATTTTCTATTGACAGTAGATACTTTTTGTTCGGATTATACGACCCATTAAATTCATCAACAAGTTATTATTATATCTACGACCGACAAAGTCGCGAAATAATTTGGCAAAAGACTCTTTATGAACATGAAAGTCTTCGTTATCAATTCTTCAATACATCGAACAAAATTGCTTTTGCCGAAGAAGTGCAACTACCCGAAGACGACAAAGTTTATAGCTATATCCGTATTTTCGACCCGGACACTAGAACTATTGTAAAGGATATTAAATTAAGTGAGTATCCTTGTTCAGGATTCGCTTTAGGTATGGATGATAAAAGACTAGTTTATCAACTATTTGATCCTGAAGTTTATAATGTTAATCATATTTACAATAACGAAAAAAATATATTTGAGGCTTTCAGGTTCAAAGTACCCGGAAGCTTAACGTTAATTGATACAAATGTTATTTATTCATATATTGGTTACGGACTCGCAGCTTATAAGTTTGACTCTACAGTTTTTATTGAAGAAAATGGGGGGCAGGAAGAAACATCAATCTACCCCAATCCGACAACTCAAAATGCAACAATAGAATTGAAATCCATAGACATAGGCAAATCATGGATTCTCAGTGATGTGAGCGGTGGATTAATACGGCAAGGTAAGATTGAAGCAGAATCATCACTAAATATTGACCTCGCAGAATTCGCACGTGGGACATATTATATCACCATTATCGGGGCAAATGAACAAAGAACTTACAAATTAATCAAGCAATAGGTGATGAAATGAAAACGATAATAAAAATATTGCTTTTAATATTTTTCTTTTCGACTAATATCATTGCACAAAATGATATAGACCCGCCAATTCTGCCAAGTGGAATTAATGATACAATTTTTAGTTTTGATAGTACAAGAATAATCCATCGGATGGATGATAATTTCCCGTTCCGTCAGTTGTAACACTCGACGGGACTATAATTTGTCATTCTGAACAAAGTGAAAAATTCATGTCTTTTGAAAACTTGATTCTTCACATTCGTTCAGAATGACAAACAAAACTCTTTGCGTTCTTTGCGGTTAAAATGTATTAGTTAATCCTATAAATTTTCTTAATACACCCTAACCCCCTCTTAATAGAGGGGGACGGCTTTCGGGGTATTTTTGTAGTGGGACAATAACTCTGCGATTAGTCGTTGACAGGTGGCAATCCCATTATATCCATCGCTTCGTCAAGGTCGTCAACGATGGTCAATAGCTTATCAACTCTAACAAGCCGAAGACTATCACGAAGATATGACTTTGGTCTCCACAGAATCAACTTGGCACCCTTATCCATGAGAAGATTATATCCCGACATCAAAGCTCCTATCGCATTAGATGCGAAAAAATCAACATTGCGCAAATCAAGAACAATACCTTTTACTCCCAAGTCAGCTTGTTCGCGGATATGGTCACGAATCAAGTCCGATACATCAGGATCTCCGCCGGGTAAAAATCTGCCGTTCAACTCGATTATCGAGTAAGTTTGCTTGTTGTGAATCTTAATTTGGTCTGACATCGCTTAATCCTAAAATTTGTTTGTAATTTATATTTTCATTTTTGTTATTTTAAAAAAGTAAATTAACAAAAAAAAATTATTTCTCACACACTTGAACAAAAAAATGTATCTAAATACAAAGAAAACATTAATTTATCTCGCAAATGACGAGAAAAACAACAGCTCCGACGGCAAATATTTTGCAATTTTGGTCTTGATAGCATTTTTCGGAATGTTTATGATTTCGGGTGGATTGGCAGATATCAGCCCAAAACTTCCTTCAATCATCTATTTGGTATCATTGGTGCTTTTGGTGCTGATACCTATTGCAAGTTATTTCATTCTCAAGCCATATTTGCTAACTTTGGGCAAATCAGCGATTCGATACATCGCAATATTGAGTGTACCTTCATTATTCAAGTCAATGTTGGTCGCGTCTATACTATTAATTTTATTCACCGCCGGCAGAGCCCTTTTATTTGAGATGAAAATGGCTAAACTACCTTTCGATGCAGGTTTTTACGCAACAACTATAACTTTATTAATAGCATGGTTGATTTTTATAGGCAATATGAAAAAATCCCTCTATGCTTTGAAATCAAATCTCAACGCGTAATCGAGCCACCGGAATTCGCATTTGCTCACGATATTTGGCGACGGTGCGTCGTGCAACTTGATAGCCTTTATCGCCGAGCAATTTGCTCAATTCCTCGTCGCTGTATGGTTTGCTTTTATTTTCAGCATCAATAATATCTTTCAATTCATCTTTGATGACTTTATTTGATACATCTTCACCGTCTTCAGTTGGCAATGCTTCGCTGAAAAAGTGTTTCAGTTCGTAGGTCCCATACTCGGTCTGAACGTATTTGCCATTGACAATACGACAAACAGTTGAGATATCCATTCCCGATTCTTCGGCAACGTCTTTATATCTGAGTGGCTTCATTGCCGATGAGCCTTCGTAGAAGAATGCTTTTTGCTTATGAGCAATTGCAGTCATAACTTTCAGCATCGTATTTTTGCGCTGTATAATTGCCTGCATCAAGAACTTTGCGTCTTCATGTTTGTCTTTGAGCCACTTTTTAGTGTCTTTGTTGAATTTCTTAAGTTTTGCTGTTTTCTTCAGTTTATCGTACAAATTGTTGAGTTTGATTTGCGGTATTCGACTGTCATTAAGCCCAATCATCAATTCGTCCGATTCCTCGTCGCGATTAATCATGAAATCCGGAATCACGGAATTCATTTCGGGTTGATTGTCACCGCCGCCGGGTTTAGGGTTCAGCCTTTTTATAAATTCAATAGCATTTCGCAGTTCATCTTCAGATATATTCAAATCCTTAATGATTTGTTTATAATGCTTCCGGATAAATGGTTCATAGCATTTTGTCAAAACATTCAACGCCAAATCTCTTTCGGGTGAGCTTTCCTTATGCTTAGTTTGAGCTACTAAACATTCCTGGATATTTCTCGAGGCCACTCCCGGTGGTTCAAGCCCTTGGATAATTGTCAGTACTCTTTCGCCTGTTTCAATATCAATACTTTTATATATTTTTATTTCATCAGCTTTCGGGAAATTTTGGATATTCGTTTGTTGTCCGTCTTCATTAGTCAGATTCAAAGCGGATTCGAGCAAACGACGACTTTCGGGAGTCAGTTCGTAATATTTTGCAGGATTGGAATGTTGTTTCCCATTTTGTTGGTGCATTTCTATATAATGCTTGCCTTGAGCTAAGGTATTCATTCGGGCAATTTCCGAATTCAATTCATCTATCACATCTTGTAGTTCGCGACGGAAATATCCGTCGCTATCCAAATCGCCAATGATTCTTTCGCCTATCATCAGTTCTTCTTCTGTCAAATCCAATAGATTAAGTTGGCTAATCAAATCCTCTTCAAATGTGACGTTATCTTTAATCTGGAAGGGTGTTCGTTCTTCATCATCGAAATTGTCCGAAGAATGAGGCTCGCTTCCTACATCATCCTGCCAAACCATATCATATATTTCAAATGGGTCTTTTTCGTCCTCGCTTACAATGAAGTCATCTATTGGCGATTCTGTAAATACTGAATCAGTCACATCATCAACGACATCCGTCTCGGAAACGACGGGTTGAACTTCTTGAGTTGAAGTCAAACTTGGAATAAAATCATCATCGTCGTCGGAAAAGATATCGTCAACAGGGCTGTTGGGGTCTTCCAACATTGGATTTTGTTCGAGTTCTTCGGTTATATATTGCTCGAATTGTACAAGTGGCAATTGCAACAATTTCAGATATTGAATTTGCTGAGGTGTAAGCCTTTGCGATAAAGACGTCCTAAGGTCAAGTGTTATATTCATATTCCTCTTATTTACCGTTAATCACATTGAGATAATTATTATACCAACTCTCTCCAAGCTCTCTGATAAGAGCTTCTTTGACAGATGAGTATATTTTACTGCCCGTTCTCTTTCCGTTGATAATTGCCGGATCGCATTCTGAGATTTTCTCATAATATAACGATTTCCCCCCGTAATCACCAACTCTGATAGGAAACAGGTGGCACGATACCGGCTTTTTGAAGTCGGTTTTGCCTTCTAAGTAAGCCTTTTCGAGGGCACAAAGTGCTATATCGCCCTCATAAAAGACAAACACACAATCCTTTTTTTCAATACACATTGTTGTCATGTTGCCGGATTGTCCGGAAACAAAACCAAGTTCTTCGATAATTTTGATAGATTTTTGGGATAAATACTCAAGAGCTTGAGGCAAGGCTTCCATGATTTTGGGTATCTCATCATCCAGAACCGGAGCTCCGTATTCGCCCGGGAAAGTACAACAAGCACCTTTGCATTTTGTCAAGTCACACTCGAAATCGCTTGTACCTATTCGCTCGTCAACCAATATATTATCAATCAAAATCATCGAATCTATATGTCCTGAAAAAATTGTGCCAAAAACTTACACTAAGATAATAATTTATCTTTAAATGAAAAAAATAAATTTTAATCGTCTTGAAATTAACAACAAATAAATATTTTTCGTAAATTGTAACTTTATTCGAAATAGTTTGTCTGTTATAAATAAACTTTGCACAAAAACGACTTTGAAATATGTTAAAAAGCATTATACTATCAATAGTTCTTGCGTTAGTGATTAGCGCTTGTATCGAAGAAAACCCGGCTTTAGTCAATCCACCGGAAAAGGCTGAAACCGTCAGGGTTCGTTTTATTAATCTTAGCAAGGACAAAAGCCCAAGAGTCCTTGATATGTCCGGTATTTCCAAAACGGATGTCACTCCTTGGGGGACGAGTTCAAGTTCTATTCAACCACCTGCAGACTCGGCTTTTTTCAATGTATATTCGGGGACTAACAAAGAGTACGAACTGGAACTATTGCAAAAATTCCTACGTAACACTCGCTATACTTACTTTGCCGTTCCAAGCCGAGAATGTTTGGCTAATCCAGGTTGCAATGTTGACACTTTGTTGTTTATGAGAACAACGACTGCTTTGCCTGACAATAATTTCGAATGTTTGCTAAAAATTATCAATCTTTTCCCCGATACGAATTCATCTTTTGCTTTAAGAAGCGGTTGTCCAAATGGCGAAATTTTGTTCAATAATATCAATTATCTGGGTTCATCTCTCAGCCCATTAAACTTGATTGCCGAGACAATGGGGATTTCCCTCATCCGCTTTGTCAGAGAAGGTGCTTCAATCGAGGAAGAGTTCGTTAATATATTTGAAGTAAGTTTCGAAGCTCGCAAACAATACGTGCTCATTGTGGTGGATGATGGTAACGGCAACCCGACTTTAAAACTTTTGAATGAAGACGAGATGAGCTCTGCGGCTCTCACTTCTCCCAGAATTGTTGAAGATAGAAATGCAAATATTCGAATAATCAACTTGGCATCAAGCGAAATTAGTGCAAATTTTAATGGGCTTTCTATTGCCTCATCAATCCAAACCGACCAAATCACAGATTACAATCAAATTAGCGTTTGCAATACAGTATTTAGAGATTCTATTTCGGCAACTGTTAGTGGAAAAGAAACTGTCAATCTAAAATCATCAATAGAAGTATTACAAAATTATTCACTTGTAATACTCGACTCAGGAAATACAGTTGCGGGTGAGATGCTTTTAGTCGAGCCTGTCAGTTTGCAACAAGATTTGACCGGCAAGGCACTGATTAGAGTACTTCACGCTTCCAAAAATTATAATGCTATCACGGTGTCTCTTGGAGCAAGGGCAGAGCCTAACGCTACTTTATTCCCAAATGGATATTCATCAGGTACGATACTTGCATCTGAAATTTCTCAAGGTGAACTATCTTTGCCAGTGGCAATTTACGAAGGTGTCGCACCGCTAAGTATTTTTACAGCTTCTCAACCCGCTAAATTGCTTTATTCAGCTAAAGGCGAATTCAAAGCCGGCAGCAGTTATTTGATTATTATCTCCGAAGACAATGACGGAAAAACAAAGATTGCTGTTGTTGAAGACGAAGTGGTAAATACAACCGTATCCTTTCTGGAAGAAGGCTTATTTATCCAAGTTGTCAATGCTGTTCGTGGTGCCGATTTTGTCAATATTGATATAATTTCTGCAAAATCCATTCAAAATATGGTAATTGACGCACGGGTGTCTTCATCCAATTCGATTGCAACAGTTGTTGACAAGGGCACAATAAAGGTTAGGGTAAATGGTGTATCTCACCAAATCGAATCAACCGAAAATGAAAGAATCATGTTTGTAGCTTCAGGCAATAGCAGTAACATCAAAATCTTTTCAAATAAATTCCAACCCCTTGGTTTGACTGATAATTCAATTTTCAGGTATCGCTTTGTTAATGCTACAGAAGATATTCCAATTACTTTTATCAAAAAATTAGAAACTGATGAATCATATTCAGAAAGCGTCGAACAATTTACATTTTCTACTTATACAACTGAAACCCGAGAGCAGAAAGTAACTTTCTTCTTTTATGATGAAAAAAGCAATAATTATGTCAATCGTTTAAGTGATGTGCTATTTACATTAGGCAAAAGCTACTCGGTGATAATAGCAGGAAAAGCCGAACCGGGTTGCCGGAATAGAATTGACTCTACAAGACCTTGGGAAGAACCCGATTGTTATTTCGTTATAATACAACAGGAGTTTTGATGTATAAATTGTTTACTTTGATTTTACTTGTTTTCGTATCAATTCAATTAAACGCAACTGAAGAGGATTACTCCTACAACATAGTAATACAAGGCAAAGAGATTCATCCCGGATTCTACACACCAAGGAAAGTCTTTCATATCAAAACACCAAAATATGGGGGACTTGTCAATGGTTCAATTTATATTAAAACTCATGATTATTTAAGCCAAGAGCAAATAACAGCTTTGGTCAAATCTGTCGTGAGCGAAGAAATAAATATTCAAAAGATTGAAACACCTTTCTCGAAATTTTTCAAAAACGATATGCTTTTGAGCAAAAATCGTATCGGAATGATTTACAGAATCCACTCCGATTACGAAAATTCGCTAAAACTTGCTAAGCTGCTCAATGCCCACGAAGATATCGAATATTGTGTTCCCGAAGCATATTACCAATTGGACGACACACCTAATGACCCTCTTCTCAAAGACCAAACGGGTTTGAGCCAAATAATGGCTTCGTTAGCTTGGGAAAAAGCAAAAAGCTCTGAAGATATTCTCATCGGAATAGTTGACTCGGGTATTGATATTGACCACAATGATTTGAAAGAGCAAATTTTCATAAATAAAGAAGAAATACCCGGCAACGGAATTGATGATGACGGCAACGGTTTTATAGACGACGTTTTTGGATGGGATTTTGTAGGCGATATTTCCGAAAGTGAGGCAAAAAATCGTCAGTGGAAAGCGAATAATAATCCGAAACCACTATTAACGAATAATGACCACGGCACTCACGTAAGCGGGATTGCGGCTGCCACGACGGATAACGAAATCGGCATTGCTTCAGCAAGTTGGGGAGCAAGAATTATAGCCGTCAAATGTGCTACAGATAATTTGTCATCTCAAACAGGCTCTCGCAACATTTACCGTCCTTATGAGGGTATGCTTTATGCTGCAATGATGGGTGCAGATATTATTAATTGCAGTTGGAGCAGCGAATATCACGACCCATTGATGTATGATGTGATAAATTCGATTTTAGAACAAAACATAGTAATTGTTGCTGCTGCAGGCAATTTTGTTTTAAATAATGATGAATTTCCATTTTATCCGGCATCTTTGCCCGGCATAATTTCAGTTGGTTCGATTACTAAAGGTGGCTCTCCATCCGGCTTTACGCATTATGGTATTAATGTGGATATTTTTGCCCCGGGCGATGGAATTATGTCCACTATGCCTCTAAATACATACAAAACAAAATCGGGCACTTCGATGGCAGCGCCTTTTGTAAGCGGTATTGTAGCATTGTTGAAGACTGTAAAGCCTGAAATCAGCACAGAAGAAATAAGACATAGAATCCGTAGTTCGGCTAATCTATTCAATCCCTCACTTCACTTGTTCGAACGATTCTTTTACGGCTCGCTCAATGCCGGAAAAGCTTTAACGATGAATTTCTCCGTGGGTGAAAATTCTCCGGGTATTGCTATTGAGCAAATTTTGATTCAGAATTCAGACGCTATTACGTCGTATAATCCTACAAATGTGCAATTTACATTTCGGAATTATCTATCCTCTACCAGTGATTTGGATGTGAAAATAATTGCAAGAGGCAACAACGTCGTACAAAGAGAATTCGAATTCAAAATTGATAATTTTCCCGGAAATTCAAGTTTAGAAAAAGAGCTTACTTTTCAGCTAAATCAACTTAACCCATGGTTTAGTGGGAACATAAATTTAATAATCGAATATCGTAATGATGCAGGATATTTCAATATAGAAACTGTGGAAGTGCCAATTGAATTACCCACGTATAACACATATTTAGTAGCTGAAACATCGCCCGAATACGATGCAATAGTTTGGAATTCTGCGTCATCTGCCGGAAGATTTGACTTTTGGGTGGGCGGTTATAACTACGATATGGGCGGCGGTATGATTTATCATTGGGGCAGAACTCTGGGCTTTTTCCCGAATGATACTGTCCAAACTGTTCAGGCTTTTTCAATTTCACGAGCATTTGGAGCTTTATCGGGCAGTAATTTGAAATCAAGAGTAGTTTCTACTAAGGATTCGGGAAGGACTTGGCAAAGTGAAGACATTTCGAGCTTTGTAAAGAAGATTCATGGAATTATCGCTTATGAAGATGAATCAATAATCGCATTTGGCGAAAAGCTCAAAGCCAACCAATCTTTCGGCATCGCACGCAAAGAAGCCGGAAAATGGGCTGAAATTGCCAATACATTCAATTTAAAGAGTGGCGAAGCATTGATACGTGGTGCATTTGCTTTCAGTGGTGATAAAGTCATGGCAGGCACAAGTGCAGGCAGAATCATATATTCGGACGACAGAGGCAAAACATGGGAAATCTCCGATGTGGCTTCGAGCGGTTTTATAAAATATATCACATTGCTCAATCAAGATTCAGCGATAGCCTTCGGACCCGGCTCGGGAACAGCAGCCAACACAGGGAAAGTTTATAACACAGTCAATGGTGGTGAAACTTGGACTGAAAATGTATTTGATTTCAATACTATCGAAAGGGTTCCGGTTTTTGCATATTGTCCTGATTCGACAAAATCAGTCGTAGTGTTGCACGAAAACGGCGAAGTAACTTCGTCAGAAGATTTGGGCTATACTTGGCGACACGAATTGACTTTAGATTATCGCTTCGGAAAAGTCAATACCGGTGCAGGATATACAAGTGCGGGCAAATCGCGACTTTGGAATCAAGCATATGATATTGGTTTTCTCGAATTCGACATTATTCCCATAAATGCCAAATATTCACTTTCGTTTGCGAGCCCGGATACTTTAGATTTCGATACAACTGCAATTCAAGCTTCCAAATCTGCTCATATTTTTTTGATAAATGACGGAAATATGAGATTGGAGAAAAATGAACAAACACTTCTATTAGAAAATGGGACATCTGAAGGCGAAATATATCTGAAAGTTGATTTTACATCATCATTTGCACCCGACAAATTAGAAAGTGCAGAAGTGAGATTCGAGCCTAAAACTTCAGGCGAAAAATCAGCAAAATTAATTATTAATACTCTTGCCGGTAACAACACTTTTTACATTAAGGGCAAAGCATATGACCCTTCAAGCGTATA
Organism: Desulfobulbaceae bacterium; assembly: GCA_018335795.1. Classification (GTDB taxonomy): domain Bacteria; phylum Bacteroidota; class Ignavibacteria; order Kapaibacteriales; family UBA2268; genus PGYU01. The sequence goes on along the minus strand of JAGXRP010000034.1, from coordinate 123,138 downwards.
TTCGACAGAATTGGATAAAGATTTCGCAATCAAATTCGATAATAATAAGTTGATTTTGACAAGCGAAAATATTCAGTTTATTAGCCCGAAATTAGAATTTTTCGATGTGAACGGCAATTCAATCGAAAGTGCTACTTTGCGCTCCAATGGTTCGTATATCGAACATGGGATTGACCATAATTTGTATTCTACCGGAGTATATTTGCTCGTGATTACAAACAACAACAAAATTTACAAGCGGAAAATTATCATTGTCAGATAATTATTTCGCCTGAAATTATTTTTTTCAATGTCTCTTTATATAGCGAATGTTCAGCCACAAGAACCCTTGCAGCAAGAGTTTCGGGTGTATCATCGGCAAGTACGGGAGCTTCCTTTTGCATCAAAATTCTGCCTCTGTCATATTCAGAATCAACAAGATGAACAGTTGCACCTGATAGCGTTTCGCCGGATTCGATGACAGCCTTGTGAACGTTCATTCCGTACATTCCTTCGCCGCCAAATTTGGGCAACAAAGCAGGGTGAATATTCAAAACTCTACCACCAACGTGTTCTATAATTTGGCTTGGGATTTTTTTCATATATCCTGCTAAAATTATCAAATCAATTTTGCATTCATCTAATTTTTCAATCATTGCCATAATTCGCTCCCTTTCGTCGGGATGCGTTTTGGAGCTGATGTGACTGAAAGGGATTCCTTCAGTTTTGGCTCTTTCAATCGCTCCGCTTTCGGAATTATTCGAAATCACTAATGCAGCAACTGCATCAATTTCACCTGATTTTATGGCATCAATAATTGCTTGCATATTGCTTCCGCCATGAGATGCAAAAAACGCTATTCTTAAACTCATTTTTATTTGTGTAAATTGTTAATCTAATATATCCCAAAATTACAATAATATTTTGTAATTTCTTTCTATCGAATTTTGAATAAAGAGAGTAAACACGAAATTGAAGAAATTATTTTTGATAGACGGCATGTCCTTAGTCTTTAGGGCGCATCATGCCATGATAAAATCCGGTTTGAAATCACCATCGGGCGAACCCACGGGGGCGCTCTTTGGCTTTACAAACATGATTTCGTCGCTTTTAGAGCGAGAACAGCCCGAATACATTTCCGTAGCTTTCGACCGCGAAGAACCAACCTTCCGCCACGAACGTTACGAAGCATATAAAGCAAATCGTGCAGAATTTCCGGAAGAACTAATCCCACAATTGCCACGAATCAAACAATTCTTAGAATTTGCTGGTATCAAGTGCATCGAAATCCCCCGATTTGAAGCCGATGATATAATCGGAACCATCGCCAAAAATGCCTCTGCAAATGAGTGGCAAGCAGTATGCGTAACGTCGGACAAAGACTATTACCAGCTTGTTGACGAAAAAGTTACACTAATGAAACCCGGACGTAAAGGCGAAGACTTTGAATACGTCGGGATTAATGAAGTTAAAGAGAAATTTGGTGTCCGACCGGACCAAGTGATAGACGTTCTGGCATTGATTGGAGATGCTTCAGATAATGTGCCCGGAGTGAAAGGAATTGGCGAAAAAACTGCAATTCCGCTTGTAGTCGAGTTTGGCAGCGTGGAGGCAATTTACGAAAATTTGGATAAAATCGAAAAATTATCAGTCCGAACCAAACTCGAAGGCGAAAGGGATATGGCAATGCTTTCCAAAGAGCTTGTCACGATTGATACAAATATGCAACTCGAGCCAAGTTTGGAAGATTTGAAATTGGGCGAAACGCAATTCATCGAATTAGACAAATTATTCGCCGAAGCAGGTTTCAATACTATTCGTGAAAAATGGCGTAGAAAAAGTAACCCCGAAATTTGGCTCAATGTCACTCCCGAGGTTGAACAAAAGCAGCATGATAATTTCGGCAGTATTGACAAAGATTACCGCTTGATTGATTCAATCGAGAAATTAGATGCTTTGATTGGGGAATTATCCAAGGCTCATACACTATCTTTCGACCTCGAAACAACCGGATTAGACCGTGCGACTTGCAACATTGTAGGCATTGCGATTTCCATTGCCGAATTTACCGGCTGCTATATTCCGGTTTATTATGATGAGGAAAATTTGCCGGAATACAGTTCTAATCTCTTCTCCGAGAAAAAGCCCGCACCAAGACGCGACAATCAAATCCCCGTAAACCTCGCTATTTCCAAACTCGCTCCAATTTTGACAAATCCAAATATTAAAAAATGCGGTCAAAATATCAAATTTGACATGAGTATCATGAAAAGGCACGGTGTTGATTTATCGCCAATTGCGTTTGATTCTATGGTGGCATCTTATGTCTTAGACCCCGACGAAAAGCACAATCTGAATGATTTGTCTAAAAAATGGTTGAATTATGAACCGATTCCGATCAGTTCGTTAATCGGCGAGAAAAAATCTGAGCAAATTTCCATGAGCGATGTGGACCCGGAAATCATCAAAGATTACGCTTCCGAAGATGCTGATTTGGCTTTGCGGCTTTATGCAAAATTGGACGAAGCATTAGCGAAGGACAAAAAGCTCTTCGATTTGGCGCATAATATCGAATTTCCGCTGATTGAAGTACTGACGCAAATGGAAGCAAACGGCATATGCATTGATACAAGTGCATTGCTCGAAGTTTCGAAGCAAATCGAAATTGAAGCCACCGATTTACAAAGGTTGATTTTTGCGGAAGCCGGAATTGAATTCAATATTGATTCGCCTAAACAATTGGCTGAAATATTATTTGAAAAAATGCAAATTCCGCCAATCAAAAAAAACAAAACAGGATATAGTACAGATGTTCAGGTGTTGAACGAACTTTCGATATCATATCCGATTGCATCGTATATTGTCGAATATCGGCAAATCCAGAAATTGAAATCAACTTATGTTGATTCGCTCCCAAGGTTGATAAATAAAACTACGGGCAGAATTCACACTACGTACAACCAAACTGTGGCGAGCACCGGACGACTATCGTCAACAGACCCAAATTTGCAGAATATTCCCATCAGAACGGATAAAGGCAAGGAAATCCGAAAAGCATTTATAGCTAAAAACGATGATTACGTAATTATGTCAGCGGATTATTCTCAGATTGAATTACGAATAATGGCTCATATTTGTGGCGACGAGCAAATGATTGATAGCTTCCGCCAAAATCATGATATTCACTCTGCAACGGCTTCAGTGCTGTTTGGTAAACCCTTAGAAGAAGTTAATCAAGATATGCGCCGAATTGCAAAAACGGTGAATTTCGGAATTATGTACGGGCTTGGAAGTTTCGGTTTAGCTCAGCGCTTGCGTTTGTCACGCTCCGAAGCTAAGGAAATAATTGATAATTATTTTGCTAAATATTCCGGAATTAAAAAGTATATGGATTTAACGGTAGAATTTACTCGCAAACACGGCTATGCAGAGACATTATGCGGTCGCAGACGATATTTTCAGGATATTGATAACAAAAATTTCAATTTGCGAAACGCTGCAGAACGTGCTGCAATTAATTTGCCGATTCAAGGCACGGCAAGCGATATGCTCAAAATCGCAATGATTACGATTCACAATGAATTTGCCAAAAATAAATATAATTCGAAGATGTTGCTCCAAGTCCATGACGAACTTGTCTTCGAAGTGCAGAAAAGTGAAATTGATGAAATCAAATCACTTGTGATTGATAAAATGAGCTCGGCTCTATCATTGGGCGAAGTCCCTGTAATTGTGGAAACAGGAATCGGCTCAAATTGGCTCGAAGCACATTAAAAAAATACAGAGGAAAAGCATTTTTGTAATTAATATACAAAAGTGCTTTTTATCCTCTGATTAATTGTAAGAAGTTGCTCGGATTTTGATTTGCTTGAGAAAGCGAAATCAATGAAGTTTGTTGCAAGAACTGCGATTTAATCAATGACAATTGTTCTTTCGCAACGTCAGCATCTTCGATTCTCGAAATTGCAGCATTGTAATTTACAATTTGATTTTTCAGTAATTCTTCTTGCGAAGTCAAACGATTAGTAATACCACCGAGATATGAAGCAACTTTATTTGTATTGTTCAAAGCACCGGACAAGCTTATCAAAGTACTAGAAATATTTTCAATAGAGAATATTCCCAGATTATCAGAAGAAACATCATTAAATGCTGTCATATCCAATCCGGTAATCCCTGCAAAACTAGATGAACTTAATGAATGGACATCAAAATTATTGCTGGAAACATTGAAATCAATATTGCTTGTGCTCATATCAATTTCGATATTCAAAAGTTCGTTTTTAGTGTTTACGCCAACAATAAAGTTAGCTGTAAAGCTACCGCTCAATAATTGTGAGCCACTGAAAACTGTAGAATCAACTACAGTTTGGATTTGTTGAGCCAGCCTATATGCAGCTTTTGCTAAAGCAACCTTCTCGTCTGTACCCAAAGCACCTGACGCCGCTTGAGAAGTAGCATCCTTCATTTGAGTGACGAGTTGGTTGATATTATCCAACGAATCCATAACAATATTCGTTACGTTTTGAGCATCACCAACCGTATTGATAGCTGCTTTCAAAGCACCGTTTCTGGCTTGTAAAGCACGCGAAGTAATATAACCTGCAACGTCATCGGCTGCACTGTTAATTCTCAATCCGGTGGATAACCTTAGTTGTCTTAGTGAAATATCGCGACTTGATACTTCCAGAGAATTATATGCATTCTCTGCTGAAATATTAGTCCTGATTCTTCCATTTCCTCCAATTGCAAATGGCATATTATACCTCTATTAAATTATTATGCTTGAATTAACTGTAAGAATGCTTGCGGATTAGCGTTTGCCTGAGCTAACGAAATTAACGAAGCTTGTTGCAGGAACTGTGCTTTGATTAACTCAAGTTGTTCCTTTGCAACGTCAGCATCTTCTATTCTCGAAATTGCAGCGTTGTAATTTACTATTTGCCCTTTGAGCAAATCTTCCTGCGAAGTCAATCTGTTGACGATACCGCCGACGTAAGATGCGACTTTGTTGACATTGTTGAGTGCGTCTGATAAGCTGGTTAATGTAAGCCCAATATTTTCATTATCGAAAATACCTTGGTCTATAGAACCTACTTCATTGAGCAGTCTCAAGTCTAATCCTGTAATGCCTGCAAAATCTCCGGTAAGCATAGAATTAAGGTCAAAATAACCGCTCTCGACATTGAAATCAACATTAGCAGCAGTCATGTTGACATCAAGAGTCAACAAACTATTTGTGCCGTTAGTTCCAATTACAAAATTGGCAGAAAAAGTACCATCTATCAATTGGCGACCACCAAACACAGTAGTATCAACGACTGTCTTGATTTGTTGTGCCATTCGATAAGCAGCTTTTGCGAGTGCGACTTTCTCGTCAGTGCCGGAAGCTCCGGACGCTGCATTCGATGCAGCATCTTTGATTTTTTGCATCAAATCACCGATATTTTCGAGTGCATCCATGATGATGTACGATACGTTTGAAGCGTCACCAACTGCATTCAAAGCGGCTTTCAAAGAAGTATTCCTTGCTTGTAAGGCACGCGATGTAATGTAACCGGCAACGTCGTCGGCTGCATTGTTTATTCTGCGTCCCGTCGAAAGACGCAACTGTCTTAGTGAAATGCTCCTGCTTGAAGTATCTAACGCATTATAGGCATTTTCTGCCGGACTATTAGTCCTGATTCTCGCGTTTCCTCCTATTGCAAATGCCATGATTCACCTCCGTGTGAATATTAAATAATGGGGGTTTTATTAATTTTCATAACAAAATTTTACTTTAAAAAATACTGTTCTATTTCAAAAAAACATAAATCTTAATTTTATTCTAAAACAAATACCTATGAACCGAAGTTCAAAATATTAATGCATAATGACAGATGTAAAATCTGAGCCAATTATATATCGGGCAAAAAATAATCATGATTCGTGAAATTCAGTATTCCTCATAAAGCACATTGGAAGCGAGGAAAGATGGTTTTAAACTTGCCAAAAGTGATTGATTTGACTCAGCAAAAAACTGAGATTTTCATGGTTACGATTGGACATTTGAATACATATAGCCAATTTTCATGTATAATAATAAACCCAAATGTTGAAAAGTTTTTCAGGATTAAACAAACATAAAAGCGAACGTTGAAATTGATTTGGCATTTCAATTTACATACTATATATTGCAACATTGTACAGGCATCATTTAATAAAATTGATTTAGAATAAGAGAGAAGAAAATGGACAACATTAATAATTTAGTCACTTACGTATCAGAGATTGCAGTTATCTACGGATTGAAGCTCCTGGTAGCTATTCCGACCTTAATAATTGGATTGTGGCTCATCAAGTTTGTAGGCAAAGCCTTAGGCAGAATTTTGGAAGCAAAGCATATAGACCCCTCATTGCGCCCATTTCTACGAACACTATTAAATATCTTACTCAGAGTATTACTGATTATTTCGGTAGCTTCAATGCTCGGATTCGAGATGACTTCATTCATCGCATTATTGGGTGCAGCGGGGTTGGCAATTGGTATGTCACTATCCGGCACTTTGCAGAATTTTTCCGGTGGTGTAATGATACTCATGTTCAAACCATTCAAGGTCGGCGACGTAATCGAAACTCAAGGTTACATTGGCACTGTTTACGAAATTCAGATTTTCAACACATTACTAAAAACTTTTGATAATCGCGTAGTGTTCTTACCAAACGGAAATTTAGCTAATTCATCACTGATTAATTACACACATCAGACTGAGCGCAGAGTAGATATGCTCTTTTCGATTTCGTACGGTGATAGTGCAGAAGTCGCTCGCGAAACTCTTCAGACCCTAATTGCTGAAGATGAAAGAATCCTTCACGAACCCGCACCATTGATAGCATTATCGAAGTTAAATAATAGTTCGGTTGATTTCACAGTCAGAGTGTGGTGCAAAATAGAAGATTATTGGGGTGTCAATTTCGACATGCACGAGAAAGTTTACAATACTTTCCCCAAGAAAGGGCTGACAATTCCATTCCCGCAAATGGATGTGAATTTGAAGAAGGCGATTGAGGAGTAAATAAACAAGTAAATCCCCCTTAATCCACCTTTAAAAGGGGGAAAGCGAGCGTGCGAGCAGGGGGATTTGTATTCGGGTTGTCAATAAATATTAGGACTAAGTTATAAAAAAATGGCTGCTACTTTAAATAACAGCCACGCTTTTTTTAATTTCTATTTGAATTATTTCAACAAAAACATTATGCCGCCGCGTAAAGAAATAAATCCGGTACTTGAACCTGATGAAAAGATTAAGTTGTACTTCAAAGTGCCTGTTATATTCATGTTGTCTCCAATTGGAGCTACTATACCAACAAGTGGAGCAAAGCCTACATAGGTTTCAGTAGCTGAAGCTGAACCACCGAAAAATCCACCTAAGTCAACAGTTGCGGTAAACATGTTTATAGACAGGTCTGCACCAACATAAAATCGAGTTGGACTTGGAGAAACAAAATACATAAAAGTACCTGTTATAGGAATATTACTGAATCCGAATCCATCAACTTTTTCTCCCCATGAATAATAACCCAAACTTGCTCCGATAGCGATATCCGGATTCATGGGGAAAATTGCTTTTCCTTCTATGCCAAAACCCATTCCGGCACCATCACTGAAGTCACCGACAGGGAGTGCTAATCCTACATCTCCACCAATTGAAATATTATTGGCTTTTGCTTCATTAATCGAAATAAAAGTTATTGCCAATACTGCGAAAATAGCGAAAAATCTCTTCATAAAATTCTCTCCCAAAATTTGAAAATAAATGAATTACAGTACGTAAAAGTAATAACTATATATGAGAATAACAAATTATTTTGGTAATGCTTAAAAAATAAACTTAACAAAATTGTAAATAGAACTTGTTTAATTCAAAAGTTTCACTTTAATTTGTAATTGAAAGATTGAAAGATGTTATATAATAGTTTATGGAGATTCTATGAAGAAATTGTACATATTTATTTTTGCAATGACGATAATCTTGATGACGGCAAGCGTTCAAGATTTGTTCGCGCAGCGTATAGTGAAGAATTATAACCAATCCATAGGTGTAAACCCAATCGGATTAGCTTTCGGAATTTTCAATGCCAAATACGAACAGCAAGTGTCAGCTGAAAATTCATTCACAGCCGATGCTATTTACTGGGGTTTTGCGGGCTGGTCTGCCTTTGGCGTGGGTGGCTCATACAGATGGTATTTGTTCCAAGAAAGTGACAAAGCTGTACGAGGTTTGAGCTTTGGACCGATAGTATCTTTAGGTTTTTGGAGTTTCGAAAATTCTACTTGGGGTGGCGGCACTTCATTAGCATTAGGCGGAGAGGTTTCTTATAAGTGGATTTTTGAAGGTGGATTTGTGGTCGAACCAACAGTAAATCTTGCATTTAATATACTTTCCCTTGAAGGTCTCAACTACCGTCCATTCGGATTAGGAGTGAATTTGGGCTATGCTTGGTAATGTTATTCGTCCGAACGAAATACATTTAGCTGTCTGGGGCTATAACAAAAGTGGTCTCATATTCTAAAACTTTGCAAAGTCCTAAAATATATTGACAAAACGGAACACCCCTTAACCCCCTCTTACAAGAGTGGGAACGGCTTCTGGGGTATTTTTTTGTTTGTCTTTCTCCCTCTCCTTTGGAGAGTGTCTGGGTGAGGTATCTCGTCCTAAAAAAGAAAAAGCCTTTATTAGTCAACCCCAACAAAATTGAAACGACTTAATTATAATTAAAAAAACCGCAACATTCATCATGTTGCGGTTTTGGCTTAGCTAAAGAGTTGTTTGGGGTGTCGTTAGCTTAGCGCTTTAAAATTGTTGTTTCTTGCAATAATTGGTCGCTGACCGTTATGACTCTTGCCGAAGCTTCATAAGCACGTTGGGTTGAAATCATATCCGTGAATTGTTCTGTCATATCAACGTTTGACATTTCCAATGAATTGCCGGCAATTTGCGATGATGGGAAAATATCTCCGGCTGTACCGATATTTGCGTTACCACTATTTGGCGATTCGGAATAGAAATTGCCACCCTTACGAATCAATCCTTCATCGTTAGTAAATTTAGCAAGCAAAACTTGTCCTAATTTTTCCGATTTCCCATTTGTAAATGCCCCCCATATTTGCCCACGCGTGTCCACACTCAAATCCACAAGCGAACCTGATTTGTGACCGTCTTGTTCAATGAAAGTAACGGAGTTCGCTGCTGCATATCCTGTGATTCCATTAGACAGTTGATTTGGGTCAGCAAGAACTACACTAATGTCTTTGGGGGTAGTCTCGTCGAAGACCTGATTACCAATTGCAACATTTAGGTCTGACGCCAGAATATCAATAGAAAGTGGACTATTTAGTGTACCGTCGTTATTAAATAGAACTTGAGCCGCAGAAATTGGAATTGAATTACCATTTAATTCGGCAATTAAATCATATTCATTTGGATTGGCAGTTTTGGTGAAAGTAAATTTCAATTCATGAGTACCACCAACATTATCAATAATAGAAATTGAAGTTTTCTTTTCAATTCCTTCGGCATTGCCGGAATTAAGATTTCCGGTCATAGTGATTGTTTGTGTTTGCTTCGGAGCTGATTGGATATTTTCCGGGATGAGTAAATTAGCTCTTGTCCCTGTAAGTTGGTTTACGCCGTTGACATCTCTAATAGGGTTGCCGTTAGCGTCGTTCTCTACATTATAACCTTGCAAATATGCTCCTGTTCCTGTATCAATCAGAAAACCATCTCTATCTCGAGAAACGTTTCCTGCACGAGAATAGAGCATTTCGCCATTCATCTGATAAGCGAAAAAACCACTGCCTTGAATCGCCAAATCTAACGGGCGATTAGTTATCTGTAGATTACCTTGATTCATATCTTGAGTGATGGAACCCATTTTGACACCAAGCCCAAACTGTAGCGGATTTATACCGCCGTTGCCAACTGCACCCGCAACATCGGGGTTGCGTCCGTGATTTATGACTTGGTTAAATTGTTCCTGAAAATTCGCTCTATTGGATTTATATCCGATAGTATTAAGATTAGCTAGATTATTCGATATTACATCGAATCTTTGCTGATGAGCCCTAAGCGATGTGGCTCCATTAGAAAGTGACCTTGTGAGACCCATTAAAAAAACCCTCCTTGGTTATTAATCAATCCTTTTGTTTCTATATTTTTTAATTCTGCTTGATATCCGTCAGTCGTTCGGGATATCGTGGGTCTCTAACCATTCGGTTCAGTCCAACCCCTTATGCAAATACGGCAGAATCAATTTGCGTAATTACATTGTCATTCAGTTGATTCTTGTTTATCAAAGTCACAATAGTTCTATTTGGAACATTGACAATAAAAGCTGTTTCATCCAAAATTACAAGCGAGTCCTTCGATTTTTTGGATTCTGCTTTATCAACAGCGTGTTCTAATCGCAACATATCAATTTCGCTAAGCTCAATATCTCTTCCATTTATACGCTTTACAGCATGACCCGAAAATTTGAGTTTACTGATTTCCTCGGTCAATACTTCATTAAAAGCATTTTTTTCGATGCCGTTTAAAGGCATTGCCCTGTCGGATTTGAGTCTTTCTACTCCTCCGGCAGGAATAAAAGGAATATTGATACCGTTAATTTCCGTCATTAGCACTCCATGTCAATTTTAATTGTCTGTTGTGATATCCGAAATCGCATTCAAAGGCAATTCCATTCCATTGATAACAAGTTTCGTGCCATCACTTTTGAATCTAACGGCGTCAATTTTACCTTTTGTAAAAGTATCGGCGGAAAATCCGTTACCATTTGATTCCAAAAGTTCTACTGTAAAGTTATAGTTCCCATCCGGCACTTTGTCACCATTCAAATCTGTGCCGTCCCAGTTAATTGTATGTGTACCTTTGTTTAACATGTTCCCACTCAATTCGATTATATTTACAATTCCGACGCCGGAATCAGTAATTGTCATCTTCCCGGAGGAAACGTTGTAAGGTGTGTCAAACCCAAGAATGTTGTCATTGACTCCACTCACTTGAATTTGCTTAGTAAAAGCCTTCGCTGTTTTACCGAGCATACCCGGTAATGCGGAATTAGACATTGTTTGTGTCAAAATCGCATTAGTAAGCATTTGTTCTTCGAGTAATGAGCGAATGTCAATTAATTGTTCAAGTTGAGAAAATTGCGCCAATTGTGAAGCAAATTCCTGATTGTCATATGGTTTCATCGGGTTTTGAGCTCTCAATTGGAAAGTCAGCAACTTCAGAAACTCGTCTCGTCCTAAGACAGATTTCTCTGAGCTATTCGGCTGATTTGCCGAATTTGTACCGGCGCTTGCACCTGTTATTTCATTTATCATCGCATGCTCCTGCTGCTTTTATTAGATATATTTTTCAATGATTGTGCCGTTATCGTGTCGTAAATTCTTGTTTTCATTAAATTTGTCGTTTCCTTCGCTGCTTTCTGATAATTTTTCATTATTGTAAGTACGTTTAATCTGCTTTTGTTCTTTTTCTGTTTGATTGTGTTTGCTCGAATTAGCTTGCTCATTCGAATCATTCAAGTTGTACTCCACGTTGTCTAGTTCCAATCCCTTGCTTTGAAATCTTTCTTTCAACATTCCGATAGATGATTCTACTGCCGACAGAGCTTCCCTTTTTTCACCGGTCAAATGTAATTTAACCACATTCTTCACTATTTCAAGGTGCACAACTATCGTGCCGAGCGATTTAGGGTGCATCACTAATTTGGCGGATGCAATCCCATCTGAAGCCTGAGTCGTTGCTAACTGCATGATTCGACGTGGTATGTCGCTTAGTTTAACTCCTGCAAATTCTTTTGTCGGTGTTTCTAAATCAGTAAGTGTTTGATTTTTAACCAACATATTGTTTGATTTTTGCGCAAATGGCGAAATTTTGTTATATAATTCACTTATTTCAGCATTATCGCTTTGCTTGGGCAATTGCACAGAAGAATCCTTATTATCATTGGTTTCTTTTAGTACATCGGCTTTTCCGCTCTCGCTTTTGGCTTGTCTTACAAAATCATGTTCTTTAGTAGTTGTGTTTTTCTCGTTTGATTGAGAATTAGACTTATTTTCATTTGGAGAATTTTTATCAGATTCAGTGCTTTGCGAATCTATATTTATGGCAATTTGTTCAGGATTTTGAACAATTTTGTGCAATAAACCGATTTGTTGATCATTTTTTGCCTGATTTGAATTAATTATCACTGCTTCGGAATTTTGGGAGATGTTTATAGTCGCTTCGTTGACATTTTGGGTTTTGTTAGATTTCTGAGGCACAAAATCAAGATTTTTGTCAAAAATGCCTTTTGATAATAATGTCAAATGTTCAAGATTTTGCTGAGCTTGATTATTTTGTTCAATTTTTGGCGCCACTTGATTAGATTTCGCCAAATTATTTATGATTTGGTCAAGAGTAATTTTGAGATTAACATCATCATTCAATTGGGGAATATCAACAAGATTTTTGGTAACGATAGCAGATGCTAATTGTGTTGTTTGATTTTTATTTATTTGAACTAGTATTTGGCTAATACTCTCAATTACTTTTTTTTCAGATTCGGCTTCGGTAGTGGGTGGTTTTATTTCGGAATCTGATTGAATAGTCTTGTTTTCAATGCTTTCTGTTGAATTGAGTTTAACTTTGTGCGACGATTTTATCTCTGGTGAAATTTTAAAATCTTGCGGAATATGAGCCGATTTGATATCATTTACTAATCCGTTTCCGAGTTCAATAACCGGGTTCTTTGCAGATTCATTTGCTTTAATTTCTTTTGATGGATTATGATTCTCCGGATTGTCAATTGTAACCGCATGTGGATTAATCGCCAAAGGTTGTTCAGCCAACACACTTGAGCTATTAGGATCTAACTTTGAGGCGATTTTTGGCGAATTATCATCAATAGTATTGATGTTCGATTCTTCAAATTTAATATCTTCAGTTACTTCCGAAAGGGGATTAGCTGTGATAGTTTCAGGAACATTAAGATTTGCTATTTTACCGAGATTTGGTGAAATTGAATCGCTAATTTGCACGGAAATTTGCTTATTAACTTGTGCGATTTTTATTTCTGAATCATTATTTTCAAGTATAAAATTCGAATCTACATGATCGGTTGTTGTATGTTCGCCATCAATTAGGGCAATGCCAATCGAAATTGGTGAAGAAATTTGACCTTCGGGGCTAATATTGACATCGCTCAATTCCGATTTTTCGGGAATTGATGCAAGTTCGGCAATTGCAATATTGCCTTCGACAACAACCAAGCTGTTGCCGGATTTGTCGGAATCCGCTTTGAGTTCAGTAGTCGCCAATGCACTTGCAAATTCGGCACTGAAATCAGAGCCGAGCAAATCACTTGAAGCATATATTTTGCTATCACCCAAAACAACTAATTGCTCGGGTATTCCGACATTAAAGGCAATCATTGTGCATCCTGCAAATAATGAGTTCCTTAGTTATTTACTTGCCCCGAGGAGCAACATCATCGCGGCATTTTCAGGCTTCATTTGTTCGATGACTTTTCCTGCCTTCCTGGCTTGCATCAACTTCAAAATCTGCGCCGCTTCTTTATGCTCAATTTTCTCCAAAATCCGTGCCACATCGGCGGGATTTGAATTATTATAAATTTTTGCAAATTCTTGATAATTTTTGAGTTCTAATGAATCAAGTTTTAATGTTAAAGATTCTTCTGTAAGATTCAATTGATTGCGAGTCTGATTCAATTTATTGAGCGAATCGTTCAAATTTTGGGCAATTCTATCCAAAGAATCACGCAAAGTTTTGTTTTCGTTCATTAATAAACCTGATAGTCCTGTAACTTTGCTTATCGAATCCCTAATATCTGCAGTTCGTTCATAAACAAGCCTGATTGAATCCATCATTTGAGTGACTGATTTATTCAAAGAATCTCGCTCTCGTTTGATTCTTTCTTTCTCGCTTATTGATTTCTCGTAATTTTCAAATTCTTCAGTTGTTATGGTGACGGGTTTTTGTTTACGGATAATTTTATCGTTTTCTTCGCTAATAGAATCGTTTGGGAATAAATTATCCAATCCGACTATTGAGGGATAGTAGCTAATCACAGAAACGGCTACGAGCACCAAGATTAGAAAACTTGCTGCTAATACCATAATGCCTATGACTACCTGCTTCGCATTCATTTGCTATTCCTTGTTTAGGTTGCGGGCAACTTCATCGAAAAACTTCGACTCTTCGCTTTTGATTGCATCAGCATGGTCGTTCAATCTTCTTTCCTTCAGTTTTTCCAAAGCTCTTTCGTCCACCATTGCCTTTCTTAGTTTTTGTCTTCGGAACTCTTCGATTTCGAGAATTTGCTGTTTTTCTTTGCCCAATCTTTCAATTTCTTGGTTCAAATGCTCTTTGTGGTTAGAAATCGCCTGCAAATTAGCCGCTTTCAAAAATTTCTTGTCTTCGTAATTGAGTTCTTTTTTTAATTGGTGATAATTATCAATGATTTTTTCTTTTTCGAGTCGGATTCTTTGGGCTTGGTACAATGAGTCTTGAGCCTGAAGTACTTTTTCAGAACGTAATTTTAACACGGATTCGAGTCTGAAATTGAATTTTTTAGCCATTGTTTATCACTCTGTTGATTTTCATGTTTAAAACTAAATACAAATATAGAATTATTTTTTTAGAGAAGCTTGGTCAATCATTTCTTTAATACTCCAAATAGACTCGGTAGTTTCTTCAAACTCGCTTACTTCGTCCGATTTTTGCATCAAAAACATATTGATAATATCATTGAAAGCAACCGCTTTGTCGGTTTTGAGATTAATCCCTTTTTGATATGCACCGACGCTGATTAAGTCCTCGGCAATTTTGTATGTAGCGAGCAATTCTGCCAAAATCGAAGCCGAATCTTTGTGCTTAGGTGTAATAATATCATTTCGGACTCGGCTTATACTCTCCAAAATATCAATAGCAGGATAATGTCCCAATGAAGCCAATTTTCTGGATAATACTATATGACCATCCAGAATGCCTCTTGCGGCATCAGCGATTGGCTCGTTCATATCATCGCCTTCTACAAGTACTGTATAAAGCCCGGTAATTGAGCCTATAGTTGAAGTACCTGCTCGTTCCATAGTTTTTTGCAAGGTACTAAAAACCGAAGGAGTATAACCTTTGGTTGTTGGGGGTTCGCCAATAGTAAGCCCGACTTCGCGCTGAGCCATTGCCAATCTGGTCACCGAATCCATCATTAGCATCACGTCTAAGCCTCTATCGCGAAATGATTCGGCGATAGTGGTCGCAACGAGTGCTGCTTTCACCCTGACCAATGCCGGAGCATCACTTGTAGCAACTACTACAATTGAGCGTTTTAGCCCTTCTTCGCCAAGGTCTCTTTCGATAAATTCCTTTACTTCTCTGCCGCGTTCGCCGATTAGTGCGATAACATTGATATCGGCAGAAGTGTTTCTGGCAATCATACCAAGCAATGTGGATTTGCCGACACCTGAGCCTGAAAAAATTCCTACCCTTTGTCCTTTGCCAATTGTAAGCATGCCGTCAATGGCTCTAATCCGCGTATAAATCGGCTCTGTGATACGACTTCTTTGCAATGGGTTTGGCGGTAGAGCATATATTGAGCGAGTTTCACGGCTTCTTATGAGTCCTTTGCCGTCAATCGGATTGCAAAGCCCGTCCACAATTCGCCCCAATAAGCCGTCGCCGACGCTTATGCTGAGAGTCTTTCCTGTTGCTTCAATTTCCATTCCGGGGGATATGCTACTCAAATCACCAAGAACCATGGATAGGATTTTTCTGCCGTCTTTGAAACCGACAATTTCAGTTTTTGTTACTTCCTTGCCGTTTCTGTCTTTCAATATACAAATTTCGCCGATGGGAGCTTTTGGTCCATCGCTTTCCAATACCAAGCCCACAACTTTATTGACTTTTCCTTTCAAAACGTAATTTTGCGGACGAGTCAAAGCTTTTATCAATCCGTTTTCTATTTTTTCTGCTATAAGCATTTCATTGTGTCTTTTTTTGCGATAATCTTAATCAAAAAACTCATCAATTCCGGTATCTTTGTCAGTCTCTTCTTCGATAATCATACTGATGCTCTCTAATTGAGTCGAGATTCTGGCATCTACAATTCCTGCATCTGTATGCAGAATACATCCACCACGGTCAACATCTTCATCAGGGGATATTTCAATAGTGCGAGCCAAATTTTTGTTATTGAATAATTTTGGTCGCTGAGTATTTAGAATTTCATAATCTTCGGGATTCACGGAAAGTTTCATTATAGATTCCTCATCAATCGAATTAATCGCTTTACGAACTAATTGAAAAATGATATTATTGTCTCTTTCAATTTCACGTTGTATCAAATGTTCTGTAATTATAATTGCGACTTTTATTGAAGATTTTTCGAGAAGCAGGATTTCGTCTGAAAATTCCGAACGCATTTTTTCGAGAATTGTATGAACGCTTTTTATCCATGTTCGATGGTCGTTTAATTCTTTTTCGTAAGCAGCGCCTGAAGATTCTTGCCCGTCTTGGAATCCTTTGTCATAGGCATTTTGTACTTCGACTTTTGCTTCATCGAGTGTAATTAAGCCGCGACTGACATTATTGAGTGAAATACTGATTGGCTGATTGGATTCCGAAAAAGTAAATTTCTCTATAAAGACCGGTTTCTCAAGTGTTTTAGGAGATTTTGATTCATCAATTTCTTTATTCGCTTTAGCTGCTTCTTTTGCTTTATTGTAGGACAAATCTTTGAACTTGTGTTCTTTAATTTGCTGTTCGAAAGCCCTTTCTGAGCGAATGATTTTGACATGACTTTTGTGTCGCGGTATTTTTATTATTATTTCGCCCATAGTCTTAGTTATTTTTTAATCAATGATTAAACAAACACATCCTCTTTACCTCTGCCACCGACAGTGATTTCTTCACTTTCTTCCAATTCTTTAATAACGTCCACAATTCGCATTTGGGCGCCTTCCACGTCTTTGAGCTTGACAGGACCCATGAATTCGAGTTCTTCTTTGACAACTGCTGCGGCACGTTCGGACATATTTTTGAATATTTTTGTCCTGATTTTTTCATCAGCGACTTTGAGCGATAGAGCCAAATCTTTCTTGTCCACATCTCGCAAAATCCTCTGAATGCTCTTATCATCAATGAGAATAATATCTTCGAACAAGAACATAAGCCGTTTGATTTCGATAGCCATATCGGGTCGTTTTTCTTCGATATTCTCGAGCATGGATTTGGCAATAGCAGTAACGCTTTTGTTCAATATATTTGCAACAAGTTGGGCACCGCCTGCTTGAGCTAAATTTTGCGACAAAGTGGCTTCGGCGATTTCATCAACAACAAATTCAATTTCGGAAACAAGTTGAGGTGAAACTTTTCCGATTGTGGCTATTCTCATTATAGTTTCAGTCCGAATATCATCCTTGAATTCTGCCAAAACTTCAGCCGATTGGTCAGGTGGCAAATGAGATAATATGAGCGCAATAGTTTGTGGATGCTCTTTGGATAGAAAACTTGCTAATTGCTGGGGGTCAGCTTTTTTGAGTATATTGAAGCCACGAACAGTTGTCAGAACACGTATTTTTTCTATTATTTCGCGAGCACGTTCAACGCCATAAGTTTTTTCGAGTAATATTTGAGCATACTCGATGCCGCCTTCGACCATGAAGCTTTGGGCTGTCATCAATTCATAGAATTCTTCAATTACGTCTTCTACAACGTTTGGTGGCAAATCTCGCAAATGACTTATTTCGACAGCTATTTGCTCCACTTCCTTCATTTCAAGTTCTCTGAATACTTTTGCTGCAACATCAATATCCATAGACATAAGAAGAACTGCAGCTTTTTGTCTGCCTGATAGTTCACTTGCTTGTATTACTTGCTTCTTCATATATATTCTATTTTATATTTCATTAATTTATTGAATTGCAAAAATTCAAATTATTGCAAACTTAAGCATTTCTATCTTGAGAAATAAGTAATCTGATTAATCTGATAGCATCTTCGGTTTGTTCGTCAAGATATTCTTCAACTTTGTTTTTCAATTCAATTTTCATCATGGCATCTTCGGTCAGTTTTGGAGCAAAAGCTTCGTTGATTTGCACTCGAGCACGTTCGGCTAATGATGTTTTGTCGAATGAACTGTCGTCCAACAATGCAGCAGGCTCTCCTCTTTCGAGCATTTTTTCATCACGTTCGCCCTCCAATAGGAATTGTTCCGGCAAATCTGCCGGAAGCAACAGCATGTCATTCTCGTCAATGTCAAGGTCTTCCAATCTGTCTTGAACTTCTTCGATTTCTTCTTCCAATTCCATATTAAATTTTTGCGGTAATTCCATCGCTATACGCATACGCTCTTTGACCTGTTTGGATTGGAGTAATCTATACATAATCAAAAAGGCTATAATCATCGCAATTGCCAATACGATTAGCTTTCTGTTGTCGGGGTCATCATACCATAATGCTTCACGGACTGTCAATGGCTCCAATTCATCTGCTATAGTATCGAATTGGACTCCGAGCACTGATATTTGGTCATTTCTTGAAGGGTCAAATCCAATTGCGTTTTTGATTATTTCCGTCATTTTGTTTATTTCTTCATCACTTCTCGGGATGTAAGCATAAAATCTTGTGCCGCTCGAATCTGCAATCGTGTAAGTGCCGTTAATCATTGCCGCAACGGATAATCTTTTGACTCCGCCGGTGCTATGAATGATATGTTCTACAGTTTGTGCAATTTCGTAATTGGAAATTATATTTGAATTTTCCTGGTCCATATTGACCGCCGGATAACTCAAGGAATCCGAGGATTTATTTGTTCCGGCAATCGTTTGCTCGCTTCGGATAACTTGTCTGTCGGGGTCGTAATCGGTTTTTGTTTGCTCAATTTGGGTGAAATCAAGCTCTGCTGTGACTCTGACATTTGAATTATCTACACCAATAGCCCTGTCTAACATACTTTGAACTTTTGCTGTAAGATGCTCCTCAACTTTTCGTTGTTGCTCTAATTGTTGAGCTGTCAATCCTGCAACGCTCGTTATATCATTTGGAGCTTCTGACAGTAATTTTCCCTTTTGGTCAACTATTGAAACATCGTCGGTGTTCATACCTTCGATGCTACTCGCGACCATAGTTTGGATACCGCTTACAGTTCTTTGATTGAGGCTTTTACCCGATTTCAATCTTAAAGTTACCGAGGCAGTTGGCTTTTTTTGGTCTTTTTGGAATAAGGCTTTATCGGGAATCACTAAATGCACTCGTGCTTTTTGGACTTCATCTATAGATGAAATCGTTTTGGAAAGTTCGCCTTCCAAAGCACGGCGATAATTTAACTTCTGAACAAATTCGGACATCCCCAAATTAGTTTTATCGAATAATTCATAACCAACGATGCCGGATTCGGGCAATCCTTCGCCTGCCAGATTGATTCTGGCTTCCAGCATCTTGTCCTTTTCTACTAATATTGTCGAACCGCCGTCGGCGATTTTGTATTTGATTTGTTGTGATTTCAAACTCTCAACGATTTTTGAAGCATCTTGCTGCTCCAAACTAGAGTATAAAACGCTATATTCTTTTTCTGAGCCGGATGCAATAAGTAAGACTAATGTTGCAATAATGACAACCGGCGATGCTATAATCATCACTTTTTGCCAAAGTGCAAGGTTAGAGAAAAAACTTTTCGTTTGTTGAAAGAAATTTGCGTCAGCCATTATGATTTCTCAGGATTAATTAAACTTGCATACGGTTAACTTCACGATACAAATCAAGCCCTTTGTTGCGAAGTTCGAGCAACAATTGGAATGCAGTTCTTGCTTTTTGCGAAGCAATCATAACGTCGTGAATTTCTACCGGTTCGCCTTTGATTAACCTTTCAGTCATTTCCCCGGATTCTTTCTGGAGATGATTTACGTCAGTAATCATTTCTTTCAGAGTGTCGCTAAATTTGGTTCCGGATGCAGGAGCCGGCTGTGCAACCTCTTTCTGCCACGTCAATGGCAAAAATTCGCCATCTTTTTTGATTTCGTTGATAATCATAGTGAATCCTTCAATTTTATGAACTTCCGTTGTTCTTTTAAATCTAAACTTTTCCGTCCACTATCATGCCCTTGCTGATTTGTGGATTTGTAACTTTCCCGTTTCTGTTGAAGAGAATATGATTCTCAATAACTGCAGAACTTTCGGGAAACATTTTTATAAAGAATTTTCTTTCTTGCTTTGTGATAATTTTCTCGGGATTGATTTTATTCCCGATTAAACTTTCTTTAGATAAGACAATCTCGTCCTTGACTTTCGCTATTGACTCATTTATAGTTGAACCGTTAAGTCCATTAGGCTTTTTGCTTGCGATGTCGAGACTATTGTCTGCGTTATTGTTTGAATATGTATTGTAAGAATTTAGTATTGGTATTTTCATATGTATGTCCTATTTCCGTCAAATTTCAAGTGAATATCGTGCCACATTCTTTGCGGCATCTACTACTTGAGTGTTAGCATCAAAGGCTCTTTGAGCAGTAATCATTTCGACCATTTCAGTAACAATATTTATATTAGGCATTTGGACATATCCCTGTTCATCAGCTTCGGGGTGATGCGGGTCATAAACAAGTCGCGGAGGTGTGATATCCTTCACTGTTTTTGCTTGCAATACCTTTGGTTCATCAGGAGCAAGAGTGTCTTTAATATTCGGACCATGAGTTTCGTTCGATTTCACAATCTGAATCTGAGATTCGAGTTCTCTTTCGAAAGGATTATCGGCAACGGCTCTGACTACGACAACTTCTCTTTGGTAAGGCTTGCCGTCTGGACCTTTGGTTGTATTAGCATTGGCTATATTATTAGCCACTGCCGACAGCCGCATCCGTTGGACTGTCATTCCTTGACCGCTTATATCGAATGAAGAAAATATGTTACTTGCCATTATTATTCCTTAAACAAAACTAAACATTTGCACAAAAAATGCAAACAGTAAAATTACTGATTGCTAATATTACCGGAAATCACCTGAGTTAAACCCCTGAAATATTTGCTAATCATTTGTGATGCAAATCTAAATTTGATTTGGTTTTGAGCCATTTCGGACATCTCTTTGTCCACGTTCACATGTGTTTCGCCCGAAAAATAAACTTCCGGAGAAGGAATAGGTGCATTTTCTCGTTCGGGTGTCGCAAATTCGCCACTCGAAGCCCCTAGAGGTATATGCCGAGATTGAGATTCACTGCCACCTAAAGCGATTTTTTGCTCATGAAAAAACTCCTCAAATTTGACCTGTTGCGGACGGTAATGAGGTGAATTTACATTAGCAATGTTCTTCGCATGAACCTTTTGCCGCTCCGAATACGCATCCAATGCCGAATTCATGAGTGGCAATCTATTTTTAAACATGTGAAATCGTAATATCATAGCACTCACTTTTTATAAATTACAAATCGTAAGTAACAAATTAAATGCCAAAGGATTTGAATTTATCGTCAGAAAATTGTGTTAGTATGTTTGATGCTAATCAATCGTAGTGGAAAAGTTTTTAGGAATGTAGTACAAGTATAAAATATTTCACGAAACATATTAATATTTTGATGAATATTATACTTTGGCTTAAATTCGCCATCTTATTGGGCAATTTGAAATGTCCCTGTCAAAATTAGCAATTCGATTTCGGCATATTTTGCATCAAATTTTGCATTATTGATTCGCTCATTGCTTCTCATGAGATTGAGTTGTGCTTCTCGGAGTTCTACCGAAGTTGCTCTTCCTAAGTCATATTCTTCACGTGTGCGGTCGAAGTTACTTTTGGCTATCGCGATGTTGGATTGTTCGAGTTCATAAATAGCCAATCGTCGTGAATAATTTTCATACATGTTATTTAGGAGCATTTCCAAATTTGCTTTGACCATTTCGATATTGATTTCTTGAATTTCAATCATCAACTTAGAATTTTGTGCATTGATAATATGTCTTGAACCATCCATCAGATTCCATTGCAGATTAATTCCTGCAGCCAAACCTTCTGATTGATTGACAAGGAAAAATCCGGCATCTGCTTCCGAGCGTGAGTAATTATAACCTGCTGTGGCTGTTATACGCGGATAAAACTGAGCCAACACGAGTTTTCTGTCCTTTTCGGAAATTTCTTTATTTATCACGGCACGCATCAAAGTTGCATTATTTGCAAACATTGATTCTTTGAGCGCTTCAATACTCGGCAAACTTGCAAAATTAATAACAGTATCAGGTTGGAATTGGCGGATAATATTTGCTCCGCTCAAGTAATTCAAGGCACGTAAGAAATTTGTGAATGCCAATTCGGATTGTAGATATGCAGAGCTATCTGTGTTTTTATCCACTTGAGCACGTAACAATTCTAAATTCAATGCTGCTCCGTATTCAATCCTATTCTTGATTCTTTCGATTCTCTTATCATTCAATTGCAGACTCTCGGATAATATCCTCATATTCGATTCTTGTTTCAAAGCATTGAAGTAATTCAAAGCAAGCTCGCGGGTCATTGTCTCAATCATTATTTTAAGCTCGATTTTGCTTTTTTCGCGTAAATCTTTCAACTTATCAAAATTTGCAAACATCGCAAGTCCATCAAACAAAGTTAACCCAACTTGCAGAGCGGCATTATTACTTGTGGTGATATTATCCAAACTGCCAATCCGTTCGCCTGTAGCAAATTGTAACTGAATGTCGGTCAAAGAATATTGGAACGAGCGAGTAATATCTATTCGTGGTAACATTCCGGCATTGCCGATATTTACATTTTTATCGGCAATTTGTTCGCTCACTTTCCCTATTTTTATAGAATAATTGTTCAGTAGTGACTCACGAACCAAATCTTCGAGTTTATACATTTGCTGCGAGTGGACTATGATAGGGAACAATAATATTATGGCAAAAATGATTCTTTTCATGTAAACAATTTCTTTAGTTCATATACAAATTGATTTTCTTTTCCTCGATAATAGAGGGTTCGACTTCTTCAGGGCTGACTTTATTACCAGTGATAATTCGGCGTATAATTCTACGTGTATCGTTCAAAAGGCTCAAAAACACCGGAAGATAAATCAGTACGAAAGCTGAACCGACGAGTAAGCCGTATGCAACTGAAATAGCCATTGGTATGAGAAATTTAGCCTGTAAACTCCGTTCTGCGAGTAATGGAAATAGGCCCAAAACAGTCGTCGTAGTCGTGAGCAGAATCGGGCGAAATCTGTTGACGCCGGCGGCTAACAGTGCATCGTGAACATTCATTCCGTCCTTGAGATAGCCGTTAAATGTATTGGTATAAACAATTGAATTATTGACTAAAATTCCCACTAAAGCAATCAAGCCATAGACTGACATAATATTAACAGGGGTAGCTTGCGTGAAGTGCCCCCAAAATGCTCCGATTAGTCCAAATGGCAACAATGCAAAAACTACTGCCGCTTGAGTGAATGAACGGAAACTAAGCACAACGAGAAAAAACATTATGACAAATGCGATAGATAGCCCTGTTTTGCCTGTATTTGCCATTTTGAGTACTTCGCGTCGTTGTCCGGATTCTACGGTTGTAACGCCGGGATATTTCTCGAAAATCGGCTCTAATACTTCTTTTGTGATTCGTTCTAAAATTGGAGGAACTTCTGCATTTTGGTCCACAATATCAGCACTAACAGTTACTTCACGCTTCCCGTCTATGTGATTGATTACTGTTTTGCCGCGAACAATCTCATAGTCAATCAATTCTCCCAATGGATATTCGTTTCCGTTTGGCAATCTTAATCTAATATTTTCAAATTTACCGAGATTCGATCTGTCTGAATCGGAGTACCGAACCCAAACTTTGATTTCGTCATCTCCTCTTTGCAACCTTTGTACCTCATCTCCAAAGAAGCCTTGTCTAATTCTACGAGCAATGTCGGCATTAGTCAAACCGAGTAGGAAAGCCTTTTCCTTGAGCTTGACTCTTACCTCCCGAAGTCCTTGAGGGTCATTATCCGAAACGTCGTCAATTTCGGACATATTTTGCATAGCTGCTTTGAGCTCTTCTTTCGCTTTTTCGATATATTCGAGATTGGGTGAAACAAGTGAAAATGAAATTGGTTTCCCGAAAATAGAACCACCCGCAAAAAGCAATTTATCCGCCTCGTAAACAGGTCCCACTTTATCGCGGATAGCATTTGCTATTTTGAAACTTTCCAGATTTCGTTCTTCGCCATTCATTAGCACAATTTGGATTATGCCGTCGCTTCCTGTGGCAACCGAAGAAAACGCAAGTCCCATTCCACCGCTAAAACTTGCACCTGCTGCAACTTTTTTGATTACATATTTGATTACATTTTTGCCGTCTTCACGTTGGGATTTAAACTCATCATTGACTTCCCATGCCGCTTTCTCGATTCTGTTCATTACTTCTTCGGTCAGATTATCACGTGTGCCTGAAGGCATCGCTAAAGTTATATCGAAAGCGTCGGTATCAATGTATGGAAAGAAAGTGAATTTGATATGTCCACCTGATATACCGCCGAATGTAAGGAGGGTGATTAAAATCAAAATTCCGATTGCAATAAGTCTGAAGCGAAGGAAAAAATCTAAGGACTTGCGATAAAAGACATCTCGCGGATACGCTAACAACTTATCAAGAAATAGTCTGACTTTATGTGTTGATTTTGCGCTGTGTAAAGCTTTTGAATGTGCTAAATGTGAGGGTAAAATTATTGCAGCTTCGATTAGAGAGAATATCAATGCAAAAATTACAACAAATCCCATATCTCGCATTGCAGCTCCCGAACGACCATCCAAGAATAAGAATGGTAGGAACATTACTACTGTGGTCAGAACAGCGAAAACAACAGATGGCAAAACAGCAAGTGCTCCTTCGATTGCAGCCACAAATGGCTTTTTGCCTTGTTCGTAATATTGATAAATTTGTTCGGCTATGACTATCCCATCATCTACCAGAATCCCGACGACTACAATGCAACCGAATAATGATATTGCATTAATTGTCATACCAAATATAAACCCAACTAAAAACATTCCAAGAAATGATAATGGGATTGCAAGCGAGACCCAAAATGCTAATCTGAAATTTAAAAATAATGCAAGTGCAAGCAATACCAACATGGCACCTTGAGTACCGTTTTTCAGCAAAGTATCAATTCTTTTACGGAGCGAGTCCGTGAAATCGTTCAATATCATTGCTTGGAAATTCGTATTCTTCGCATCGAATTCTTCAATATAGAGCCTGACATTATCAGTTATTTCTAAGATATTTTCGCCAACAATTTTGTTGATGGTAAATACAACTGCTCTTTTACCATTTATATAAGTTCTTTGAGGATTATCTTCCCAAGTATTTTTTATTTCAGCAATATCCCGTAACCTTACAACTCTGCCGTCAGGCATTGCAAGTACGGGAATATCTGTCAAACTTTCTGCAAAATAATGCTTTTGGTTGAGCCTGATGATGATTTCTTCGTTCTCAGTTTTGATTGTACCGGCAGTAAGTTCGACATTTGACATCCTCAAAGCTCTCGTCACATCGTCAATTGTGATGCCATAAGTGCGTAAGTCATTATCTCGGACATATGCCACAATTTCTTCTTCAGGGTATCCGCTTATTGCAATTTGCGAAATTCCCGAGATAGCCCTCAAATCGTATTCAATCATCTTTGCGGTAGCTTTGAGTGAATTCAAATCATCAGGTCCGGTGATACCGAAACTGATAGCAAATTCCGAAGCTGGAGTTTTGGCTACTACGGGCGGTTCGATTCCCTGTGGAAATGAATTTATTCGCTCAACTGCATTTTTGACATCCATAAGTACTTCACCAATATCATAACTGCGAAATACTTCAACCATTATACTGGCAAAATTTTCCTGTGATGTAGATGTGTATCTGTCTATTCCTTGAATTCCTTTCAGATTGTCTTCAATTTTCTGCACAACACCTTGTTCGATTTCTTCAGGTGAAGCGCCGGGATAAACAACTGTAATGGAAATCATGTTTGAATCAAGTTCGGTAAAGAAGGAACTTTTCATGTTGAGCAAAGCCAATAGACCAAAAATCATAATAAGAATTTTGATTACATTTGCCCAAGCAGGATATTTAATAAACCAAGTTAGTAACCCTCTCATTGGTCACCCATTTTACCATTGTTGAATAATGGTTCGATACTCATTCCAATTTCAGCATTTGCCAAAGGTTCGGTGATAATTACAGTATCGGGATTGACACCTTTTATATAAACAGTATTGTCTCCAATTTGGATTACCTCTACTTCAATTTTAGCTAATTTGCCTTCAGCTGAAATATATACAAAGCGATTGTTTATCAATGCTGCACGAGGTAGTTCAAGACTTTCGGCTATTTTGGTGCCTTTTGTGCTTGCTTTCAAATACATTCCTTCTTTCAAACCTTGACCGGAAAGATAAACAAATACTTTAACAGATTGAGTTCCCGGGTCTATATTGCGCGCTATCCGTGCAACTTTGCCCTGCCATTTCATATCGTTATCGGGAGTTGTGATTTCTACGGCAGAGCCATCTACTAATAATTTTGCATTATCCGAAGTGAACGTAAGTTCGAGTTCAAATTGTCCCGTTCCGGATAATTTTCCGAGTTTTTGCCCTATTCTTACCAATGAACCGGCTTCTACCATGCTTTCGGTGACGATTCCATCAAATGGAGCTCGCAAGATATGCTTATCCATTCTCAATTCAGCATTTTTGACGTTATAAAATGTTTGGAATACTTTCCGCGATGCTAAGAAATATTTTTCTTTAGAGCTTGAGTATTGCGGCAATTCTTCGATATTTTTTTTCAAGTCGTATCGCTCGAGGTATCCTGACCATTTGCTGTATTCGCTTGGGAAGTCAGTTTTGATATCCGACATGATTCCGGAGAGTAAGTTTAGAAATTCGCTACGCAAAGATAGTAGATTGATTTCGGCTTCGTCAGATTCGATTTCGAGCATCACGCTTCCTTTCGGAAATGAGTTGCCCACTTTGAATCTTGATGAAGCGAGTGTCATCTTGCCGCCAACTTCGGAAAAAACTTCAATCGAATTCATTGAGCGTAGTCTTCCGTATGCTTCGAGTATTGGAACGTGGTCGGCGTATTCTGCTTTAATTGCGGTCGCATATTTTGTGGTTGAGAATGCCTTGACATCTGGTGTCTTAGGCTTTTTCGAGGTCATGGCTTTGAAAGCTATGAATGCTACAACTATAATTACCAAAAATCCTAAAACATTGAATATCTTTTGTCTCATAAGATTGCCGTTTTGCCAGATTAGAAATAAAATTTATCAATAAATGAAAATTAGCTTATAAAAAGTCGTTTCAGCATATTCGATATTTTAGTGGATTCAAGCGAGAAGATTTAGATTTTATTAGTGAGTAGCGAAACCCACATCAGAAGGAAATAAACTCATAAAAAGCATTCTGATTACACCAAAAACCTTTGGGACTGTTTCATAAAGCAGGCTCTTGAATAAGGACTATTCCGTCAATCAGTATTCTTAAATAATTCGAAATCTCCATTTGTGTCTTTTTATAAAACAATAGAGTGGTTTATGAAACATTCCGTTAAATAATCGGTATGAAGGGCGACTGACGGGGCTCGAACCCGCGACAACCAGAGCCACAATCTGGCACTCTACCTGCTGAGCTACAGCCGCCATAGATTTACAAAAATACACATATTTTCGGACACTTACAAGATAAAAAATTTAACTACAAAAAAATGTAATTGATTGCAACTTTTATTGAACATAAGTGTTAATTAAAATAGATGGCAGAGGTCTGTATATAAAAATTATTAAAAAGATTGTGTTTTTTTTGAAATTTATATTGTTAATATTGATTTTTTTTTTAATTTTATAAGTTAGGATTGGAAGTTTTAAAAAAATGTTAATTTTTTAAAGAAATTTTCAAAATTTTGTAACTTTTTCGTATTTGAGATTGTTATTGTAATAATAGACAAAGTAAGTACACAATAAAGTGTCAAATTAAATAAATTTTAGGAGATATTATGAGTTCACGTTTTACAAAAATATTGAGGATGGCAACAATTCTCAGTTTGGTCATATTGATTGCGGCAACAGCGCCTCTTGAAGCACAAAAAAGAGTCCTTATCGAACAACATACAGGTGCATGGTGCGGTTGGTGCCCGGATGGTTCAGTCGTAGTTGATAAAGTTTTGAAAGAATTCCCTGACCAAGTCATCGGTGTAAAATGGCACAACGGAGATGCCATGACTTTATCACCTTTGCAAGGGCAATTAGCTCAAACCTTTGGTTTACCTGGGTATCCAGGCGCACACGTTGACCGCTCACCATATGGCGGTGCTGTGGGTTTGAATCGTGGTTCTTGGAGAGCTGCTGCTATAGCAAGACTTAACGCTCCACCCATTTTCGAATTAGAATTAGATTATTCTTACAATGCAACAACAGAAATGATTACAGCTACAATAAGAGCTGAAGTATTAACTAACGACCCACGTCAATTTGCTTTCAATGTGTATGTAATGGAAGATAAGTGTTCCGGTCCTAATAACAATCAATGGAATCAACAAAATTATTTATCTAACCGTCCCGGATTCGAAGACAATCCATATTACAAACAACCTGCAGTAATAGTCGGATACGAACATATGTCTGTAGTTCGTCACGCTTTTGGTGGCGCTTTTGGTGATACACAAAAATTCCAAAAAGGCGTCAAAGTCGGTGAAGAATATACTCAAACCTTCACAATTAAAAAAGCTGCTGATTGGAAACCACAAGATATGTATGTTGTTGGTTTAGTTCAAGCGTTTGTTGTAAATGGTCAAACTATGACTGACGGTTCAGTTGTAAATGCAATTCAAGTTGGCAAAACAATGCCTGCTTTTGCAAAAATTGAAACTCCTCTTCCTTACACCATGATGACATTAGGGCAGAATTTCTCACAAACAGTTATGGTTAGCAATCCTCAAGACTTCGAAATTGAAGTTAATCTCTCGATTGATGCCTCGGAATCTAATTACCCAAGTGGTTGGTCACCAACTTTGAACAAAACAAAAGTTATTCTTCCTGCAAAAGGCGAAACTGAAGTCTTGTTCAGTCTTAACGCTCCTACAGGCAGACCTACATTCGGATCTTTCACTATTAAAGCAGACCCTGTTTCTAAAAATGGTATGGCTGTATCTTCTACAAGTACAGAATTCAATGTTTTAACTGATAATACTAAACATATTATTTTTGGATTGAATCCAAACTCAGTACTATTCCAATCGGCATTGGCAATGAATCCGGAATATGGACAAAAGATTGTATATATCCCATTGCCTACTTCTAATATTGAAGCTATTTTAAATGCATACCAAGCGGGCAACTTTGATTTTGTTTATTTCTCATCAAGTTATGGAACTCGTGGTCTATTTGCTACAAATTGGACTGAAGCAACATTGATTCGTAACTATTTGAAAGATGCAGTAAATGCAGGTAAGAAAATTTTACTTTCATCAGAACTTGACATGCTTTTAACTTTCAACTCCACTGATGGTTCGGCAGATGCAAAAGCATTTTTCGGTAATACACTTGGTATTGGTTCAACTCAAAACCCTTTGCAATTAGTTCAAACAAATGCTCAAGGTCAAATAACAGGTTATTTCTATGCCGACATACAAGGTGTAAGTGGTGACCCAATTGGTGATGGTATGAATTTCTCAATTAATAAAAGTGCCGCTACAGCTGCAAACAAGAGATTATACTTCGCAGAAAGTTTAACAGCAAGCGGTCCTGCTTCACAAATTTTGAATTATGCCACTCCTGCCGGAATTGCCGGTATAAAATCTCAAGTAGGGAAATCACGTATTGTTTATCTCGGTTTCAATTTCGAAGCAGCAGATGACCAAATTAAATCCAAACTTGCAGGTGAAATCATGGATTGGTTATTTGGCGAACCTTCAACTACTGCTCCTGCTATGACTTTGAGTACCCAAGAACTAGTATTTGGTACTGTTAACAAAGGCGAATACGAAACAAAATCATTTACATTGAGAAATGTAGGTAATGCACCATTGACTTTCACAAAAATTGAACTTGAAAATAACGAAGCCGGCACATTCACTATTACCGAAGGTAGCAGCTTAACATCTTTAGGCGAAGGCGGTTTACGTACTATCGAAGTGAAATTCTCTCCTGACAATGTTGAAAATACTACAAATTACACAGCTAATTTGGTGATTCAATCAAATGACCCTAACAATCCAAAAGCGACAATTACAATTGAAGGTATTGGTGTCAATCCTGCTTCTGTTGATGAAATTGTATCAGTTGACGGAATCTTTATGATGAGCGTTGGACCAAATCCGGTAAATACAATTTCTACATTTAACTATACAATTAACGGAACTTCTGCTCAGCTTGTTAACGTCAAAATGATTGACGCAAGTGGCAGAACAATCCAACAAATAGTAAAAGATAACCTTGCACCCGGTACTTATAATGCTGAGATTAATGCAGGTAACTTAACTTCCGGAACTTATTATATAATGGCTGAAATCAACGGCGTTACAACACAAATGCCCGTTGTTGTAGTTAAGTAATATTTGTTCTTTTTTGCTTATTTTACAGCCGGAAGTGTTGAGCTTTCGGCTGTTTTATAAATATGAAATATAGTTTAAATAATTTTAGGAGTTATCTATAATGATACGTTTTTTCAGAATTTTCGTTTTTTTGTCTCTGATTTTTTCTGTCAATGTCAGCTATTCACAGTCATCTGACGAAAAATATTACATAGTTTTCGACAATTTCGAAGACCAAATGGCTGGTGATGTTGAAATTACAAACCTGTTTGACCTTTGCTATTGGGATAAATTAACGGAAGATGTCGGATTGCGTAAATATATCGTCCGCCGTCCATTCGGTGCAGCGACTTTCGCAGAGAAAGACATCACTGACTACGATGTGGCAGTTTTCCCGATGGGAGTAACCAAAGGACTTGATGCATCGGTTGACGGAATTAAAGTGTTGACAAAAATTAAGCAAATGCTCGACGCCCAAAAGGGAGTTCTTATCATTGGCAATGCTGTATTATACGAGGCATTCAGACCGGGTGGTGATATTCAATCTCGAAAGTTCTTAGAGGATTTCATGGGGATAGATTATTTGGGAAGATTACAATTGCTCCAAAATAACACTTTCCATGGATTTAAAATTTGGGGATATGAAGGTGACCCTGTATCTGCCGGATTTGATAAAGCCTGCAATATGAAATATAACCACAATAATGGTGGTTTCCGCGACCCAATTAGATGGTACTCAAGTGTTGACGTTTTCAAAATCAAGCAAGGTTCGCCTGCGAGACAATTCGACAGGATTACGGAAGCATTCGGTACACCTGTGACTGATTCCATGTTTACAGGTGTCAGACGTGAAAATGGGAAAGCTCGTTGCGCTCTGTGGTCAGTCAATTTTGACATAGCAAACACTTGGCACACTTGGCACTTCAATGTCGCTCTGATTAATGGTATCAATTGGTGTGTTAGTGACCAACCACATCCGGAACAAAAAATCGTAGCTGAGAATGAAAGTTATGACTTTGGCAAAATTGAACCAAACCAACATGGTTATCTTGCCGCAGCTGTCCAAAATTATGGTCGTAAGAAACTAACCATCACCAAATCAGAAATTGCAAACTTTTTCAACCCCGATATATTCTTCATATCGGAAGGCGGTGGACATGTAGTCTTAGAGCCTTTTGATGTTCATTACATAAATTTGAAGTTCTCACCAAAAGAACCAACATCGTATAGTGAAAGTCTTGATATATTCTCTGATGCTATAAATGGAAACATCACTATCGAACTTTACGGCGAAGGTGGCGACCAAGTATTTCATGGTCCCAAAATTCAGGTCACTGACCTACCCGTTGATTATGGAGTAGTTCCATTTGGACAATCACTTTCAAGAAATATTGCTATTACAAATACCGGCAATATTGCTATGGTTATAGAAACACTAAGTATTGCAGACGACGGTGATGGTCACTTTACTTGGACAGAAACTGTGAAAGTACCAATTACAGTTCAAGCCGGTACGACTGTTTACATAAAAGTTAAATTCACACCATCTAATGAAGCAGGCGGATCCTACGAAGGCAGAATTGATATTACTTCAAATGCCTTAAATAATAAAGGTGAAGCATCTGTAGTAATCAAAGCGAGAGGCGCTCCGAGAGATGCAACTTCCGGCATTTCTTTTTCAACTAAGGAGTTTGATTTCGGTCCTGTTGCAATGGGCTCTAATGCAGATGAATCATTGTACATCACGAATTCAGGCAATAACAACCTAAATATTTTCCAAACTAAATGGGAAGGTGACCCCGAAAACAAAGCTCAATTCAAATTTATTGATGGTTCTGAAGTTGTACCGACTTTGGAGCCCGGCAATGTTCATGAAATGAAAATCAGATTTACACCTTTGCTTGCAAAGAGTTATAGTGTTAATCTGAAAATCGTATCTAATGACCCAGTTGACGGTAACGCATCAATACCATTTATGGGAGCAGGTTTTGACCCATCAACCGTCAAACCGGGAGCTTCGGGTAACTCTCAATTATCAATCAAAGCTTCACCAAATCCGGTCGAAGGAAACACACGCTTAACTTATAATGTAGGGAAATCGGGTTGGCTTGATTTGATGGTTGTTGATTCGCAAGGTAAGATGATTAAGCAGTTGTTCCAAGGTTTTGTAAACGAAGGCGAATTTCATACTTCATTCGATGGCGAAGAAGTTGCGTCAGGTGTTTATTATGTGATTGGAAAGATTAATGGCAATGTAACTCGTATGCCGTTGATGATTTTGAAATAATCACTCTTGTTTTAATAACAAAGAGGCTGACTTGATAAATCGAGTCAGCCTTTTTCATTTTTCATAAACCAATGTTTCTTATGATACAAAATCAGAGAAGTTCATAAAGCTTAAGAGAACGAAAATGAATATCAAATACAACAATATAAAAACAAGAGCAATAATAACAAGCACTTTGCTGATGAAATAATACCTTTGCTGTTTTTCCAGCGCCATATTCAAATCCATCTCGTCGCCTAACTCAATGTATCTGGCAAAGTGGTCGGCTGATTCCCTCAGTCTAATGCCCATAATGATATAAGGTATGCCGATAATAGCAGTTACTATACCAATGCAGGTGAGAGCGCCGTAAATGATAGAAAAAATTCCCACAAAACGCATGTCGGTATTCATCTTCTTGATAATATCACGTCTGAATAAAAATGTTGTATCAGTTACTGAGTTCGGAGTATCCATAATTCACCTCAATTAAATTAAACATCAAATTTATAATTATAACCAGTAATTCGCATTGAAAACTTAGAAATTAACTCAATCAATAAGTTCGAAAACTTTCTGGTCGAAGTTGTAATTAAAGACCTCGCCTGTTTGGATGATATAATGCCATCCGTGTATTGTGATTTCGCCCGATTTGACACCCGATTCAACAAATGGGTATGTCATTAAGTGCTTGAGTTGAAGCACTATATTGAGTTGCTCGGTCATCCATTCGCGTGCAGATTCATCATGACTATCTCCCATCAAAGCCAAAACTTCAGTTTTCACCGGATGCGCAAGTTCGAGCCACTTTGAAGTATGGGGTGTTTTAGCTAATTTTTCAGCCGGATAGTAAAGTGCGGCACATCCACCGCAATTAGAATGACCGCATATTACAATATTTTTTATTCCCAATGTTTGAATAGCAAATTCAATAGCCGATGTAGTTGCTAAATACTCTTCAGATTGCCTATACATCGGTACGATATTGGCGATATTCCGCACAATGAATAATTCACCGGGTTGGGATTTAGTTATCATGTTTGGAACTAAACGAGAATCCGAACAACCTATGAATAGAGTATGTGGTTTTTGCAACTTTTCTAAGGATTCGAACAATGAACGATGAGATTCAAAATCTTCGCTCCTAAATTTAAGTGCGCCTTCGAATAGATTTTCCAATTACACTCTCCTCATTTATCTTGGACCTTTTTTGCCATCTAAATCAAATATCCAACCCAAACCAAACATCAACGATGCCGGATGGTAGTTGAAGTTGCCTGTTTGTCCTTGTGGTGCATAATCATCTGCCCATTGCCCTGTGATGGCGTATGTCCCTTGAATTTTTAGTATCATGCGTCCCAAATCATTTTTGAAAAGGTTGAAATGTCCACCGAGAGCGAGGGATAACATAGTTCCTAAGCCATCTGAAGTAAAATCGTCTGAAAAGTCGGCAATATCAATAGTTCCACCCGTAGGAAATCCTGCAATTAATCCAACAGTGAAACCACTAACGTAAAATTGTGCAGCAATATCAATATTTGTATAGTTGTATTCCTGCGGGTCGCCACCGGAAACGTTGGACAGTTCATAGGGATAGTTGGCATATGCAATTTGGAACAACATTCCCATACGCGAAGTCGGGTCGAAAGGAAGATATCCTTCTAAACCGATGTCAATCATCTTTGCCAAACCCATTCCGTTCTCGATACCACTTGGAACTTTGGCAGCGTTCACGCCAAATTTATACCCCAAATACAGCCCTGCACCCATCGGGTCATTCTTATTCATACTATAACCGTCATCGCCGTAATTTTGGGCGAATGATAATGATGAAATAAAAACTAAAAATGTGAAAATGCAAATTACTTTATTCATGCTAAATCTCCCACAAAATGAAAAAGATGTTTTAATTCAGACCTCCAAAATATAAAAAATTACTGTAATAATCAAAGATAATCATCAAAGAGGAAGATTTTTTTTTGAGATCTTAAATTCTTAGTGTAGGTTTCTGAAATATTTATTATCTTTGTAGTTCTAAATTTGTAAACAAAAAATTTTTTATTTTATTCAGGTATTAAGATGAAAAGAACTTATCAACCGAGCAGACGTAAACGTGCCAATAAGCACGGCTTCAGAGCGCGTATGGCAACTAAGAATGGCAGAAAGGTATTGGCTCGCCGTCGTGCAAAAGGACGTTTGAGACTTACCGTCAGCGATGAATAGCATTAAGCCGACGGACTTTAGTGGGCTTTTCTTAAAGCTGTAGCTTAATGGCTGCGATTTTGAGTAGAGCCTTATTTTTTGACTACTATTTCGGTTTGCCAAAATGTCCGACTACAAAATTAAGCCACTCAAAGGCTTCAATGCCTTCAACAGGGTTTTCGGCAAGGGCAAAAAGTTTGTTGAACGTGATATAATGGCAGTTGTAATCTACAGTCTATCTAAGTTTGAAGATTTCAAAATTCGCGAGGACGACAGTAACGAATATAGTTATGTCGGAGTTAGTGTCTCAAAAAAAATCTGTAAGAAGGCTGTGGTTCGAAATAGAGTCAAAAGACTATTACGAGTCAGTGTCAGAAGCTTTTTCTCGAATCATAGTCATATAGGACTGAAATATTTGACGATAAGTTGGCGCGTGAGAGTTGATTCAAGTTCGATGATAAGGCTTAAGGACATTGAACCAAGAGTTCATCAATTACTGAACAAAATTATACAAAATGTACCGAGAGGAACTTAATTGGGCAACTATTTAAAATATCTCATCATACTACCGATTAAATTTTACAAAAAATTTATATCTCCTATGTTGCCTCCTTCGTGCAGATTTTACCCAACTTGCTCCCAATACACCATTGAATCGGTCGAAACCTGGGGCATAGTACGTGGTACTTGGCTATCAATCAAACGCATTTCTAAATGCCACCCCTTGCATCGCGGTGGTTTTGACCCTGTTCCCGAAAGATGCAATCATAATCATTCTGTTGTAAATTCAAATCAAAGAAATCATGGATAGGAATACGATATTAGGTTTTGTAATGATGTTTATAGTTGTTGTTGGATGGACATTATGGCAACAAGCAAATTATGAAGAACCACCAAAGAAACCCAAAGCAGATACAACTCAAATTAGTCCGAATGTTATTGAAGACGATTTGCCTCCAATTGTCAAATCTGATAGTACGGAAATAGTTCCACTTGACGATTCGCTTGCTTCAGTTAAGAAATTCGGCAATGTCTTTGCGCCTTTTACCGAAGGCACAGAGCAATTTGTAACCATCGAAAATGATTTGTTAGTTGCTCAAATATCTAGCAAAGGCGGTGCTATAAGAAATTGGAGATTGAAAAATTTCAAAAAATGGGACGGCGTGCCAACGCAATTGATTTGGACTGAGCGTGGCGAACTGTTCATGACTTTTGTGACTTTTGAGGGTATTAGAATTGACTCTCGTGATTTGTATTTTACTCCAAACAATATCCAAAACTTTAATTTGAAGATTACGGGTACCGATTCGGCAGAATTCAGCTTTGAGTTGGCTATTTCGAGTACTAAGAAAATCATCAGAACCTACAAATTTTACGGCGATAAATATATATTTGAGCAAGACATTGAAATGCTCGGAATGGACGATATTATTCCTCCCAACAGAGGCTATAACCTTGTATGGGAAGACGGTATAAGATATCAAGAATATAGCTCGGTTGATGAATCAACTGAAGCTCATGCCTTAGCACAAATGAATGGCGACGTTGCCGAAGTCAATGCAGACAAAGAAAATGAAGTAGCGGAATCAAAAGAGACCGGAATAGTTGATTTTATCGCTTTGAAAACAAAGTATTTCGGTGTCGCAATTGTACCCGAACCTTGGCAAAGTTTCGATGGTACAGCTGATTTGAGCGGCAGAATGAAAAAGATTAAAGACGAAGGTATAGTTGAGCGTTATACAATCTCGCTCAGGGTGCCTTTTGATGGCAAAAATACAAGCCGTAGCTTCAAATATTTCATTGGTCCTCTTGATTACGATGCTCTGCGTGAAAGTAATCTCCAAGCAATGGTAAATTTGGGTTGGAAATATGGTATCCGCCAAATAAGCGAGTATTTCATGTTGCCAATTTTCAAATTCATCCATAGATTTGTTCCCAATTACGGTATCGCAATTATCATATTTGCTTTCATTATGAAACTGCTATTGCATCCATTGTCAATCACTCAAATGAAGTCAGCACAAAAAATGCAGTTGTTGGCTCCGGAGATGACAAGAATCCGTGAAAAGTACAAGGATGACAACACAAAGCAGCAGCAGGAGATAATGAAGCTATACTCCGAATATGGGGTTAATCCCGTTGGTGGATGCTTGCCGATGTTACTCCAAATGCCGATTTTGTTTGCATTATGGCAATTATTACGAGCTTCATTAGATTTACGTCAAGCGCATTTTGCATTATGGATAACAGATTTGTCGGTATATGATAAAATAATTGACTGGGGATACCCTGTGCTCGGTTTATCGCATATTTCGGGATTGGCTTTGTTGATGGGTATTACAATGTTCTTCCAACAAAAGCTAACTATTACCGACCCACGTCAAAAAAGCATGATTTATATAATGCCTGTGATGTTTACTTTCATGTTTTCGTACTTCCCGGCTGGTTTGAATTTGTACTATTTCATGTTCAATTTATTGAGTATTGCTCAACAAGTTTATCTGAACAAATTTTCCAAGAATCGTCCAACACTTGAGATGCTTAAGAAAGCACCTAAGAAAGATTCGTGGTTGCAAAAGAAAATGCGTGAAGCTCAGGAATTAGCAGAATCACAAGGCAGAACATTGCCTGGTGCAAAAAATCAAGACCGTGACCAAAGCGGAAATCAGAAAAAGCGTCCTAATCAAGGCGGAAAGAAACGCAAATAACTATTTGACTTTATTGTTGAATCGCAAATCAATTACTGTGTCTGCTTCTTCGGGGATATGAATCAGGAATCTCCCTTCGGGAGTAATCCAGCCTTGTTCATTGGTTTCATTGTCAACTGCCCATGCTAAACCATTTTTGAATCTATCTGCAGAATCAAATTCGCGTTCGATTAACTTTTGACCGATGTAATTTACAAATCGCCATTTATCGTTTAATTTGACAGCTCCCATGCCTTCGGAGAAATTACGTACATCTGAGTATTGAAAGTCAACAGTCATAATGTTTGATGTGTTGACAACGCCCCAAATGGCTTGTTCGTAAGTGTCAACGGCTCTTCCAATAAAGGCATGACCATAGCTGAAATCAAGTGCAAAATCGTAATGAGTCGGAATTCGCATTACACCTTGTTTATCAATAAAACCCCACAGACCGAGCACATTAACTCGAGCCAAGCCTTCCTTGAATTCGGCTGCATCATCATATTTGTATTCAATTACAACTTTGCCGGTCGAATCTACATATCCAAAAAGAGAGTTTTCGTTTACCACTGCGGCATAACCCTCACTAAAGGCATATCCGAAAGTTTCGTCATAGAATTTTATCACAAATTTTCCGGTCGTATCAATGAATCCACGCTCGTTTCTGTTCATGACCCAAGCTTTGTTTTCGCTGAAATTCAGCGCATCAAGATAAATTGATGGAACAACTTCTTTACCATTTTTATCTATGAATCCATACATACTCAGTTGATTTGAAGTATCTAGTATATGAATCAACATCGCTCTGCCATTGGAAAAATTTCTAACCACATTGCAATCAGGAATTGCAATATTTCCTTCGTCATTCATAAATGCCCATCGAGATTTACCTTCGTATTTTAGAAATACGGTGTAAAATCCTTCCGAATAGTCATTGATATAGTTCACATTTAAGGGTGAAAATAGTTGATTGCCTTCTTGGTCTATCACGTACCACAAGCTGTCAATGCGAAATGCGGCTAAGGGTGTTTGTTCGGCTTTTGCCGAAATAGCTATAGTGATAGTCAGCATAGCCAATAAAATGAAGAATTTCATATATTTCCGATAATTAAATTGCAACATCTACAAGTTCCGGATTCAGAACTGTCTTAATAATATCGGGGCTTAATTGCAAAATTAAGCCCCGTTTTCCGCCATTAATATAAATACGTTCCAAATCAAAAATGGTTACTTGTACATAGACAGGTAAATTCTTTTTTGTGCCAAAAGGGCTCGTCCCACCGAACATATAACCCGTTGCATTCATTGCGATTTTAGCATCGCAAGGTTCGACCTTTTTGACACCCATGATTCTTGCAAGCTCTTTAAGCGAGACCTCTTTATCGCCATGCATGAGCATGCAGATAATTTCGCCGTCAGCGTCAAGAATTAATGTTTTGATTACATTATGCTCTTCAACATTCAATTCATCAGCTGTTTGCTTTGTACCGCCTTTTTCTTCGTAATCGTACTCATAAGGAATAAAATCAACGTTGAAGTTCCTCAGTAACCTGATAGCAGGTGTGACCGTAATTTTATCTTTACTCAATAGCTATCTCAAATAGTTCGACATTTTGATAAATTACAGTAAGAAATCTTTGAGTTTCTGCATTCCGGCTCCTTCGCGAATAATTTCGTAAGTATCTCCTGTCAAATCAACGATTGTTGATTCGCCGGCAAATTCGTATTCATCGGAACTAACAGCGATATCTACAAGTTTAGAAAATGCTTCTAATATTTCGTTCGGGTCAGACATAACAGCTCTGTCCGGTAATTTGGCAGAAATTGATATTATTGGAGCTTCAAGCGATTTGAGCAATGCTTGGGAAAGAATATTTTCAGGGACTCTAATCCCGGCAGTTAGTCTTTTGGGATTTTGCGCAAATCTTGGGACTAATTTTGAAGCGGGCAGAATAAAGGTAAAGGGTCCCGGCACTAATCTTTTGATTAATTTATACGCATCGTCAGAAACTTTAGCAAATTCAGAAACGTTAGAAAGCGAATCGCACAAGAAAGTAAGCGATTGCGATTCAGGTAGCTTACGAATAGCCCTCAGCCTTGAAATAGCTTCTTTGTTGGATAATGCACATCCGAGAGTAAATTGAGTATCAGTCGGATAAAGGATGACTGCACCGTCTCTCAATGCATCTACAACTTTGAGAATCTTGTTTGCCTCGGGGTTCTTGCGGTGGATATTCAATTGTAATGCTGACATATAAACTCCTGATTATGAAATGTACAAATACAAAAAGTAATGTATAAAAAAGTTTGCAAATACTAAAATAATAAATACAAAAACCGATAATTTATTTTATCGGTTGGTATTTTTTTTCATGTGATAACGGAATTATGCTTTTGTGAACTTGCTTTTTGCTGATTCGATATCATCGGTAATCATCAAGTATGATGATACTTTTGTCATATTCAAAACATCCATCAAGGTTTTATTCAGATTGCAAAATATAATTTTGTATGATGATTCGCTGAACTTAACGTGCATTTTGACAATAATACCAATGACAATAGAACTTAGGTATTGGACATCTTTGAGATTGATAATCAAATTGGAATTAGCGGCGATACCGTTCTTATCAATTACTTCAACCAATTCATCTGTTTCTTCTCCGCCTGTAAAATGACCACTTGGACTTATAATTGCGAAGTTATCAAAAACTTCGACATTAATTTTTCCCATAAAATTTCCTATAATAAGAGTAATTTAATAATCTTTGAGATAACACGTATAATCAATTAATTTATGATAATAATATTAGACATTTCGCTTGATTTTGTGATTGCGGTAGCTGTTAAGTATAATCCCTATAACAGCTAAATTAACCAACATTGAAGTTCCGCCATAGCTCATAAATGGCAATGGTATCCCCATAACAGGTATCAAACCTATAACCATCCCGATATTAATCGTACAATGATAGAGGAACATAATAGCTGTCCCTGCTGCGATTACACTAGAAAATTTATCGAACATCGAAGCAAGCGATACTAATCGAACTAATATTATACAAAGGAGCACCAATACAGAAGCTCCACCCAGAAAGCCAAACTCTTCTGTAGGGACTGAATAAATGAAATCCGTCCTTTGCATTGGGATATACCTGAGTTGAGTTTGAGTTCCTTGCATAAATCCTTTGCCTGTCAGTCCACCACTCCCGACTGCCATTTTCGATTGAATCACATTATAACCCGTTCCGCGAGGGTCATTGCCCGGGTTGAGAAATGTCTCGATTCTTGATTTTTGGTGGTCTTGTAAACTACCGTAAACTAAAGGTGCAATGAAGCCAATTGCAACGAAGATACCGATTGCAATTGCCGTCAAAACTATTTTACGTTTGAATAACACGGCTATTCCTGAAAATAAAACCGCACCAACGACATAAAAAACAAAACCTTTAAGTGCGAGCAAAATTAGGACAGGTATTACTAAAACGAAGAATATAATAAAGGGATTGAAACCGGCCCAATATAATACACCACCTAGTATGGCAGCAATAACTGTTGCAGTTCCATGGTCAGGTTGCAAATAAATCAACACAGCAGGAATGATGGTTAAAACGAATGAAATTCCACTGCCTCGTATATTACCAACGTCCACACCTTTTGACGAAATATATTTCGCCAATCCGAGAAGTAATCCTAATTTTGCCAATTCTGCAGGTTGTAATGAAAAACTACCAATTCTTAACCATCCCTTCGTTCCGTAAATTTCAGTACCAAATAAGAGCACAATCAGTAGTAACAATACACTTCCACTATAAACATACGGTGAAGCAGTATTGACAAAATTTTTCGGTAGAAATACGATGACAATCATAACCACAAGACCAAGTCCTACGGCAGTTAATTGTCTGAAAAAATAAGAGGAAGCGTCGGCGTCAGCAGTCGAACTATAAATAGATATTAAGCCGGCAACAATTAAAAGCAATACAGGGATCATTAGTAACCAATCAATTGCTACAACTTTTGGGTCATTAACGAACAAAGGCTTTGGCTTCATATAATTATTCCGATTCCCAAGTATCGCCGGTTATTAGTTCGTATGCTTTTTTATATTTTTCCAATGTGAAATACAAGATTTCATCGGGAAGTTCGGGAGCTGGTGCTTGTTTATTCCAAGCAATGGTTTCCAAATAGTCACGCAAAATTTGTTTGTCGAAATTGTATTGTTCTTCACCGGGTTTGTATGTTTCCTTGAGCCAAAAACGAGATGAATCGGGCGTTAGTACTTCATCAATCAAAATTATTTCGCCATCCGAATTTTTGCCGAATTCAAATTTTGTGTCCGCAAGTATAATGCCTCGTTGCAACATGAATTCATGAGCGAATTTGTATATTTTCAATGAAATATCTCTCAGGAAAGAAGCATCTTTTTCACCGATGATGGCGGTTGATTGTTCGAAAGATATATTTTCGTCGTGACC
This sequence comes from Desulfobulbaceae bacterium, assembly GCA_018335795.1. GTDB lineage: Bacteria > Bacteroidota > Ignavibacteria > Kapaibacteriales > UBA2268 > PGYU01. The sequence goes on along the minus strand of JAGXRP010000034.1, from coordinate 80,935 downwards.
CGATTCAGCTTTTGTGGCGGGAGTGTATATTGGCTCGGGTAATTGCCCGTATTGTACTAATCCTTCGGGCAAATCAATTCCGCAAACCGCACGATTTGATTGGTATTCCTTCCATCCCGAACCTGCCAAATATCCCCTAACAACACATTCAATCGGAAACGGCGTTGCTTTTGCAACAATCATTGAGCGGTCTTTGAGTATTTTCCTATAGACTGCTAATTTTTCGGGATATTCCGTCACTTCCATAGTTTGGAAATGATTCTTGATTAGATGCCCTGTTTGAGCGAACCAAAAAGCTGAAATTCGGCTCAAAATTGCACCTTTTTGAGGGACAGGTTGCCGCATAATTACATCAAAAGCCGAAATCCTATCAGTTGCGACAAATAGCAGATTTTCTCCGAGGTCATAAACATCGCGAACTTTGCCTTTGCGAACAAGGTTGAAACCCTGCAAATCAGTTTCGTATAGTGCTTTCATAAATTTAACTCAAGAATATTTGTATAAAATACTGAGCATAAGCCAATATCGAATTGTTAATTTGGTAAAATACAAGAGGTACTCCAATTATTAAAACGAACAAAATCAACCCTGCAAAATAGACTCGGTGTGTTTGAACATCAAATAAAATTGACGTAGAGCGTAATAATCTTGCAATTGTCCATGTACTTGTAAATAGATACAACAGGATGAAAATCCAAATTGTTGCAGGTGACATCGCCAATATTCTAATCAAAATAATCGAAATCGGCAACAATAAAATCGCCGGTAAAGCTGCCCAAAAAGACAAAACGTTACAATCGTTAAAATACACTCTGGCTCTAAATACTAATGATAATCCCTTGATTAAGGCAGCGGTCAAAAAAGCTAAACCCAAACTGATTATAGATATTATGACGAATGTAACTTCAGGCATCCAAATTAATTTGTAGAAGGCTATTTGCAGTGCCTTGCTTGGAATTATTAACATCAAAACGTATTGAAAAACGAAACTATCTTTGTAAAAATAAAAAATAGATGCAAGGTAAATTCCTACTGTAAGTGAAATCAGGACTCCAAGCAATATTGTTTGTAATGATGAAATAATCCGTTGGTCGCGAATATCGGAATAAAAATTATATGGGCGAAGCAATGAACGGAGCAAATATTCGCGAAAACGACGGAATCTGTTAACAAGTAAAATTAACAAGATGCCGAGAACAAGTCCAACTGCAATAAATGAAATTGGAGTGGATTCTCTGTGGCTTCCTGCGTTCAACAATGGGTCTTTTTCATCATTGAAAATAGCTTGAACCGTAGAATAAGTCAACCTTTGGTTCCTATCTCTGTCCACCAATCCGGCAGTATTGAGATAGGGGTCATCTCCATTTATTATTAAGAGCGGATTATGTTGGAGATAGTCATTGAAATTTGAAATTAAGCTACCGGAGCCGTTATTGTTATTTACGATTTTAAAAGTATTCAAAATCTTATATGATTGCGATTCGATTGAAAGTGGGTCGCTATATCCGTTATGATTGAAGGGCTGTATCAAAGAACCATAGCTCATAAACACAGGCAGCCCTCCGGCGGATTTCTTGAGCTTCGCGAATTCTTCAACTACTTCGGACAAATTGTTATCCATCCTTGCATCTCGCAAACCAATCAAATCAAATCCTTCCGTTTGGACATTTGAAAATCCAAAAGGAATGATTTTAGCCAACAGCTTATTTGAATTTTTTCTGAATACCTCGATTATTTTATCATAAAAACTTTTGTTAGAATTATCGGATTCCGGAACGCCGTCAGATATAATCCAGGAAAAGACACTCGCATGATTATCATAAACGCTTATGAATTGTTTGGCTATATTAAGGGTATAAATTTGGATTTCGTCCATATTCAAAAGCGGAATCGGAGTATCATAAATGGGCAAATCTATTCCGAGCAAAATCCCATTGCGGTCGCATAAATTTACAAATAGCGGGTGTGGAGGAGAGTATTTTGTGCGTATAAAATTCGCTCCCAAGATTTTTATCATCTCAATATCTTCGACCATGCTCTTGAAAAACAAAGTTTGCCCACCATTAGCAATATCTTCTATATAGCCTACACCCTTTATCTTAAACGGTTGTCGGTTCAGTAAAATTTGAGGTTTATTGTCATCTTTGACTATGACGAGTTCTTTGACACCAAAATTAAGTGTGTAATCATCAATTTTGATTCCACCTTTATAGACTGTAATTTCGGCTATATAAAGATAAGGATTATCCGGGCTCCAAAGATTAGGATTCGATAAAGAAAAAGAAATAGGAACTATGGCGGTTCTTTCACTTTCGATAGTAAATACTTTTCGTTCAGAATTCAAAAGCAAAGCTTCATCAGCAGATTTGACTTTCACATCTACCGAATATTCTTCTTTATTTGTAGAAATGATGCCTATTGAATCATTTTCGGGTTTTTTTACAGCGAGATATTTCAAGTTCCCGGCACTAACATTGATTTTTGTAGCGATATTCGCCAAACTCATATTATCGTTGAAAGTAGTCTTAAGTCCAATATCCGAAATCCAAACATGAGGTGTGCCACATAAAAGTATCTCGCGTATGACGCCTGTATAGATTTTCCTCGCCAAAAGATGTTGAGTCCGAATCATCTTAGTGCTGCTACGGGCAGGCGAAATGACAAGTTTGACTGAATTTGTTCCGCCCCTGATAACTCTATCTGGAATTTTAACTTCAAAAGGTACCAAACCACCAAAGTAACGACCTATGAATTGGTCATTCCAATAGACTTCGATTTGGTGGTCAATCCCAAGAAAAAATAATTGCCACGAATAAGATTCTGAAAGTTTTTCAGGAAGCACCACCGCACGTTTGTAAATACTTTGGCGGTTTGATTCTTCTGAATATGGCAATTTGACTGCGCGCCAATCAACTTCGTTGTAAGAATGCTCCCAATTGCCAGACAAATCGGTCACTAACCTTGTTGTCGAAGGAACAATTTCTTCGATATTTGATTTGCTTAAAGGAGTGTACCCGAAAGATTGTACAACAATCACAATTAAAAGTGTCAGAATTATAAGTGCTATTCTTTTCATGAGACCTCAGTAGTTTTATTCCATGTATATTTAAGAGTGCCCGGTAATCCGGTCTTGAGAGATTCGACAGCCACGAAAGTCGCTTCAGTAACAGCGAAAATTTCCTGCGGAGTAATCGGCATTGGCAATCCATTTGTAATCGAATTCATAAATTTTGCGACTTCTTCATTGATTCCTTTCATTCCACCTGTTTCGATAATTTTCGTTCCACTTTTATCGAATATAGTCATTTTATTGAAATTATCCATAATATAACTTACATTAGATGCAAAAACTTCGCAATATTCTTTTGGCATCATCGCACCACCTTTTGCTGTATAGATAATATTCCCAATACTACCATCAGCAAAAGTAAGATTAATTGATATATTATCGCTGTCTGTATCAGCGATATTATCGCTTGAAACACTAGTTGCAAAAACAGTTTTTGGCAATGAACCCGTCAGATAGACCATGCAATCTACGAAATGACATACTTCGCCGATAATTCTGCCGCCTTGTTCGGGCGATTGCACCCAATGAGTTTTGGGAATAAAACCTGCATTTACGCGATAAGTCATAACAATCGGATATGTTCTGCCGGCAATTTGCTTCTTGATTTCTGTAAATGCTCTTGAAAATCTTCGGTTAAACCCAACCATGAGTGGTGTTTTAGTTGCTTGGTAGGTTTCTATGATTTGCTCAAGTTCCTCGTAGTTAATAGCAAGAGGCTTTTCGACAAATATTGGCTTCCCTGCTTTGAGCGATGCAGTTACAAATTGTGCATGGCTATCGTGCCTTGTAGCACAAAAAACTACACTCACGTCAGCTTTATTGATAACTTCCAAACCGTCAGTCGTGCAAACTGCAAATCCATTGCGTTCGGCAGCTGTTTTTGCGTTGATTGGCGTATTGGATGCCACGGCAACCAAATTTGCATTTGCAGATTTGAGAGGCGGAATCAGATAATTTTGAGCAAATGTACCAAGCCCGATAAAGCCGATTCCGGGATTTGGATTTTTTTCAACTTTGGCGCTTGATATTGATTTGACAATTTCATTTTTCGTATTGTCATATTTTAGTACAATTCCCGTGTATTTATCATCTACTTCACCTGTTATCATTGAATATGCTTTATTAGCATCATTCAAATCGAAAGTATGAGAAGTAATAATATCGGTATTAAGTTTGCCCATCGCAATCAAATCCAGGATTGATTGCATATTTCGATTTTCAGTCCATCGTACATATGCAATCGGATAGTCAATTCCTTTGGATTCGTAATCCGGGTCGTATCGCCCGGGACCATAGCTTGAAGAAATTTTGAAATCAACTTCTTTTAAATAAAAATGAGTGCGAGGAATATTCATCCCAACAGCGCCCACAACGACGACGGTCCCTTTTTTACGAACTATTTCCATAGCCAATTCAACCGGCACGTTTGAAGATGTCCCTGCAGTAAGAATGACTGAGTCAAAACCTGCGCCACGAGTGAATTCGTTTAATTTTGGAACAGCGGCGGAATCTGATAAGAATGTTTCATCACATCCGCATAGTTTGGCATTTTCAAATAATGATGAGTCAATATCCAAGCCTGCGACTCTGCAACCTGATGCTTTTAATAGCTGAACTGTAATATTGCCGATAAGCCCAAGTCCGATTACGGCTACTGATTCGCCGATTCGAGGTTGAGCTTGTCTGACTCCCTGCATTGCAATCGCTCCCAAAGTAGCGAATGAGGCTTGCTTTGCACTCACACCATCGGGAATTTTCACTGCAAGATTTTCCGGTACTGCGATAATTTCAGCATGATTAGCGATTCCGGCACCGGCACATGCGACCAAATCTCCGGGTTGGAACTTATCGGATTTACTCACGATAACTTCCCCTGCTGAGCTATATCCCAAGGGCTTGTAAGAATCAAGTGTGTTTTTTATTCGCTTGAATGTAGAGAGAATTCCCTCTTTTTTAATAAAATCAAGTACTAATTTCAAATCTTCGGGTTGGCGGCGAGCACGCTGAAAAAGCGAACTCTTTGCCTTGGTAACAGTCGTTTTCTCGGTTCCGGCGCTAATCAACGAATAGTGATTACGCACCAAGATGCCGTTTGGAGGGCATTCCGGAGCCGGAACTTGCTCGACTGAAATCTTTCCACTTTTCTGATATTGAATAACTTGAAGCATGATTTTCTTTTTTGCTTTTATATAAACAACAAAATTAACACTTTTAGAAATAAAATCAGGTGAAACTTTAATATCTTATCGTTGTAAATGAACATAAAGTTCGTTCGTCTTAGTATTTTTGCATATTATCAACTAAGGGAAACATGGCTTCTAATATTTCAGACAAAGAATTGCTCGATAGACTTTCGAAAACGATAAAAGACGTAAAGGGTGAAATCGGCAAAGTTATCATTGGTCAAAATGCAATTGTAGAGCAACTAATTATCGCTATGTTTGCACGGGGGCACGTGCTTTTAATCGGTGTGCCGGGTCTTGCAAAAACTTTACTTATCCGTACCTTATCACGTGCGATGGATTTGAATTTCAGCCGTGTGCAATTCACACCTGACTTGATGCCAGGCGATATAAGCGGAACTGAAATCATCGAAGATGATTTGAGCACAGGACACAAACATTTTCGTTTCGTCAAAGGTCCAATTTTTGCTAATATCGTTTTAGCTGATGAAATCAACAGAACTCCTCCCAAAACTCAAGCTGCATTGCTCGAAGCTATGGAAGAGCACGCTGTTACTGCTGCCGGCACGACTTATAAATTAGACGAGCCTTTTTTCGTTTTGGCTACACAAAACCCAATTGAGCAGGAAGGTACATACCCATTGCCGGAAGCCCAATTAGACCGTTTCATGTTCAATATTTGGCTTGATTATCCGAGTTTCGACGAAGAGATTGAAATCGTCCGAGCCACGACAACCGAGCACAAACCTGTTGTTAATAAAATTTTGAATGGAGAGCAAATACTCGAATTCCAAGATTTAGTCAGAAAAATTCCCGTTGCGGATAATGTAATCAAATATGCAGTGAAACTTGTAACAGCAACTCGTCCCGTAGAGACCGAACTTGATTTCATCAAAGATTATATAAGCTATGGAGCGGGTCCACGAGCATCGCAATATTTAATATTAGGCGCCAAATCACGTGCAGCAATCTTGGGTAAATTTACTCCCGATATTGATGACGTTAAGGCTGTAGCATTGCCCGTTTTGCGCCATAGAATAGTAACAAATTTCAATGCCGAATCCGAAAGCGTTTCAGCAAATGAAATTGTTAGACGTATGCTCGAAAAAATAAATTAAAAATCAATTACGATTCCTTACGCGGGCGTCCTCTCTTTTTGGGAGCATCGCCCGTTTCTGTTTTGGGAGCGACTTCTTTTGTTGCACGAGCTTTTTTTACCGGCTTTGACGTAGCTGAATTATCTGATTCACCGAAAATCAGCCCTTTAAAAGTTAAGTCATTTGTTGGACTCTTATGAGCGGATGCTAATTCGAGCAGATAATCGGCAGTATTTTCGATTAACCACTCAAAATGATTGTCGCCAAGATATTCTTTATCTGCAAGCGGAGTGGGATTCACTAAATCTATCGCATAAGCAATGCCGTTCAGTAAACCGAAATCAATCGAATTAAATTCAAATCCCAAAAGATTTGATATTTCATTACAAATTGGAGTCAACAAATTCACGACCGATTCATCAATGCCTTCGTTAGTCTTTTCATAACGCATATGCAATGGCTTGCCCGGTTCGTATTTTACAATCAAAATACGATTGCGTGCAATCACAAAACATCTGTAATATGCATCAAAATCAATAGATTCTTGAATTACCATCGGGTTTTTCCCTGTAAGTTCGTAAGCAGAGAAGAATTCCTTGCGATTGTAAACTTTGTAGGCATTCGCTGATGTATGACCGTAATTCGGCTTCAAATATGCAGGGAATTTGACATAAGAAAACACTTCATCCCAATTCAGAGGGTATTTCAAATTGTGAAAAGTATCAGTGTTCGTATCGTCCGGCAATTCTTTGCTTGGCAACAACACGGTCTTTAGAGTCGGGAATCCGATTTTTGCAGCCAATGCAGATTGGAATATATTATTATCCGCACAATTCCAAAAAGGATTGTTTACTACCTTAGTGCCGTTCAACAAAGCCAATTTCAAAAATGAATTATAAAATGGTACTCTGTATGATATTCTGTCGAAAATTACGCTGTAGTCTATTATCTCAGTGTTTTTTATTGCGTCAATCGTAAGTGATACTGCTGTGAATTTGTCTGTTTTAGAGTTGATGCGTTCGACTAATTCTTGTGGGAATGACAATTCGTTCCCGTAAACGATTCCAATCTTTTTCATTTTTTTTTCTCCCGGCTCTTATTCATATAATTCAAAAATTTGCAAATAGAATGACTTTAAATATAAGCAAAATTTATATTATTACGTAATTAATACTCAGCGAATTTATCGTTAAATTTGTTGATGTTTAAATCAATCGAATTGCAAGAAGTTTATAAAAATTTTACCGAGCGTGAACTTTTCGCGGGACTTGATATTAATTTCAAAGTCGGCGAAATTCATGGTTTGATTGGAAAATCCGGCAGTGGAAAATCTACCATTATTAACATGGTTTTGGGTTTTGATTTTCCTGATAAAGGTTATATTCTATTCGATGGGAAAATTGCCGAAGCGCAAGATTTCAAAATGCTCCGCGCTTGCACCGCATATGTGCCTCAAAATGTAAATATAATCGGTTCGGGCAAAGTGTGGGATACAATCCAAAGCAGATTTGATTTTAAAACCAACAAGTTAAAACGTCCAAATAGAAAACAAATTCTCTCGGTGATAAAACATCTCGCACTTGAAGAAAGCATCCTCGAATCCGAATTCAAAAGTACTTCGGGCGGCGAAAAGCAAAGAATTGCTATCGCAATTGCAACTTTGCTCGACAAACAAATTATGATATTCGATGAGCCAAGTTCTGGTTTGGACGACCGCTCGAAAGAAATCGTAGCTACGTACATAAGCAATCTCAGAGACAAAATCATCATTATCTCGACGCATGACCTTGTCTTGAAAGGAATTTGCACAAGTATCACAAATTTGGAACAAAAATGAACGGCTACGACATTTCCTGGACATCGCTTTTTGTCGGCTCGCTCATTTTACTCGTGCCAATTTATGTCTTTTACTACTACAAAACCGGTCTCGTAAAAGATACTCTGATTGCATTTGGCAGAATGGTTGTTCAGTTGATGCTTGTTGGACTATATTTAGAAGTGATATTCGAAATTGATTCACCACTAATCAATTTGGCTTGGGTGCTTGTGATGATTGTAGCAGCATCGCTTTCAGTCAGCAAACGAAGTGATTTGAAACTGAAATTCATTTTCGTACCTATTTTAGCTGCAATTGCGACAAATGTTGTAATTAACGGCTGTGTATATGGTTTTGCAGTTATCGGTACCGAGCATATTTTCGAAGCACGATATTTAATCCCAATAATGGGCATGATAATCGGTAATACTTTGAATGCGGCAATTATCGGCATCAGAACATATTTCAATCAAATCAATTCCGAATATGAAAAACTTAAATATGATTTGCTTTGCGGTGCATCGCTACACGAAGCGCTTATGAAATTCAATACCCGAGCCTATCGCGAGGCTTTTAATCCAGTAATTGCTTCGACAGCGGTGATTGGTTTAATTTGGTTGCCCGGGATGATGACGGGGCAAATTTTGAGCGGAAGCAACCCTATGACTGCAATTAAGTACCAAGTTATAATAATTATTACTATCTTTGCAGGGTCGGTAATCACGATATTTACAACTTTAGCTTTATCGAAAAAGTTTGCTTTTAATGAGTGTGACAACTTAAAAACTGAAATTTTTAACAAAAAGTAAAGGTATCAATATGAATTGCATTGTTCGCAAAATGGAATTGGCCGAAATCGAAATAGCCATGCATCTTGCATATAAAGAAGGCTGGAATCCCGGATTGAACGACGGAATTACTTTTTTTAATACCGACCCACAAGGGTTTTTGTTAGCTGAATACAAAGGCAGAGTAGTCGGGACAATTTCAGCAGTCAATTATGGCGACGGATTCGGATTTATCGGCTTTTACATTGTGGATAGTGATTATCGCGGAACTGTTGTCGGCACTCAATTAGGGATGGCAGCGCTAAACTACCTAAAAGACCTGAATATCGGCATAGACGGAGTAGTCGCAAGAGTCGAAAATTACAAACGCTTGGGATTCAAAGAGGCTTACAAAAATATTCGTTTCGAAGGTATTGGCGATAAATATATTCTTGACCCGGAAGTCGTCCCTGCTAAAATTATTGATTTTCAGGAAATCGCCGATTACGATTCGAGATGTTTTCCGGTCAGACGCGAAAAGTTCTTGAAGGGTTGGCTCGAAATGATAAATTCGCACTCATACGTGTTTTACGACGAAAACCGCGTCAAAGGCTATGGAGTTATCCGTTCCTGCCGCAAAGGCTACAAAATCGGACCTCTATTTGCCGATGATATCCACATTGCCGAGCAAATTTACAAAGCTTTAGCAAACAAAGCCGCCGATGAGCTAATTTATTTCGATACGCCCGAAGCAAACCTCTTTGCCGTTGACTTAGCCCACAAATACGAAATGAAAAAAGTCTTCGAGACCGCCCGAATGTACACCGGCGAAGAACCGCTCATAGACTTACCCAAAATATTCGGCGTAACCTCGTTCGAGTTGGGGTAGGGTTATCCCCCTCTTGCAAGAGTGGATTAGGGAGTGTTACGAAATTATTTTAGGACGAACTAAAACAATTCAAAGACATGTCATTCTTGAACAGGATTATCAAGATTTCGTGATAATCCTGTTCCAAACAAAAAAAAAATCCCCGCTTCCGAAGGAGCAGGGATTTAATTATTTAATTCTGTGATTTATCTGGAAAAAGATGCTTTCATAAAGTCGCGGTTCATCATTGCTATGAATTCGACGGAAATGCCTTTGGGGCAAGCTGCTTCACATTCGTAGTGGTTTGTGCAAGCGCCAAATCCTTCGGAATCCATTTGCTTCACCATTGCTATAACGCGTTCTTTGCGTTCGGGCTGTCCTTGCGGAAGTAAAGCAAATTGCCCAATTTTAGCGGATGTGAAGAGCATCGCTGCACCGTTGGGGCAAGCCGCTACACATGCACCGCAACCAATACATGCTGCAGCATCGAATGCTTTGTCGGCTGCAACTTTTGCGATAGGCACTGCGTTGGAATCGGGCGAACTGCCGGTGTTGACCGATACGAAGCCTCCCGCTTGTTGAATTCGGTCAAACGATGTGCGGTCAACTATTAAATCTCGGATTACCGGGAAAGGTTTCGCTCTGAAAGGCTCTATCGTGATTGTTTCGCCGTCGTTGAATTTGCGCATATGAAGCTGGCACGTGGTAGTTTGCTTCTCGGGACCGTGCGGGCGACCGTTAATTGTCATCGAGCAGGCTCCGCAAATACCTTCGCGGCAATCGTGGTCGAATGCAACGGGTTCATCGCCCTTGTGGAGCAAATCTTCGTTCAGCACGTCGAGCATTTCCAAAAATGACATATCGGGCGATACTTCGTTCAAATTATAGTTTTCAAACTGCCCTTTGGAGTTCTTGTCCTTTTGTCTCCATATATTAAGTGTTAGTTTCATTATTTATAACTCCTGACAGATAAGGGTACATTTTCGAAAGTTAATTCTTCTTTGTGTCTGTTTGGCTTAGTGCCCACTCCGGTGTATTCCCAAGCTGCGACGTGTGCAAATTTTTCGTCATTACGAACTGCTTCGCCATCGGGAGTTTGGTGTTCTTCGCGGAAATGACCACCACAGGATTCATCTCGTTCGAGTGCGTCCCATGCCATGACTTCGGCAAATTCGAGGAAATCGGCTACTCGCAAAGCTTTTTCGAGTGCCATATTGAGCGAGTCGGGTTCGCCTGTGACGTTCAAATTCGCCCAAAATTCTTCTCTAATTTGAGGAATTCTTGCGATTGCTTCTTTCAAACCGGCTTCATTTCTCGCCATTCCAACTTTATCCCAAATTAAGGTACCCAATTCTTTGTGAAATGATGTAGGAGTTCGTTTACCGTTAATCGAAAGCAATAAGTTGATTTTTTCTTTAGCTTCTTGCTCTGCTTTTTGGAATTCGGGATGCGAAGTTGTGACACTTTTATCAACCGGATTGTTGGCAAAGAAATGACCGATTGTGTATGGAATTACAAAATAGCCGTCTGCCAAACCTTGCATCAATGCACTTGCGCCGAGACGATTTGCTCCATGGTCGGAGAAATTAGCTTCGCCGATAACGTGCAATCCGGGAACATTGCTCATCAAATTATAATCAACCCATAAGCCACCCATTGTATAATGCGATGCAGGATAAATGCGCATCGGCGTTGTATATGGGTCTTCGCCCGTAATGCGTTCGTACATTTCGAAAAGATTTCCGTAGCGTTCTTCGATGGCATGTTTGCCTAAGCGTCCGATTGCATCTGCGAAATCAAGATAAACACCATAACCTGTGCTGCCAACGCCACGACCTTCGTCGCAAACTTGTTTAGCTGCACGTGATGAAATATCGCGAGGTGAAAGATTGCCAAAACTCGGGTATTTGCGTTCTAAGTAGTAATCGCGGTCTTGTTCGGGAATATCCTGAGGTGCACGATTATCGCCTTTGTTCTTTGGAACCCAAATTCTGCCATCATTTCTGAGCGATTCCGACATTAACGTTAGCTTGGATTGGTGGTCGCCACTAACAGGAATGCAAGTCGGGTGAATTTGTGTAAAGCATGGATTTGCAAATAATGCCCCCTTTTTGTAAGCACGATAAGTTGCAGTAACGTTGCAAGCCTGAGCATTTGTCGAGAGGAAAAATACATTGCCGTAACCGCCTGTAGCAAGCACGACTGCATCGCCAACGTGGGATTCGATTTTGCCCGTAACGAGGTCGCGAGTGACAATTCCTCTGGCATAGCCATCAACTAAGACTACATCCAACATCTCTTTGCGAGTGTGCGATTTTACTTTTCCTGCAGCAATTTGGCGATTAAGTGCCGAATATGCCCCAAGTAGAAGTTGTTGCCCCGTTTGTCCCCGAGCATAAAATGTTCGCGAGACCTGCGCCCCACCGAATGAACGGTTAGCCAAGGTTCCGCCGTATTCTCGTGCAAAAGGGACGCCCTGAGCTACGCATTGGTCAATAATATTGGCGCTAACTTGTGCTAAGCGATAAACATTAGCTTCGCGAGCACGGTAATCGCCACCTTTGACTGTATCGTAAAATAGTCTCCAAATGGAATCACCGTCATTTTGGTAATTTTTCGCAGCATTAATTCCGCCTTGTGCAGCGATGCTATGAGCGCGTCTCGGGCTATCGTTATAGGTAAATGTTTCAACATTGTAGCCAAGTTCGCCAAAAGTGGCAGCAGCAGCGCCACCTGCAAGTCCGGTACCGACGACTAAAATCTTGAATTTGCGCTTGTTAGCGGGATTAATCAGCTTCATATCAAAGCGATATTTGTCCCATGATTGTGCAATTGGTCCGGATGGTATTTTTGAATCTAATTTCATTATCCTATTACTCCTTTACCTAATCCGAAAATTAACACCGAAACGGGAATTGAAGCAAACCCTACGAATAATCCCCACCCGATAAGCTTGCTAACGAGCATCAATCGGGGAGTCGTTTTCGGACCGCTCCATCCCAATGTTTGGAACATTGATTGAATAGCATGAGATAAATGCAATGCCAAAAACAGCACTGCTAAAATATAGACAATAGCTACAATTGGCTTGTTGAATCCTGTAATCACCATCTTGTAAGCATCATGTCTGTCAAAAATTCCTTCACCTTCGGTAACCTGAATAATGTTGCCACTGTGGTCAATCATTCCGGATGATTGCAACACCGGACCATAGTTTTCGCTATAGTCAGCATATTCGGGGTTGGTTACGAAAGCGGTGAAATGCAATAAGTGATATACAACGAATAGAAAAATCACTATTCCCGAATAAATCATAGTACGGGAATAAAGAGTGGATTTGACATAGCTTGTGACACTATATCCTTCCGGTCGGGCTTTCATGTTCAGAAACTTCAATTTGAGAGAAGTATAAACATGAAGCACTACGCAAAGAAGCAACACTAAACGCATAATCCAAAGCAATTCGCCCGTGCTTTTCAGAAAATGTGCGTAAGTATTGAATACATCTGCGCCCAAGAAAACCTGCAAATTTCCGACCATATGACCAATTACGAAAAGAACAAGTATCACACCTGTCCCAGCCATAATGACCTTATTAAAAATGGTAGAGTTGAACGGGTTGTAACTGCTCATGGCATCTTTATGTATTAATTAATAAAAAATTGTTAGTTGTCAATTTTAACATATTTATTTCATGATTTCCAAAAATTCGTCAAATATAAAGTTCAAAATACAAAATGTGAGCGTATTTTCAAAGTTTATGTAGTATTTTTTTGAATGAAATTTTTATTTGCGTAGGTATTGAGAAAGAAAATGATATAATGTCATTCTCCGAAACATAAAATCAATGTTTTAAGTGAATTTATTGATAATAAATTTTTTGGGGAAGGTGAAGATTCTGTATTCTACTTTTCAATCTGATTTTTGTTTTTAAAGCTCGAGTTGAAAATAACAAGTTTTGCCCAGTCAATATTACCCTTATTATCACAAAACTCATTTGCAAATTCTTTTGTGAATTTATTTATCATCATTGCATACGCTTCCATAAATTCATCATTCTTTTCCTTAGCATTAAAACCAATTGGTTCAATCAAATCTGTATATAGTGAATCTACTCCCGAAATGAATGACCAGAACTCTTGACCACAATACTTGAAATATGTACCCTTGTCAGGTGTGTTCTCTTTTCCATAACAACAACCATTGACAGCCGTGATAATTAATTTAGAATTACTAGTTCTCAAAGTTATACTTGCTGTTTTGAAATCACTTATCAATTTAGATACTTGGCTACTGTTTCCCCAATTGGGCCCTGACTTTATAGCTACTATATATCTAACATTTTCACGGTCAAACTCTAAGTCAATGCCTGGAATTCCTGATTTTCGACCACCATATACTGCATTATTAATATGTATCGCTAATCCTTCAAGCCATTCGCCAAATATAGTTTCTTCGTTTGAAGAGATGAAAGCATCTGTTAAACTTTTTATGATTTGCTCTGAAGTAAGTAAATATTTAGCTTTGAATAGATAAGGATTTTTCTTTAATAATACTGTCTTTAATTTCAGCTTATTGAGTCTTTCAATTCTTTTTTTATGAAACGTACCGATATTTTCTATCACATATTGATGGACGTCATCAATTAGGCTACTTTGCATATTTTTCCTCTTTTTCAAATAATACAAATTCTTCTTTGTAGATCTCCGTGGCTACTAAGTCAAAATATTCCGGTAGCAGTTCAATGCCTATTGAATTACGATTCATTCTTTTAGCAACAAAGTTAGTTGTACCTGAACCCATAAACGGGTCAAGTACTGTATCACCGGGCTTTGTGAATAGTTTTATGAACCATTCAGGCAAACCCTCGGGAAATGCTGCACTGTGATTCTTATTATTACATTCTGTTGCTAAGTGAATAACATTTGTCGGATATGCTAAATCTCTATCTATCCAATTCGATATGTTTTTACCAAATCCGCTCCCAACTTTTGATTCATCTCTAACTTTATCTCTTTCGCTAAGATTTTTCATCCTTGACTTTTTCCAATCTCCCATTGGTACCATCACAGCTTCTTGGTACATATTGAATTTTTTATCTTTGTTAAATTGAATAAGTCTTTCCCAAGAATCGCGAAAACGATTGGGCCATTTACCGGGATAACTATTCTTTTTATGCCAAATAAATTCCTCAGTCCAAAGCCAACCTTGCTTACGCATTTCCAAAATTAACTCTAACACATAGGTGCTTCTTTCGCCATTAGATACTTTTTCCTTAATATTTAAAACGAATGTGCCTGTTGGTTTTAAAACTCTGAATAGCTCAAATGCTATCGGTAAAAACCAATCTACATATTGTTCCACAGGGATACCGCCATAAGTGTTTATCCTTTGGTCAGCATATGGAGGTGATGTGAAGACCAAATCAACAGAATTATCCGGTAATTGTTTCAAAATATCAGTACAATCGCCTAATCTAATATCTGTTTTTACATGCATTTCATATTCTCTCAAAAAAGTTGATACAAATTTAACACAATTAATACAATTAAAGCTATCAAGTTTAAAGTTTGATAGCTTTAATTTAAACGTAAAATTCACCAATTCAGTGCATTTCCCTTTACATCCCAAATACGAAGTTCACCCAATAATTTCGTTCGGCGGCAGGGAAAAATTCCGGTCCGATGGCGCCCGAAGCATAGTACAAATTCGTCAGATTGTTCACTACGGCATGAATTTTCATTTCTTCGAAAAACGGTAATTGCTTGAATGTGTAAATCAGGCTTGCATCCAGCACTGTATATGCGTCAAAGTTGTTATCGGCGTAATATCCACCTCCGAGATGACTTCTGATTCGCTCATCACTTGTCAGCATATCACCGAAATTGTCCGTTTTGTAGGTGCCGACATGCTTTAATGCTACTCCAAAGTACAAATCTTTGGTGCTTAAGCCGACTCGTAAATTTGCCATAAAATCGGGGAATCCGGCAATATTATTATCCGCAAGAGAGATTTGACCTTCATCGGTTTGGAAATTGTATTCGATAATTTTATTTTGGCTATAAGTTGCGTTGCCACTGATTGTCAAATCGAATGAATTTGAGAGATTAAATATTTTCGTAGCCTGAAGCTCAATCCCGTAATGGCGGGTATTTGGTGCATTGCCGTCAATCGGCGAGCCGAATAAATCGGTTTGACCGCTCTTGACAAGCTCATCAGTATATTCCATCCAATAAAAGACCGCATTTACGCTGAAATCTGTAGTCAAGTATCCCCAACCAAGTTCGAGATTGAGCATCTTTTCGGGTTTAACGAGTGCTTTGCTGAAGTCATAGTACCGAGTGCCATCTGCGGTATCGACTGCAAATAATGGAGTCGCACCCCAAAAGGCATCACTTGCAGCATAGAGGTTCTTCATCCGAGGCTCGCGAGAAGTGTGTGCAAGCGAAATGTATGTGTTCATTTCATCTGTGAGGTTGATGTTAACGCCGATTCGTGGATTAAAGAAAATGTAATTCACATCAAAAAGTCTTTCGCCATTGCCAACTGTAGTTCCATCTACGGTTGAGTACTCCGTGTAAACATTTCCGGCTCGCTCGTTTTCGATTCCATATGATTGATAAACTATTTGTGCATCCAAATTCAGTGCTATTCTTTCATTCAGGAAATATTTTTCATTGAAAAATACAGAAAAAATATTGCGAATACCATTATAGCTGTAAAATTTAAAGTCCGGGTCGAAATTAACAGGCAAATTTTCGGCATAATTGATTTTGCCCCAATGCCCTGAACGGTGCATTCTGATTTCCATTCCGCTTGTGAAAATGCCGTTTCCGTGATTGAAAACGAGACGCGGAATCCATCCACCATATTTATTACCCACGAAGGCACGTATTATCGGATTAGTAGGGTCATTGGCATTGGGATAGCCATTTTGCTCATTCAGACGGAATGATGAGGCATCTGTCCATCCTGTGCCGTCATAATCAAAATAGCCTTGTCCGGTTTTGAAAAAAAGTGCTGATTTCAGTTCAAGATTCTCGGAAATGTGCCAATCATTCAATAGTTCAATTTGTGGTTGCGAGAATTGCTCTACTTCTTGATTGCGTCGAACTGTTACCCAATCTACTTCAGCCCCGTTTTCGCGGTCGTATGACCAATAATTGTAATTGGCTCTTCTTTTGTCGGCATCTTTTACATATGCTTTTGGCAAACCCGTATAAGCCAAGCCGTCATATTGCGAACCTGCAATAAAATTAATTTGCGTTGTGAGATTTTCATCGAATCGTGCAAAGCCGAATTGATAGCTGTTCAATGATGCCCAAGATTGGTCGCGGTAACCGAATGAATTAATGCGATTTACACGAGTATAAAAAGCATATTTATCATCAATTAATCCGCTTGAAGCCGATAGCCCGAATTTTGAGCCATATTGCCCGGCATCATACAGCGATGAGCCGCTTTCCTGAAAGCCAATCCCTGTGCTGAATTCGATTGACCTTTCGCGTGCGAAATTTTTGGTCGTCATGATAATCGAGCCACCAATCGCAGCTGCACCATAACTGCCAATTCCCGCTCCGCGTTGTACTTGAATGCTTTCGAGCCCAGATGCCAAATCAGTCATGTTAATCCAATAAAAATTATGGTCTTCCGGGTCATTCTGCGGAATGCCATTGATGACAATAGAAATTCGTCGCTGGTCGAATCCGCGAAGCGTAAGATTGGTATAGCCGATAAAATTACCGTTTTCAGAGTATGCCAGAATTGACGGCGTCTCGCTCAGGATTTTCGGCAAATCGTTTACTGTGTGGCGCTGGGCAATTTCCGAAACTGTGATTTCGGAAAAGGGTACGGGTGATTCTCGCTCTTGGGCACGAGAAGTGGTAACGGTTAGACTCGGTATCTTATATACACGAGTGGAATCTGCGTTCAACTCTTCGGAATGAACGGTGAAAGCACCAATAAAAATCAGTGCAAATGCGATTAAGAAAATATTTCTCATGGAAAACTCCAATGTTAATAATGAGTTCCCCGTTGAGATTATGAGAGACTTGAATAATTGGGCTGTCCTTGCGGCAACGCGTTTCCCTCCGCCGGTATTACCCGGATCAGGTTCAAGGAGACTCTCTCAGCCATACCTATTTTGGTATAGCACCTCCAACGGTCTTTAATTCTTTTGCTCAAACGATACAAAAATGAATTTATTGTTAATATCGAATTCTGAACCTCTTTACGGAAATGGTGCATTATACGTTTATAATAATTTATAAAAATGCTAAAATGGAAAAGTCAATTCAGTTAGTCAATTTAAGTAAAAGTTACGACGAAGGTTCGGGCAAGCATCAAGTCTTCTCAGGACTAAATCACCAATTCAAAGTTGGCGAAATTACCGTCATGTTCGGAAGAAGCGGCAGCGGAAAATCAACCTTGCTCAATCTAATCAGTGGTATTGATGTTCCCGATAGCGGAAGTATAATTATTGACAATGAAAATATTTCCGAGCTGAACGAGCACAAACGCACAATTTTTCGCAGAAATCATATTGGCTTCATTTTCCAGTTTTTCAATCTTATCCCGACATTAACATTGCTCGAAAATCTCCTTTTGCTAATGGAATTAAAGGGCAAATTATCCGGTTATGATATCGAAAACGCCAAGAAAATGCTCGTCGAAGTTGGATTGGGCGGCAAAGATGCCAAATACCCCGATATGCTGTCAGGTGGCGAGCAACAACGAGTTGCAATTGCAAGAGCATTGATTCACAATCCCGATATTATTTTGGCAGATGAACCCACAGGAAATTTGGATAAACATACCGGTGCAAGTATAATTGAGCTGTTGGACAGACTTGTCAAGCAAAAAAATAAAACAATGATAATGGCTACACACAGCAAAGAACTAATCGGTTTGGCAGATAATATTTTATCAGTCGAGGGCGGTGGTCTCGTAAGCATAAGCAAAGAGGACATTTGATGGGGTTCACCGTAAATTTATCTTCTTTACGCTACTATCTCAAAAACCCTATGCAATTGATTTTGTCAATAGTCGGTGTGGCGCTGGGAGTTGGTGTAGTCGTTTCGATAGATTTGGCTAACGAAAGTGCATACGAAGCATTCAAACTTTCGATGCGTAGCGTGTCGGGCAATGCTACCCACTATATTTCCGGCGGTCCGAATGGATTTAGCGACTCAGTTTATAGGCAACTCAAAGTTGATATGGGCTTCAGAAAGGCTGCACCGGTAGTTGAAAAGTTTATCCGTATCAAAGACGGGAAGTTTGGTGTCGTGACCTTGATGGGAATTGACCCTTTTGCAGAGCAGGGTTTCAGAAATTACGTCAATGCCGATGATTTCAATTTCGGTGGAGCATTGGGCGATTTTATTATGTCCGAAAATGCTGTAATTATTCCAAAAGATTTGGCAAATGAGTTAAATAAATCTATTGGGGATACAATTATTGCCGAATCTGATGGTAAGATTTTCACAATGTCAATTGCCGGCATTATCGAACCTGATGAGAATTCGATTGATTTGAAAAATTTCGTATTTACCGATATTTCCACCGCACAGCATCTCTTGGGAATGGGCGATATGATTTCGCGAATAGATTTGATGTTGCCTGAAGAATATGAAAAGCAAATCATATACGAATTAAAACAAAAATTGCCTGATTACGCAAATATTAATCCTTCAGCAGCGCGCTCTAAAGCAGGTTCGGGAATGACTGAATCATTCCGTATCAATCTTGCTGCAATGAGTCTTTTGGCATTAATTGTAGGGATATTTTTGATTTACAATACGATGACATTTGCCGTAGTTCGCCGCCGCCGTTATATCGGATTGTTGCGTTCATTGGGCGTCACGGGGAATGAGATTTATTTTTTAGTCCTCCGAGAGGCTTTCATTATCGGCTTAATTGGCACATTTCTCGGGATTGTGATTGGGATTCAATTGGGCTATTTCATGACAAATTTGGTCACAAAAGTAATCAATGACATGTATTTCGTGCTTCAGGTGCAAACCGTTGAGGTGTCTTCACTTAGTTTGCTCAAAGGGATGGTGCTCGGCTTGGCAGCAACTGTAATTGCCGCTCTCAAACCTGCTCACGAAGCAGGGAAAGTTCCTGCCGGAATGGCACTCGTTCGTTCATCTCAAGAAAAAAAGCTCAAATCGCAAATTTCAAAATTCAATATTTTCGGAATTATAATCTTTTTATCGGCTCTTCCGATATTAATTGTCGAAACAGACAGCATCTATCTGACTTATCTCGGTGTTGTTCCGGTGATTTTGGGATTCAGTCTTCTCATACCGCAATTTATTATAGTAATAGTGGCAATTATCAAACCTGTTGTATCCAAATTATTTGGTACGATTGGTTCTATGGCGGCTCGCAGTATTGTTACTCAACTTAGCCGGACGACTATTGCTGTTGCCGCACTTTGCGTGGCAGTTTCAGCGGCAATCGGTATAGGGACTATGGTCAAAAGTTTTCGCAATACGGTTGATGATTGGTTGCATTTCAGGCTCAAAGCGGATATATATGCTTCAGTTCCGACAAATGTTTCGCGATTCAACGATGGCACATTTTCTCGTGACATTGCCGCTCGAATCTTGGAATTGGACGAAGTAAGAGCAATGAATTTATATCGCGAATATCAACTCAATGACGGTGGAAGGATTTATCATCTTCTCGCTGCTCAGGTACAGTCTTTCGAGCATGAACAATTCAAGACGGAAGGCGGAATTTCGATGGATGAGCTTTGGGACAAATTCCAAAACGAAAATTCAATCATAATGAGTGAATCATTTGCTTTCAAAAATAAAGTCGAGGTTGGTGATACTTTATCATTAGTCACAGATAAAGGGCGAGTTACATTCAACATTGACGGCTTATATTATGATTATAGTTCGGATATCGGATTGTTGATGCTCGGTATGAATACTTATTTGAAGCACTTTGATGATGAGATGCTGTCGGGAATTGCCGTATTTGCCAAAGAAGGTGTTAATATTGATTCTTTGGAACGAAAAATTAAAATTGCAGCAGGCGACGATATCGAATTTCTTATACGCTCGAATAAAAGACTAATTGATGGCTCGATTGAAATATTTGACCGAACATTTATAATCACTAATGTTTTGCAGTTGCTTGCTATTTCGGTAGCTTTTATTGGGATTTTATCGGCATTGATGGCATTGCAACTCGAACGAGCCCGCGAATTCGGTGTTTTACGTTCAATTGGGATGACGCCCGCCCAACTCCGAAAACTTGTAATATTGCAAACCGGAATAATGGGATTTATTGCAGCAATTGCAGCGCTACCTCTTGGTAACATTTTGGCTTATATACTTGTTACGGTGGTGAATAAGCGTTCATTCGGGTGGACGGTTAATTTCGAATTCATACCTGAATATATGCTCCAAGGATTTGTAGTTTCGATTTTAGCTTCGGTACTGGCTGGTATTTATCCGGCAATTAAATTGTCTCAGTCTTCTCCGGCTAATTCATTGAGGGAGGAATAATGAAGCGATATTTGATGTCCACAGGTGCACTCATAATCTTTGTTACGATTGTAATATTATTCTTAATCTATGGAATTCAAAGAGATAGCGAATTAATTCCAAGTTATAATACAGTTTCGGTAAGCGATGCTATGAATGCTAATGAAGGTAATTACGCAAAAGCTCTTGAGCCACGAAAGTTCGTCTTCCCCGAAGACCACAGCTCGCATGATGATTTCAAAATTGAATGGTGGTATTTTACCGGCAACTTATCCGATGAAAATGGCAATCGTTTTGGCTACCAATTTACTATTTTTCGAAATGCTTTGTCCTCCGATTCAGTTTCCAAGCAATCGTCAATGTCAACAAATCAGCTTTACCTTGCACATTTTGCTCTGACTGATGTATCAAACGGCAAATTTTATTATGCCGATAAATATTCTCGCGGCGCTGCAAATATGGCAGGAGCGTCAGTTTGGCCTCTAAAAATTCATGTCGAAGATTGGACGATTTCTACAAATGAAGATTATGATGGTGACTATCTCATGCCGGAATTTAAAATCAAAGCAGAAGCAGATGATTTCGCAATCGAATTTGATGTAGTTCCACTCAAAAGCATTGTAAAGCATGGGATTAACGGGCTGAGTGCAAAAAGCAACACGCCCGGAAATGCCTCATATTATTATTCATATACCAGAATGGACACACGAGGCAAAATCAAAATTGGCGAAAAAAACTTTTCGGTTAGCGGTAATTCGTGGATGGACAGGGAATGGAGCACGAGCGCCTTGGATTCGGGTCAAGTCGGTTGGGATTGGTTTTCGCTTCAATTAGATAACGAGCACGAAATTATGTTTTTTATGCTTCGAAATCAAGACGACAGTTTCAATTTTGGCAAAGGTACTATGGTTTATCCCGATGGAAAACACGAGTTCATAAGCCCTGAAGATATTGATTTAAAAGTTTCTAAGCATTGGACCAATAAGGATGGGCATCAATATCCATCTGCTTGGACAATGAAGAGCATCAAATTTGATTTTGATTTAAATATCGAAACTCAAGTCCCCGACCAAGAACTGAAGCTAATCATAAGGTATTACGAAGGCTCGGTAAGCATTAACGGGACGCATAAAGGGCAAAAACTCAAAGGTTATGGCTATGCAGAATTAACAGGATATACGAATTAATTTGTTTATTAGCGGTAAGTTTGTTAAATTTCAGTTCTAAATCTTACAAATTATTTGGAGAATGTTATGGATTTCGAATTATTCCCTATCGTAATTGTTTTAGTCGCAATAATATTGGCATCTGCAATTAAAGTCGTTCGCGAATACGACAGAGCAGTCGTTTTCAGACTTGGTCGTTTGATTGGATTCAAAGGTCCCGGGCTTATTATACTAATCCCATTCATTGACCGTATGGTAAGAGTATCACTCAGAACGATTACAATGGACATTGAACCGCAAGATGTAATTACTAAGGACAACGTCTCAATCAAAGTCAACGCAGTTCTCTATTTCCGCGTAGTATATCCGGACAAAGCAATTGTTGATGTAGAAAATTATCTTTATGCAACGAATCAAATCGCTCAAACCACTCTCAGAAGTATTCTTGGTCAATCAGATTTGGACGAAATCCTTTCGGAACGTGAACAAATCAACGTCAGATTGCAACAAATTATTGATGAGCATACCGAGCCTTGGGGTATTAAAGTTGCATCGGTAGAAGTAAAACAAATTGACTTGCCTTTGGAAATGCAACGCGCCATGGCTAAGCAAGCTCAAGCAGAACGCGAACGCCGAGCAAAAGTTATCAACGCTGACGGTGAATTCCAAGCCTCTAAAAAACTTGCCGAAGCTGCCGAACAAATCTCGAAGCATCCTATTGCATTGCAATTGCGCTTTTTGCAAACATTAGCCGATGTCGCTACCGAAAAAAATTCTACAATTATTTTCCCTGTACCGATTGACTTGTTAACTCCATTTATGGAACAATCTCGCAATCTGACAAGTGAAAATTTGGACGAATTCAAAAAAATGCTCGAAGCTTTCTCCAAAAAAGATTAGGAAATTAGAATAAAATATGAAAAATTTTCTTAATTCCGCTTGCTCTTTGAGTATTCTATTCATTGCTTTATTTGGGGTATCTGTTGACACAAAAGGGCAGATACCCGATTATTTAACACCATTTAATGAAAACAAGAATATTTGTATAGACCATTCCGCTTGTGGCAAATATCATAATCATCTGCGTTTCCAATCAGAAGATAAACAAACTTCATTGAATTACGATATTTTAAGTTATGACCTATTTCTTGATTGGCGTGAACTTCTTCTTTTCGGCAAAAATGACAGCATATTTTTTACTGCAATTCAGACAATTCAACTACAAATCATCGAAGATAACACTAAGGTGATAATTTTAGATGCCGGCGATTTGATTATTAATTCAATTTTTATTGATGGCGACTTGCTTACTGACGAAGTATTCAATACTGACAAAACACTAGAAATCGAGTTCCCAGAATTCAAAAATGCGAACGAAATTATTGAAATTGTTATTAATTACGAGATTGAGCGTAGTTATAAACTTGGACTATATTATTTCCCAAAAGGAGAAGTTCGTTTTCAGGGACGAGAGTATATGGTCGAAGAAAATATAGCCTATACATTCGGTCAACCCGAAGTCTCGAGATATTGGATGCCTTGCAATGACAAACCAAACGATAAAGCTCTAACTTCGATTGCTATCAAAGTCCCCGAAGATTATACAGCACTATCAAACGGGTACCTCGATTCGCTCTATACGAATCCCGATTTTGATAATATTCATGGAGGATATACAATCTATTACTACAAAAGTAATGAACCAATTTCAACTTACTTAATGGTTGCTGTAGCTTCGAAATACAAACATTTCAGCGACGAATACATCAGAGTAAGCAATCCAACAGAATCGGTTCCGGTAGATTATTACGTTTGGCAAGTTGATTACGACGGAGATTTTACTAAAGGTGACAAAAGAGACGCAAAAAGGTCACTTCAGCAAAATCCTGAAATGTTGAAATTATTTGCCGAACTTTTTGTAGAATTCCCTTATGATAATTATGGCATAGTTGCTCTTGAACCTGTTTGGTACGGCGGTATGGAACACCCGAATATGGTGACAATAAACCGCAGTTGGCTCACAGGCTCCGGAGAACTTGGTTTAGCCCATGAAGCTGCTCATCAATGGCTTGGTAATTTAATAACATGCGCCACTTGGCAGGACATTTGGATTAACGAGGGAGGAGCATCATGGTGCGAGGCACTTTGGTTAGAACATCGAAATAATGACCCCTATGCTTACAGATTTTTGATTAGCCAACACGCTCGCCATTATCTCAACAAAAAAACAGCTCATCATGTAACACCATATGGGATTTCTACTGATTCTATCTTTATTCACGGAGTTATATCGTATTCTAAATCCGGATTTATTTATAATATGCTTCATTATTATTTTGGACGCGAAAAATTCTTAGAATTTATTAGAGTCCTTATGCACGATTATAGATTTGCTCCTATTTCCACCGCTGAATTTAGGGATGCTTTGATAAAATTTTCGCCTGATGATGAACCATTTATCGTCAAATTTTTCGAACATTGGCTATATTCTCCCGGGCATCCGGTTTTCAAGATTGATTACAATGTCAACGAAATTAGCGAAAGCGATTATGCCATAGACCTAACTATTTCGCAAGTTCAAAATCCAAGCATCTTCAGAGAATATTACATATCCCAAGTCCCACTATTATTTTACAAAGATGGAATTATTCAAAAACGTTATGAATACATACATCAGAGTCGCCAAATGATTGTCGGCATCAATACGGATTTCATTCCCGATTCAGTTTCAATTGATTGGTCGGAATTGCTTTTCAGTATTGACCAAGGAGTTAGCTCAGTCCGTACTATTGGATTTACCAACGAGCAAATTTCAGTCACGCCAAATCCAATTGTAGGTGGCGGGACATTCCAACTTACATTCGATTTGACGAATGCAGCCCAATCTCGCATTTATATTGTAAATGCGCTCGGACAAGAAGTTTCGGAAATCAAATCGGGAATGCTCCAAAGCGGGAATTATCAATTTAATATTCCTACATCAGAGCTATCATCAGGTTCTTATACTTTGGTATTCGATTTTGATGGCAGAATAGTGGCGAAACAAGTAGTCGTTTTGTAGAGGAGAAAAATAAAAAAATAACAAAAAAGCTACCCGAATAGAGTAGCTCTTTTTTTGTTATATTCATTAGAATTATCTTGAGTAGTATTCTACTACAAGCGAAATTTCGCATTGAATTGGAATTTCTTCTCTTGCAGGAATGTACGCCAATTTTGCAGAAAATTCTGCTTTAGATACTTCGAGATATGCAGGCGAGCCTGAATTTCTGATTGCTTCTTGGAAGCAGTCAAGACTTCTGCTTTTTTCCTTAATCGAAACTACATCGCCTACTCTAACTTGATAAGACGGTACATTTACTCTTTTGCCATTTACAAATACGTGCCCATGAACAACATACTGCCTTGCAGCATATGTTGAACGCGAGAATCCGGCTCTGTAAACTACTGCATCAAGTCTTGTTTCAAGTAACTGAACCAACAAGTCTGCGGTATTTCCGGTTAATTTTGTCGCCTTAGTATAATAAGCTGACATTTGGCTTTCGGAAATGTTATATTGCAAACGAATACGTTGCTTTTCGAGTAATTGCTTACCGTAATCGGATTGTTTAGCACGTCGCTTTGTATTGCCGTGTTGTCCCGGTGGATAAGGTTTTTTGCCGGCAATTTTGCCTGCTTTTGGTGTCAGATTTATACCCAATTTACGGGAAATCTTTACTTTCGGACCATTATAATTCATTATTGCTCGCTATAAATTTTATTACTTTCTTATAACATTATAAAATTAGAACTACAAATATAGCAGATATTTTTCATACAGCAAAAGTTTTTTTTCGTAACCTTCAAATTTTTCAAACGTGTAGTATATAGAGCTTATGTTTTAGCATTATTGCAATTTTTCTTGATTCTATGTGTTATTAGAATATGTTTAACTATATTTTTGGAATATTCATGAAGTGTATTAAGATTCTGTTCTTGATGAGTGCTGTGATTTGGTTCGGTTCTTGTGCTGAAGAAGAAAATCCGATTACTCCCAACAATGAGCTTTCTATTATATCGGTTAGTCCGAGCCAAGGAGAAGTTGGGGATATGATTGCTATCGCAGGTAATAATTTTTCTAATGTCAAAACAGCCAATCAAGTGTTTTTCGAGGGTGGTGCTATTGCATATCCTGATTCAGTAGTCTTAGGAAGCCCAATGAAATTACACGTGCGTATCCCTCAAGGAGCTTTGAGCGGTTTTATAACTGTCAAAACCGGTGGTAAAAGTGCTACAAGTCCATCGCAATTTACCGTTTTGAACGAAATGATTGGCAACCTATACCCATTTTCGGTCGGTACATTTTGGGTGTACAACTATTTCATGCTCGATTCATCTGATAAAAGAGTCCCTGGGAGCAATCTCAAGGACTCTCTTTTTATTTCAGGTACTACAAGCTTTTTTGGTAAAGAATGTTTAATAATTCAAAAATATAGCACGAACCCCGATAATTCTCAATATGAAAAAAAGGACGACCAATATTTCTACACTGAAGAAAACAAGCTCTATACTCACCCTAACTTTTTTGAGGATTTGCTAAATTTGAGCGGCACAGCAATCCAATTACCTTTCAATATGGATGAAAAATGGTATAAAATTAGCGACAGAAGCCAGAGCGAATGGGTTATTTATTCGAAAATGTTCAACAATGAAGCTATGAAATTCGGCTCAACAGATGGCACAGTTGCAGGAAATCTTACTATCAAGGGCTCTAACGATGGGACAGAAAACATCTCGGTTCCGGCAAAATCCGGCAATTCTTTCAAATTTAAAATGAAAATCAAATTCGATGGTAAAGTCAGCGTACCTTCCATTGGAATGAATAATTTAGACCTCAAACTTGATAGAGAAGTAGAATTTTATTATATGGCTGAAATTGGCAGAGTAATGATGAAAATGAAAGCTATGAAATTGGTCATTCCAAATTTTGTTGATTCGAACATCCCTGGTTTTGAAACTGAATTATTGGCATATTTGATAAAATAAATGAAAACTTTGTAACTTTTCATTCGTTTATGGTATATATACTATAGATAATAGCATAAAAACGAAAAAATGTTTGGTAAAAGAAAATATATTACAATAGCTATGATAGCACTTTTATTAGTACTATCATCGTCTAAAATTATGTTTTCGACTAATTTTGCCGACAAAGAATTATCCAAAGCCGATTTTTTCAAGCCGATTGTCGAAATTCTAATCCCACGCGGAATTGATACTAATTTCCTAAATGAAATGATTTATGACACTCGGACTCAATTCGATGAAAAGTATGTCAAAATCAATGTCACAGGATTTTTGACCAAAGCTGATTACAGTTCACATTATAACAATCGTTCCGTTGGCAACACTGTCAAATTCCTTGATGAAAATGCGGCAACTTTACAACTCGCAGAATTGCAATATGGCGTCCCCAAAGAAGTAATCGCATCAATTTTGTGGATTGAAACTCGCCATGGCTCATATCTTGGAAATCATCATATAGCAAGTGTTTATCTGAGCACCGCAATGTGCAACCAACCTGAATACATTGAATTGAATATCGAAAATCTGAAAAGCACCTTCAAAGGTAACGATGAAGAATTTGAGGAGTTAAAAACCAAGATTCTCCAACGTTCCGATAAGAAGGCAAATTGGGCTATTGACCAATTACTTGCAATGGAAAAAGTTAACACACTCCTTCCAAACCCTATTTTAGATATTAAAGGTTCGTGGGCAGGTGCATTCGGCATCTCGCAGTTTTTGCCGAGCAGTTTCGTATCATGGGCTGTGGACGGCAATGGCGATGGTATAATTGATTTGTTCAATACAGAAGACGCAATCTTTTCTGTAGCTAACTATCTCGTTGCTAACGGATGGGGAATTGAGCAAGAACAAAGACGTGCCGCTGTTTTCCATTATAATAACTCGAGTGCATATGTTGATGCAGTTTTGAAACTTGCCGATTTGGCAGCTTCGCAATTCGGTGATTCAGATTACTCCGGCGAATAAGGCGACAGCAGTTTCTCGACGTATTTGCCAATAGCCAAACAAGCTGTCAATCCAGGAGATTCTATCCCAATCAAATTTATAAATCCGGGCAAATTTTTATCCTTCTCGTCGCAAATAACAAAATCTCTGAAATCACCTCCTATGGGCTGAAGTTTTGGGCGAATTCCTGATTGGTCGGGCGATAAATCGCTAAGTTGTAAGGAAGGCAAATATCTTGCGACGCTTTTGTAAAATTTTTCGATTAATTCATCAGTAACATTGTAATCGCATTTTCTTTCATCGAGATAATGAATATCGGGACCGAATTTGACTGCTCCATCAAGGTCAATTGTGGCATGGATACCCACTCCTTCGTGTTTTTCGGGCGGAACGGGATATATCAAATGCTTAATCAATCCGGATTTTGAATGATTGAGCCTGAAATAATGCCCTTTGCAATAGTGCAGCGAATAATCTGACTTTTGAATATCAATTCCTGCTCTTGCTGCAATTGTATCAGCGTCGAGCCCTGCAGCGTTTACAACAAATTTCGTACTCACTTCAAAACTGTCTCCCGTACAATTTGCAACAACCGCATACCCTTCAGCGAGCTTTTTGATTTGCATCACTTCATGATGAAACGCAAAATCGCAGCTGTTTTTGATTGCTTCATTGTAAAGGCTTTTCATCAATCCATGAGAATCAACAATCCCCGTGGAAGGCGACCATAATGCAGCCACTGCAAAAACATTTGCTTCGATTTCCTTAAAATGCTCCGAATTCATCATCTCCAAATCATTTACACCATTTTTTAGGGCATTTTGAGCCAATTTTTCCAATTTTCGAATTTCATTTTCATCATGAGCAACGATAAATTTCCCGAGCCGTTTGAAATTTACATTGTGATTTTGGCACCAATCGTAGAGCATCTCTTTACCGGCGACGCAAAGTTTGGCTTTGAGCGAACCCGGCAGATAGTAAATCCCCGCATGAATGACTTCGCTATTCCGCGAGCTTGTTTCCTGCCCGAAACTGCTGTGCCGCTCGAGCACCAAAACGCTGTGTCGCTCGGATAATTTCGCTGCACAAGCCAATCCGACGACACCTGCACCAATTATTATGACATCATAATCAAGCATAAAGAAGATTTTTCATAAATTATTCTTACCTTTGTTACAAATATTAATAATTTTTCGATACAAATACAATTTGAACAAAAATAAATACGATACGGCGATAGTTTGTGGTTCATACGGTCGGGGTGGCTTAGAGTTTAATACGGTCAAATTGGCTTCGGAACTCATTAAACGGGGCAATTCAATAGTTGTATTCGCCAAAGCAGATTCATCTATCGCCCAACAATGTCGAGAATTGGCGATTCCGTTGATGATTTTGCCAAATTACATGAAATATTTCGATTTTTTTAATGCTTGGAGATTGGCTTTTAGACTGAAGATGATTACTTGCAAAAATATTATAACAAGTTTTCATCCTGATTTGAGCTTGCTTGCTAACACGAAGCTCATCAATCAGCAATTGAATCTGATTTACCAACAACAAATGCACATCGGTCGCCGAAAAAAAGATATTTTCCATCGGATTCGCTATTCGCAAGTTGATTACTGGGTCTCACCTTTGCAATTGCTTGCCGATGACGTATTGCGGCTTAGCACAGTTCGAGAAGACCAAATCCGCATCATTCCACTCGGCGTTGATACGGAAAAAATCAAACCGCAAATCTCACGAGAAGAGTATCGCAAAAAGTTCGGATTCACAGAAAATGATATTGTTTTTTGCATCATCGGCAGGATTGACAGTCAAAAGGGACAATTGACAATTCTGCGGGCATTTGATAAAATTAAGCACGAAAAGAGCATAAAGTTGCTAATTGTTGGTGAGAAAACTGTTGGAGAAGGCGAAGAATATTACAATCAACTGTTGCAATTTATTGATGAGAAAAATCTAAGCGACAGAGTGACAATTACCGATTTTGAAAAAAATGTCGGGAATGTGATGAATGCTGTTGATTGTTTTATTTTGGCGTCGAGTTCGGAAGCTTACGGAATGGTAACAGTTGAAGCATTTTTGTCGAAATTGCCTGTAATCGCAAGTGCTAATGGAGGCACTCTCGAACTTACTCAAAAAGGACAATACGGCAGATTGTTCAAACCGCACAATGTCGAAGATTTGGCAGCGGCTATGCAGGAGTTCGTGCGAGACAGAGCAACCTTCATATCCCGAGCCGATGAAGCGTACGATTATGCCAAATCGAGGTACACTTTGGAGCACGAGTGTAAAGGCATTGAGAGCTTACTCAGATAAAAATATCTCCGCAAGAATTTCATTTCAAATGAATTATGCAAAATATTCGTTTACATTTAATTACAAAATGTTTAACGGATATTTCATGAAAGATTTATATACAGAAAAAAGTATGCACTTAGGCTTGCTCATCGTGAGAGTGGGCATGGGATTGGCTATGATTTTTCACGGTTATCCGAAACTCAT
Source organism: Desulfobulbaceae bacterium (assembly GCA_018335795.1). GTDB lineage: Bacteria > Bacteroidota > Ignavibacteria > Kapaibacteriales > UBA2268 > PGYU01. Next base: position 49,953 of record JAGXRP010000034.1, on the reverse strand, counting down.
TGGTGGCGCTGAAAAATGGGAATCTGTCGGCAGTGCTTTGAATTACTTGGGCATCACTTGGGGACACACGACTTTCGGGTTCTTGGCAGGTTTAATCGAAACACTCGGCGGCTTGCTTCTTATATTCGGACTTTTTCATTTGCCTGTTGTGTTCTTTTTATGGTCCACCATTCTCGTTGCCTTAATTTATAAAATCAATATATCGGACGGATTTTTGGGATTTGCACATCCGCTCGAAGTTTCAATTATTTTCCTCGGGTTGCTTATAGCAGGTCCGGGTAATTACAGTATAGATAAAATCAGGAAAAAATAATGATTGAAGAAATTCAAATCTTAAATAATAAATCGGCTGCACAAAAGCCAAGAGCTGTTGAAATCTCAGAAACTACTAATGGTTTCAACGTTTATATCGAAACCTACGGTTGCCAAATGAACGTGAACGATTCGGAAATCGTCGCCGGAATTCTTGCCCAATCAGGTTTCGGAATCACCGATAAAATTGATAATAGCAACGTGATTTTGCTCAACACTTGCTCGGTGCGTGACAATGCCGAAGCCAAAATCTTCAAAAGGCTCGAGCAACTCCGCTTCTATCGCAAGCAGAACTCGAAATTATTGGTTGGAATCTTAGGTTGCATGGCAGAGCGCTTACGTGGCAAACTCGTCGGTCACCAAGATTTGGTCTCAATCGTGGTCGGTCCCGACGAATATCGCAAAGTACCCGAAATGATTGAGCAATCAATGAACGGTGAAGTTGGGATAGCAGTAAAATTAAGCCGCGTCGAAACTTATGACGACATCATTCCGCTGCGGACGCAGGGTATAAGTGCTTGGCTTTCGATTATTCGCGGATGCGACAAATTCTGCACTTACTGCGTTGTGCCTTACACTCGTGGCAGAGAGCGCTCCAAGCCATTCCCCGTGGTTATCAAAGAGCTGATTGATTTGTACGAACTTGGCTACAAAGAGGTCACCTTGCTCGGGCAAAACGTGAACAGCTATATTGATATGGAAAATAAGGTGGACTTTGCGAAATTGCTCGTCGAATGTGCCAAAGCGGTGCCGTCAATGAGAATTCGCTACACAACATCGCACCCCTACGATATGACTGATGAATTAATCGAAGCAATGGCAAGTCACCACAATATTTGCAATTACATCCATTTGCCTGTGCAATCAGGCTCGGACAGGATTTTGCAGATGATGAACCGTCACTATACAGTTGAGCATTATCTGGATAGAATGAGGAAAATCAAGGAACTCATCCCAAATTGTTCGCTTTCTACAGATATTATTACCGGATTCCCCACCGAAACCGAAGACGACCACAAGGCTACAATGGATTTGATGGCAGAAGTGCGCTACGACGGTGCTTATATGTTCAACTATTCGCCACGTTCCAAAACTAAAGCTTATATGATGGAAGACGACGTCACGCCTGATGTCAAAGGGAGACGCTTGACGGAAATCATCGAGCAACAAAACAAAATCTCTCGCGAATTGAACGAAGCCGAACATGGCTTGATTCACGAAGTCCTAATCGAAGGCACGAGCAAAAAAAATAAAAATGAATGGCAAGGCAGAACCGACACCAACAAAGTTGTAATTTTCGACAACTACGAGCAAAACTACAAAATCGGGCAAACAATCACTTGCAAAATCACAAGATCAACTTCCGGCACACTGTTCGGGGATGTGGTGTAGGGGGATTCTTGTCCTAAAATACGTTTACAAACATAGCCCATGAATTTATTCGTGGGTGGAGAGAGTCAATTTATTATTGGACGAGAAATCACCTCAAATCTTCTCATAAATTTCTTTACTCAGTGAAAACTCCGGGTCAATCACTTGGACTTCTTCAAAAGTCAAGTCGTATAATTTGTAAACCATAAGGTCTATCTTGCGTTCTTCGGTGGTCGTATCTTCACCCTTCTCTTTTTTAGAAAGGATTATATCTACCAATTCAACGAAGGGCTGCTGTGCTTCTTGTGAGATTTGAGGGATAGGGAATTTTTCAAGGTAAATCTTTTTATACCTAAATCCTTTATCATCAAATTGAGGACCCGTGTAATAATTAATGAAAGAATAAACTCCAAATTTTGAACATAAAACAGACATCAAAAAATGCAATGCTTCGCCTACTATAAAAAAATTAGTTGCTTCAACAAATAATTTCTCTTTGTCAAGAAAGAAAAAAGGATAATTTGCAAAAGATGTATTATTCTTGGGTAATCTCATAATATCCGGATAGATTATTTTGTCTTTCTCAAAATCATCAAGATATGCACATGCTCTTAATTCCCACCAATAATCACCTTTATCCTGCCTATTTTCGGCTTGTGTTCTAAACTGAGAAAGATGAGTTGCAATTTCGGGGTAATTTGTTTTCATGAAATCCCACGCCGGGTCATATTCAACGTATCCATAATGCGGGATGGGTTCTAATACTATGTTCTTTTGTAAATCAAGTATCTTCTTAATAGTAAAACCCTTAGGAATATTGATTAACCACAAATCAGCAAATTCCGCTTTGTACTTTTTTATGTCTCGACCACGCAAAAATGGTTTAATAAATTCAGCGTTATTTTTATTTGCTAAAACCATTTCATTTTTCTTTTTACCGTCAATTATAAATGCTTCATTGAATCCTGTTTTTATACCATAATTAATTTTAATATCCCAAGCTTTTAGAGGTATCCCTTTCGCATCAATTTTTTGTTTAATCCTTTGTTCAGTATTTGATGATATAACCCAAGATTGACTGCTTAATTTAGGCATCAATTGTTTATGTTTTTCAAAATAATCAACAATAGGTAATTCACTTTGGAAACCATCTGAAATACTACATGCAAATAAAGGAACTTCATTTTGCAAATCAACCATATTTCTGCATATCAAAATATTAGTATCAACTGTTGCTGAATCAAATACTTTGAATCCTGCAAAGTCAATTAAGATTAATGGAATTGTCTTTGTTGCAAGAAAATCTCTGAGTAATTGTCCATATCCTGCACGCATCCATTTATTAGAGGTAATAATCGAAAGAATTCCATCTTGTTTTAATAGCTCAATACTTTTTTCAATGAACAAGGAATAAATATCAGTTGTACTAGAAAATACTTGATAATTTTGCTTTTCGAAATACTGTTTATATTGAGCAATCATTGTTGAAATAGAAAAATACGGTGGATTGCCAATTACAACATCGAAACCAATGAAATTGCCTTTGTCGTCCAAGATTTCAGGGAATTCGAATCGCCATTCGAATGCGTTCGAAAAAATTGGATTTTTGTTCAATGCCTCAACTTCTTTTTCCAAATTCTGAATTTCTTCAGTAAATTTGTTGACTTTGTCAGTAAATTCTTTTTCATCTTTTTTGGTTTTAAATTTGTCATACAAACCAAATCGTGATATATGTGCCTTTAGTTCTTGTCTTTTTTCCTCAAGTTTGAGCAAAGTTATGCTTTTTGAAAGCATTACTCCCTTAAGCATTGATTTGCAATTATCAATTTCCTTGTGCAATTTCCTTTTTTCGATAGGATTCCTTATATTTTTATATTTGTTGACGGCTTCTTTATATTGGGGAATAATTCCTGCATCTCGAATAGTTAAACGGGCTTCGTCCTTAAGCGAGAATCTGCTTATAAGTGAGTTACCGGTTTTAATATTAATGTCAATGTTCGGTAGTGTTTCGAGTTCATAAGTACCCTCATTATTAGGCTTATAATACATAAATTTGAGCAGTTCGATCCATAATCGCAATCTTGAAATAGAAACAGATTTTGGGTTGATATCTACACCAAAAAGACAGCTTTCTATTATGGTTCGCTTTTCATTAAAAATCGTTTCTTGCACTTTTTGCAGTTCGTCGCGCTTAGCACCGCTTACTTTTTCAGGAGAAAGGTACGAAAAAACATGGTCATTGTCATCGAGAATAATAAGTTCGTCATTTTCTACGAAGAATTTGTAATCTTTGAGTCTTTTGCCTTGCTTATCCACCAAAATACCTAATTCGAATTTTATATTGATAAATTCATTAAGTGCAGACACAAGAAAATGCCCCGAGCCGACTGCAGGATCCACCAGACGTATCGAATTAATCAGCGCGTTGTATTCAAGCAGTTTTTTGGCATTTTTCTCGAGATTGTTATAAACATCTGCTAATGAATTGCAACCCCAACTGTATTTTTCATTGAATTTGTTTACAACAGCAAGTGTAATCGCCTCTCTGCACATGTACATGGTTATATAGCCGGGTGTGAAATATGAGCCATCTTTATAGCCATTTAACTTTTCAAAAATCAATCCAAGTACCGAAGAATTGATGATAGTTTTGCTGTTTTGTTGGATTGTGGCTTTGCTAACACTTGAAAAATTATACGCATCTAAAAATTCGAACAAATATTCCTGAAATTGCAATTCTCCGTTTCTTTTATCTCCGGATATAGTTTTGAGAACAGTTCCAGGGGAAACCGGCAGTGTATATCTGGCTTTGAGTGAAGATATAGTAATGGCCTCTTTTTCTAAATTAGTTTGCTCGAATAAAGAGCTATTTAGATAGGGGATTTTTGCAAATCTCGCTTTGTCCTGTGAAGCTCTATCTTGAGTTTTTAAAGCCAACACTTCGAAGAAAAGTTCGTTAAGTTCGTCGAAATCTTTTATTTTATCTGTAGTAAGAAATTTGAACGAATAATCATTATCGTTGTATTTGATGAGCTGACTTTCGAGCAATTTCAGGAATAGGATTCTGTTTAACCAAGTAATACAAAGTTCGAGCCCTATGCTGAAAAGTTGTTCTTCTTCGTTAGCTCCAAATTCTTCGGGATTTTTAATGCGCTCAATTGAATTATTAATCTTGAGAATTCTGATTGTATTTTCCAACAAACTACCATCATTTCGCTTATCAGCGGGTAATCGTATCAAAACTTTTTTACCGGAATCTTTAACTTCTTCCAGTCCCAACAAATGCAATAGCTCGTCATAGAACTGAGTATCAAGTGTATTGCTATCGTTAGCAAATGGCTTTTTTAGAAGATGCTCGGGCGATAAAATTTTGAAAACATGAATTAATTCATCAATACTTTTGGGGTTGTTTAATCTATCTTTGAATTTGTCCAAGCGGAAATAAGTACAATTCAAATGATCAATATTTGGCAAGACGCTATCATGCAGATAATTATAAAACCATTCTGTTGTATTGGCACCAAACAAGTCATGACGATGATGAGTAAAATTCTGGATTAAAGTCGAATTTTTGTAAAAAGCCTTTTCAAATTCAGCACCGTCGAAGATATACCACTCTACGGAATTAGTAATGATGATGTGTTTTATGTCTTTGTTTTTAAGCGTAATGCTTTCCTCGAGATAGTATGAAATAGCTTCGAGTATTGCTTTGGCTCCGGGTTTTGATCCCGAAATCATTTCGTTACGGTTTTGTGTGCTTTTAGCTTCAATCAAAACACCGACAGTATCGTTGAAGGAGTTGCCATTGTAAATTGCAATATCTATACGACCTTTGGTATTGATAAGATTGCTATGTTCATAAAATGCTTTTTTCAGAAACTCAACGACATTATTCTTTTGATGCTCTTCACTTTCTGTTGGATTATGTTTTTTGAAGAAATCTTCAAGTGCCAATATGAATCGGTCAAAATCTGATTGAATTATATCTTGTTTAAGATATGCCTTTTTAAGTGAATTAGCAATCGAGTCGAATTTATATTCCATATTATACTTTCTCTAAATCAATATTTGAACCAAATGCTTACCACATTTTGATATAATTTTTTCTTCAAAATAATTACGCTAATTTAACACTTTCAGTTTACTCTGCAAAAATTTTTTTGTCCCGCCAGTTTTAACAACTGACAGGACGGGAATCTCCGGTGTACTTTTTCTATAAACATTCAATCCCATCAGGATTAAAGAATGACAAGATGTCTATCCTTAAAGTGTAACAACTGAGAGAACGAGAAATATACATAAAAAAAAAAAGGACTACCCTTGCGAGGCAGTCCCTACATATTGAGAATTACAGTTTATTTGATGTAAACCATTTCGCGTACTACGCTAAGACCGTTTGCGTTGATTCTGACGAAGTACATACCGGAAGTCAAACCTTCGCCATCTATGACGGCTACGTTTGTACCTTTGATTAAGTATTCGTTGTTTATCACAGTCATAACTTTCATGCCTGCGGCATTATAAAGTTCGACGGAAACGTTCATGTCGTTAGCAATTGTAAATGTTACATAAGATTGTGAGTTAAATGGATTCGGAGTGATTGTAGAGATTGACAAGCCATAATTTGAGGCATTATCAACGTCTGTAGCACCCATGATTTCGAATGCAGGTGTTCTGCTATATTCGAGGTCGCCGTCACCATTATAAATCGCTCTAATGTGAGCAATCTTAGTATTTACATTCGGAGCAATCCATTCGAGCATCTTAGCAATAGCTTTGACGTCATTGCCAATGAAGCTCCAAGTGTTTCCACCGTCTAAACTTAATTGTAAGTCAAATTGGTTAACATTGTCGTAAACCCATCTAACCGGCTTCATAACACCGGCTTGGAGTTTTTCACCGCCGCGTGGGCTAGTGATAGTCACCGAACCTGTAAGTATTCTGAATTGTTGCGATGTAGCAAGTACTTCACCCGATTCGGCGTCAACCATACGTACAACAGCACGTTTTGTATTTACCATCGGTAAAATCCAAGGTGCTTGTTGGTTTTTGGAATTGACAACCGGAGTAACAGCTACCCAATTGCTTGTACCGTTTTCAGAGAATTCAAATTTAACTTTGACGTTATCTTCAATTTCCCAACGGATGAAGTCATTTGTGCCACCTTTGTAAACTGCATCAGTTGAAGCAGGGCGAGTAATGATAGCAGGAGCAGTAGCCAATGTGAATACTGCATCACTTCTGTCAATTACAGAGCCGGTTTCGGCATTTACAAGTGAAATCAAGCATTTGTCTGAGTTAATTTTTGGAGTCAACCAATTATATGAAGTTTTAGCAAGGCTTATCGGCGACGCAGTAACTCTTGACCATGTTGTGCCATTGTTGGCTGAAAAATCAACATGAACAGGTACTGTGAACGTAGGTTCAGTCCAAGTAATAACATATGGACGACCTGCTGCCAAGTTTTCACCACCATTCGGGTATAATAAAGTAACAGGTTTGTCTATCAAAATCGGAAGAATTGGTTTGAAATTACCTTCTGCGGTTACTTCTCTTCCGTCAACTGTAAAGACAACTGTAATGTTGTGCCAATCGAAGAAGTATGAATCATTCATGCTTAATCTTTGGAATCTCAAAGTACCTAAGTAAGTATCTGATTTTGGTAAACCAAGACCCGGTTTGTTAGCTGGTTTGTAATTATCAAAGTTGATATCCAAACAACGAACATCGGCAATCGGGTTTTTAGCTGTCAACGATGGTGAAGAGAAAGTTGGGAAATAACCCAAGTCTTGTCTGTCATTATAAATTACGTTTTCAGTATTGATAAGTTCGAGGAATTTCAATTTAGAATTCTCGAATTTAACACCCAAAGTAGAGTTACCCAGACCAAAGTCACCACCTGTGTTTTTAGCATAAATTGCTATATCAACATATTGATTGTTGAGTTTCGGCAATGCTGTGATGTCGTAACTGATAGCACCTGACAAGAATATGTTTTCATCTTTGCTTACAAAGTTTGAATTCATTTGCTTGCTTGTCGAAGGATTCTTTTCCGAATCAACAAACATTTGTGCTAAATCGCTGAAATTCATGGTATTGCCTGCAATAATAGCAGTATGTATGTCCATTTCGTCAGTTTTGACTGAACCCGGCAAATCAGCAGGCACAGGCATTGATGGGTCTTCTTCCTTACCGTTGTTACGATATACGATTTGTCTGTCAGCAGCGTTAACGGCACCGTTACCGGTTACGTCTGAAGCTACAACAGCCAAACCATTATCTGCAACTACTTTTGCACGGTCAAGCGCGTTGATTCGACCATCGCGATATACGTCACCACCGACCATAGCAGCTAAAGAGTTCAATGCTGCACTTCCACCGCCTTGTCCTTCGTTGAAGATTAAAGCTGTAGTAGCATAAGCACTTATGTTTATATCAGTTTCAGAGTTACCACGAGCAGTATAAGCAGTACCAATTGTCGGAGGATTTGTTGCAGCATCAGCCGAACTTAGTTCATTGCCTGAAGTACCATCCCAATTTTGGAAATCCCAACCAGATTCTACATCCCAAGTTGTGTTATCATCGCCTGAGAATGCAAAAGGAGCGGCAAATCTTGACATAACAGATAAGTGGTTGATATGGCTAACTTTAACAAAATAACGTCCGTCAAGTAATTCATCAAATACAAATGGAACATTTGCAAATGTGTTGTTTCCGGCATTTCTGTTTGCAGTAGAAAATGCAGTAGTATTGTTAAGATAAGCATTTTCGGAAAAAGCTGAAGCAACATGAACGCCGGGTGAATTTGAATTATTTTGGAATAAATCAATTTGCAAACCATTATCATTCATATCCCAAGCAGTTGTACCCAAATTTGATAATATACCGTTTGTTATACCATCATGATAGCCTTCGAGTAAGGTTCTAATTGTGAAGTTGCTTTGTGGTGTTATAGTGAATAATGCACTTTCTGGTCTGAGTGTGGGCATATAACCGTCAGTTCCGGCAGCACCATTGATGTATTCTACCATGTAGCCATTTATAGTACTTCTACCAGTCAATCTCAATCTAGCATTAGTGTTAGCTGCAGCAATCGGACCTTGGTCATCGAATGTTTCATCATTATTCAAATCAGGGTCAGCAACGCTTACATTTAATACAGAAGCATATTGAGATTTGTTAGTAGTCCCCGGGAACTCGTACGTATTTTGATTTACAGGTATTGACATAGCGTTTGTGTAAATCGGATTGTAAGCTTCACTTGCCACGAACTGATAATGTTGGATAATGACACCGCCGCCACCTTCGATTGAATATTCGAGGTCAGCTTCGTTAGCACCACCAGCACCTGTTCTGAATGTAACAAGATTGTTTCTGTTGTAATCAAATCCAACCCAACGAACTTTCAAATTTTCCGAAGAATTTTGAACTCTTTGCTTGTAAGTAGGAGTGACAACTTTCAAATAAGGTTTAGTCGCAGTATAATAATAACCGCTTCCGCTAATATTAGCATTAATATCGGCATTTGACGGATAAGCTGCAACAGTACGCATGATACCATTGTTCACAAAACTTCCGCCATTCAAAATATAAGCAGCTACTAAGTTTTGAGCATAGTCATTGCCTGCAAAAGTACCAAGTTCATCAGCTCTTACAGTCAATGCACCTTGGATGAATTTAGTTAAATTTGAATTTGGAGCATTTCCGGCATCATTTTGTCCGCCCGGATATCCATTCCAGAATCTGATTTCTTTAATATCACCAATAAATGTATTTCCCGAAGTAACGCCTGTAGGTTCGTATCCTAAAAACGCAGGATTAGAACTGAGTACATTTACAGTGATATCGTTTCCTAATTGGTCAGTAAGGTCACCTGTCCATTGTGGAGTACCATCAATATAGAATATTACCGAGCTTGTTCCACCTAACTGAACATAAACTGCGACATGAGTCCAAGCTGTGTCGTATTCGACTACATTTGGAATTGTAATCAATGAATCAGGATGTGCGCTTGAAGTTGCAATTCTTGAAGCGTTACCTGTAGTAGATGATAATTCAAGTTGCAATTGCCCTGTTGGCAATAATCTCAAAGCATAATCTAAATTGTTGCCATCATCAGATTTTTTACTTACAATCGGGAAAGAACCCTCTTGTGCAGTTGGGAATCTGAATGGGCGAATCCATGCTTCGAGCATATAATTTGAGTTAGTCAAATTTAATGTAGTGTTATTAGGTACTCTCACTTTCGCAGTTCCCAAATTGGTAAATGCAAAATTCGGAGCAACTGTAAACAAGCCTGATTCGTCATAAATATCATTTTGATTACGGTCTTCAGTACCACTTATACGTAATTTAACTCTCTTCGAGTAATTACCTGCCAAGTCTATAACGCCTTGTAAGTCATCATCTTGACCTGTGAATGTAGCATTATTGTATGGTTCCCAAGTTGCTTTTCCGGCTTCAACTTCAACTATATCCAACGGCATAGCCGGTGAATCATTGTCAATAGCATCGAACCAAGTCAAACCACCATCACGACTAACTTGTACCAATAAATCTTCCGAACCGGGAGCGATACTGCCTAATCCGTAAGCCACCCAACGAACATCAAAAGTTCTGTCCATTAAGTTACTGACACCTTCGCCACCAATTGGCGAAGTCAATCTGATGTGCGAGCGGTCAGGGCGATAGTTAATCAATTCATTAACCATTGAAGCCATTGGAGATGCACTATTGTAAAAATTAAATTCTGTGATACTATTTTGGAAGTAGAACGCGTTTGCACGGTCTGAACGAGAACCTTGAAGAGGATAATATAACTCTAAAGTAGTTCTTTCATCGCCCACAGTAGTATCAGTTGGCATATAAACGCCGGATGCATGGGTACGAATTTGTTCTTGGCTGAGCGCATTACGCCAAACCTTAACTTCTTTGATACCTGCGTGTAAATAATCATTTGCTTCAATACCTAAATTAGGATTAACGCCGACCCAAATCGGATGATTCGTTGTCAACATTCTGATATTTACAGCATTAGTATTAGTATAACGACCAACTTCTTCACCATTGACATAAAGCCTAACTTTGTTATCTTCGACAACACCTGCAAGATGCACCCAATTGGAAGCATGAGCAGTAGCTAATGGGAATGCGTCACTTGTAACTGCAAGTGGGTCAGCTGAGATAACTGTACCGATATAGCCATCAGTACCTCTGCCTTCGATTTCACGAGCTCTGAAAGCCGGATACATACCATCATGTAGGTATAGCATCCATGCACCTTCTTCAGGAGAAACACTTCCCGCAGATGAAGCTACTACAGCAGGTGAACCACCGGCTTGAATTGAATTAAGGTTAACCCATGCTTCGACTGTAACGCGAGTTGCATTGCTGAAAGTACGTGCAGTTTTGAAATAACCGCTTGTTCCGTCTAATTGAACGAAGAACAAACGACCCAAAACGAATGCATTATTACTAACATCCCAACGAGTGAGAGAATCAAGAGACAATGCACTTCTTAAAGTGATGTCAGCACCTGTACCTGTCATAGCAATTTGCCGAATACGCATCATTGCTTGTTCTGAACGATATTGAAAGTTTTCGTTAGCTCCCCAAACTGTACGTAAAATACCACCGTAACCGGAAGTAAGAATAGTACCATCAGGTTGTGTAATATACATTTGACCAATTGCATCAATTTCACCCGATGCATAATAATTGTCATTTGCGACTACTAAAGCATTATGTTCTGCTACTCTACCAAATTCCGTATAATTTGAACCATTATCTAATGAATATGATAATTGGTATGCAAATTTGTTATTACCATAATTTGTAGGAGCAGGATTATCCAAACCTGAACGTTCGAAATAAATCGGATAGCCTAAATTTCCGCCCAATATCGGGTAACCGGCATCTGGATAGCGATTTACAGCTTGATTAGGATAATTCGGGTTCAACAATGTGACGCCACGAACTGTAAAGTTACCTTGGTTTGTAAATGTTGAATTGGCAGTTTGATTATTACCGTTAATATCGGTAATAGCCAATGCAGCCAACCAAGAATTTTGGTTGAATGCAATACCTGTCAAAGTATTTTCGAAAATATTTGCATGATTGATAATATTAAATTTCAACATACCAATAAATGTTCCTCTATCAGTAGTTGCAGGTTGGAAACCAGCCGGTGAACCAGGAACAGTTTTCACATCAAGTTGGAAAACATAGATGTGCCCTGAACCGTTATTACCGTCAGCAGCTTGACCTGCTAAATTGTCGAATCCGTATAGAGCATTTGCATAAGGTGATGTAATTGTAATATAAGGGTTAGCCAAATCCATATCATAATGAATTGAGTCCGTAGTACTCGAAGGATTTGTTCCACTTAAAGTAGCGGGTAGCAGAAATAGGTTGTTATACAATACCGAAATTGACATATCGCCCAAATTTGCGACACTTGAATTAGCAGATTTCACCCATATTTCAACACCGATTTGGTTACCCATACGACGTTGATTCAGAGTAAACTCGTAATCCTGTGCTGTCAATTCCGTAGCGGCGGCAAGCATAATCATCGCCACCAAGAGTCCTCCCAAACACTTGGGAATCACTTTACTTACAGCATATCTAAGTAATTGATACATATTTAAAATCCTTAATTTATTAATAAAATCATTTTTTAAATTATTATGTTAATGCCAAAAACTTAATTCCCATTAACACTTTTTACAAAGAACAATACAAAAAACGAATAGATTACGGAGTAACACTGAATATTTCTTCACCTTTTGTGGTGAGTTTCAAGGTATAAGCATTGGTTGAACTGAAAGCACCGTTTATGCCAAAAATTTTCACGGTATAAGTTCCCGGAGGTAAGTCGTTAATTACTTGAGCCTCATTATTGTTGCCGACGCGTGTTCCTCTGCGTATTCTACGATTATCTGAATTGTAAAGTTCCATGTTGTAGTTACCTGTAATACCTGTTAAAGTCAAAAGTGACCTTAGGTTTGAAGAACTATTTGTAATTGCGAAGCTAAACCAATCTACATCAGTAGCTGTTTTAATAGTACCTTGAACCGGAGTATTTGTACCAATCGGTTTTGCTGTTTCGCGAGTATTATTTGGACCAAATACTAAGTCATCATCAATTCCACCACTAACTGTTAAAGAACGAGGATTGTTAGCTGCTGAGAATTTAATATATTTCTCTGCACCTGGGGCGCCTACGTAAGCAAAGCCACGAACATAATATGTCCCTGGAACTAAGCCGTTAACAGTAATCGGAGTACCAGCTGCTAATCCTTTGTAAACAACAACTGCATCACCAATTGTGGAGCCTTGTCCGAAATTGTTGCTTGCATAATATGTTGTTCCATCAACCGGGAAGTCCGCTTCTGTGATTGCGGTACCGGCTTTAATTAATATTACAGCATTATCACCAGAAGTCAAAGTAAAAGATAAGCTTGTACTTGTTGATGTTGTGTTTGCAAAAGTTAAAGCACTTACTTGCTCACCAGGCAATCCACCAAGGACGTTAATGACAGGGCTTGTAGCAGGAAGAATTGGGTCAATTGTACGAGGAGGAGCTGCAGGAGCAGTTACGGTAGCTAAAATTTGATTGCCTGTGCTGTTAGCAGCATATGAGAAACCATTAACTGTAGCACTGCTTTGACCAACTAAAATCACACCTGAAGGTAATGAAGCAGCTGTACCGATTAAATTAGAAAATGTAACTGTATAAGGACCATCAGCCGGTACAACTGTTGGGTTACCGTATTGGTCTTGCAATTGAACAGTCATTGCGAATGGAAATCCACCTTCTGCCGGGTTAGCGCTAACATTTGTTATTGCCAATTTGTAATCGCTTGTTGATATAGCTGCATCTTTAGCAACGTCAGTAGCGGCTGTTGCTACGAATACAGCCCATTGACCTGATAGATCAGAAGAAGCTACCGGGAAGACACCACCAGTTGGTGTTAATTCAGAAGCTGCAACAAAATTTGCTGATGCTACTGTTCCGTAATTACTTCTGTAATCAGCCCAAGAAGTAGAGTTCCACTTTGCAGGGAATGAAGTTGTTGCTCCAACTGCTAAACCATTATTTTGGTTTGCACCCCAACCGAATTCAATTGCTAAATCATCGCTTGGTGCAGTTCCTTCCGGAGTAACTGTCCAGAGTGCATTGATAGCTCTTGTTGGGTCACCACCGCGATTGAGTGTCGGGTTAGTCAATGCTGAGCTTACTTTTATGATTTGTTCGCTTCCTGCAGTTTCAAATTGTAATGCTATAGGGCGGAAAGTTACCGCACTACCATCACCCACAGGAAATACAGTAGCTGTATTTGTTACAGTTCTACGTAAGTTACCAACGATGTGAGTTGCTGCAACATATACCGGTAAAACAGCCGATGGACCAAATGTCATAGTATTATTATTGGTAGTAATTTGGAATAATCCTGCTAAAGTACCATTAACTGTCAAATCGCCACCTAAAGTAGTTGCAGCAGCAATTGTCAAATTATTTACAATATTATTAGTAAATACATTTGCAGGAATTGTAGTTTGTGAAGTATGCGTGCCAAATACAACTGAACCTGCATCAGCTTTGATACTACCTGAAACAAGGTTAAGAACTGAAGTATTATTGAAAGTCAAAGTATTTGCACCGATATCAACATTACTGACTGATGTGTTAATAGTTAAAATATTAGCGGCATCTAAAGTCAAGTTACCAGACAAAGTTTCACCTCGTAAAAACGTAAGTGATGGCATTAAAGCACCAAAAGTGGCGTCTTCTAATTCATTCGCTGTTCCACTACCTGTGAAAACCCATTCTGATGTAGCACCGTTAGCACCAACAACAGTTCCATTACCTGAATTATCAAAGTCGCCGTGTAATGTAAGTGTTTGAGCAGCAGGAATAGTGAAAGCTACACCAGCTGTAATATCAAGGTCACCATTTACTGTCAAATCGCCTGCACCCAAAGTGTGAGCAACAAGCACATCTAAATTAAATAATGTTGGAACAGAACTTACTGTGAATAAATTATCTGTCAAACCAGTCGCAATATGTCCTGTAGATACAATATATGTTCCTGTTCCGCCATTTATTCCACTTGTACCGGGAGTACTCGTAGGTAACACATTCGCACCGACAGTTAAAGTTGTAGAGCCGATATTCAAATAACCGTCTGTTAATGTAATAGTTGAAGTTGCAGTATTAGCTATTTCGATATTATTACTTAATTGAACTAGATTACTTCCAGTGGCTCCGGTTTTGTTTAGTACCAAAACATCGAATGTAGCTACAGGGTCTTGGTCAGTATCACCACTGATTATTGAATTTGTGGTACCAATAAATGTTACTGTCGAAGCAGCCCCACTTGTATATGAAGCACCGGAATTATTAATAGTAAGATTGCCTCTAATTTGAACAAAATCACCGGCAGCGTCGGTTACAGCGGCACCGTCAACAAGAACATTATTGAAAATCAAATCACCATCAGTGCCTGCTGTCAAAACACAAGCTGCTGTGAATGTTACTGTGCCACCGGTTGCATTAAAGAAATCAGCTCCTGTATCAGTTAAAGTAAATGCTGTTCCGTTAACAGTGAAACTTGAAGCAGTATTCACGGTTGTTGCAGCTGTAGCACCGATTATTACATCGCTAAATTCCAAATTTGCGTCAGAAGCAGCTGTAATTGTCAAAGAACCGGCAACATCGAAATGAGTTTCAACACCCGCACCACCTGTTACAGTAAGTTCTGAACCTGCTAATAAAGTTAAATTACTTTGGATATTAAAAATATCACCACTTGTTACATCCGAATTTGTTCCGATCGTCAAACCCCAGAACATTAATTCAGTTTCGTCGTCATCAGTATTTGTAATTGTCTTTTGAATGTTATTTTCAAAAGTAATAGTACCTGCTGTTGCAATAAACACACCTGCCGAAGCATTAGTAAAATTACCTGTTATTTTGAAACTACTTGCAGTACCTGTTGCAATTCCTGTTGCGGAATTTACCAAATTGTTGAAAGTAAGTGTACCTGTAGCAGAATTTACAATTGTAGCTGCATTTGAAATAATTGTAATAGTCCCTGCTTGAGCTATGAAAGAACCTGTACCTAAGACCGTAATTGAAGCTGCAGTAGTTAACAAACCCGGATCACCAATTGAGAGATCCGAAGTATTAGTCAAAGTCGCACCGGATGCAATTGCCAAATTGAGGAAGCTATTAGTTCCGCCAACCATTTGTAAATTCTTTCCACCGGGATTTGTATTAGCAAAAGTGACTGTTCCTGCTGTAGGAGCAAAATTGTTTCCACCAATTTTTGTGAAATCACCGGTAATTGTTGCATTTGTAGCAGGTGTGGCAGCGGCTGTTCCGGTATTGATTAATACGTCATAAAGGGATAAAGTTGCACCATTTGTCCATAGTACAGAAGCTCCCGAAGGATTAAAAGTTGCTACACCGGCTGAAGCTGTTAAACTTGTACTTGCAGCGATTGTAATTACTTCACGTACTGTGAAATCTGAAGTAGTAGTAACAGCTGTGCTTGCTACTGCAGTATTCAAATTAACAAATTCGCAATATGAATCATCGCTTACTGAAATTGTTTGTGCAGCACCACCGGCAAAAGTTAAAGTACCTTCAGTTACAATTGCCGGAGTAAACGAGCTTGTGCCTGTCAAAGCCATTGCCCCCGTAACTCGCATAGCAAAATCACCTGCATAAGTTACTGCGGCATTTTGGATTGTAAAGTTGTTCACGTTGAGTCCAACTGTTCCGGTAGCGTTTGAGAGAAGTGTAATAGTTGAAGCATCGTTTATTGTCAAATTCATTCGTCCAAGATTGTTTGCAACCCGAACTTCAGCAGCTGCATTACCAAAAGTAATATTTCCGCCAACAGTTAATGTTACAGCTGTTGCTTGATCAGCCGGACGTAAAATTGAAGTTGCGGCACTTAATGTCAAACTTTGGATTTCGGCATTAACATCTAATGTAACTGTAAAAGCACCAATAGTTACATCATCATCAGGACCAGGAACTACACCGCCTACCCAAGTAGCACCTGTATTCCAATTTCCTGATGCTGTGGCAGAAATTGCCGCAGCCCAAGCATTTTGCCCTATGGCAAAAAATGATATGAAAGCAAGAATCAGACTTACTCTCATCATAGTTTTTTTCAAATACATATTATAACCCTTTATAATTTGTGAAAAAATTAAATTTGTTTCAAATGTTGTTAAAATTTCGACAGCTGACAGTAGTCAAGATGTGTTTCGCTTGAATTTGTATATAAAATCTTCCATAACACTCCTTTAAATCAAAAAAATATTCTCTTTTACAGAGTTCTTATTTCATTATCGTACTATTTTCTAAAAACTTTATAAAAAAAAGTACGCCAAATGTAAATTTTCCTAAATTTAACTATCTTGCTATGATATGTGGAATCGAATAATCAATCTCAATGCCACATTTGAAGTCCCGTGTTGATTCAGATTATTATATAAGCAATTCTCTTTGAGACGAAATTCGTGAGTATATTTACTAAAATGCAGTTCGATTTCTTCGACCCTTGTATCATTCAGCTTTCATATGTACATTTATATTAATGCACAAAAAAACTAAAAATAATAATTCGCAAAGCTAAACAGAATTATGTAAACTCTCATGAGTAAATGATTTCAATGATACTACAAAAAATACAAATTATAATATAAATATTTGTGTTCAATATAAGCCAATATGTCAAAAAACCTAAAATTAACCACCCTTAAGCATTTGCGGATGCAAATACGAGGGCGACATTGTAATTCGTGTATGTCGGACAGCCCAGCATAGCTCTATGGCTGCGCGAGCATCTTCGATACCAAAGCCTGTTCCCGCAAGAATCGAACGATATAATTCGGTATGTAGGTCGGTGAAGCCTTCGGTGAAATCGAGCTCTTCACCATTGACTGTAATGGAGCGATAAGTGGGTTTGCCGCTTTTAAATATCTGTTCGGGTAAATCTTCTTGAGCGATTGACAAGTACCACCGGACGTTTGCATTTTGCAATTCGGTGAAGCCACAGGCTTTGTTTTCGTCATTAATGTGGACTTCATTCCGCATGACGGGTCCGAATATCCAAATAAGCATATCAAGGAAATGAATCCCAATATTAGTGACGACTCCGCCGGAACGTTCTTCGTCGCCCTTCCACGAATAATGATACCATTTGCCTCGCGAAGTGATATAAGTCAGCACAACGTCATTCTTTTTGCCGGATTTGTCAGCAGCGATTCTTTCTTTAAGTGCTACGATTGCCGGATGATGCCTTAATTGCAATACATTATATATACGTCGCCCTGATTCGCTTTCCAATTCTGACAAGATGTCAAGATTAGAAGGTTTGAGAACCAATGGCTTTTCGCAAATTACGTCGGCATCCACACGCAGAGCAAGTCTGATGTGTGCATCGTGCAAATGATTGGGCGAGCAAACGCTGAGATAATCAACCTTTTTGTCGGTTTCGTATCTGCGAAGCTTTTCCAAATGGCGGTCGAATCTCTCAAATTCTGTAAAAAATGATACATCGAAATCGTATTTGTCCAATATTCCGACAGAATCATGCGGGTCTAATGCAGCAACCAAACGATTTCCCGTACTTTGTATCGCTTGCAAATGTCTAGGCGCTACAAAACCTGCAACGCCTGTAATTGCGAAATTCTTCATTTTCTTTGTCTTTTTAGTTCAATCATACAAAAATACCATATTTTATAAAAAATTGAAGAACAACGCAAAAATCTAATTCATCAAATGCCAAGCTCAAAATTAAATCGCCCAATCCAATTACTTTTGGAAATATCAGTAGCCAAATTTTCACGAGTATTATAAGTGATTTCGAGTTGTGCTTTTGCACGGTGGTTGCTGATATAATAAGTCAAGCAACCGGTCAAATGACGCTGTAACTCGGCACCTTTATATTCTTGTATAGCTTTGTCGGGAGTTACTTCTGCCATTCGAGCTGCAATTTCTAAATTGTTCTCGAACAGGTATGAGCCTTGCAATAATAGTCCTTGACCGGCAAAAACGTAAACTTGAGCGTCATCATCAAGTCCTGTGAATGGGTCGTCGCACATACGTTGAGCAAATTCGGCATACAGAGCAAATCCATTATATTTAAGCAAGGCATCTGCCATCAACATGCTTAAAGTTCGCTTTTCCAAAAGTTGAGGTCCTAATTGTCCCCGAGTACGAGTTGCATTTTCATTTATTGAATATGTCGAGGCGATTGATAATTTAGGCTTCGGTTCGCGAACTAAATCACTTTCGAAGTAATCGCCACCACGAGCAAATTTGCCCAATGGTAATACTTCCACCCTTCCGGTATAACAAAAGTCTGCACCCTTGAGCTGAGGAGCATATCTGCCGTCACCGTTAGAGAGCGCCCCTCTGAAGTTAAAATGTATATTTTCTATTTTTGTCGAATAAAATGCTTGAATACCGAAATCTCTGTCAAGAGTGAAAAAACTATTCACAATTGACCTATCGGCAAACTGTTGGTCACCGGATGAAATTACGCGTTGTCTGTTGCCGGGAAGTTTGGTTTGTCCGATTCCTATTTGGGCATTTGGAGAAAAATTCCAAAAAACAGCTGCATCGCGTATAATATTAGGAACGTCAGAATCAGTAAAATCAAAATCGCGACGTGCAAATCCGAGTTGGATATTGAAGCTCAAATATTTGTATAATACACCGCCAAATCTCAGTCGCAAACGTCTGACAGCGAGCTCTGTTGATGCCGCACTGAAATCTTCATCCGAAATCGTATTATAGGTTATCTGATTTTGCATCCTGAATCTCATCATCACTTTTTGAGCCGAATCGGCAGTCATGAATTGAATTCCGCTGTCGTTAAAGTCAAAACTCGCCGGAGAACGTGAAGATTCTTGGGCAAATGAAGTAAAATTTGCTATAATAAAGTAGCAAAATATGAAAGCAGCAAGTATAAAATTTCTCATGATTAGTTAAGTTTTTGTTAATAGAAATATTCTCAAAAGTAATAATAACTTATAAATAATCAACTTTTTGATTCTTTTGTTGTTTGTCGTTTTCTTTCCTAATGGTGAAAACTTTGTACAGACAGAATGTGAGGACACCAATTACTGTACTCCAAGCCAATATGAGAAAAATGTAGCCTTCGGTTGTCATTAAATTACTCATTTCTTAGCCTTTATATTATCGTTAAAATGTTCGTATTTGTGGTCATTCATTTTCCAGCCGCGATAGACCATAAATACTAATAATCCGAAAATCGTTAACATCATCAATCTTGCACCCCAAAGATAAGGGACGTTCTCAGCTGGGACACCCTTCATCATTAATGTAGGAATGGCGCTATCCCAAGTCCAAAATGCCATAATACCGATAAGATAGGTTGGCGTTACATATTTGATGATATAATAAAAGAATCGCGGAACTTTAATATCCGAGCCTTTTGTTAATTCAGCCCAACCTTTGTCCATACCATATATCCAAGCGAAAACAACTACTTCAATCAAAGCGACTGCAACGAGAGCAAAAGTTCCTGCCCAATAGTCCATTTCGTCTAAGAAACCGAATTTCAAGAAAAATATTACAAAATGGATACATACAAATAATCCTATTCCAACGAAAGTCACTGCTTTTTTCTGTGAGAATTTGAATTGCTCTTTGAGGAATGAAATCACAGGTTGAGCCATTGCGACAGAAGACGTGATTCCGGCAAAAAATAACAAGAAGAACCACAAAAATCCGATTAAACTGCCAAATGGAATCTGTTGGAAAATGACTGACATTGACACAAAACCCAAGTTGAACGAACCGCCCATAGCAATTGCAGTAGCAGTAGTAAGACCGAAAAATGCTACTGCGATTGGAATTGCAATCGAACCCCCTAAAATCACCTCTACAAACTCGTTAATTGATGCAGTTGAAAGTCCACTCAATGCTAAATCATCAGATTCTCTCAAATAACTAGCATAAGCGTGCAAAGTGCCCATGCCTACCGAAAGAGTGAAGAAGACTTGTCCCGAAGCTGCAAGCCAAATTTTTGAATCCGAGAGCAACGAGAAATCAGGATTCCAAATAAATGCAAAACCATTCCATACACTACGGTCCGGGAAATTAATCGGGTCGGGGACACCAACAGTGAACACGTATATTAAAAGGACAATGCCAAAGAAAATCAAGGTCGGCATAGCAAATTTGGCGAACCATTCAATTCCCTTGCTAATACCTTTGTATAAGATGAAAAGATTAGCAGCTATTGTAATCAAGAGGAAAATATAAGCGGTCAGAATGCTACTGAAGTAACCTTCTCCGGCGCCTTGGTAACTTTTGAGAAAACTTTCCATGTTAGTCAGATTATCCATACCGAAATATTCGCCCGTAAGAGAAAAATACGCAAACCCGAGAGTCCATGATTCGATATAAGTATAATAAATCATAACAATAGTAGAGACCCACAATCCGAGAACACCGAGATACTTGGCAATCGGTGATTTCCACATACTGTCCAACATGCCGGGCATCGAACCATGACCAAATTTGCCGCCATGTCTGCCTATTGACCATTCAACCCACATCAGTGGAATTGCCAATAAAAAGAATGCAATAAAATATGGTATCATAAAGGCACCGCCACCATTTTGTGCAGCTTGCACGGGGAATCTCAAAAAGTTACCGAGTCCTACAGCATTACCTGCCATCGCAAGTATAAGTCCTATACGGCTGGTCCATCGTTCGCGTTCTGTTATCAAATTTCAGCCCCTAAATTATAATTATTTAATTCTAACTAATTACATTATTCTTGATTATAAATATAAAGCTATTCTCAATCATAGGCAATAAAAAAATAAGAAATGTTAAGTTAAGTGTAGAAACGAAAAATATTTTGGTATGTTAAAATAATTTAATGTTACATTAATAGTATATTCATCTATTTTTGTTATATTTGTTGTGAGTTTATTAACAACATGTAGGTGAATTATGGAACGGTTTAATCTCTACATTCTTGGCATAGTAACAGCATTTTTTCTTCACATGATTATCGGTGGCAGTTGTTTCGAACAAGAACCGACCAAACCGGATGATAATTCAGCGGATGTAAAGAAAATCAATGAATCCGCACAGCAAATTGAAGAAATCTTCGTAAATGCCGACACATCAGCTTTAAAATCAATTCTAACAGACGCAGCTTTGCCACAATATGGCGTATATTTACCACAAATTATTACAGTGATGAACGACTTTGGGACTGCTATAAAAAGCCGAAAATTGATAGCAGCCACCCAACATTATGCCGAGTTTTCGTACACTGCCGAAGGCAAGGAGTACTCCTTTGCCTTGGCTCAGCAGGATGATGGAACTTGGAAACTAATGCGGTTTTAGGAGGGATGAACTATGAAAAACTCAAGACTTATTATGTTTGGATTGGGATTTATAAGCTATTTAGCTGCATCCCTAATTATTATGAGCTACGAAAATGTCAAGAATCACACCACAATCAACCACTTAATTTTTGAAGAGTTTAATCTGACATATTTCAACAAAACCAAGTTCAAAAACTACACAATTCTTCCAAATCATCAGTTAAAAGGATGGTCATATGCCGAATCTGTAAAACTGTTCCAACAATTGGAAGAAGTCGAGAAAACACTCTCGCTCAAAGATTGGATTGCCGAAGGTGGTATGACTGCTGATGTGCCTGAAGTATTTGCAAGTTTCAGACATTTCTATGACCCAACCATGCCTGCAGGCAAACGCTATATGCACGATATACCGTGTGGACCATTGATGTCATTAGCCGGATATTTACATGGTTTAGTTGAAATTGACCACGTCGAATGGGCAATTGAAGGTGATAGGACACTTCCTAAAGATGACCCGTATAATCATGAGTTTTGCTGGGAAAATGGTAAAGAAATGATGAAAGATGCCTTCGAAATTGATAATGAAGAAATTCGCATTGAACTTGCTGCCGGAGCTTGGAGAGCTTTAGGCGAAACTTTGCACATGATAGCCGACAACGGTTGTCCAAGCCATGTACGTGATGATGCCCATCCTGCACCTGCCGGCTATAGTAAATATTTTGGTGACCCTGACCCATACGAGGAACTTGTTTTTGAGAAATTAAGTAGCTCTTTAGCTAATTTTGCAAAAGGACCAGCCGACCCGAATCTTGCTTCTGCTATAAGTGGCAAAAAGAAGATATTTGATGTAGCACATGAATTAGCTGTGCATACTAACAAAAACTATTTTACGAATCAAACTATTAGCGGGCAAACATTTTTGGGTAAAGACATCACTCCAATTGCTCATCCATACTACGTGTACGATTCACCAAAGTTGAATTTAATCGAATATGACCCGGACCATTATTTTTATTATAATAATGTTGGCGGCAGAACAGTCAAGCAGTGCACTGAAGTTAGTTACGTTTTCACCAAACTCAAACTCGGTTCATTCCGTGGCTACCCGCATCTTGATGCTTCATGCGTCGAATCGCAAGCAAAGGCTTTGCTCCCTGATATAATGGTAGCAGGTAAAAAGGCTATTGAGCTATTCATTCCGCATATCGTTTTAGAAATAAGCAATGCCGATAAATCACAAATCTCGGGAATAGTTCGCCATATTACAGACGATGAATATAAAGACGAAATCAAGTACAACGGCGAAGTGAAAATTATAAGAATAGACGACAAATATAAGAAACTTGGCGAATCTGTAGTAACAGCAAATAAAGGTACATTTGAAGGTTCAATATCTGCCGAAGAAGGTGAACGTGTTTATGCCGAAATAAGCGTAGGTGGAATTGTAATCAAATCCGAACCATTCGCAATTGTGAAACCCGATGATTTTCCTTTCGAAAGTGTGAAAATATTTGTGGAATTTGAGTACCCAAAATATTTAAATAAAAACTTGGAATATTACGGACACGAGATTTGCAGTTACCAAGGTTCAAATGATGCCGACCAAGCATTTTTCCCGGGCCAACAAGGAGCTCGATACGGAGGTACATTCTCCAAAGGAGTATTCTCCGGGCAATATAAAGAGCCGTTCAGCAAACAGCACAAAGGCAATGTATCGGTGACACTCAATAGTGACTTTTCGAGCGTTGTTAGCGTTACAGCTAATTATGATGACGGAATTACTGATATGAATGATTTCATCGTTGTGTTGTCAAGTGTAGAGTTGAGTAATATTCCGGTTCTGACGAAAGACCCGACATACATGTACGAATACCGAATAGAAGGTTCTGCGGCTCAAGCATGCCTAAAGAGTGTAAGTCTCAAGTTGAAATGTAAAAATCAGGATAAAGTTTACGACTTGAAAAGCCAAACAGTAAAAGTTGAAAGAATAATTGTGAGATTCGATTAGCGATGTTTTACAATCATTTCAAATGGAATTGATGTATCATCCAATACATAAAAACTTGCCAAATTCTTGATTTATTACGGAATAGGAATTCTTTGTAATGGGGACTATCTCAGAAAGGGTAGTCCCTTTTTTGTCCCATAATCAATAAATTTAAAGAAGCCCTTTTCAGTTAAAATGGGCTTGCTCTTTTGAAATGGCCAAGAACAAAAATATATCGGAATAACCTGTGACAAAATCAATTTTGAATTGTTATTATAAATATAGTAATGACAAATTTAAAAATTGTGTTTGAAAAAATGGAGAGCATCATGAAAAATATTTACTTGTTATTTATTGCTTCAGCATCGCTATTCATATGTAACGCAGCTTTTCAAGTTTGCCTGTTGAAATTTCCGAAGGAATGGAAATGAACGACACATTTGCACCCTTTGTGAAATATACTTTTACATCCGATTGTGATGTTGATGTTGATGAAAACATGATTTGCAATTTGACAGGGGAGCTCGTGCTTTTTGAAAAGGTTAATCAAACCATCAATATGTCTTCGGTCAAGATTGCTGATTTGAATCGTGGTATATATTTAATTAAATTATATATCATATGTGGGTAAACAAGAAAATTATAATTTGATAATTTCCTGTTTCAGACTTCTCTTTTTACTTTTTTTACATTGGGGCTTGAAGTTTATGGACGACATCAGCATTTTTCCGCACAAAGAATCTGTACCGACAGATGAAGAATTAAAAATTGCGTTGGGCACAACTTACGATATTTGGATTCAATTGCATGATTTCGTTTTGGAGCGGTACCCCAAAGGGATTCCGGATTGGAACTATCCCGGCAAAAAGTGGGGCTGGAATTACCGAATCAAAGACAAAAAAAGAGCGATTATTTACTTCCTCCCCCGTGAAAATTATTTCAAAGTTGCGCTAGTGTTTGGGCAAAAGGCTTATGATATGGTTATGGAAAGTGAGATTTCGGCAGAGATTAAGAATGACTTACAACAAGCTACAAAGTATGCCGAAGGGAGAGGGATAAGAATTGAAGTCAAAAACACCGGAATTATACCTGAAATCATGCAACTTGTTGAAATTAAATTACTGAACTGATTGCAATAAATATTATAATATTCCTCAAAACTCAACTATTTTAATTATTCGTGCAATATTTTAGACTTTAAATCGGAACTTATTTCGGAGTCTTCAATTTTGAATTGAGTTGATTTATCAGCTATTTTGAAAGGATTTACTTTATAACATTAGGAGATGGTATGAAATTTTCACTTGTGCATTTTTTTGCAATCTTACTTGTAACAATTATAATAACCCCAATAATGGCTGATGACAAAAAAGATGAGTTGCCGGATTTACAAATAGTTGGTGGAGTAAATGCAGATATTGAAGACTATCCATGGCAAATAGCAATTTTTAGTGTGGGTGCGGATGGCAAAGTAGAAGAGCAAATGTGTGGTGGTTCGATAATTGACCCTTATTGGATACTAACAGCTGCACATTGCGTTGACACAGATGCTCATAAAACTCAAAAAATTGTTGCTCATATAACTCGACGCTCCCAACCAAATCAAGGACAAGTTATTGAAATATCGGATTATATTGTTCACGAAAATTTCGATATCAATGTTATTCAAAATGATGTGGCTTTGCTTAGGCTTGCATATCCTATTGACACATCAAAAATTGGCTCAAAATCAATCCGATTACTTACCCCAGAGGAAGAGCAAAATGGATTGATTGCTCCCGGAATTATGGCAACAACTACAGGATGGGGGACAACAACTTACAGAGGGAATGCTCCTGATTGGCTCCAAGTCACATCTTTGCCTATAATTACTTTAGAAACTGCAAATCAATGGTTCACAGAAACAAATGGAGCGGATGAAGTGAATGAAGTAACTGCTGATATGTTGCCCACAGGTTATGAGGAAGGTGGAAAAAGCAGCTGCCATGGTGATAGCGGTGGTCCTTTATTTGTCAAAGACAACACCGATACATGGGTACTCGCCGGCATCACTTCATGGGGGGCAGTTTGTGGAGGCGCCAAGCAACCTGCTGTTTATACACGTGTTCCCTATTTTTATGATTGGATTATTTCTCATTCAAAGCTTGGAATTGATGATGTACCAACTGAAGACGATTACATAGAAAATATTAAAATTATTATCCCTGAAAACGTTTATTCTTGTGAAGGTTATTCAAATTTGGGAGAAGTACTTATAAGAAATATGGGTTTGAACGATTTAACTTCATTTGAATTAGTAGTTAAAATAGGTAATTCCCCTGATGATATTATAAAAACCGATAGCCAAGTGATTACTTTAGAAAAGAGTTTACCGCCTTTGGGCTCTAAAAGAATTCAACTCCCAAATATACTTCCTGATGATGTTGGCAAATTCTATATCGAAATCGAGGTAAGTAAACCTAATGATAATAATATTGCTATCCAAAATGCTTCTAAAGGTCAATACTTTAATTATTCCGGTAATAGTCCGATTCAATTTACTGTTGATTTGGAACAAGTCTCGAATTTAAAAATTCAGATGCTTGCTTTGAGCAATTACGATTCGAAAACTATTGCTAACTATGGGTCTGCTGATGTAGGTAAAAAGTACCTTATTGAAAATTGCTTGCAGGAAGGTAGTTATTATTTCTATAAAGAAGGGAGTGCAAAAGGTTCATTAGAAATGACAATTAATCACGAAGGTATTGATTATTTGATAGGAGAAGCAGATTTACAAGATGTCCCCCCTTTATATTTAACCTTGCCATTTGTGCCATCATATGATATTTATATAAGTATCCCTAATGCTATTAGTAATGACACAATATTCGTTTGTGATATCTTTCAATTTGATGCAATCGAATACTTTCAATTGTTTAACAGGGGAACGCTTCCAATTCAAAATGTTATTCTTAGAACATCATTCAATGGTGTCGTTTCAGACTCCTCAATCGACGGAAAAGTATTTTCAAGGAATATAAAGCATGTTCCACTCGATATAAGCAAATTTAAAGTAGGAGAGAATACTCTTAAAGTTGAAATTATTGATTATGACAACATAGAAAATGATTTAACACCCGAAAATAATATTGCAGAAACTAAATTTTATATTATAGAAAACCCTCAAATAGCTACTATAGAATGGTATGGCGACAACAATAGCTGGAGTAAGAGATTTGAGATATTAAATTCTGAAGGTAAAACAGTAATTGTTCAAAACGAGTTACCTTCAACTAATTATATATATAATGCTTGTATTCCGGATGGTTGTTACTCATTCAGACCGACTGATTATATTGGCGAAGGTGTTTCTAAGGAAACTGCTATAGTCATGAAAAGAATGGATGGTTCAGTAATATTTTCAATTAGCGGTAAAGATTTTGTTTCAGGTAAAAGGTTTGATTTCTGTACTTCGGTATCAAGCGTCGAAGAAATTTCGCAGGACAATCTATTTATATTCCCCAATCCGGCAAATGATTATATTGAGATTAGTTCATACTTTATCAATAATTCCTCATCTAATAACAGGAGCCTGGGTGGTGTTAATCTCTATAATTCACTTGGCGAAATTGTGATGACCCTCCCTTTGGCTGGCTCAGCAAGGGGGAATGTAAAAATTGATATATCGAATCTGTCAACTGGATTATATTTCATTAGAATTGGCGATAAATTTGAAAAATTTGTGAAATATTGATTTGGGGACAATAACGACATAAAAATTCGGAAGTAACGAATAGATTTTGTTTTCACATAAATTACTCATTAACAAAGAGGTGATTTGATGAAAAAAAATATTCTGCCATCCATTATTATTATATTGGTAATGGTATATGGCTGTGCTTCTCCAAAACCTGTTTATCGTTTACAGGTTGTTGACAAAGAAAATATTAGCTTTAGGTATGGCTCGGAATATGTAGCGATGAATTATAATAGGTTGTATCTCGAAGCAGCTTATATCGAATCCTACGACGGTTTTCATGTTTTTTACGTTACTGTAAGTAACGAATCAGGCTTGAAAGCCGTTGTTGATCCTGCAAATTTCTTCTACGTTGTTGATAAAATCGACCCTTACCTTGAAAAAAAACCGGATATACTACCGAATGATACAGTAATGGCGGACTCACCCGAGGAAAGACTCTTGAAAATCGAGATGGATTTTTCGAATCAAATAGCTGCGGACGAAAATATTGTTGGGAGACAAATACTGACAGGGATAATTACTACAGTCGTTGATGTAGCAGTAACTGAGGCAATCGGGGGCAATGATGAAGCCAAAAGCGAAGCCTTAAGTGAGCGCCAAGCCGTAAGAATGGAAATGTACAAAGTAGATAGAGAAAACAGCAAATTGCTCATAGTTTCAATGGCAGAAAGGAAAGAATTTTGGGCAACCGAAGTGCTCCGAAAAA
Source organism: Desulfobulbaceae bacterium (assembly GCA_018335795.1). GTDB lineage: Bacteria > Bacteroidota > Ignavibacteria > Kapaibacteriales > UBA2268 > PGYU01. The sequence continues at coordinate 21,438 of JAGXRP010000034.1, read as the reverse complement.
CTACTTTATTCCCGGGATACGAAGTTGGTGGCTATGTCTTTGTGAAACATTATGATGAAATCGAACAAATGACTCTCAATTTCCGAATCGAAGGAATAAGCTATCCGATAACCTATTTGCAAGTGGTATATGAGCCTTATTAGTAGTGAGTTATTGGTGAATTAATTTTCTTAGAATTGGACATTACTCATACAAATTAATTTTGTTTATATTAATTCCTGATTTTAATCTAATTTGGTATATAAACGTCATGTATTTATGAAACTATTTGTCAAAAATATGGTTTGCAATCGTTGCATAATGGTTGTCAAAAGCGAACTTGAAACAATCGGCATTAAGCCATTAAATGTTGAATTGGGCGTTGTCAATTTTGACAGAGAGTTGACGGTATCCGAAAAGCAATTAGCAGGCGAAACTCTGAGTAGATTCGGTTTTGAAATCATAGACGACAAAAAAAGTCGTTTGATAGAACAAATCAAAAACTTAGTAATTGAATTGGTGCACTACAAAGACAACGATTTGAAAACCAACTTGTCTGATTATTTAAGCCGTCATCTCAATCACGACTATAATTATATAAGCAATTTATTTTCGGAAGTCGAAGGCAAAACTATCGAAAAATACTTCATAGCCCAAAAAATCGAAAGAGTCAAAGAATTAATTGTATATGATGAATTGACCTTGAGCGAAATTGCTTTCCGAATGAATTATTCAAGTGTTGCATATTTGAGCAATCAATTTAAGAAAGTAACAGGGCTAACTCCAAGCCATTTCAAAAATATTAAAACCATTAAACGTAATCCTTTAGACAAAGTGTAAATCTTACAAATCTTTCAACAAAAACTGTAACATATTTAGCTCTCTATGAGGCTAAATTTGTATCAAGATTGAAATCAATTTTAATATTTACATTTTTCGAAGGTACGAAAATGGGCACAACACAAAATACATCGTTTTTTATTCCATTGGAACAAGTTGAGAGCGAACATTGTGCACTCATTGTGGACAAAGGATTGGATCAACTGCAGGGCATTGAAAGCCATAAAGTTGAATTGAACAATCGCAGAGCTGTAATTGAAACCGGTAACGGAAGTGAAGTTCTAAAAAAAGCCGTTACCGCAATACGGGACATTGGGTATGAAGTAACAACTGTTAAGCATACATTTTCTGTGCTGGATATGACTTGTGCATCATGCGCAATAAGTGTCGAGAGCATGCTCAAATCGCAAGACGGTGTGATTGACGCATCAGTTAATTATGCTACGCAAACTGTCGCCGTCGAATATCTCCCAAATATCATCACAACAAATGGGCTTCGCAAAACCGTTCAATCTATCGGATATGATTTGATTGTCGAATCTGATGATAAATTTTCCGAGTCAGTCGAAGAAATTCAAGAAATGAAATTCGAGGCTCTGAAACGAAAAACCATCTGGGCTATTGCCTTGTCTATACCAATTGCCGTGATTGGCATGTTTTTCATGAATATTCCCTATGCTAACGAAATCATGTGGATACTTTCTACACCCGTAATCTTTTGGTTTGGAAAGAATTTCTTCACTAACGCATGGAAACAAGCAAAACACCGTTCTGTAAATATGGATACATTGGTGGCTTTGAGCACCGGTGTTGCTTATATATTCAGTGTTTTCAATACGCTATTTGCCGAATTCTGGATTGAGCGCGGATTGGAAAGCCATGTTTATTTCGAAGTTGCCTCGGTAATTATAGCATTCATATTATTAGGAAAATTGCTCGAAGAAAAAGCAAAGGGAAATACTTCAACTGCTATCAAGCAATTAATGGGTTTGCAGCCCAAAACTGTAACAATCATCGAAAGCAATGGCAATCAAGTTCAAAAGCCAATTGAAAATGTGAACAAAGGTGATGTAATTCTAGTCAAGCCGGGCGAGAAAATTGCGGTTGACGGCGTTGTATTGAATGGCAGCTCTTATGTTGACGAAAGTATGCTCAGCGGCGAACCTGTCGCTGTCCTCAAACAGGAGAAAGATAAAGTTTTCGCCGGTACAATCAACCAAAAAGGTGTATTTCAATTCAAAGCTGAAAAAGTTGGGTCTGAAACCATGCTTTCGCAAATAATCAAAATGGTACAAGATGCACAAGGCAGCAAAGCCCCGGTTCAAAAATTAGTTGACAAAATTGCAGGGATTTTTGTGCCGATTGTCATTCTTATTGCATTTCTCGCTTTTGGTGCTTGGGTTGTTTGGGGTGGAGAAAGCGGATTCACACACGGTTTGTTAGCTTTGGTAACTGTGCTTGTAATTGCGTGCCCATGTGCATTAGGATTGGCAACCCCTACGGCAATTATGGTTGGCGTCGGCAAAGGTGCGGCTCAAGGCATCCTGATTAAAGATGCGGAAAGTCTCGAACTTGCAAGAAATATCAATGCTATTGTTTTAGATAAAACAGGGACTATTACTGAAGGAAAACCTGAAGTTACTGATATTCATTGGCTTAATGACGACAATAGCAGGCAATCTGTCCTACATAGCATAGAAAAATTATCAGAGCACCCATTAGCCGATGCAATTTCGAAGCACTTGCAAGACTCTGATTTACAAGATGTTCAAGATTTTGAAAGCATTACCGGGCAAGGTGTCAAAGCAAAAGTGGGCGACAATTTCTATTTTGTAGGCAATCATCAATTTATTACCGAAAACCATATTCCAATTAAAACAGTTTTAGCACAAAAGGCTGAAGAATTGAGCAAAGAGTCTAAGACCGTGATTTTCTTTGCAGATAAGGAGAATACTCTGGCAATAGTTGCAATTGCGGACAAAATCAAGAGTACATCAATAGATGCAATCAAAAAATTGCAAGACTTGGGCATCGAAGTTCATATGCTGACCGGAGATAATGAATCAACAGCGAATGCTATTGCAAATGCGACCGGCATCAAAAATTATAAATCAGAAGTTATGCCCCAACAAAAAGCTGAATATGTCAAACGCCTACAAGAGCAAGGCAAAATCGTCGCTATGGTAGGTGACGGCATTAACGATAGCACAGCTTTGGCTCAAGCGGATGTAAGTATTGCTATGGGCAAAGGCAGCGATATTGCTATGGATGTGGCTAAGATGACCATCATATCATCGGATTTGAACAAGATACCTATTGCTATAAAACTCTCAAAACATACCGTCACCACAATCAAGCAGAACCTATTTTGGGCTTTTATTTATAATATAATCGGGATTCCGATTGCTGCCGGTTTACTCTATCCGATTAACGGATTTCTGCTCAATCCTATGTTAGCCGGAGCAGCCATGGCTTTAAGTAGTATCAGTGTAGTGAGCAACAGTTTGAGATTGAAATGGAAGAAATAGCACAGTAAAACTTACAACTAAATCAATGAATTATGTAATTTATTTGATAAGCATTTAAGTATTTTTGTTATAAGAGTTTTTTGTTTTTTATATTTATTTACTAATAATAAGAGGTGTAATATGATATATTCAATTTTAATAAGCGTAGCAATCTTCTTTTTCGGAAGTATAATTGCCCATACACAAAATGGTGACGAAACGCAAAAATCAGAGTTCATAGTATATGGAAACTGCGATATGTGCGAAGCCAGAATCGAAAAAGCCGCAAAAATAGATGGCGTCAAGTCTGCTGACTGGGACCAAAGCACTAAGATGCTTACAGTCGAATATGATACCGAAATTGTCGAACTAAAGAAAATTCATGAAAGTATTGCGGCAGTAGGGCACGATACAGAGCTTGCGAAGGCTTCCGATAGCGTTTATGCAAAACTACACAAGTGTTGCAAATACGATAGACCCGAGTAAAATCAACTCGGAAAAAAGACTCTGCAAACATGCAGAGTCTTTTTTTTGTTACTTTCGACATCCCTTATAATTTTACCATTCTTACAATATAATCACTCCATATACTTTGATACTTGATTAGTACTACAAAAATATAAAAAGTTAGAAAATTCTGATGAATAAACAAAATTTACGCAATATAGCAATTATTGCTCACGTTGACCACGGCAAGACAACCTTAGTGGACGGCATGTTGAACCAAAGCGGAACATTCCGTGCTAATCAGCATGTAGACGAGCGAGTCATGGATTCGATGGATTTGGAACGCGAACGCGGCATTACCATAATGGCAAAAAATACTGCTATTTGGTACCACGACATTAAAATCAACATTATTGATACTCCCGGTCACGCCGATTTTGGTGGCGAAGTAGAACGTAGTCTTAGTTTGGTGGATGGTGCAATTCTTTTGGTAGATGCCAGCGAAGGTCCTTTGCCTCAAACCCGTTTCGTAGTCAAAAAGGCATTAGCAAAGAAATTGCCAATTATTGTGGTAATCAATAAGATTGACCGTTCTGATGCAAGGATTCAAGCTGTGACAAACGAAATTTACGACTTGTTCATTGACCTCGATGCCTCTGACCAACAAATTGAATTCAAAATTTTATATACTATTGCCAGAGATGGGATTGCTCATTACGAAATTGGCGACGATTGTACTGATTTGCAACCACTTTTCGATACTATTGTCGAACAAATCCCCGGTCCCAAGTCAGTTGATGACCACGAACCACAATTTTTGATTACAAATCTTGATTATGATTCTTATGTCGGGCAAATTGCTATCGGCAGGCTCGAAAACGGCGTTCTTGAGATGAATAAACAATACACACTTTGTGCCGAACATGGCAACCGCAACAATCTCAAACTTTCTGCTCTTTACACCTTTATGGGTTTGAAGAAAAAAATGGTTGATAGGGTCGAATCAGGCGATATTATTGCGATTGCTGGTATTGACGGGATTAGTATCGGCGATACTCTGACAGACAATGAAAATCCAAAACCATTGCCGAGAATCACTATTGATGCGCCAACGGTTTCGATGATATTTTATATCAATAACAGTCCATTTGCCGGAACTGAAGGCAAATTCTTGACAACTCGGCACCTAAAAGCCCGTTTGGAAAAGGAAATGCTCCGCAATGTATCGCTCGAAGTAGAGCCAATTGCAGACCGTGCCGACGCTTTCGAAGTTAAAGGTCGAGGAGAATTGCAAATGGCGATTTTAATTGAAACTATGCGTCGGGAAGGCTTCGAATTCATGGTGTCTAGACCAAGCGTAATTACAAAAGAAGTTGACGGTAAGACACACGAACCTGTCGAAAGAGTTTACTTGGACGTTCGCGAAGAGCATGTAGGTGTGATTACCGAAAAGCTTTCTGTACGTAAAGGTGTAATGCAAAATTTGATGAATACCGGACACGGACGCGTCAATATGGAGTTTTTGATTCCTTCTCGCGGTCTAATCGGCTTCAGAAGTCAATTCCTTACTGATACAAAAGGTTCGGGAGTAATGAATACATTATTCGAGGGCTATGGTGAATGGTTTGGTGCCATTCCGCAACGTGTTTCAGGTGCATTAGTAGCTGATAGGTCCGGTAGAACTACCGGCTATGCAAGTTTGGCTATGGAAGACAGAGGCGAATTGTTTATCGAACCGGGTACCAAAGTTTATGTTGGTATGGTTATAGGTGAAAGAAACAAAACGACTGATTTGCAAGTGAATATTACGAAAGAGAAGAAATTATCTAATATGAGAGCGTCGGGTTCGGATAATACTATTCCATTACGTCCGCCCCGCAAATTATCACTCGAACAATCAATAGAGTTTATTGCTGATGACGAGGTAGTAGAAATTACTCCGGAATCAATCAGATTGCGTAAAATTGAGCTTGACCCAAATAAACGCAAATCTTCGATGAGAGAAGAACTTTAATCTTTCAGATTTAAGTCCCAATACCCTTATACAAAATTCCTGCCTTGATAATATTTTCTTTGTCAAGGCAGTTTTTGCCATCTATAACGATTCTGATGTTGTATTTCAATAAGAATTCAGGCGTTAATTTTTCTTTGAATAAATTATGGTCTGTTGCCAAAACTACTGCATATGAATTTTCAAGAGCCATTTCGAGCGAATCAACATTAGAATACTCGGGGAAATACGGGTCATATACAAATGTGGCGGCTTGCTTTTCGTGCAAAATATTCTTCAAAATAATAGCAGGAGATTCCCTCAAATCACCCACATTTGCTTTGTAACTCAATCCCAATAATGCAATTGGAGTATTTTTGATTGGTCGCTCGACAATATTTAGAGCATCTGTCAACTTCTCGATTGTATATTCAGGCATCGAATTATTGATTTCACGAGCCATTTTGAGTAATTTATGGTCGAATCCGCTTTGTTTAGCTCTTTCGATAAGATAGTAAGGGTCAACAGGAATGCAATGTCCGCCGACACCGCAACCCGGGAAATGTGGCAAAAATGCGAAGGGCTTGTTGGATGCACCTTTTATAACAGCCATCAAATCAATATTCAATACATCAAAAGATTTTGCCAATTCATTTACAAATGCAATATTAATATCTCGGAAAGTATTTTCGATAATTTTGGTAGCTTCTACAGTTTTGAGATTCGGCATTTCGTTGATTTCGCCGGAGATGAAACTTCTGTAAAAATCCGCTAAGAAAGTTGTTGCTTCCGGACGAGTAGAACCAATATTACGAGGAATATTATAAACATTCCAATATGGGTCACCCGGATTGATACGCTCGGGACAATGTGCAACGTCAAAATCTATACCTGCTTTTAAATCAATGTTATCTTCAATCATCGGAATAACGATTTCATCGCAAACGCCCGGATTTATAGTAGATTCGACCATTACATAGCTGCCTCTTTTGATGTATGGCAATATAGCTTCGACACCGGATTTTAATGGTGTCAAATCCGGAGTATAATCATTTAGCACCGGAGTCGGCACACAAATGATGAATATATCGGAATCAGTCATTATTTCTGTTTGGTCAGAGACGATGAATCTAGAAACCTTTAAATCTTCGCTACATTGGAAATCATCAATCGGGCATTGTCTGTTCCGAATTTTATCGATTTTTTTTGATTGGTAATCATAGCCGACAACTTCGTGAGACGTTTTCAAATCAATAGCACATGCTAAGGGGAGCCCCACATATCCCAATCCTATAATCGCTATTTTCATAAATTTTCTCCTATTACTCTACGGTAACGCTTTTTGCTAAATTTCTGGGTTTATCTATATCGCAATCCAGCTCTAATGCAGTATAATAAGCTAATAATTGGAATGGAATAACTGACAAAATCGGCGTCAGCATTGGCAAAGTTTCTGGTATGTATATCACGTTATCGGCGACGGATTCAATTCTTGTGTCACCTTCGGTAGCAATAGCAATGATTTTACCTTTTCGAGCCTTAACTTCCTCAATATTTGATATTATTTTTTCGTAAATTTCATCTTGAGTCGCTATAAATACAACAGGCATATTCTCATCAATCAAAGCGATTGGTCCGTGCTTCATTTCAGCAGCCGGATAGCCTTCGGCATGAATGTATGATATTTCTTTCAATTTTAATGCACCTTCGAGAGCTACGGGGAAATTATATCCGCGACCAAGGTAAAGGAAGTTTTTGGCTTTTGCATGTTGTTTAGCGATTTGCTGTATCTTGTCTGCTGATTCGAATATCTTTTTTATTTTATCCGGAATATTGAGTAATTCCTTAGCGATTTTTATACCTTCATATTTACTTAATGTATTCATCCTGCCGAACATAATCGCTATCAAGCTCAACACTGTCAGTTGCGAAGTGAAAGCTTTTGTTGAGGCAACTCCTATTTCCGGTCCGGCATGTGTATAGACACCTGCAGATGTATAGCGCGCGATTGAACTGCCGACAACATTGACAATGCCAAGAACGGTTGCACCTTTTTGCTTTGCTTCGCGGACTGCTGCCATCGTATCTGCTGTTTCGCCACTTTGCGAAATTGCAAGAACTATGTCATTTTTCTTAATTACCGGGTTGCGATAGCGAAATTCTGACGCATATTCGACTTCTACGGGTATATTTGCCAAATGCTCAATCATATACTCGCCAACAAGTCCTGCATGCCATGAAGTTCCGCAAGCTGTGATTATTATCCGCTCTGCCGAACGAAGTTGCTCTTGAATTTGTCGCAATCCGCCAAGTTTTACATCGCCTTCATCGACAAGCAAACGCCCACGAAATGCATTTTGAATTGTTTCGGGTTGCTCGAAAATTTCTTTTAACATGAAATGCTCGAATCCGCCTTTTTCGATTTGCTCCAAATCGAATTCGATTTGCTCGATTTTAGAAATAGTATCTTCGTTCGATATGGTCTTAGTATGATAGCCATCACGAGTGATTATGGCAATTTCATTGTCATTTAGGTATATCACTTGCTTTGTGTATTGGATAACAGCTGCAGCGTCAGATGCTGCTACAAATTCGTCATCGCCGATTCCAATTAGCAAAGGGCTACCACGACGAGCTGCAATCAACATATCGGGATGGTCTGCAGAAAGCACAAGCATTCCAAAAGTGCCGTCCACTTCCGATAGTGCAAATCTCACCGCATATTCTAAATCTCCGAATCGCTCGTACAATGCCCCTATGAACACTGCCAAAACTTCAGTGTCAGTTTCGGATTTGAATTGATACCCATCTAAAGTCAATTTTTTCTTAATCGCAGTATAATTTTCGATTATGCCATTATGCACAATCGTAATTTTGTTCGCTTGGTCAGAATGCGGGTGCGCATTGATATCATTCGGGAAACCATGAGTTGCCCATCGAGTATGTGCAATGCCGATTGTTGAGTTTTCTTTGCTCAAATCTACCAATCTTTCAAGCTCGGATACCTTGCCTTTTTTCTTCGTCGTTTTGATGATACCATCGTTCAGCACTGCCATTCCGGCTGAATCATACCCTCGGTATTCCATCCTTTTTAAGCCGTTGATGAGTATGTTCGCAGCCGAACTTTTTCCTAAATATCCTACAATTCCACACATAATACTCTTTTTTAATTTTAATTTAACAACAAATATAATTAATAATCAGTAAATCTCGGACATTAATCATCTCTTAAACTTAAAGTGCTTTATTTCAATCGTCATATTTTTCGTATTTTTGTATGTTATACTATAAATGATAAGACGAATATGTACGAAAAAATAAAATCAATAATTGAAAGATTTGAAAAAATTGAGGAAAGCTTGAACAGCCCTGACATTATGAATGATGTCAATCGCTACAAGCAAATTTCTCGCGAACGTAAGCAGCTCAAAGTTCTGGCAGATATTGGTTTGCGTTATATCAAGATGAGTGACGAATTACAATCCAACAAGGAATTGACTCAAGAAAAAGCGTTAGACCCAGAAATTCGCGAAATGGCTTACGAGGAAATCGAGATGCTTACCACAGAAATTGAAAAACTTGACGAAGAACTTAGGTTTTTGCTTATTCCCAAAGACCCGAACGATTTGAAAAATTGTATTGTAGAAATGAGAGCCGGCACGGGTGGAGATGAAGCGGGAATTTTTGTGGGTGATTTGTTCAAAATGTACCAATATTACGCTGATAAAGTTGGCTTCAAACTCGAAGTAATTGATTTCAACGAAAGTGAAAAAGGCGGATTTAAGGAAATTATCTTTTCAATGTCCGGTGACGATGTTTTTGGCACATTAAAGTTTGAAAGTGGTGTACATCGAGTCCAACGAGTACCCGAAACCGAAGCAAGCGGACGAGTTCATACTTCGGCTGCGACAGTAGCTATACTTCCGGAAGCAGAAGAAATTGATGTTGAAATTCGTGAAGAAGACTTACGTATAGACATCTTCCGTGCAGGTGGCAAAGGTGGGCAAAATGTGAACAAAGTCGAAACAGCCGTTAGATTGGTGCACAATCCCACAGGAATTGTAGTCCAATGCCAAGAAGAACGTTCACAGCTGAAGAATCGCGAAAGAGCAATGAAAGTGCTACGTTCACGAATCTACGAACTTGAACTCTCCAAGCAACAAGCTGAAATGTCATCATCACGAAAAATGATGGTCAAATCAGGCGACCGTTCAGAGAAAATTCGTACATATAATTATCCACAAAATCGGGTGACAGACCACCGTTTGGAAGGCGATGCCAAAAATTATTCGCTGCATTCGATTATGAGTGGCGACTTGGACGTCATTATCTCAAATCTGAAAGTAGCCGAAAAAGCCGAATTGCTCAACCAGGGTGTTTCCCAACTTTAATTTGAACTTATTGCACCTTTTTGTTATATTGTATATTTTTTACTAATAAATTTCTAAAAATGATTGACGAAATAAGAAACTTGCGAAACCAAATTGCCACCGAAATCGGCGAAATTACAAGCAAAGAATTGCTCGATAACTTCCGTATGAAATACCTTGTGAAAAAAGGCGAAATACAAGCTTATTTCGAGAAAATGAAAACAGCCGCTCCTGACATTAAGCCAATTATCGGTAAAGAACTTAACGAATGCCGCCAATTTGCAGAACGTGAATTTAAGGTATTGCAAGAAAAATTCGCAACAGCGACCGAAACTAAAGTTGACATAGATATGACTTTGCCCGGACGACGCAACTTCAACGGCACTTTCCATCCCGTTTTACAGACTTTGGAGGACATCACCGAAATTTTCAGGTCAATGGGTTTCACCGTTGCAGAAGGACCCGACATCGAAGACGGCTACCATAACTTTGACGCACTAAACTTCGCTCCGGACCATCCTGCACGCGATATGCAAGATACCTTTTTTGTCAAATCAGATAGGGAGCTATTGCTCAGAACCCATACTTCGCCTGTGCAAATCCGTGTGATGCAATCCCAACAGCCACCAATTCGCTCGATCATGCCCGGACGCGTTTATAGGAACGAATCTATCAACTCCCGCTCACTTGCCGAATTTCATCAAGTGGAAGGACTTTATATAGATAAAAACGTTTCCTTAGCCGAGCTCAAAGCCACAATCATGGCATTTGCAAAGCGCATGTATGGAGAAAAATCAAAATTCAGATTCCGTCCCTCGTACTTCCCATTCACCGAGCCCTCCGCAGAAGTTGACATAAGCTGCTATCTGTGTGGCGGAACCGGGTGCCGAATTTGCAAACATTCAGGCTGGCTTGAAATCGCCGGTTGCGGAATGGTGCATCCAAACGTGCTACGTGCCGGAGGTATTGACCCCGAAATTTATAGTGGATACGCTTTCGGATTTGGAATCGAGCGTGTGACTTTGCTTCGTACAGGCATTGATGACATCAGGCTTCTCTACGAAAACGATTTACGGGTACTCCGCCAATTTTAACAAATTTTGAACTTTCGTTTAAAAAAGATTTTGCCATTTCAAAAAAAAGTGTTACTTTTGAATTCTTTGTGATTCCGACGGTCCCATCGACTAACGGTTAGGTCACCAGCCTTTCACGCTGGCAGTAGGGGTTCGAATCCCCTTGGGATCACCAAAAATATTTTTTTGCGACTTGAAACCCTGATTATATCAGGGTTTTCCTTTTTTATGCAAAATAAACGTGTCTAATATGTGTGCTATTTTGGATAAATTTGTCATTTATTGACAAGTTTTTCAATCACTTTTCCGCCTAATGCCGTTACGTAATGTTCACGCTGAACAATTTGAGTATGTCCCAACAATTCAGCTACGATATGCGGAGCTATCCCAACCTCTTTGATTAGATGATTCTCTCGCCACGCTCGAATCGGGTGAAATCCCTTTTCCACCTCAATACCTAATACTTTTTTGGCAGTTTTCAAATGTTCATGCGGATGTACGCTCGCAATCCATGGAAACATCTTTCCCGTCGTTTTATCCATGCAGGTATCTCTAATGCCCTCTACGATGTCAAATAGCTCTGGAAAAATTGACATAGGGAATTCTCTTGACATTATTTTCATATTGGCAGTACCTTTGCCATGGATTGTAATAATGTCGTTATTTATATCTTTATTAAAGAAACGAAGGGATTCTATCAGTCTTACCCCTGTAACAGCGTGATAGCGAACCAAATAATACATGTCATACTTCTGCTTTGCCTTGAAATAATCTATTATCGCTAAAACTTGCTCAGTCGTGTAACTAATCTTTTTGGATTTGACAACTTCAGGGATGCTATCCAACATCACCGGATTATATTTCACCATCCCACGACTATGAGCATATTTGAATATTCTTGATAAATTGCTTGTTAGTTTGCGAATGTAATTGGGATGATATTGCCGTTTTATATCTGCTAATTTATTCTCAATATGATTCCGGATTGCATCAATATCATCTAAATAGAAATCAGAATCGGAAAAGAAGTATTTGAGAGTTCTATCGGTCAAGTATTTGGTAACTTTCGGAAATTCGCTATAAAAAAGCTTGTAATATCTATCTACCAAGTCGCTTAACATCACAGGTTCAGTTGAACCGTCGTTCGGTCCGGTAACTGTTTTGACTGTAAAATGGGTATGTATTGCTTTTTCAAGTTCAGCTAATGCAAACTCCTTATTGCCGGTAGCCCAAGGAATTCCCAAACTAAAGCGTAATCGAGTTGGATTCAAAGCAGATTTGACAATATCTAAGTGTACTCGGTCATTGCGACGGTAACAGCAACCAAAGTTATAATATATATGACCCTTCCGCAAATACCAACGGTCACTTGTTTTAGTTCTTGGACGTGACATGTCAGTTTAACCTATCTATAAATTGCAGTAGCATAATTTTTTGCTCTAAAACATCCATCATCTGCAGTATTTCTTCTTTATTGCTTTTGAATCGTAGCTCCCACTTTGTGGGTTCGCCTGTCACCGCTACACGGTCACGTTGGTAAAGCTCCAATTCAGGATACTTGCTTAACGTAAGTTTGTCAGGGAGCTTCGCAATTACCGATTTGATGTGTTCTAATGAGAACTGAGGGCAAAAGTATATCAGATTTTGCTTTATTTCTTTTTCCAATACTTTCATGATTTGCGATTTATCAATAATCCATACATCGGCACTTTCCAGATGTCCGTATTCAAACCAAAACGGACCGTTCGGAGAGCTTTGATAGAGCTTAACACTATCGAGATATTGACATCCGAAGCTTTGTCTTTTACATGGTCTTGAATGGTGACATTCGAATATCTTCTTCAAATTAACGAAATCCAAGTTATACATCAAACGATTGTTCATGTAAGCGGTAAAGCTCTTTAGATGACCTAACAAGTTGTATAAATCAATGATTTCATCTATTTTTTGTCTTATTTCATCCCCTATGTAGGCGAATGTGAGCGTGCTCTCGTTCGCCGTCATATTGCCATATTCAGCATATTGCGTCAGCAAGTTGCTGACCACTTCTGCACGTTTACCAACAATGATTTTAATTAAAGTCTGCTCGGTAATAACCATTATCCTGCTCGGTAATATTTTTGTAAATGGTTAATCCTGCTTTGTTGAAAGCGTACATTCCATTTTCACCACTTAACAGCCAATCGAGTGAACAGCCTGTATTGTAGATTTTAACCAAATCTTGCAATGTTGGCTCGGTAGCACCATCAAACCAAGATTTCAGGTCAGACAAAGGAATTCCGGACTTCACAGCATAAGTGTTGAAGTCTGTATAATTCGCTTCTATAAAGTTCAAAAGTCTATTAATCATGATTCAGTCCTAAAGAAATAACAAAAAGCAATATTGAAACAATGCAATTTAATATATTCAAAGTACAATTTATCACAAAAGTATCAACAAATAATATAAAAATATGATTAAATGATATTACTGTATATAATTATATTAATAATATGAGTATATTTGACAAAATCACGATACGTAGGAAAGGAATTTGTTTGCTGTAAGAGTAGTCAATGCAAAGGGTGTTAAGGAATATGACAAGGCATATGAATATGATTATTATAATGCTTTGCTCGATTATTTGCAAATCAAACGCTCTAAACGTTCAAACAAGCAATTGTATGTTGAACTGATTGCAGATAAAGACAAAATTGCTCGATATGACCTAAAAAGCGGCGCGATAGACCGGGAGCAAATCGTAAACGGTGCTTTATACAAACCTATGTATTCGATTGAAGAACTATCGGAAATGTTTGGAGTGTCAAATGAGAGACTGGAACAACTAAGGCGTGGGGCAAAGAAAACTTACAAAAAAGTAGAGTACGAATACCCCCCTATTCTGATTGAAAATAAACATTATGACCGATTTCATAGACGATATTATTACAATGATGAAGCAGTAAAAGTGCTTAAGATATATTTTGATAAATGACTTTATAATTGAAATATGATTAAAATCAAAGAGGAAAACTTTTTCATTATCATAAATTTTGAGGTTTTGTATGAGTAAAAATTTTCAACTACTAATTTGCATTTGCTTATTCTTCATCACGATAGACTCCAAAGCAAATGATAGTTTGTATAACTACAAAGTAATCTTGGATGTAGAAGATTATAATGACGATATGAGTCAGGATACTCTTATAGGTTTTGGGAATAACCCTATTAAATTCTTCCCATCAATGATAATTTGGGGGGAGGATTCAACGATTCATATTGACCCCTTGCTTTATCCAAAAGTTGATACAACTAGATTCATTTATCCAAATTGGGAGAAATTGAGGATAAACTATATGGTTAGCAAATTTAACCAAGACACAATCATTGATATGATTTTTATAATTTCAGGTAAGATACCAATTGATACGAATACTTATAAAGATACAGCCGTAACAATACTTATTTTTGGACAATGTGGATTAGATACAATACCTGAAATTAATTTAACTTATATTGCACAGCAACAAATTTTTCCGTTCAAAGCAAGACATTTAACGCATGGTCAAGACTTCGTAAAATGTACATTGAGAGGAGAAAGTCATCGTTCATTTTATGAAATGCCCAAGCTTTACGATGAATTGTTACCTCCGCCACCCGGGAAACATGCTTGTGTCAATTGCGAACATAAATTTCATATTTCAGCAAAATTATTTCCTATTCCTACTGATAACAACATCAATCTTCTACTTACAGGTTTAGATAAAGGGAAGTACTTATTAAGGATTGTTAATCTAAGCGGTTTGACTGTTCATACACAAATGATTAATGTTGATTCGGATAATCAACAGTACTCAATTCAACCTAACAATATTGCAACCGGTGTATATCTCTTGATGGTAGAACAAGAAGGTATCACTATTTACAGTCAAAAATTTATCATTAGTAAATAAGGTGCAAACATGAAAAACATACTAATAATGCTTTGTAGTTTTACATTTGGTATTTTGTATAATCATACCTTATTTGCTCAATTATCACAAGTGAATGATGGAAGTTACGATGTGTCACCAATCAATGGCTTTATGTCATATACCTATCCAATATCTAATACTACAATTGATGGTTATCCAATAAAAGTAGATGTCAATTATGTTAGTAATGCTACTTATGTGGCTTATTTAAGGCACATAATAGATTCTGTAGGTAACGACGGGTGGATAAAACTTACGAAATCAACACCAACTTGGGTTATAAGCGTCAACGGATTTGTAATTCAAGCCTTATATAAAACAAACAGATTCCATTCATATTATAAAGGAATGAGTATTATAGGTTTTAACGGTAACGATTTTAATGATATTGGTCGTTGTATTTCAGTAGCCGTAGACGAACCATGCAGACATGAATGGGATATTGTAAATCAGAATCAAAATATATATCTACCAAACGAATCACAATTACTTTGGATTTTAGAAGGATATAATGTTTGTAATAATGTGGAAACTCCCGACAATATACATTTTCAGGACTTTATTAAGATTTTAAGGGAAGATGGTAGTCTTCTTGAGTTAAGAAACGCTTCTTTTAATAAGGGAGCAAATGATGTTGCAACTTATACTGGACTTTATTATGACAATTCTGTAAATACAAATGGATTTGCTATTGTTGAATATGATGATAGTAAGTATTGGCCAGAGTATATTAGAAATCAATATATATTAGGCGAAGGTAACCTACCACAAAAACCAAGAATCGTAAAGTATTACCCTGGGGATGGTCTTGAATATGTTTTTAGAGAATATGTTGCCCCTTTTGGCTTAAGAGAAGATTCTCAAAGGAAGGGCACAAAAGACTTCTTAGGTGAGGAAGTAGAATGTATTGAGAACTGTGGCAAAATTCCTAAAGCAACAATATTCTATCTTGAGGAACTGAATTCATCACAAAGGAATTTGACAACTTTCAAGCGGGATAACCATAACCAATCCAATGATGCACCGTTTGAAATATTGAGAGGGAGAGCTAATGTAATAGAATTTGCAAATCACTTAATCAGTTATTCAAATTCCGAAATTATAATTTCTTCATTTGGAAAAGATTATACTTTAGCAATTGAACAACGAAATATGACACATCATTTACCATGGGAGAATTATTCTGATACTGATTGGTTTATTAATATGAAAGCACTTGGAAATATTCAAAAGGGTTCCATGGATGCCAAAAAGAATAATTATGGTTTTAATACATACGAAATAAGGAATAGTTTAGGTTTGGAATTAGAACGTGTGTACGGTGGTATTTTTGATGATGAAGATCTTGCAAGAGGTAATTATTATGTAACAGAAATTTTAGACCCCGAAAAAAGAAGAATTCAATTTGATTATGAAAACAAATTTTACAAATTAACAGATATACCTAATGGGTATAATCTAGGTGAAACTAATCTGCGATTATACAATTATCGCTTGAAGCAGATATTTATAGAACCAACTAATACTTCAGGCACACCAGATACCCTTGCGACAAAGAATATCAAATTCGTTTATAAAGAAGACGAAGGAATCGCAGCTAAAAAGTATTCTTTTGATAGCGAGGGTGGTCTTGACCCGGACCAGTTCAACGTTGTTAATGAAGTATATGAAAATACTTATGGGGGGCGATTTTATAAATCTTACAATATTTCAAGCCCTTCGACTAGTGTTGATTTATTTGGAAATGATGTCAATATATTTAGGAAATCAGAAATTACTCAAATAAATCTTAATTCTGGGGAAACAACTGAAACACATTTTTACTTCAGTCAGGATACAATAAATCCAATTCGAAAGAACATACAACAGGATTATTTTTCTCCTCCCTTACACTTTACTCAACCATTTATGGTTAAAACAATTTCTGGTGATGAAATTGTTACTACAAAAACGCTATATAAAAACGAAATTGGCGAAGGTTTAATAAGAGTATGGAGACGTTGCTATTGGTATCCAATTCGAGAAGAAACCAAAATACAAAAGGGTTCTTCGCCTGAATTTACACTTAGACAAACGACATACGAATATGAATTTGAAGAAATGGGGAATTTTGATGGTGATTTAGCTACCATGGATGGTAAAGGTACACATTCTCTAGACCTAAAAGTTGAACAAGCATATGATTGGGCAGTTTATAAGAAAATTATTCGAGATTACAGACCCGATGCTGAATATGACAATGGTTTTGACAATGCAGATCTATTGGTGAAGACCGAAATCAATTACCTGAATCTAAATTTTCTCTATGATGTTGACATATACCGTTATGAAGCAAATTATGATAAAACGACAAGTGATTTCAACACAATGAAAAATTTCCATTTTGGGTTGTCTTATGCGAATATCACGATGCCGACTTCTTATGTAGAAAAGACTATTAATGTGCCGCATATTATTGGTTTGCAAACGGAAGTAATCAATTTTGACAAAAACGATGTAATCATTTCTGCTGTAAAAAATGTCTATCATGAAGATTTTGAAGAAGGTCCAACAGAACCTGAATATAGACGAGGCTCAATTAAAGAATCGTATCATAAAGTTAAAAATGGCAATTACATTCTCAGCAAAGAATATGCTTACGAAGGTGGCTGGGAACGAAATATGTTGAATGAAGTAAAGGGAATTTTTGATAAAAAGTCAAGAACAATTTACAGATATAACGATTTACCTAATATAAGCGACCAAACTCCATTTCTGGGCAAGATAATGAAGAACAATCAAAATGTTGATTACAAATCTTTGACACAACAGTATTATCAATTTGAAGCACCAATAGCAACCGAGAACTATTTACGTAAATACAAGATTATTGATAACGAAATTGAACTTGTCACTGATACTCTCAGAACCGTTTACGATAAGAATAACTATGGTCAAATAACCGGAGTTATTGACCACAATGGGTGGTATTTCCAAACTTTGTTCGATAATGTTGGAAGGAAAATATTAGAACGTCACCCTTACGATTTCCCCTCTAATTCTAAGCAAGGAGAGCCACATACTCTTAGGGAAATTGATTGTGTACCTATAACGAAATCCTATCTAACTGAAAAAATTACTCACGTCACAACTCATATAGGAGCTTCAGGTGGTTATCAACAATACTCCACCCAACCAGTTATAACCGAAACATTCAAAAACCTTCATATAGGCAATACGACAAAACTAATGTCCGTTACAACATCTGATAGTTTGACTTTTCAGCAAAACTATAAAGTTTCTGAGAAATCTTTACAACTTGTTTACGAACCAAGTCAATACGATTCATTCCATCAAGATTACGATATTGAATCCGTCAACTTAAAATTAATGCTAAGAGATTATAGGAATGAATGCGTTAGTATTAATGTAAATGTAGGAGAATCAATATACGAAACTAATATTATTGCTGGTTGTCATCCAATTAGCGTTTTAGATAATGCGTGTGATGAAGAACCAAGTCAATATATTTTCCCGGTAGTTTACATTGACCTAACTTCTATTAAGAGCCTTTTCATTGATGCAAATACTCCTATCACTATTACAATAACTTCAAATAACCGCAATGGTGGCGATATTCGCTTTCCCAATCTTGATGGTTCAGATTATTCTCCATGTTTGGAAGTTGAATATGACAAATCTACAAATGATGAAGATGATTACACTTTCAAATATATTTATGATGAAAAAGGAAGGGTATTCCATGCGTTTAGTAAAGTAGATGATAAAGTCATTAGTACTTATGACTTTCCTAATAAAAGGTATCCAAATACTTACAATGACAATTTCGAAAAAACCTATAATGAATTAGCCGGTAGATATACAGCAACATCAAGTCATTACTATACTAACGGATACATTTCTCAAAAATTCCCTATTGGTTCACCCATAGCTTTCCAAAGGATAGATTCTATAAGAAGTAAAACAGGATATTTACAGCAAGAAAATTATGACCAACTTGGAAATAAAACCGTTAGTGAATTATATGAAGATGGAGCTTTAAAAAAAGTAACTTTTGCAGATAACAGTACAATCAATTATTCTTATGATTTTGGTTCTCCATATGACATACTCGGAATAAGTGATGAAGACTATTTTGGTGTTTGTTTTGTTGCTATTTCAACTAACGAATTAGGCGTACGTACAGCCAAGTATAGTGATGCCTTGGGTAGAATGAGACGAATTGTTGTTGATTTAGATGATGAAGAAATAACAACGGACTACGTCTATGATGATATAGGAAGACTTATAAAAATTATAAATCCTGATGGTCAAGAAACAACTTATGAACATGATGATTATGGCAGAATTATTGAAAAAGTACAGACTGATTTAGGTTCTATGCGATATAAACATGACATCACAGGAAATTTAAGATTCAGTCAAAATGATGAACAATCGGTCGATGATAAATTTAGTTTCTATCAATATGATGATTTGGGTAGAAGTGTCATCGTTGGTGAAGCTAAAATTCCAGAATTGAATTTTCAAGGATTGACCCCCGATAATTTGAATATTCCTAATCATGGAAACTTCTTATACACATCGAACCCAACAATATGGCAAAAGAATGGTGGTAATGTCAATAGTATATTGCCTGATACTAATAATCTGGCATTCTTCGCATATAACAAGATTAGACAAGATAACTATTTAGCAAATCTTGCTTCACCTTCAATGACGGATCTTTTTGAAGGTATTTCCGGGAAATATTTTATGCATAGTGCAAACTATTACAGCTTGATAGGTATGCCTGAAACCGCTAGTACATCAAATTTTGAAGATATTTCACAATTTCCCGAATTTGTGAAAGTGGTGGTTCATCATGAAGAATTACCAACAAAAGTTGGTCATATTTGGGAAAATATGCCGAGTCATGAAGCTATCAACAGATTAGCTCCAAAAGGAGTTTTAAATAATCTGAAAGGACGTAAAGCAGCTGTGGCTTATAGAGATGAAGCTTCCGAGCCGTTTCACTATGTCTTCTTTAGTTATGACGCTCGTGGCAGAGTCGAAGCGATTATTAGATGGACTGAAAATATTGGTTTTGATGTCATTCATTATACTTATAATTCTATGAATAAAGTGAATTCTGTTAATGTTGTAGATGCTATTAGACAATTCACTACTTGGTATGTTTACGATGATAATGGCAGAACTTGGAAAGTATATTCTAAAGTTGGACCTCCGGGCTCAGGATTTGTAGCTTCTGGTCCAAATATTGATTCTGTGAAATATGAGGATGTGGTATTTCCAACTCCTCTACCTAAACCTCAATCTGAAAATCCTGAAATTGTTTATAGTTACGACAAACGAAATAACATAGACACTGTAAAATATCCCGGTGCTGATTTGATAAAATTGTTTGTTTACGATGAAAGAAACTGGGTTACAGACATAGTTGCCAAAAAGGGTTTATCTGATATTATTTTTGCACAACAATTGCAGAGAAATGAAAGTGGGAATATCACAAATCAAACCTCCACCCAAAATGGGCAATCAACTAAAAGCTATCAATATACGTATGACAATTTGAATAGATTGACTGTATGGAAAAATAGTGTGGCAGACCCGATTGAAACATATAATTATGATAGACTCGGAAATCGAACCTCTGTAGTGGTCGGTACGGATACTTACGCATACACTTACTTCCAAGACCAGAACAGGCTACATGAAGTAACTAAGGGAACTGATAAAACTGTATTCACATACAACACCTTCGGTGCAGTCACTGAAATCAAAAAATTTGACGGTCAGTTAATGACTAACCATGAAGAATGGGAATATGCCAACTCGACTGTGCCTAAGCGATTCACTAAACACAACATTGCCGATCAATATTTAGATGTTGAATACACAGGTCAGAATCTACCAAGCTATGACCCACAAAAGTGGCTCTGGCAGTATCGCAAGGGTGCTTTTGATACTCGTGAACAAAAGCGATTGCTTATCTCCCCACATGGAGACGGCACGGACGACAACGGAGATGATTACGCTCACTTGTGGGAATACTCGCTCTCGGGAGTTGCTGGCGAACTTTACGTGCTTTACAAGGGATTGCAGACGGCGACAACGACAGAGCCGAACGAAAACAAGACTGATGCCGGGCGACGGGTGTATATTTCACCTTTCAAATATTATTCTGCCGGTGGTGAATTGCAGTTCCAAGCGGACGGCACGACGAAGGAGGTACATATCACCGACAATCTCGGCTCTGTGCGGAGTATTGTGATTTG
>JAGXRP010000033.1 GCA_018335795.1 Desulfobulbaceae bacterium | reverse complement strand
TAGCTCATAATTTAAGCAAATTTGTAGCTTAAAAAAGCAAAATATCTCTCTTACCTCTCCAAAATAGCCTCAAATTAACATCAAAACATACCAAAAAATGAAATAATACACATTTTTAGTGAATTAATCAAATTTACAATGCCTATTATATCAATTAGACTAATTTTATCCCCAATTTAAATCAAAAGAGGCTGCCCATTTGGACAGCCTCATTAAGGGGGATTTTGTTTGTCTTGAAAAAATAAAGTTGCCCTTATGAGTCAGCCTCGTTTATTTTGTTTAGACTTCCGAAGTCTCTTAGGGGTTAATTGAAATTAGACTTTGAAAGTCTTTGGTTCTACGAATTGTTAAAAAAAAATTTGGTATAATCCTTAGCTTTTCTTAATTTAAAGTTTATGTTTGGTGCAAATTATAATTTAATTTGCCGGGACTAAGTTCGAGTATTCTTATGTTGCTAATGGAGTTTTTTTTTTGAACTTGTAAGGGTAAATACAATGAGAGATGTGATGTTGGTAGTGCATTTTATTGGCTTGGCTATGGGTATCGGGACAAGCTTTGCATTTATGTTTCTGGGTATCGCAAGCGCCAAAATGGAAAAAAGCGAAGCTCTGAAATTCAGTATTAATTCCTTCGCTTTGAGTAAAATGGGACACATCTGCTTGGCGCTTTTGATTATTTCCGGCGGCTATCTAATGACGCCATATTGGAGCGTGCTTTCTACAATGACCTTGCTGATGGCGAAATTAGGTTTGGTGCTTGTTTTAATCCTGCTAATCGTTATCATAACTATGAATGCGAAAAAAGCCAAAAAAGGCGACGCTGAAACACACTTGAAAAAAATCGAACCGCTTGGTAAAATTAGTTTATTAGTCGGCTTGACAATAATTGTCTTAGCTGTTTATATTTTTCATTAATTCGATTTAATTTGCTGTCTGAATCTTTTTAATTAATTTACGTCTCAATAAATTGTGTTTTTTTTATTGTTTATTAGGAGTTTGATTATGTTGAGCAAAATTTCTACTCTTTTGATTTTCGCATTTGCATTCGTTAATTATACCTTCGCTACGGATATTAAACAAATCAGTGAGAGCGAAAATCCGCGCTATTTAATGAAAGTCAAGCATGGCATTACAAATTTGGGTGAAATCGAATTTGAGTCTTTCCCCGAAATCGCACCCAAACACAGTCACAATCTGGATAGCTTGGTCTCGATTCAATTTTACGACAGAACCGCTTTTCATAGAGTAATTCCAAATTTCATGATTCAAGGTGGCGACCCGAATTCTAAAAATAAATCCAAAGAAACTTGGGGTACGGGAGACCCTTCGCAAACTAAGGTTCCGGCTGAATTCAGTACCACAAAAAAGCATCTCAGAGGTACTCTATCGGCAGCGAGGACGAACGACCCGAATAGTGCCACTTCTCAATTCTTCATTTGTGTAGTCCCAACTCCTTGGTTAGATGGGCAGTACTCTATTTACGGACAAGTTTTAAGCGGAATGGATGTTGTAGATATGATTGTCAATGTACAACGCGATGCTAAGGACAATCCTATAGAAAAAGTTGAAATGACCATCGAACGATTGGCATCATCCAGTGTTACAGAGAATTTATATAATTCCGGCAATATCAAAATCTATCCAAATCCGACTTCGACTTCAATCGGTTTCCAATTGGAAAATGCAAATATTTTCGTGAAATCTGCGACTATTACCGACATTTCCGG
This sequence comes from Desulfobulbaceae bacterium, assembly GCA_018335795.1. GTDB lineage: Bacteria > Bacteroidota > Ignavibacteria > Kapaibacteriales > UBA2268 > PGYU01. The sequence continues at coordinate 390,235 of JAGXRP010000033.1, read as the reverse complement.
TAAGCAATATTTTTCGCAAGAGTTCGCTAATACGACAATCATTTCCGAGCTTTCAATTCCGGTTGCTGATTTTTATAGCGGTGTTTATATCGTAACGCTGACTGATGGAAATGGTGCAGAATTTAAGCTGAGATTTGTGATTAATTGAGGGTAAAAAGCTCTTAAAGCAATAATTCCTCTCTCGTTTCATACCGAATCGAGTAAATTTCTTTATATTTGCCCTGTTTAAAAAGTGTAATGGCAAATATGAGATATCAGTTTAAAATTCCGATCATCTTGCTTATGATTTTCTTTGCGAGAAATGCATATTCGCAATGCGGTTGCAGTTCCGCAGGTTCAATGGGAGGGGCTACTCCTTTCAATTTAACCGATAACCGAGGTGTGTTGCAAAGTAAGAATCTTGAAATCAGCACATTCTATCGCTATTCCTATGCATCGCAATTTTATTACCAAGATAGTAAGGTAGGATTTGGCGATGAGGAAATCGTCAATTTTCATCTACTGAATTTATACTCAGCTTATGGTTTAACTCAGAATCTAACTTTAGAAGCCGATGCCGGACATTTTTATTATACTACAAAAAATTTGTGCGATACTGTTTCGGGGAATAATTTCTCCAATCTCAATATCTCCGCAAAGTTGAATTTATTGAACCAAACGGAACATTCAATCAACTTTACATTGGGTGTAGGAGGCAAAGTTCCACTGACAACAGATAAAATCGAATCTATTGGGTACAATATGCCAGTCACAGCCGGATATGGAGTTTTGCTCCAAATGTTCGTCGGCAAAAGCGTCCTATCGGGGGATTTGAGCATTATGAATTACTCGCGATACGAAATTAACAGCTTAGATGCACAAGATTACAAGTTTGGAAATTCCTTGACAAATTCATTTTACTTCAGTTTGCCCGTTTCCAATGATTTGATTTCTCACATCGAACTTCGAAATTCGTTCAGAAATTCGGATAACATCAATGATTCAACATTGAAAAATACGGGTTCATATATGTTTTTAATCTCACCACAGATGAGTTACCACCACAAAACTTGGGCGTTTCGCTTAGGAGGCGAAATTCCGATATACAAGTACGTGAATGGCACTCAACTCACAAATAGCTTTACTTTGCATGCAAACATCTCTAAATCTTTCGATTTCACTCCGCGAGATGAAATTTATGAAGAATATCTCAAGTATAAGGACGATTTCGAGAGCTACGACGATTTCAAGAAGCAATTTGGGCTTTGACTCGAATTCTCCAATCAGAAAATGGGCCTTTTTTCGTAATTTTGTAATGATTATTAATGATGAAAATTGAAAAATGATAAAAATAGAAGATTGGGGATTGATTGGATATATGGAAGCTTGGGAGCGTCAAAAGCAACTAGTAGCCAAGATTCAATCAGGTGAAGAAAGCAGCACTTTTGTCGTTTGCGAGCATCCGACTGTGATTACAGCCGGTAGAGCAACCAAAGAGGGCAACATTAACGTTTCCCTAGATTTTCTCAAAAGCTTAGGTGTGGACGTTATCCAAAATGACCGTGGAGGAGACGTCACTTTGCATAATCCCGGGCAATTAGTCGGTTATCCAATTTTTGACTTGAAGCAATACAAGCAGGATTTGCACTGGTTTTTGCGTGAAATTGAGGATTGCATCATCCAAACAATAGCATCTTATGGAATCGTTGGCGATAGGGTAGAAGGGCTAACAGGTGTGTGGCTCGAATCTAAACGTAAAATATGTGCTATTGGTATGCACTGTTCGCGTTGGGTCACTTCTCACGGCTTTGCTTTGAATGTCAAAAACAACTTGAACGAGTTTTTCTACATCATCCCTTGTGGGATTACAGACAAAGAAGTAACTTCGATTTCGAAGGAAATTGGCACAGAAGTTGACTTTGAAGAGGTGAAAAAAAGATGTAATGAGATTTTTAAGAGCAAATTTTAAGTTTTTTTTGATTTCTTTGAAAAAATAATTGGGAATGTGAGAAAAATTTATTATTTTTGAATCCGCTTATTATTGAATAAGCGCGTAAGCGAAAGTAGCTCAGTTGGTAGAGCACAACCTTGCCAAGGTTGGGGTCGCGAGTTCGAGTCTCGTCTTTCGCTCGACAACGCAAGTTGTCACTTCCTCTTTATGCTGCATGCCTTGCTGTCAGTTCCCCCCGATAGTAAGGCATTTTTTTTACAAAAAAAAAAGCACCTGCTTAGTTGCAGATGCAATTTTAAATTGAATCATTCCCTATAAGACTGAATCATTCCCTATTAGTTACCAGAGAAATTCGCTTTACGTTTTTCGATAAATGCAAGAGTTCCTTCTTTAAAATCATTTGTACCGCAAGTTCTGCCAAACAGTCGAGACTCATAATCTAAGCCTTCTTTCGGCGATAGCATTTCCGATGCATTGATTGCATCAACTGCTGCAGATAATGCCAATGTACCTTTGGAAAGCATTTTATTGACCATTTCGATTGTTTTAGCCATTAATTCACTCGGTTCGAACACTTTGTTAACCAATCCAATTCGATATGCTTCATCGGCACCTATCAAATCTCCTGTCAAAATCAGCTCCATAGCGCGGGCTTTGCCAATGATTTTCGGCAATCGTTGAGTACCTCCATATCCGGGAATTATGCCAAGGTTTACTTCGGGTTGCCCGAACTTAGCATTATTGCTCGCAAAACGAATATGGCAAGCAAGAGTAAGTTCGCAACCACCACCTAAAGCAAATCCATTGACAGCAGCTATTACGGGAATGCTCAAATTTTCAAGTCTCGCCATAACGCCTGAACCAAATTCTGAGAATAATTTTCCGGTTCGCGAATCACATTCGTGAAGTTCGGTAATATCAGCACCTGCAGCGAATGCTTTATCGCCGGAACCTGTCAAAATGACTGCTTTGATGCTGGCATCTTTTTCGATTTTCGTAATGATTGTGTCTAATTCTGTAAAGAGTTGATTGTTGAGTGCATTTAGTTTATCAGGACGGTTTAGTGTGATAATTGCAAAATTCTCTTGTTTTTCGAAGATTAGTGTACTGAATTCCATTTTTTATACCTTAAATTTGAAAAATGATTTTTACCAATAACGAACTTAAAAGATAATTATTCGCAATAGTATGAGATTCATAATTTTAATATATATTTGCTCGCTGACGCTTTTTACTTCAATAGATGCTTTCCCCAAAGTACCCTTAGCCTACAAGCACAATATTGAAACCGATACTTTACTCGCTGATGGATTGAACTACAAGAAAATATTGGTCGGCAACCAAAAGACGAAATTTGCCGTTCATGTTCTGGAAGTGAATTTACTGAACCATTTGCTTGTCCCAACTGTTTTGAAAGCAGGAAGCCATACATTAGAACTCGCCAAATTGCACGATATTATCACACATACCGATTCCATCACCGAAGGTAAAATTCTTGGAGCTATCAATGGAAGCTTTTGGAAGGCTTATACAAATAACCCGATTGGAGCATGTTTCATTGATGGCGAAATCGTCGAATTGAACCCATATAAAGAGTGGTCAGGAATCTATTTCGATTCTCTGGGCAAACCGTTCATTGATAATTATAAAATCACAGGGAAAATCAGACTAAAGAACGGTAACGAAATAATACTCAATCGGGTTAATCGCAGACGTGATTCGCTTGAGATAGTGCTTTATAATAAATACAGCGGGGTGGAAGTGCCATACGTTTCAAAGGGCAAAATTGATGATGAAATCGCTACTCGAATGGCTGTGGCTATGAATGAATTATTCGAAAATGATTCTACAGAGTTCGATATAGACCCTGAAATTCTGAGGGATGAGCTTATAAATGAAAAGCGGAGCAATTCCTTAGAAAATTCGCTTATCAAATGCAAATTGAAATACCTTTCAAATCCGGCAGTTAATAAATCAATAAAATGTGTAGTAGTGGCTATAGATACAGGTGTGATAGCAATTGATACTATGTCGGCAGTCCTGTCATACGGAATTAATATCCCTTACGATATGTTCCCAACCCTTGGTGATACATTGACTTTATCATATAATACGGATGTACAAACGAAAGTAGAATTCCGCAACGGAATTACTGCTACACCAAGACTTGTCAGAGATGGCAAAGCTCAACACGAAGCTCTTAGAGAAGGTTCAAAAGGAAGACGTTTTATTAATAGCGCCCTATCTCGAACTGCAGTTGGATATAGCAAAGATAAAACTAAACTGTACTTAGTTACTGTGCAAACGACTTCGAGAAGCAACTTCGTAAAGGGAGCAAATTTGAAAGATATGGCGATGATAATGAAATCGCTTGGATGCCATAATGCTATGAACCTTGATGGGGGAGGCTCAACTGTAATGGTAATTGATGGTAAAAACGTTATGAGTACGATAAGACCAGACGCTTCAAGGAGAATTTCTGTCGGATTGGGTGTAAGACAGTTACCATAGTATTTGAATGAAAATCAAATTTAATTGGTCAAAATCAGTCTTATATGTTTTTGAAACAATATAAATTACTATGCTGATTAAATTGATTATTTTATTATTTCCTATATCTATACTTATGCTTTCAGCTAAATCATATGAAAGTGAGAAGTTGACTAAGGCTCGTCAATTTTATTATGAAGCAGTCCAAGATGAAGATAAATTGGTAGAAGCTATCGTTTTGTTCAAGGATATAATGCGTGAGAAGCCCGAATTAAAGGGGATGGCTACTACATATATTGGTTCACTTGAAATGCTCAAAGGAAAGCATGCTTTTTGGCCCGCCACAAAATTGAAGCATGTTAATTCGGGTATTGAAATTATGGATAATGGTATCAAAGAAGACCCCGATAATATCGAATCACTTTTTATTTATGGTTCTACCTGCCACTATTTACCTTTTTTTCTTGGCAAAGGTAGTCTGGCAGATTCTAAACTGAATAAAATCATTGAAATCATTGATGAATCAGCTATCGAACAATACGATAATAAGCTTTTGCTGAATGTTTTGGAGTTCTTACAAGCTGAGGTCGAACTCACACCGAAAGATAAACAAAAATTAAATAAATTAGGTTCTCAAATCAAATCCAAATCTAATTCCTCCAATAAATGAAAAAAATCGCTATTGTTGGTGCAGGATTAGGTGGTCTATCTACTGCAATCAGATTGGCAAAAAGCGGATTCGACGTAGATATCTTCGAACAAAATAATGAAGTCGGCGGTAAAGTCTCTGAAATTCTCATGGGAGATTATAGATTTGATACCGGACCTTCAGTTATCACACTTATTGATGTGATAAATGAACTTTTTGAATTAGCCGGTGCTGACTTATCGGAGCAATTGGATTTTATCAAAATTGACCCGATTTCTCGGAATATTTTCTATGATGGACAACATTTTGATTTGTATTCAAACGTTGATTTATTAAAAAGTGAATATACTAGATTTACAGGCATAGACCCCGACCAAATCAATAAATACATTCTCAAAATCACAAATATTTATAAACTGACTGCTGATATTTTTCTTCATCAACCACTGCATGAATATAAAAAACTAATCAAAGAGAAAAAATTTCCACCATTAAGCGATTTTTTATTCATTGATGCTTTTAGGACAATGCATGATGCCAATAAAAGTTACTTTATTGATGAACATATTGTCCAAGTTTTCGACCGATATGCTACTTATAATGGTTCAAGTCCATATTTGATTCCTGCTACACTTAATATTATAGCATATGTTGAGCTAATTCTCGGCAGTTATTATATCAAAGGTGGAATTCATCAGCTTGTTAAAGCTATTCATGGTTTAGCTCGAAAAGTCGGTGTAAAAATCTTCTTGAACACCAAAGTGGATGAAATTCTTCATGACGGAAATCAGATAAAAGGAATACGAATTGGAAAAGACACCTCTTACTATGATTATGTAGTGGCTAATTCTGACGTCGTAGAAACTTTCAGAACTTTGTTAAGCGGATTTCCCGCAATGACGAAAAAAATGGAAAAGATTGAACCATCTTTGTCCGGTATGGTTTTCATGTGGGGGATTAACAAAACACACGAGAATCTTTTGCATCACAATGTTTTCTATTCCAAAGATTATAAAAATGAATTCGTAGAAATCTTCGATAGTAAGATTATGCCTACAGATCCTACAATTTATTTGGCAATTACATCAAAAACTGAAAAAAATCATGCACCTCTTTTGTCGGAAAATTGGTTTATACTAATCAATATGCCGTACATAAATGAAAACTTAAAAAAAGAGGAATTTGATTTGATGAGACAAAGGGTACTAAATAAATTGAAAGAATTCGGATATGATATTGAAAGTAATATTGAATATGAGAGTATAATTACTCCTTATGATTTGCAAAATAGATATGGTGCAAACAAAGGCTCGATATATGGAATTTCGTCTAATAGTAAGTTCACGGCATTTAAACGGCATCCAAACAGAAGCAAATTGCTCAAGAATCTCTTTTTTGCCGGCGGTTCTGTTCACCCGGGTGGCGGAGTTCCTCTAGTTATTTTATCAGGAAAACATGTTGCAGATTTGATAATTAGTACAGAATCTTTAAATAAATAAATTGAAAGTAAAATGAAAAAAGCAATTATAATCGGTTCCGGATTTGGAGGCCTTGCATTAGCAATAAGACTACAATCTAAAGGATTTCAGGTAACATTATTCGAGAAAAACGAGAAGTTAGGAGGTCATGCTTATAGTCTTGAAAAAAAAGGCTACAAATTTGATATGGGTCCTTCATTAATAACTGCAACTGAGATTATTCAGAAGATATTCAATGCTGCCGGCAAGAATATGAATGATTATATAGAATTAATGCTATTAAACCCTTTTTACAGGATTTACTTTCACGACAAGACCTATATTGATTATTCCGGTGATTCAGAATCAATGAAATCTCAGATGGCAAAATTTAATGCCAATGATGCCGCAAAATATGATGATTTCATTGAAAATTCTCGAGTAATATACGATGAAATAATTACGAAAGGGCTTGGTGCAGTGCCATTTAATAAGATTTCGACATTCCTTAAATTTGTACCCAGAGCATTGAAAATTAAGGCACTACACACATCTTTTGGTCTTGCATCGAAATATTTTAAAGACTTCCGACACCGATTTATTTTCTCATTCCATCCATTATTTATTGGCGGAAATCCATTCAGAGTGCCTGCAATATATCTGATGATATCCTATTTGGAAAAGCACGGAGGCGTATGGTTTGCCAAAGGTGGGATGTACACTTTAGTTGAGGCTTTTCGTAAGGTTCTGTTAGAATTAGGAACAGAGATTAGAACTTCAGAGCCTGTTGAGGAAATTCTCATTGAACATGGGAAAGCTGTAGGAATAAGAACTGCCCAAGGCGTTTATAATGCTGATTTGGTGATTTCGAATGCTGATGTTAACCATACCTATTCTAAATTAATTCCCCAAGGGGTGCTCAAAAAGTGGAATTCGAATAAATTAAGCAAAGCGAAATACTCTATGGGAACCATAGTTATTTACCTTGGTGTCAAAAAGCAGTATCCGGAATTACTGCATCATACACTAATTTTATCAAAGCGATATAAAAGCCTGATTGATGATATTTTTGATAGAAATATACTGCCGGATGATTTCTCAATGTATTTGCACATTCCAACACGAACAGACCCCGACATGGCGCCTCCGGGATGTGAGAGTATGTACGTATTGATTCCTGTCACAAACCTTAGTAGCGAGATTGATTGGAAATTGAAAGCACGCCCATTTGTAAATTCAGTAATAAATTTCCTCGAAGCAGAGTTTGATTTACGCGACTTGAGAAGCAACATAGAAGTTGAAGAGTTTATCACACCGCTCGATTTCCAAACGATGCGGAACAGTTACCAAGGTACACCTTGGGGAATGGAGCCGATATTGTTACAATCAGCATACTTTCGCCCACATAATAGAAACGAAGATATTCCTAATCTTTATTTGGTTGGAGCCGGAACTCATCCAGGAGGTGGGTTACCAGGTGTAATGTTGTCCGCTGAGGCAACTGAAACATTGATTATAGAGGATTTTGGTAACCTATGATAAATTACTGGCTTAAAGATGACAACAAACCTGCTTTTATGCATGCAAAAGCAATTATAGAATTTCATGCAAAAAGCTTTGCAATAGCTTCAAAACTACTACCCGAGCATAAGCGATGGGGTACTTGGGGTGTGTATTCTTTCTGTAGATACACTGATAATATTATTGATAAACCTCGTTCGAGAAATCAACAAGATATAGTACTCGAAATTGAGAGATTGCGAACAGAGCTTGATTTGGCTTTTAAGCATGGTGAATCGGAACACCCTGTAATCAAAGCTTTTATTGCCTCACAAAGAGAATTTAACATACCGATTAATTATGCTTATGAATTAATCGAAGGTGTTATGATGGATTCAGAATTTACAGGATATCAAAACTTTGACGAACTTTATCGCTTTTGTTATCGAGTTGCTTCAGTCGTTGGATTGATGATGACTTATGTCATTGGCTTCAAAAACGAAGATACTCTGAAGTATGCAGAGAAAATGGGAATTGCAATGCAATTGACCAATATATTGCGAGATGTAGAAGAAGATTCCCGCAACAGTAGAATTTATATTCCCAATGATGAATTGAAAAAATTTAATGTTACAAACTCCCAAATCATCGAATCTCGATTCGATGATAATTTCAGAAATTTAATGAAATTTCAAGTCGAAAGAGCCCAATCGTACTACAAAGAAGCTGAAAAAGGGATTGGAGACTTATCAAAAGATTCCCAATTTGCAATTTATTCGGCATCAAAAATTTATGGTGGAATTTTGCAGAAAATTAAAGAAAATGACTATAATCCTTTCCTTGGGAGAGTTTTTTTACCGAAAAGTCAAAAGTTAATGATACTTTTGTCCGAATGGGTAAAACGATTATTTAGGTAAAATGATTCAAGCTGAACATAAGAAATGGGCACATTTTGTTTTCAAACCGTATATAATGCGTTTATTGAAAAGAGATTTCCATTCTATTCACTTGATTGGCGATATTCCCCAAATTGATTCCGAGCAACAAATAATTTTAACTCCCAATCATTCTACATGGTGGGATGGTTTTTTTGTATATTTATTAAATGAAAAATTTTTTCAAAGAACGTTTTATATAATGATACTTGAAGAACAACTTGCCAAATATAGCTTTTTTTCAAAGCTTGGTGGTTTTTCTATCAAACATAATTCCCCAAAGAAAATTATTGAAAGTTTGAGATACTGTTCAGAATTGCTCGAAGGTAACAAACCCGTAATTGTTACAATATTTCCTCAAGGCGAGTTACTGCCTTCATTCATCAGACCTATTTCTTCTAATCCGGGTATCGCAAAATTAATCGGAATGGTCAATCGCAAAACAGTAGTATTACCTCTGGCAATAAGGATAGAGTATTTGAATGAGGAGAAACCACAATTATTTTTCAAATTTGGCAAAGCTACTGATATAATACAAAACGAAAAAAATTTAGGCGAGCTAATCGAAAATGAGCTTGACTTTATCGGCAATTCGATACTATCTAATGAATTTGGGAAAGTTATATTGACAGGTAAAAAATCAATAAGCGAAAAATCAACTAAGCTCGCAAATCTTTTCAAAAAGAGTAATTGATATGGATTCTATTTTACCCGAATTTGGCAATATTGATATTATTTTGATAATATTTTCTATCATCCCTTTGCTGATTCTGAATTTGACTACGCTTTTCAATATAATCTTCGGTCCATATCTAAGAAAAGAATTCCCACTATCAAACTCACCAAAGGTTTCAGTTCTAATACCAGCCCGTAATGAAGTCAATAATATAAAAAACTGTATCAAATCAATATTGGAGCAGGACTATTCGGACTTCGAATTGATAGTTTTGGATGATAATTCCGACGATGGCACATACGAGTTACTTTGTGAATTACAGTTTCAACACCCAAAACTGACAGTCGTCAAAGGGAAAGAATTACCCGATGATTGGCTTGGTAAAAATTGGGCATGTCATCAACTTTCTCAGTATGCCAACGGCGATATTTTTATTTTCACCGATGCTGATAACAAACATTCTCCGATAGCAATCACACGAACAGTTGCATACATACAACGATACGGACTAGACTTCGCAAGTGCTTTTCCACAGCAAATCACAAATTCGTTCTCCGAAAAATTAATCGTTCCTATGATTGATTTAATCATATATTCGGGATTGCCTTTATGGGCTACACGCTTTGTACCGCATAAAGCATTTGCAGCAGCCAACGGTCAGTGGATTGCTATGATTAAAGACGCTTATCTCAAATCCGGTGGACATAGTGCTGTTCGACAAGAAATTGCCGAAGATGTAGCATTGAGTAAACTGTTCAAATCACTTAGATTCAAAATATTGACAATGATTGGGACAGATGTCGTTTATTGCAGGATGTACACTAATTTACATGAAATCCGACAAGGCTTATCTAAAAATCTTTTTGCGTTGGCAGGTTTCAATACAGCTGTTTTCATAATATTGTTGATGTTGGGCTTATCCTCAACCGTTATGCCATTCGTTTTTTTATTATTCGGAATTCATGGGAATTCATTATTTTTGTCAATCATGCTAAATTTGATGTTGAGATTTTTGCAAGCTTTAGCATTTAGACATAATGTAATGGTAAGTGTAATTTTGCATCCGGTTTCAATTATTGGAACATTTTTTATTGCTTTGGAATCTCTCTACAGAACTAAAAAGGGAAAAAATGTATGGAAAGAAAGAAAAATTCAGCGTTCATAAGATTTATAGATAACGAAGTATTCAAAATCATTGTTGTTTATTTTTTGCTGATTAGTGGAGCTATCTGGCAAGTACTTGATATGTTTACAGAAATTACCAGACCTGCAGCGGGCCCGATTATTATTTTGTTATCAATCTTGGCATTTTGGGAGATCCTTAGAAAATACAAATTGCCCAAGCCTAACAAAGACGGCATAATAGACCAACCTAACTTAAGGAACAACTTCATCGTCTATTTTATTGTAGTCATTGTTGTATCGTGGGTAATAGAACTTATTGGCGTCCGGACACATTCAATTTTTGGTACATACAACTACAACGATGTTCTTAGACCAACCTTATATACAGTCCCGGTAGCAATTGGTTTTGCATGGTTTTTAGCTTTGGTGACTTCCCATGCTATACTCCAAAAAACATCAAGAATCAATCTAAACGGCATTCCCAATCTAATCAAGTCAGTTATTATTGGATTTACAATGATGTTTTTCGACTTCCTTATGGAGCCTGCTGCTATAAGACTTTACTATTGGACATGGAAAAATGATATAGTACCTTTGCAGAACTATTTCGTGTGGTTCTTGCTCGGTGCTTCGTTAGCCTATTTAGGATTCAAGATGAGAGTATTAAAAATTGTATTCCCAAACATTATCTTTCATATTTTCTTGGCAATGGTGGCCTATTTTCTAATAATACAGTTTGGGTGATAGGAGACTTAAGCCATTTTGTATAAGCAAACTTTGATTAGAGGCTGCCCTTTAGAGACAGCCCCTTATTTTAAGATGTGTTTTACAAATTAGATATTTACAGCTTCTCCATAGGCTTGGGCTGCGGCTTCCATGACTGCTTCGCTCAATGTCGGGTGAGCATGGATTGTCTTGAAGATTGTCGCTGCAGTTGCACCGAGCGAACGTGCCAATCCCATTTCTGCTATCATTTCTGTAACGTCAGGACCAATCATGTGAGCACCGAGTAATTCGCCATATTTGGCATCGAATACTAATTTGACAAATCCTTTTGCTTCACCGATTCCGTGAGCTTTGCCGCTTGCAGTGAATGGGAATTTGCCGATTTTCACGTCATATCCTTCGGCTTTAGCTTTTTCTTCAGTCAAACCAACGCTTGCTACTTGCGGATTGCAATATGTACATCCCGGTATATTGTTGTAATCAATGCCTTCGCCACCGTGACCTGCCAAATATTCTGCTAATGCGACCGCTTCAGCTGATGCTTTATGTGCCAACCAAGGAGCTCCGGCAACGTCGCCAATTGCAAATATGCCATCTACATTTGTTTTACAAAATTTATCAACTTTGATAAATCCTTTTTCAGTATGCACCCCAACGCCTTCCAACCCGATATTTTCGATATTGGCTTGGATTCCGATGGCATTCAAAGCCATATCGGCAGTTAGTACTTCTGTTTTGCCGTCTTTTTCTACAGTGACTTCTACTCCGTCACCTTTGGCGACGGCAGATTTGACCATATTTTTGGTTTTCAATTCAATTCCCGATTTGCGGAAATGGCGTTCTAATTCTTTAGAAATTTCGGCATCTTCGATTGGCAAAATTCTGTCCATATATTCTACAATTGTCACTTTTGCACCAAAAGCATTGAAGAAGTATGCAAATTCGACACCAATAGCTCCTGCACCCATTACGATAATAGATTTGGGCATAGTTGTACCGAGTAGAGCTTCGGTCGAAGTAATGATTTTTTTGCGGTCAACTTCGATTCCCTGAAAAATTCTGGGTCTCGCACCGGTCGCAATTATGATATGTTTTGCTTTGATTGTATCAGAAACTTTGCCCGATGGGTCGCTAACTTCAACAGTATTCTTAGAAACGATTTTGCCATGACCAATTACAGTATTGACTTTATATTTTTTGAAAAGCGATTGGACACCACGAGACATTTGTCCTGCAACTTTACGGGAACGTTCTATAACTTTTGGGTAATCAATATTGATATTTTCAATCCCAAAGCCAAAATCTGCGGCATGAGAAAGGAAATGCATGTATTCTGCACTTTTGAGTAATGCTTTGGTAGGGATACAACCGATATTCAAACATACTCCGCCGATATCACCTTTTTCGACACAAATCGCATTCAATCCTAATTGTGAAGCTCTGATGGCTGCTACATAACCGCCGGGACCTGAGCCGATAACTAAAACGTCGCATTCGTGATTATTCATAATACTAAACCTCTTAATAAGTCTTATATAAAATAAATTTTTTCATCATTTGATTTTCAAATTATGATATAGACATTTAAAATTCATAAATATTTATAATCTTGTTTGAGAATTCATTCATATATTTGAATTCATGTAAATTTTGCTTATTTTTAATTTTCTTTACGTTACGAAAATGAATAATTGAGTATAAAAATTACAGTTGTTGTTCAAAAAATGCAAATTTGGATTATTATAGGTTAAGAAATGCAAAAAGAAAGAGAATTATATGCCCTAATCTTGGGAGTTTCGAGCGGTTTCGGTTTGTCTTGTGCCCGTGAACTTGCCCGTATGGGATACAATATATACGGCGCTCACCTTGATATGGGTTCTGCCAAGCACAAAGCAGAGGAATATCGGCAAGAAATCGAATCATACGGCGTGAAGGCAGTCTTTTTCAATGCGAATGCTGCTGATGACGGTGTACGTAAGGAAATTGTCGAAGAAATTCGTAAAGACTATAACGAAATCGAAAATCACACACTTAGAGTGCTAATTCATTCACTCGCATTCGGTGCGATTAAACCGCTTTTTGCAGAGACTCAAGAAGGCAGCGTCTCCAAAAGACAAATCGAAATGACAATGGATGTGATGGCGAATTCATTGGTTTATTGGACTCAAGATTTGTTTTTCAATAAATTATTGGTCCCAAATTCTCGCATTTTCGGATTGACTTCAATCGGTTCAACTCGTGCAATGAACAATTATGGTGCAATTTCTGCCGCAAAATGTGCTTTGGAAGCATATATTCGTCAGATAGCAATTGAATTGGCACCATATCAAATAACTGCAAATGCTATTTTGGCAGGATTGACAGATACCCCGGCAAGTAATAAAATTCCGGGATTTGCAAAGATGTTGGCTCATGCTAAAGAGCATAATCCATTCAATCGCAATACTGTCCCGGACGATGTTGCAAAAGCAGTAGCCTTGCTTGCCGATGAAAATTTCTACTGGATAACCGGACAGGTACTCGGCGTTGACGGTGGCGAAAGTATAATGAATTTCATAGAAACACACTAAAAATTATTAACATATTTATGAAAAGAAATAACGCATTAATATTAGGAATTTCAAGCGGCTTTGGCAAAGCAACCGCGATAGAGCTCGCTAAACGTGGGTTCAATATCTATGGCGTTCATCTCGATTTAGGTTCTGCCAGGAAGAAAGCAGAAGAATTCCAAGAAGAACTTGAGGCTATGGGCGTCAAGGCGAAATTTTTTAATATGAATGCTGCTGATGCAGATAACCGCAAATCGGTTGTTGACACTCTGAAAGCTGATTTTGATTTGAACGACTCCTATCTTGGCGTTTTTGTTCATTCGATTGCTTTCGGTACTTTGGGACCATTTATTGACGAAAATGTCGAAAAACAAATCAACCAAAAACGTATCGAAATGTCACTCAACGTAATGGCAAACAGTATGATTTACTGGGCTCAGGATTTGTTCAATGCCAAATTATTGGCTGAAAATTCACGATTATTTGCGATGTCGTCAAATGGAGCCAGAGTAGCTACAAATCAATATGGTACTGTTTCTGTCGCAAAAGCCGCATTGGAAAGCATTGTACGACAATTAGCTTTTGAACTCGCACCGTACAAAATTACGGCAAATTCGATTATGGCAGGTCCTGCAGCAACTCCGGCATCGGGAAAAATTCCTGATTTTGAAAAAATGCTAAAGATTGCTCGTGAACATAATCCATATCAACGAAACACATATCCCGAAGACGCTGCAAAGATTATTGCAATTCTCTCTTCGGAGGAATCTGCTTGGTTGACCGGGCAAACAATTATGGTGGACGGTGGGCAAAGCATTTTCACATATTTACCTGATTATTACGGCTAATAACTAACAATTATTCATTTTTATATAGAGGATTTAATGTTTGAATTGACTTTTACAGAAGAACAAACTATGTTGCGAGAAATGGTTCGCGACTTTGCTGACAATGAACTCAAGCCAATAGCATCTCAAATAGATGAAAACGAGGCTATTCCGATGGAGATTATCCGGAAAATCGGCGAACTCGGTATATTGGGCGCTGCTTTTCCAATCGAATATGGCGGCAGTGGTTTCGGAGAAGTTGGTTACTGTATTATCCAAGAGGAAATAGGTAGAGCTTGTCTTTCGACGGCTACTTTCATTGGTGCACATGTTTCGATTGGCACAAATGCCATTTATATTGGTGGTAGCGAAGAAATTCGCAAAAAATATGTCGTTCCATTGGCATCGGGAGAAAAAGTGGCTGCTTTTGCTTTGACTGAAGAGCGTGCCGGTTCCGACGCCTTTGATTTGCGAACCAAAGCCGAACCCGACGGTGATGATTGGGTAATCAATGGCGAAAAGCAATGGATTACGAACGGACCATTCGCGGATACATTTTCAGTTTTCGCTCGGACTCCACGCGGTATTACTGCATTTGTAGTAGAAAAGGGTACTCCGGGATTTGCTTCAGGTGCACCCGAAAAGAAAATGGGAATACGAGGTAGTAAAACATCATCTTTGACTTTTGATAACGTACGAGTACCCAAGGAAAATATGCTTGGTGGCGAAGGACGCGGATTTTTGCTAGCAATGAAAACTTTAGATGCCGGCAGGCTTGGTCTTGGCGCTGCTTGTATGGGAGCTTGCAAAGAATTACTTCAACTTTCGACTAAATATGCTAAAGAACGTAAACAATTCGGCGAACCAATTGCTAACTTTCAAGCAATTCAATTTATGCTTGCCGAAATGGCAACTTTGATATACACTTCAGAATCTTTGGTATATCGTACAGCGGTCCTTTATGATAAGCACGAAATGCTTTCTCGCCAGTCTGCAATGGTTAAATTATTCGTTTCGGAAGCTTTGGATAAATGCGTTGATTATGCAATGCAAATTCATGGTGGAATGGGCTTTTCACGCGAAATGCCAATTGAAAGATTTTATAGAGATGCTCGTATAAATCGCATTTTCGAGGGTACATCGGAGATTCAGAAACTTGTAATTGCAAGAGATATTATCAAACGAAACGGTATAGTATAATTAATTTTTTGGATTGATTATAGGACTGACTCTAAGGGGTCAGTCCTTTTTTTTTATATTAAAATTTGTTTTTTTAAATATTAAACTTTATTTTAGCTTATGCTAAATTATTTAATAGGGAGAAAATGTCAGAAAAAAGTACAAAACCGAATTTCACACAACGCTTTCTTGATAGAGTTGAGAGAGTTGGAAATAAATTGCCACAACCTGTAAGCCTGTTCCTAATCTTGATAGGCATGGTATTAGTGGCTTCTTGGATAGTATCTATGATGTCTGTAACGGTAGTTCATCCGGGTAACGGCTCGGAAGTGAAAGCTGTTAATTTACTATCTGCTGAAGGAATCCGAAGAATTTTTGTTGACATGGTCAAAACATTTACTGATTTCCCGCCTCTGGGATTAGTATTGGTGGTCATGCTGGGCATTGGTATTGCGGAACGCTCCGGCTTTATAGCAGCAGCTTTAAAAGCATTCGTAAAAAGCGTCCCTAAGCAATTAGTAACATTTTCGGTTGTTACTGCAGGAATGCTCTCGAGCGTAGCCGCTGATGCAGGTTATGTTGTGCTAATTCCTCTTGGTGCGGCAATTTTTTACGGAATGAAAAGACACCCCTTAGCAGGGCTTGCAGCAGCATTTGCAGGTGTTTCGGGCGGTTTCGGGGCGAATATCTTTTTGACAAGTTTGGACCCTCTGATTGCAGCTTTTACCGAACCCGCAGCTCGAATTATGGACCCAAGCTATACAGTTGATGCTACTTCCAATTGGTACATTATGGCTGCTTCAGTTCCTGTTTTGGCAATTGCCGGTACTTGGGTTACAGATAAGATTGTCGAACCGAGATTAGGAAAATACGTCCGTGAAGATGATTTGGAAGAAGAATCAAATGAATTATCCAAATTAGAGAAAAAAGGTTTACTTTTTGCCATTTCATCAATGGTAATTGCTTCAATTATACTTTTGTTTATGGTTATACCGGAAAACGGGATTCTGCGTGACGAAGACGGAGGAATTCAGGTATTTTTAAGAAGTATTGTAGCAATCATGCTTTTCATGTTTCTCATTCCGGGATTAGTTTACGGAATTGTCACCAAAACTATTACAAATGATAAACAAATGTCCAAGATGTCAAGCGAAGCAATGGCTTCGATGGGTGGCTATATTGTTCTTGCATTTGCAGCGGCTCAGTTTGTAGCGTACTTCAATTGGTCTAACTTAGGGCAAATCGTTGCTATTAGCGGAGCAGATTTCTTGCAAAATATCGGATTTACAGGGATTCCACTACTTATCGTTTTTATAATCGTCTCATCAATTATCAATCTTGCAATTGGTAGTGCATCTGCAAAATGGGCTATTTTGGCACCAATTTTTGTCCCTATGTTTATGTTGATGGACCCTGCATATTCGCCGGAAACAATTCAAGCTGCATATAGAATAGGCGATTCATATTCAAACATTCTTACGCCGTTGTTGCCCTATTTTCCATTGGTGATTGTTTTTGCACAAAAATATGTGAAAGATGTGGGAATTGGAACGCTTATTTCACTAATGTTGCCATTTGCGATAACATTTGCAATAGTCAGAATTCCGATGTTTATTGCTTGGATTATGCTCAATATCCCCTTGGGACCGAGCGCTCCAACTTATTACATTCCTTAATCAATTGAGTATCTTGTCCAAAAATATGTTCTCATTTAACCTCCAAAAATGAGCAAAACGGAACACCCCCTAACCCCCTCTTTCAAGAGGGGGAAAGGCTTGGGGGATTTTTATATTGTCCAAAAAAAAAGCTGTCCTTTTGGGACAAGCTCTTTTTTAAAGTAATGAACCGAATTAACAGCGAGAAAATATTACTCTACTTTCTTAGCCTTGCCTGCCCAAGCGTCTTTCATGTCTTGTTCGAGCTTTTTCATCAATTCCTTGTTCTCGCTGAGGATTTTCTTCAAGCCTTCGCGACCTTGTGCTCTATCAGTTCCGTATGTGTACCAAGAGCCGCTTTTGACAATGATTCCGTATTCGGTGGCAACATCCATCAAATCGCCGAGTTTCGAAATGCCTTCATTGTACATGATGTCAAATTCGACTTCCTTGAATGGAGGAGCAACTTTATTCTTGACAATTTTGCATCTAACCCGATTACCGATAATGTCTTGTCCTTCTTTGATAACTTCTTTGCGTCTGATGTCAATTCGGACAGAAGCATAAAATTTTAGAGCATTTCCTCCTGTTGTAGTTTCAGGATTGCCATAGATAACGCCGATTTTGCTTCGGAGTTGGTTAGTGAAAATTACTGTGGTTTTGGATTTGCCGATAGCAGCGTTTAATTTACGCATAGCCTGGGACATCAATCTCGCTTGCGAACCCATTTGAGCATCGCCCATATCACCTTCAATTTCTACTCTCGGAGTAAGAGCAGCGACAGAGTCAACTACAACAACGTCAATTGCACCGCTTCTAACCAAGGTTTCGACGATTTCAAGAGCTTGTTCACCAAACTCAGGTTGAGATAATAAAAGATTGTTGAGGTCAATACCAAGCCTTTGGGCATAATTAATATCGAGAGCATGTTCGGTGTCCACAAATGCAGCCAAACCGCCATTTTTTTGGGCTTCGGCGATTACGTGCAAACAAACAGTGGTTTTCCCTGATGATTCGGGACCGAAAATTTCGATTATTCTGCCACGTGGTACGCCACCGATACCAATTGCGGCATCAAGTGAAAGGCATCCGGTCGAGATTGCTTCTACGTTTACGACATGTTGGTCGTTGAGTCGCATTATAGAGCCTTTGCCGTGTGCTCGTTCAATTTGGTCAATTGCAATTTGAACGGCTTTCATTTTGTCGTCCATTAACTTGATGGACGTGGAGGTATGAGGTGTTTCTTTTGCCATAATTCTTATTTGAAAATGTATAAAATCAGATAAGCAAAATAAAATATTTCGTTCAAACTTCGATATTTATTTTAAATAATGTTACATTGCAGTTGAATTTTTTTGAAATCTCAGAATAATAATTTACGAAAATGAACATACTATTAATAGGAAGTGGAGGCAGAGAACACGCTTTGGCTCGTGCTATTGCTGATTCGCCATCAGTCGGAATGTTGTACGCTTTGCCCGGAAATCCGGGTATATTAAAAACTTTTCAACATGTCAATATAAAAGTTGAAGATTTCAACAGCATTTGCAAATTTTGCAAACAAAATTCAATTGACCTCGTCGTAGTCGGTCCCGAGCAACCTTTGGCAGATGGATTGGCTGATAGACTGATTCTCGAAGGTATCAATGTCTTCGGTCCTATTTCTGCTGCTGCAAAATTGGAATCTTCCAAAGATTTTGCCAAGGCTATGATGCTCAAATTTAAGATACCGACAGCAGGTTACAGAACTTTTACTGTATCACAACACGATGTAGCGCATCAATACATTGACGGTCACTCTCTCCCGATTGTGCTCAAAGCTGATGGATTGGCAGCAGGTAAGGGTGTAATTATAGCCGAAAATCATTATGATGCTCACATTGCTTTAGATGAAATGTTCTCTGGATTGTTCGGAAATGCCGGGAATAGAGTTGTCATTGAAGAATTTCTTCGTGGTGAGGAAGCATCAATTTTTGCAATCTGCGATGGTAAGGATTACTTTTTGACGCCTGCATCGCAAGACCATAAGCGACAGTTCGATAATGATGAGGGTAAAAATACAGGCGGAATGGGTGCGTTCGCCCCTGCTCCGATTGCAACAGATTCTGTACTCCGAAAAGTTGAGGAAAGAGTCATTAAGCCGCTCTTAGCCGGTTTGCAAAAGGAAGGCACTCCATTTGTTGGCTGCCTTTATTGCGGATTGATGATTGATAAAGATGAGCCGAGCGTTGTAGAATTCAATGTTAGATTCGGAGACCCCGAAACACAAGCAGTGCTTGAATTGCTCGATGGTGACTTTGCGAAGTTGCTCTATACAGCAGCGACCGGCAAAATTGATAAAAATACCGTAAAAGTTCTCGAAAATACTTTTTCAACATGCGTAGTTCTTGCTTCAGGTGGTTATCCCGACGATTATGAAAAAGGGTTCGAGATTATCGGAATAGAAAAAGCTGTCAATAACGGGGCAAATGTTTATCACGCAGGAACGAAATCCGAATCCGGTAAAATCTTTACGAATGGCGGTAGAGTACTTGGAGTTACCGCAAAAGGTAATTCATTAGCCGAATCCATCGCTAATGCTTATGATGCTGTCAGTCACATTGGTTTTTACAAAATGATTTACAGAAAGGACATAGGATTTAAAGGACTGAAATATTTTTAATGAAAAAAATCATTTTTTACGATGGTGATTGCGGCATTTGCTCTTATTCTGCTGATTGGCTTTCTCGCAGATTGGATAATCGGGAATTTGAAATTATACCGTTTGACGAAAATCACGAAGTAAGCAAAAAGCTAAATTTAGACATAGAATTAGCTTCAAAAACCGTCATTTTAGTCAAAAATGGTGTGTTTTTTACAGAATCGCTTGCGATTTTCGAGATTGCAAAATCGCTCAAATTTCCATATAATATTTCCGGAATATTTGCCAATAAGTTTTGTTCCTTATTGGCAAATCCATTTTATAGATTAATCGCAAAAAATAGAGCCGCGATTTCACGAAAATTGAGATTGCAGGCTTGCAAAGTTAGATACACTCAATAAGGCGACTACTCTTCCTCAGGATGCGAGTAAATGCTTTCGTATTTGTGAGGATTCTTGCTCGTGCCGAAAGTAGCCTCCAAACCCTTGATGAATTCAATCTTTTCATCTTCTGTTAGTCGTGCTTTTGAGTGAATTAGCGAGTACAATCTGACCGGCATGTCACCACGCTTGACTTCGCGTCCGGCATCATTAGCGTGCTCCAAAACAGGCTCGGAGATATTGAAATATTCACGACCTTTTTTAATGTCGTAGTCCACCATGAACGAAAATGGTGCCACGTATGAATACCAGGGCCAGACAGTTTCGTTGCTGTGGCAATCCATACAAGCACGGGCAAAAAGTTCTTTAGTCCTGGGTGAATCCCAATCGGGTTCGTAATTTACAGGGGGATTTGAACGGTCAACCGGAATAAATTGAATCCCGATTAAAACCACAAGAACAATTATAACCCAAATATTTATTTTTTTAGTTGCCATGATTTCTCCAAAATTTATGCGTCAATTTCTAAAACTATAGGACAGTGGTCGGAGCCATGCACATCCGGCATATGGTAAGAATTTCGAACAGCATTTGTGAAATTGTCCGTCACAAAATGATAATCAATCCGCCAGCCTATGTTATTCTCTCTGGCTCTTCCACGTTGGCTCCACCAAGTATAATTATCGCCATCATTATTAAACATTCGGAAAGTATCAACATAGCCCATATTCACAATTTGGTCCAATTTTTCTCTTTCGATTGGCAAAAAGCCCGATACGTCTTCATTTTCCTTTGGGCGAGCCAAATCAATCGGGAAATGAGCAGTATTATAGTCGCCACTGATTATGATAGGTTTGCCTGTAGCTCTGACTCTTTCGACATGATTGAAAAGTGCATCGTAAAATTCGAGCTTATACTCAACTCTGTTCATTCCGGAAGTGCCATTTGGGAAATAAATATTAAAAAGAACGAAATCCTTGAACTCAGTCTCGGATACTCGCCCCTCGATATCAAATATGTCAATACCTATGCTTTTTGCAGAGCGTATCGCTTCAATTTTTGAGTACGTTACAACGCCACTATAGCCTTTACGAGCTTTGGAATGATTGAAATAGCCTACATAGCCGGGAGGAAATCTCAACTCAGGATGGATTTGTTCGGGTTCTGCCTTTGTTTCTTGCAACATTATGATGTCGGGGTTTTCCTGCTCGATAAAGGCGAACAGCTTGTTATCACGTGATACTTGGTCATATTTACGCGAAGGATTTTGCCCTAGTAAGGAGCGGATTCCATTTATATTCCAAGATATTATTTTCATTTTACTATTCTCATATTTAATATTTTAGTCAATACGAAAATTATCGAAAAAAATTATAATCTTAGTTTCAGAGACATCTTTGTGAACGATTGTAATCATATTTACCAATTTTTCTCTAATTTTGAGATAAATTCGGCGTTCATGTGTCATAGTATATATACGGAAAATGTATTTCAAGGAGAATTTATGAAACGAGCATTTTTATTTCTCGCAGTTGCAATGCTGTTTTGCAACCCTACACTGGCTCAAGAGCCTGACCCCGACCCAAATCTACTTTGGGTGACGGAGAATTATTATACCCGTTTCCTTGTACTCCCGAATGGCAATATTCTTGCAGGAAAACACTCAACAGAGGTAGAACTTGACGGCAATACAGGGGAAATCATCAGGGAGTTCCCATATCCAACTGTTTTTTATGACGTTAGTCCTGACGGAAAGTATATCTCTGCTTTAACTGACTGGATGTGCGTAATAGATTACGAAACGGAAGAAGTCATAGTTCGTTATACACAAATAAATACATCTGCAAAATTTATGCCTGACAGCAAAACTTTGGTTTGCTATTGGAATGAGCCAGTTGGAGTACTTAACGGAAATTTGGAACTTATGTCATATAATATTGAAACTAAAGGATATAGGGTAAGTGAAAATAGCTTAAAGAATACAACTACAGGCATCATAGCCGTTTCTCCTGACGGTAGATTTGTTGCAACTGGTGGTAGACATCGGGATGGAGTGGATGATTACACACACCTTGTATTATGGGATGCACAAACACTTGAGCCAATCAAAATATTGGGTGAATTCGAGAACGCCAATGAAGTTCGCTCAATCATATTCTCAACAGATTCGAGATTGGTGGGTTTTAGTTTATTAGGTGCTATACTATATATTTATGATACAGATAATTTTTCTCTTAATAAGTATGACGGTTCCATATATGGTTTTGGATTTGTTACAAATGATTTCATTGCAATAGGTAATGGAAAAATTGACCCTCCAGAACTTAATCTTGTTAAATTGGATAATGACCAAATTCTCTATTCAATAAATAATTCCGGAGGTAATGCTGTACATAACATAACTAATAATACTATGATAGTTATTTATGGGTTTTTATATTGCTACGATTTTGAAAAAATCTTGACTGGAGCTAGTATAGAACCGAAAATCACAAATCCGTTTATGGTTGAATATACTAACAATAGCCTAAGTACTCGTAATTTCACATTTGTAACAAATCAAATCAGTTGCAGTATAACGGATGTGAACGGAAGAGTTATTCGTAAAATAAATCTGAATACATCAACGAATGAGATCCGAATACCTATAAAGCTCATAAGCGGTACTTACTTTCTACATATCAAGGATGGAAGCAAGGAATATGTAAGTAAATTTTTAGTGGTGGAGTAAACATAGCCTCTATAAAACAAAGCGCTCTGTTTGCAGTTAGAACACTATTCTGACCAAAAGTGTATCACATCAAACAAACACCATTAAAAAAATACATAACTGTGCCTGGAAACTTGGGGTCGAAGAGTAAGAACGGAGTGCGGTGAATTTTCCCCCCGAAAAAATTGGTTGCAATGTTAAGACAATCCCCATTTTTTTTAGTTAATGTCCCCAAATTTTCATAATTTTGTAATACAGTAACATGACAAGTTTATGAAAAAAAGTTTAAATATATTTTGTTTTAATATCAAAATCTCTCTCGAGAAGCCATTTGGATTTGAGCGTCCTAAAAATAGAGCTTGGAAAATAAACCAATTCAAACACTATACAACTGATGCTCCGGTTTAGCGTAGCATCTTACCTATTCATTACTTTGCTTCTAAATATTTTAAAATTTTAATAAATAATATTCAAAAGGTATCATTATGACTAAAGATTTTTTAATGGTTCGTGACTTTACGAACCCGGAAATTCACGAAACTTTCGAGATTGCTCTCGAAATGAAAAAAGATAGAAAAAAATATGCAACAGCGCTACAAGGCGAAACATTGGCTATGATATTCGAAAAGCCATCTCTCAGAACTCGCACAACTTTCGACGTTGGAATCCAACAACTTGGTGGATATTCATTATACTTATCTCCTGCTGAAATCAATCTCGGAAAACGTGAATCTGTTTACGATGTAGCGAAAAATCTCGAACGCATGGTGCAAGGCATCATGATTCGTACATTCGGGCACGACATTGTCGAAAATATGTCTAAGTATGCTTCTATTCCGATTATCAACGGTTTGACCGATTATTCACACCCTTGTCAAGCTATGGCGGATTTCCTGACAATCAAAGAATACAAAGGCAGTTTCAAAGGTTTGAAACTTACCTACATGGGTGATGGCAATAATGTTGCTCATTCGTTGATGGATGCAGGTGCAAGGCTTGGCGTTGACGTGACAATCGGTTGCCCCAGAGGATATGAGCCAAACTTGATGGCATATCAACAAGCTGTTGAAGATGCTAAAGAAACAGGTGCAAAGATTGTTGTCGAGCACGACCCTGCAAAAGCTGTCGCAAATGCAGATGCCGTTTATACTGATGTTTGGGCTTCGATGGGACAAGAATCTGAAACTGAAATACGTAAAGCTATTTTTATGCCTTATCAGGTGAACGAAGATTTGATGTCAAAAGCAAAATCAGATGCAATTTTTATGCACTGCTTACCTGCACATCGCGGTTGGGAAGTAACTGACGGCGTAATTGATGCTCCAAATTCAGTTGTATTCCCCCAAGCTGAAAACAGGCTTCATGCTCAAAAAGCAATTATGTATCAACTCATGAAGCGTGACTAAAATGCACAAGAAAGCACTAATCGCTGTAGGCGGCAATTCCTTGATTAAAGCCGGCGAACGCGGTACAATCGAAGAACAATATTACAATGCTCACCAAACTGCCAAAAGCATCGTACAGATGATTAAATCAGGTTGGCACGTTGTTGTTACTCATGGAAACGGACCGCAAGCCGGTGCTGCATTGCTCAGGTCGGAACGCGCAGCAAGCGAAGTTTATACTCATACTTTGGATATGTGCGTCGCAACAACTCAAAGCGAAATCGGATATATCATGCATCGAGCTTTAGAATATGAACTTCGTCAAAACGGACTAGAACATATTGTGACTACTATACCGACTATGGTTGCCGTTGACCCCGAAGATGCTGCGTTCAAAAATCCAACAAAGCCGATTGGTCCGTTTTACACCAAAGAAGTGGCATTGGAAAAGAAGCGAAATCTCGGTTGGGACGTTGTAGAAGATGCGGCACGGGGTTACAGAAGAGTAGTTGCTTCACCTGAACCGAAAAAAGTGCTTCAACTTGAAATTATAAATAAAGTTATTGAATTCGGTGCTGTAGTTATTGCTCTTGGTGGTGGCGGTATTCCCGTTATAGACAAAGGAAAAGGTGTAATTGTCGGTAGCGAAGCCGTAATTGATAAGGATAGGTCATCATCTTTGTTAGCAAACAAACTTGATGTTGATTTGTTCATCATCTCGACTGACGCTGACCAAGTTTATATTGATTTCAAAAAGAAAACACAAAAGGGTTTACGAGAAGTCACTACAGACCAACTTATGGAATACCACAATGCCGGTCAATTTCCCGCTGGAAGTATGGGACCAAAGGTAGAATCTGTTGTAAAATACATTCACAACGGCGGACGTCACGCTATTATTACATCATACGAACATCTGATGGATGCTTTGGAAGGTAATGCCGGAACACATATTAAAATATAATTTGCCAATATCAATAAATAAAATTGATTAATTTTTAAATAAGAGAAAAAAATGACACTAAATCATGTAATCGAATCTCAACAGTTCACTTTGCCTAAAATCAAGGAATTGTTTGAACGTACCGAGTTGATGAAGAAAATCGTTGCTCGTGGTGGAACAAAGGATTATGAGAATAAAATCATGGCAAATTTGTTCTATAGACCTTCCACGCGAACTCGATTTTCATTTGCATCGGCTATGTACCGTCTTGGGGGCAAAGTTCTCACAACGGAACAAGCGGGCGAATTTTCTTCCGAAATTGAAGGCGAAAAGCTCGAAGATACAATCCGCATTATAGCTCATTACTCGGATGTAATCGTTCTTCGTCACGTAGAAGAGGGTGGGGCAGAGCGTGCAGCATCTGTTTCAACAGTACCTATCATTAATGCAGGTGACGGCTCAGGTGGACAGCACCCGACTCAAGCACTACTGGATTTATATACCATTTACAGCGAATGTAACACGCTCGAAGGTATGTCTGTTGCTTTTATCGGTGCTTTGGATACCGGCAGAACAGTTCGCTCTTTGGCATATTTACTTTCGAAATATGACAGAACAAAACTTTATTTTATAGCGCCCGATGAAATGCAAATCAAGCCCGACATTTTGGAATATCTCGATAAACGAAATGTGAGCTACGAATTGGCTAACACTACTAAAGGTATTGTGAATAAAGTTGATGTTATTTACCAAACCAGAATCAACCAAGATAGATTGAAATCGAAAAAGATTGATTTATCAGTCTATAATATTGATTCTGATGTATTGAAAGTCATGAAAAACGACGCAATAATCATGCACCCACTGCCACGTTCGGTCGAAATTAGCCATGAGGTTGACTCAGACCATCGCGCCAAATACTTCCGCCAATCCGAAAACGGTATCTACGTTCGGATGGCACTTCTAACTATGCTATTTGATAATAAATAATAATAAAAGGAATTAATATATGATTACTCAAGATTATATCAATATCGAAAACGAATTCGGAGCCCATAATTATCACCCGCTTGATGTGGTGATTCACGAAGCAAAAGGTTGCTGGGTCGTTGATGTCGAAGGCAAACGCTTTCTCGATTGTCTCGCTGCATATTCGGCAGTAAACCAAGGGCATTGCCATCCGGCAATCATGGAAACTTTTATGGAGCAGGCTAAAAAAGTGACTCTCACAAGCCGCGCCTTCAGAAATGACCAATTACCTCGATTGTACAAAAAGTTGAACGAACTCACCGGCTATGAAATGTCATTGCCGATGAACTCAGGTGCAGAGGCAGTCGAATCAGCTATTAAATTAGCACGCCGCTGGGCTTATGATGTGAAAGGTATTGCCGAAAACAAAGCTGAAATCATCGTAGCTACAGGCAACTTCCATGGTCGCACAAGCACAATTGTAGGATTCTCTGACGACCCAAGTTCCAACAAAGGATTTGGACCATATTGTACAGAAGCTTTCCCAATGCACGAATACGGTAATGCCGAAGATTTGAAAAGCAAAATCACTCCAAACACTGCAGCCGTATTGATTGAACCAATTCAAGGTGAAGGCGGTATCGTAATTCCTCCGGACGGCTATTTGAAAGCTGTCGAGCAAATTTGTCGCGAAAACAATGTACTTTTCATTTGTGACGAAATCCAATCAGGATTGGGCAGAAGCGGCAAATTATTCGCTCACCAATATGAGGATGTTCGCCCGGATATGGTAATAATCGGCAAAGCACTTTCGGGTGGATTCTATCCCGTATCGGCTGTGCTTGCTGACAAAAAGGTAATGCTCGTCATTCATCCGGGAGAACACGGCTCTACTTTCGGTGGCAATCCGCTCGGAGCAGCAGTAGCAGTGAAAGCTCTTGAAGTAATGGTTGACGAAAAATTGATTGAACGTTCAAACGAAATGGGCAACTATTTCATGGAAAAACTTCGCGCCATTGACAGTCCTATGATTGAAAATGTACGCGGTCGCGGACTGTGGATAGGCTTTGTACTAAAAACTAAGGCTCGTCCATATTGCGAAATGCTCAAAGAAGAAGGACTATTATGTAAGGAAACTCACGTCAATATCATTCGTTTTGCACCACCACTTGTCATCACCAAAGATGAAATTGATTGGGCTGTTGCAAAAATCGAAAAAGTTGTCAAAAGCTTGGATAAATAGTTTATATTCACAATTTCTAACAGACTCCGCCCCCAAAGCGGAGTTTTTTTGTACCTCCCCCCCTAAAAAAAAGCTGTCTCAATTCCGAGACAGCTTTTTTACTTTAGATGATTTCATTAACTTTATTTAATTTCAATTAAATATGGCATTGACATAAGGACACTTTCTTTTTCGGACATTTTGTACATATCCAAAGCGTGTTTCAAATGTGGCTGGATTGCTTTCGGCATCATTTCCATAACTGATGTATATTGATTTTGATTAAACCCGAGAGCTTCAACGAAATTTGATTTGTATTTTGAATCGCTTTCGTCTTCATCTGCCAAACCGAAAAGTCTTAAGAATGCCACCATATTATCTTCTTGCTCTGGGAATGTCCTAACGTAAACCTTTTTGTCAAGTGGAATTCCCAATCTATTTTTCACCATATCAATTGCATCATCCAAACCGCCGAGAGCATCTATTAGATTATGTTTCATAGCGTCTTCGCCTGTCCAAACTCTGCCACGTGCCAATGAGCGTACTTCATCATAAGTCATGTTACGGCTTTTTGCGACTTTATTCAAAAAGCGGTCATACATAGCTCTCGAAATTGTGTATAATTTTTGCTTTGATGCATCATCGAATGGGTAAAGTGTATTCAGGAATTGTGCTGAGCTATTTGAAGCAATTGTGTCAGTTGTGATACCGAGTTTATCCATTGTGCCTGTGAAATTGGGAATCGCAAGTACTACACCAATTGAGCCGGTTATCGTTGCAGGATGTGCAATAATTGTATCGCAAGCCATTGCCATATAATATCCGCCTGATGCAGCTACATCACTCATCGAAGCGTAAACGGGTTTGACTTTGCGGGTTTTGATGATTTCTTCCCAAATTTCGTCTGACCCGATTACTGAACCGCCCGGGCTATCTATGCGAAGGATGATTGCCTTCACATTTTCGTCCTCTCTGGCTTTGCGGAGTTGGCGAACATAATCACCCGAACGAATTGAATAATCATCGCTGAAAGAATCATCACGACCGGAATTGATTCCACCTACGCCATTGATTATTGCGATTGTTACGTTTTCGTCATATATTTCATCCTTGTTGGATTTTATAGTCGAAATATATGCTGAAGGTGAAATCAACCTGAGTTTACCTTCATATTTTGTATCTGTGTATGACTCTGCTGATTCATGTACATTTAAAGGGAAATTATAAGCATCACCATTTGCTCTATATTTGATAAATTCGAGCACACTCATCTCTTGAGCCATAACATCAATAAAACCTAATGCTTGGAGACTGTCTGCGGTGTAATAGCCTGTACTTAATGCTTTCATCACGAATGCTTTATCCAAATTACGGTATTTTGCTATTGCATTTACAAAATTTTCCATTCTTTGGTTAATTATCACTTGCGTTTGGTGACGAGCTGAATCTGTATATTTTGTCTTAGAAAACATATCACCGGCTGACTTGAAATCTTCAAAATGCTCTACATGATATTTAACACCGAGCTTTTCGAACAAACCGGTAAAAAACATTGACGTCACTGCAAATCCGTTCATTTCGACCAAGCCTTCACTCGGAACAAAGATGGTATCTGCCGGTAAGGAATGAAAATATTGACCTTCGGCGCCCATTTCCATAAAGGCATAAATAAATTTGCCCGATGTCTTGAAATCTTCGAGTGCGTCTTGAAGTTCCATTGCTTTTGCCCAGCCAGTTCCTGCCATTCCCGGCTTTAAATATATACCTTTGATATTATCATCTGTTTTGGCATTTTCAATTGCTCGCAAAGTTTGCAAGAATGAAGCTCCACCTGTGCTTCCTGTAAATATGCTGAACGGACTTTGTTTGGTATATTCCTGTAATCCATCATCAAATGTTAAATAGAGGACCGAATTTTCTTTCACTGTGATTTGCTTAGATTCGAACATCGAACCGAAAGAAGCAAACATAATTGCGATAAAAATAAAGAAAATCACTATTAAAGCACCGATTACTACAAGTGGAATTACCCAACCCGAACGACGCTTTCTTTGATATGGCGGTGGTGGGTAAGGAGGCATAGTTGGTTGATTTGGTCTTGTTCCACTTTCTTCGTTATTTAGACTCATTTTTATTTACTCCGGAAATAATTGTAAAAACTTTACTTTGCATATACGTATATTTCTTGAATAAAGTTTCGTTTTTCATTGAAAGTTTGATTCAAGACTTTTTTAAATTTTCGGGATGTCAAATCTAAATGAAATAAAATGTCAATTCAAAGACTCATATTAAAAAAAAATCTTTGTTTTATTAAGAATTTCCTTGTTATTCAATTTACTGATTCTTGATAAAACTCAATTGTGGACTTATAAATTATAGACTCTCAAATTATAAGTGAAATTCAGTAAGAAGTATTGCTGCAACACGTTCGAGCGAACGTCATCTATGTATGATTCGGAAATATTTCGCGTTATGGCATTATTTTGTTTCAGTACGTCACAAGCTGTTAATCGGATTTCGGCGCGGTTGTCCTTAAGGAATTTTCTGCCGAAACTCAGATTCCAGAGATACACATTTGGGTTGATGTCGTCGGATAGACCTTTGTAATACTGATGTTCGATATTTGATTCAAACACGAATCCACCCAAAAATATCCAATTCAATCTAAAAGATGACTTTTGGATAAAGTAATCCGAGTTCAAATCCTTTACGAGCGAATTTGTAACATAATTTAGCATTGAAGTTGTCGAAACGGTGAAATCGAGTTCCGTACTGATGTTTGAGCTAATCACAGCGTTAAGCGAAATATTTTTGGATTCGGCAACGTTGCGTTGTTCATTTATAATACTCGGAATTTGGCTGAAATCGAATGAACCTGTCAAATTCACATTTGATTTTATCAAACCCACATACTTTCCGTAACTCAAAAATGAACGCATTGAATTGTAGCCGTCAATATTTATAGGGTAAATGTATTGTCCACCCGCAGGCAAGTTTATACCTTCGTAAAGCACAGTATCTCGTGCAGCAACGAAAGTATTTTTGGAAATGTAGCTGTCGGATTTGCTAAATGCCATCATCGCAAAAAACATGTCTGAATTTTTTTGATTTACTTTGGAATACCGCATCATCAGATCGTGGCGGGTGCTTTCGTTCAAATTTGTGTTACCGGTTGATAAATTCATTGGATTGCTATTATTCACGACTTCTTGCAATTGGTCAATGGAAGGTAATGTAACTCGATTACGATAAAACATCCTCAAATTTGACTCTTTATCGAATTCATATCGCATGAAAAATCGAGGAAGGATATTGTTGTACTGCCGCTTTTCATCGAAACTATTCGGATATTGAGAGACGTTTTCCAAAGTATTCCATTCATTATTCATTTGCAATGATGCCATGAGTCCGGCATTGTTGTATCTAAGTGATACACTTGCAACATTCGTCATCAAATCCGATTCGTACATGCTTGACAATGTGGGGCTTACGACAGGAAGCATCATAGTTTCGGGGTCATTGCTTTCAATATATGTCAATTTGTCTGATTTATCTCGTCGCATTGTATTTTCATATTCAAATTCTACGGAAAAATTTTCAAACAAAGGTTCAGAATATTCAAAGTCGGTTTCAATTTCATAACCATTTTTATCAAGTTCGCCAAATTGGCTCAATGAATCTGAAAAATCTTCTTCTTCGAAATATTCTTCAAAAATTGACTTTTGTCTATTGTCTCCGCTGCTTTCATTGTAAGAAGTCGAAAGTTGAACTGAAAATGCTCGCCCTTTTTTGGCGAATCTATGTCCGAAAAATAAATCATTCGACA
Source organism: Desulfobulbaceae bacterium (assembly GCA_018335795.1). Classification (GTDB taxonomy): domain Bacteria; phylum Bacteroidota; class Ignavibacteria; order Kapaibacteriales; family UBA2268; genus PGYU01. The sequence continues at coordinate 358,461 of JAGXRP010000033.1, read as the reverse complement.
AATTCAAACCTTTCAATTCGGATTCAAAGTCAGTTGCTGTATTATTTGCTAATTGATTATCAATCAAAAATCGAGAATTAGTCAACGATACTCCGTCATTTGATTGGAATGACAAGCGGGGTCTGATAATCATATAATTTGACGAATCAATATTGTACTTTATTCGCATATTTAAACGATGATTCCAGTTATTGGACATGCTTTCGGATATTTCTTCAGACCTTTGGGATTCAGATGTATTCAAAATGTATTCGCGCAAAATATCTTCACGACGGTCATTTTCAGTATGATTCAAAAAGTAGGAGCCTGTAACTTCAAAGTTTTGAGCCCAATTGTCCGAATAATTGATACCAAAAGCGTTTGTAGTGACAATACCGGATTGCTGCGATACCATGAAATCGTTGATATCAGCACCACCGCGTCTGAACGAACCACCGGGACCACCGCCCGGACCTCTACCTCCCGAACTTCTTGCTCCGGGAGTCATACCTCTACCGGAAGATGCACCCATTACGCCCAATAAATCCTCAGAAGCAAAATTTTGATTGTTCAAATTATTCGATTGGAATAAAATCGCAAAACGCGAATCACCACTGAAAAAGTTCACTATTCCACCTGCATTGTAGCGGTCGTCAGTTCCGTACCCGGCGTAAACCTTGCCGAAGGAAGCATTTCGCATGTCCGCTCTTGTTATTATGTTCATAGTTTTAGAAGTTTCGCCATCGTCATTGCCTGTGAATGCAGCTTGGTCGCTACGACGGTCGAAAACTTGAATTTTATCAATCATTTCGGCGGGCAAATTTTTGAGAGCCGCAGTTGGGTCGTCACCCATAAAAGGACGCCCGTCAACCAAAACTTCCTTAACAGTTTCGCCTTGAGTTTTGGTCTCACCATTTTCGACGATTACTCCGGGCATCTTCCGTACCAAATCTTCTGCACTTGCATCTTGGGTAGTTTTGAACGCAGAGGCGTTGAATTGTGTTGTATCGCCCATCAATTCTGCAGCCACAGATTGCCCCACGACAGTGACTTCATCAGTCGTCGAGCTTTTGGGGAGCAAGAACAGATTGCCCATATCGAGTGATTTGCCGTCGAAATCGAAAATTCGCTCAATCGGCATATATGCAACGTGAGTAATTCGGATGAGATACTTGCCACGCTTGACTTCATCGAAGCTGAATTCGCCGCTTTGGCGAGTTGATTGAGTAGTTCTACTTGAATCGGGTAATGTAATAACACTCACTGTAGCATCACGAACAGCTTTCGATGATTCGGATTCGACCACTTTGCCCTTCAAAGTTCCAACTTGCGCAAAAACAGACAACTGACAAAATAAAAAAACGAGTACAATTTTTATGGTAAATTTCATTTTCAATTTTAATTTAAGTCAAACAACTACTCTTAGACAATCGAAAATGAAAAAAAGTTTAACAAAAATTTATTTTGGGTTTACTTTTTTTTTGTAAAATAGTTTGCTTGTTAGGAAAAATTTTATTATCTAGACAAATGTTTAATTTACATCGGTTATAAAGATGAAAACTTTGACTGAATTTGGACTTGGCTACGGCACTAGTAGCAATTCTTTGCCTTTTGAAACAGCAGACAGCAGACAGCAGACAGCAGACAGCAGACAGCAGACAGCAGACAGCAGACTAAAATTTTAAACATAAAAGCAAATCACTTGGGCCGGCGCATGTTTAGCAAAGCACTATTGAAACTTTTCATCTTGATGATGATACTCATACCCACATCACTTTCTTCCCAACAACTCTTCATCAAAAATGTGGGGCAATGGGATAGTGACATCATGTATGCTGGGAGTGGGGAAGGATATCAAATGGTAATTGCTCAAAGCGGTATATACATTAATCATCAACAAGTTAACAAAGTTGAAGAAAAGCAAGATGAATTCGGAAATAAAAGGAATGAAGCCTTATTAAGTAGCGATAATTTACGATTACATTTTGCAGGTTCAGAAATTGAAGAACAAATTATTGACAATAAAGTATCGGGGAGAATATCCCCGATTACTTTTGATTTTTGGAATTATGGTCCGAATAGTGATTGGTACTGGGATGTGCCATGCTACGAAGAAATATTAATTTCTGATATTTATCCCGATATATCCATGAAATTATATTATGAAGGCGATAATATTCGTTATGATTTCGAACTTGGAGCACAAGCTAACTACAATCAAATTAAAATGTTAGTTCAGGGCGCCGAAAGCAGTGAAATAATTGACAATGAATTAATTATCGAAACAAAACTTGGTGAAATAAGAAATGGAAAAATCCGAACATTGATTAATTCAAGTAGCGAAGAAATCCCTACTTTTATAAAAATGAATAAATTCGGAGAAATTGAATTCGATTTAGCTGAGTATAATAATGAAGAAAAAATCACTATTGACCCTTTGGTATATTCTTCATATTTATATAACCAAACTGCAATTGAACCTAATTATTGTGCCTTCAATGTTCTGAAAAGGGGGAATGAAAATTGGTTAACAGTTTGGAATTATGATAAATTAATTTTATATACTGATACAATTGATTACTCCGAAATTGAATTGAGTTATCCAAATATGAATAATATTATAGTTTATAATTCAGATTTTAAGCAAGTTAAAAAATATATTATTGTTTCAAAAATTGGTTCTTATAAAATAATATTTCCTGATGAAAAGCATTTATTGATTTCTTTATATATTCCTAAAGATAAGCTTGCTGAATATGACATAACTGACCTTGATATTAAATGGGATTTGTGTCTTTTAAAAGTTAATTTTCAAATAAAAAAATTATTAAAGGTATTAAAATTCCTTCTTCAGATACTCCAAATATTTATTTATGTGGAGATAGTAGAATATTAGTATCATATAATAGTAGTAGTAAAACATATGCATATTTAACCGATAATGCATATTTTTCGGGATGTGATTCATCATTTAGTAAAAATTGTGTTTATCCGTATTTAGTTGTTTTAAGCAGCGATTTTCAAGAAATTGAATTTGCTACATTAGTTCCCTATTCTACTTCAAACCGCTTTGCAGCAAGTTCTAATATAGTTTCTGATTCTAAAGGAAATATTTATTGTTTAAATAGAATTCCTTATGATTTTGTTCACAAATATGATAATGTAATTGGAAATTGGACAGAAACTGTTCCAAAACAATATATTAGTCATTTTACTTCAATCTATAAATTTGACAAAAATTATAATTTTGTCAAATCTGTCGCAATTGGATTTGCAGAGGTAAGGCACTTCTTGATTGACAATAATGATGAATTAGTATTGATTGGTAATGTTAAGGAGGACATCCTCGATGAAATATGGCTTCATGAAGATTGTCTCAAATCGAATGAAAGTGATTGGAATGGTTTAAGCACATATAGGAATAACAAAATTGGTATTGTGAAATTAAATGCAAATTTGGAATATTTACGTTCCGGAATAGTTCCGGGTGCTTATTATATGGAATTTTTTGACGAATCAACATCATGGATTTATCCAAATGCCGGTTCAGATGCCATACTGGATGAGAATAACAATATTTTGATTACTCACGGCTTAAAAGCAGAATATCAAGATGATTATTTGAAAGAAGGGAGTGAAACTTTCAAAAATGGAACTGCTGATTATCATTTAGACGCTGCACTTGTAAAAATAAGTAGCGATTTAACTCAGATATTGTATTCTACTGTCTATGGTGGTTCCGGCGATGACGCTCCCGGGTTTATGTTTGTTCAAGATTCAATAGTTACTATAATTGGTACAACCGGCTCAACTGACTTAGTCGTTACTCCCGGTGCCGATGTTCCATACCCACAATATCAAACTGAAAAGTTGTTTGTGGTCACTCTCAATACAAATTCTCCCGTTTCCGTTCCGGATTCCCCCGAAAAGCAATACATTTACCCAAATCCCGCAAGCACCTATTTAGAGTTGCCGGAAGAGCTCGTGAATCGTTTTTCGGAGTTTGTTATCACTGATTTGTTAGGTCGCTCCCTTGTTTCGCATGCTCTGCAAAGCAATCGGATAGATATTAGCACCCTCCCGACCGGAACATATAATTTGGCTCTCACAAACAGCACATCAAGAAGCTCATACTTATTTGTTAAAACCGAGTAGGGGCGAAGGGAGAACTTATTTTTGCGAATAATAAATGCCGGCAACAAGTGAAGGATAATTGCTCAAAATTCCGTCAACGTTGGAATTGTTGATAAAGTCATAAATGCAATCTTTCACGTCAAGAGTCCAGATGAAGACTTTCATGCCGGCATTTTTTGCCACCTCCACTTTGGAGTTTTGGAAACCGTTTGTCCATCTTGGTGCCCAAACTTCGCATGTAGGAAAATCGTCTGATAGAGCTATCGATAGGTCTAATTCAATTAAAATTGGAGTTGTATTTGTTAGCTTGCTATTCCTGTAAGCATTTAAAACCTTATTATCCGGTATTCCTAAAAGAATTTGAATCTCGCGACCCAAAGATTTGGCATAATTTATTGATTCACTTTGGACTCGGATTATTTCGTCAACAGCATTTACGTCTTTGACATCAAGCCACACCATAGTCAATTTTGTATCTTCAATAATTGCAGTTAAAGCTTCAGAAAGCGTAGGAATTTGTTCACCACAAACTAATCGTCCGAATAATTTGATATGATGAAGGTAGAAATTATCAACTTTGCCGAGAAGATAGCTACCATTGACAGTACGCGGGGAAAAAGTGTTGTCGTGAAAAACAATTGCATGCCCGTCTCGGGTAAGTTTTACATCAATTTCAATTCCTGTCGCCCCCAATATTTTGGAATGCTTCATCATCTCAATACTATTCTCGGAGAAGCCTAAACGTTCCGAGTTTCTGCCGCCACCACGATGAGCGATAATTTGAAAATCTCGATTACTAGCATATAAATTTCTTTTTTTCTTAAATAGCAGAGGGCTTCCGTCGCTAGTCTTTCCGATTAAAGTTACAATGTTCGGCGCTATTCTGGAGACTAAAGCTTGACCGCCATTTTCCGGATATATTAACAATGACATTCGAGCAACATCTGCAGACCTTACTGTTCTGAAGTATCCTGTGAAAGCAATTGTATCAACGACAGCGCCACCAACATTCTCGGAATATATAACGTCGCTAGTTGATATTATGCTTAAACGCTTATCGAACCATTTGCATACAACTTCACTCCCGAATATTTCTTTGCCTTTGAGGACTTCGTAAACGCCATCCATGAATAATTTGGTGCTATCACATAAAGGGATAGTAATATTTTCGAATAGTTCGAAATCTACTTTCAATTCAGGAGCTGTTGGTAATTCCGATATACAAGATACCAATATAATTAATAATAAGATCCACAATTTTTTCATTAATAACTCCAAACATTGTATCTAAGAGTAAAAGTTGGCATAATTGAAAAAATTCCACGGTAGCTCAAATATAATACTCGGATTTCAGGACCTATATCAATTTGCTCTGTAAGAGGGAATGTATATGAGCTGAAAAGAGTAAGTCCGAGCTCATTACGATTACTAGTAGCGATTGTCTCGTATTCAATATTGCTGATTAAAATGTAGGGACCCATTCCAATCCCTGCTTCGAATCCATGTTTTTGGGTTGTTACAACAAATTGAAGCGGAACGGCGTGCAGAGAAGCGTAAGCCTTCGAAAATTTATCGCCATTCACTTGTGGTTTGATTTCAATTTCATCGTTAGCCAATAGCAAATAACCCGACATAATCCCGAAAGATAAATTTCGGTCCGGATGCCACATTACCCTTCCGGTAAATCCATAGCCGAAGGCTGTTTTATCAGTTAAACCCGGAATTCGTTCATCTTTAAAAATACTGAAAGTAGGGGAACCCGATATAATCAAATAAATATCATAAACAAAATCGTCACTAGTGAAAACACTTGTAGTAGTTAAAATTGATAATATTAAATATATCGTTAATGTTTTTATCATAATTGAAATGAAAAGAAAAATTCCGGAACATATTGGTATTGGTCTATTGTATTAAATAAAAGCCATGCTTGGTATGGAGTTCGTGAAATAGTGAAACTTAAGCCGATTGAAAGTAATGTCTCTTTGAATATTGGCTGCTCAAGTGCCACTGTGCAGAAGAAATCATTCCAATCACCTTGTGGACCGGGAGCATCAATATCACTAATTTTAGTTTCGCTTTTGAAAATGTAAGATGCTACTAATGATGCAGATACAGAGGCATTCTTCATCCGCCAACCCAAGCGAACTATCGGCATATAGAAAAAGGCATATGCTTCATTTTTATCGAATTGTCCTTCGATGTTAATAAACCCTGCAAATGTCCCTATATGGTTTGCCACACCAATACTAAATTGCGAGAAATTAGTGTTGAATTGCAGTCCGGTGTGAAGTATGTTGGAATAATAATTAGTTGACAATACACCAACTAGCGATACATTCTTAAATATGCAATGTTTGTAGTTCAAATCAATTGCAGGTACCGGGAATTCAACTTCGATAATTGGGATAGGCAAAAGTGAAATTGAACCACCAAGTTGCAATAAATATGTTCCTGTTTCAAGAGGGTAAGGTTCGTAAAAATATCTGACGTTGGAGTGTTCTACAATTTTATCAGTTTTCTCACCAATCTCACCAATCTCACCAATCTCACCAATCTCGCCAATCTCGCTTTGAGCTGAAAGTGAGTAAGTCCAAGTCAATGCTATAACTACAATATATATATAATATTTCATTTTCAAGCATAACATAAGCAAAGTAATAATTATTTTTATACTATCCAAATGAAAAATAATATTTTTTATAAATCTAAGATTCATTTTTATTGACATCACAAAAAAGCTGCCTCATTCGAGACAGCTTTTCATCATTAGCGGAAGCTATGCCCAATACTAATCATTATCAGGCTTTGCTTGCATCGTCTTCCAAAATGAGGGATAAAGCCAGACATATGTACGCCCAAAGAAACTCTTCATCTAAAAAGAATTGGTTAGGGGTTGTTGATTTACTATCTTTTATGGATGTCTTATCAAAATATTTTAGGTCGGTACAATATTCTAAAATAAAAGATTCTTTTATTAGACAGCCCCTGAAAGACAACTAAAAAACCCTGACTTTATCAGGGCAACGGTGATAGGACTTAGAATTTTGTGGGCTCTACAGGATTCGAACCGGCGACCTCTACGATGTCAACGTAGCGCTCTAACCAACTGAGCTAAGAGCCCAAAATTCAGTTACAAATATAACACATCTCGGCAACATAACAAAAATCAATATTTGGATGTGTTTGTGCAAAAAAAGTTAAATTGTGATATAAATTAAATACGATTAACTATTATTAATATTAACAATGAAGTAAAAGATATTTTCCGAATCTCATATAGTTAATTAAATAATATACAACCAACAGTTCCAAGGAAATATATACTTTTTGGGTAAGTCCTATAATCGAAAGTGCTATGTTTATTACGAAAAATAATTAATATTTGTTTATAAATCATTAAAGAAGCAGACAAGAACGTTCAAATGATTCAAAAAAAAAAAAAAAAAATTTGTTATATGTTAATTTATTGTTAATTTAGTCACTGAATATAGTGATAAAATATGTTTCATTTATACAGGAGTGCACATAAAGGATTATTACACCTTCTAAGTTTTCAATTTTTGGCTATTTGATTTAAATAACCTTTTTAAAAATTTTATAGGGGATTGCCTATGGGAAACCAGACTAGCGGCATAACAACCGTACTATGTTCCCGATGTCTGCGATTAAGTTCAGCTTGTTACATTGTATTATTTGTCGCTGTATTTTTGTTTAATGCAGTAAGTGTCCAAGCAAACGCAACACTAATCAAAGGAACGGTGATTGACAAAGAAACCAAAACTCCTCTCCCAAGAGCTTCGGTTTCTATTCCAGCGCTTAGAATCGGTGCCGTATCCGATTCAAAAGGTAACTTTACTTTTCAAGCTCCGGCCGGCGACCATCTGTTGGAAGCCAGATACGTGGGCTATGAAACTTATACACAAAGAATCGTCCTGAAAGAGGGCGAAACACGCGAAGTCAGGCTTGAATTATCTTCGCATTCAATCCAAATGAACCAAATTGTCGTTGTAGGTTTAACCGGAGAGGTTGACAGAACAACACTTGGTAACCAAATATCCTCTGTTTCCGGTCGTGATGTCGCAAATGTAGTATCACCTTCGGCAATAGATGCGATTAGCGGGCGCGTTCCGGGTGTAAATGTCACCAGGAATTCTGGTACTCCGGGTGCTGGTACATTTATTACCATGCGAGGAAGAAAATCAATCTTGGGTTCATCAGAACCATTATACGTTGTTGATGGTGTGATTCTCGACAACACTTCTCTTTACGACGGAAGTGGTGTATATCAATATTCCAATCGTGCCGTGGATATTAATCCTCAAGATATCGAGTCAATGGAAATCTTGAAAGGAGCATCTGCTGCGGCTATTTACGGTTCTGCAGCGGCTAATGGAGTTGTATTGATTACTACTAAACGCGGTAAACTGTCTAGTTACGACAAACCGGCTCAGATTAACTTCTCAACATCTGTTACTGTTGACCAAAAATCCGGTGAAGTACCATTGCAAACTAAATATGGTCAAAGAGTACCTTCAGTAAATAACAATCCGGGTTCTAACGATTCATGGGGTGCTGAATTGGCTGTCGGAACACCTGTATATGAACATTCTGAAGATCCTTTCAGAACCGCAATATCGCACGAGCAATCCTTGACAATATCCGGTGGTGTACCACAATTCGATTATCTGATAAATGGTACTTTTGCCGGAATCCAAGGTTATGTTGAAGGCTCATCACTTGAAAGAACTAATATCAGAGCTAATTTAGGTATTTCTATACTTCCGGGTGTTTCAATGAGGAGTAATAGTAACTTTGTTACAATCAACAATGACCTACCTCAGGATGGTTCAAATACATCAGGCATTTTGTTGGGTAGTTTGAGGTCTCCACCTGAATTTGATAACACAAATTATTTGAAACCTGATGGAACTCAAAGGCGATTCGGTACATACGATAACCCAATTTGGACACAAAAATCAAACATTTACAATTCCAAAATTGAACGCTTTATTCATAGTACTGAAATTAAATGGCAGCCATTCACATATCTTTCATTAGACGCCAGAGTCGGTATGGATAGATATGAGTATAAAAATAAGGAACGACTTGCTGTTGGAAGTGCTTCCACTACAAACCGTGCAGGATACATTGCTGACCAACGCATAACTAATAACAAGATGAATTATGACTTTACAGCCAACTATCAACGACGTTGGTTAGACGATAATTTATTTACTACATTTGTCATCGGTAGTCAAGTTATTTGGGATAATCGTACTTCAAATTATGCTGATGCAGAAAACACTTTGCCTTTTTATGACCAAATTAGTGCCGGTGCTATCAGAGACGGTGGTTCATCTGTAACCGAAACTAAAACGGTTGGCTACTTTGGTCAATTAACAAATACTTGGCAAGACAAGTTATCCTTGACTTTAGCTATGAGACGCGATGGAAGTTCAACTTTTGGCTCCAGTAAAAAATTCCATTACTATCCCAAAGTTGGTTTATCTTATAACCTGAGTCGTGAAGAATTCATGGCCGGCAGCAAAGATATTTTCAGCAACATCAGACTACGTGGATCGTGGGGACAAGCCGGTTCACCATCTTTACCTTATGCATATGCTACCAACTTCTTGTATGGAACAGCAGGCTTCTTCGACCCATGGGGTAGAGCGACTACAGCTTCAAGATCCGGTCAGATAGGTATCAAACCCGGTGGTGGAACTGATGCTGCATCATTTATTGTTGCAGGTACTGATGATATTTTGCCGGAATTGACTGAAGAAATTGAGTTCGGTATTGATTTGGGATTCTTTGAAGACAGATTAAACTTCGAAGCCACATATTACCACCAAGATATCAGCGATATGATTCTTAGTGTTCCTGTACCTACATCGACAGGCTATGACCAAAGACTTAGCAACGCCGGCGAAATGTGGAATAAAGGTATTGAGCTTACATTGAGAGCTAATCCATTTGCTACTACTGACTTTTCGTGGAACACTATCCTCAATTACTCAACCAATAAGAACGAAGTAACAAAATTGGAAATCACACCAAACCAACCTGATGATGCTAACGTTACTCTTGGCGGCGGATTTGTTGGTATTCAAAACGTTGCCATGGTCGGTCAACCATTAGGCGTATTCTTCGGCTATGGCTGGTTGAGAGACGTTGACGGCAAAATTCTTTATTCAGGTGACAGAGCCCGTTATGATGAAAACCTCAAGGCTTGGGTTCGTGACCAATCTGCTGAACCTCTTGAGGACGATTATGGATTTCCATATGTTGGTGCTCCTAAACAGGATGTTGACCAGAAAATTATCGGTAATTCAAATCCTGATTTCATGCTTAGCTGGAGAAACGAATTCACTATCATGAGAGATTTCACTGTAAGCTTCCTGATTGATGCAGTCATGGGGCAAGAAGTGTGGAACGGTACACGTGGTGCTTTGTATAACTTCGGTACTCACGGTGATACTGAGGACAGATATGACCCTTGGTTTAATTTCGAAGGTGATCCTGTCATGGATATTTCAGATCCAAATGCTCTGGTACAAGCTACTAAAGAATGGTATTATAGAGCTTATTCAAATGGATTCTATATCAATGAACCTCATATTGTTGATGGCTCTTACATCAAGTTCAGAGAGTTAACTTTGGAATATCGCTGGCGTGGTTTACAAGCATGGAACATCAATACCATAGCATTTAACTTCTCAGTAAGGAATTTGTTGACAATTTCAGAATATGACGGCTACGATCCTGAAGTGAATACTTTTTCAGCCGCAGAAGGAAGGGGGTATGACTACTTTACATTACCTCAAGTACGTTCATACAGATTCGCAATATCAATTAATTATTAATTCTGTGGAGAAAAATATTATGAAGAAAAATCTATTAAAACAGTTATCGAGAGTATTAATGATTATTGCTGTTATGCTTGTCGGGCCCTTAGCTTTTACCGGCTGTGATATTGACGATAACATAAACAACTCTCCTAATGCAATAAATGAATCAAACGTTAAATCTGCTGTAGGTGTAAATGGTCTCATGATTTCACTTCAGGTTGCTACTGCAGATTTCTATTCGGGCGACCGCTCAAGAATTGCTGCAATGTGGACACGTCAAATGTGTGCTCCCGAAGGTTTAGGTAGACCACAACCGGTCAGTTGGAACTCCTACGGTATGCAAACCGACGGATTCGTTGATGACATGTGGAAAATCGGCTATCGCGGAGTCAGAATTGCTAATGATATCATTAACTTTGCTCCTGAAGTTGAATTCGGTGCAGAAAATGATAAATTACAAAACTCCTATTTAGGAATTGCAAAGACCTACAAAGCTCTTCTTTTGGGCGAATTGGCAGCTTTTTACGGCTCGATTCCTACCACAATTGTAGGGCTTGAACCACCTCAGTTTGTTTCACAAGCTGATGCATATGCCGAAGTACAAAGACTTCTTGAATCAGCTGCTACTCATTTTGCAAATTCAGCTGCGATTAACAGCGACTTAAATTTCAAAGGTGATGGAGTTGTTTGGACAAAAGTTGTACACTCACTTAGAGCAAGATATTATTTACATGTAAAAAATTATGCGGAAGCACTCAATCATGCTCGCTTAGGTATTGATGCTGCATCAGGTACACTATTGGGAATTTATAATGATGCCGCCGGTGAATATTCGCCTTGGGGACACTGGGCTTTGACTGAAGTCGGTGAACCAATCAGAGTTGAACGTACATTTATGGATTTGCTCCACGCAGAAGAAAATGATGGAAGAATTGCCATGTATTTTCAGCCAAACTCTGAAGGTAATTTTGTCGGTTTTGCCTTTTTCAACACTGAAGGTGCATCTGACGAGGAACTCGATCCTACAATGTCATCCAGAAGATTGAAATATGCTGCCTATGCAGACGATTTCCCTCTAATATCGTTTGAAGAGAATATACTTATTCGAGCTGAAGCAGCTGCTCGTTCCGGTGCACCCGGTGAAGCCACTAACGATTTGAACGCAATACGAAACGCTGCGGGTCTTGGTAATTACTCAGGAACTGATTTGGTTGGTGAAATTTTACTTCAAAAGCACTTGCAATTGTTTTTGGAAGGTCAAAATTATACTGATATGAGAAGAACCGGCAGTTTACCATCAGCACAAATACCAGTACGATTTATTTATCCAATTACGGAAAAAAATGCTAATCCAAATGTGCCGCCTGATAACGACAATTTGATGAATGCCATTTTATAACAAAAAAGGGGGCTTTAAGCCCCCTAGTTTTTTTGATATCAATAGTATTTTTATTTACTTAATTCTTCAAAATATCAGCATCATAGCCCATATTTTTGATAACCTTCATCATTTCATTTGGTTTAACCGTGTTAGGGTTATATTTAATCGTCACAATCTTATCGTCAAGATTCAAATATGAGTCTTCAACACCTTTTAGGTTCTTTAACTCAGTCTCTATTCTGTTTTTACACATGAATGAATATGCAGAAGTCTCAATCTTTACTTCTGTCATTTTTTCATCAGCAGCAAACGAGCCGTTCGACAAGGACAGTGTTAATGCAACACCGATTAAAATTGCTATAAAATGCTTATACATTTGAACTCCCCAAAATCGTATAAAATTGAATTACTTAGCAAAAAACGACGCACCACTAAATATATTGTTATCTTAATTAAAAAAAAATTAAATTGTGGGTTGAAATAAAAATTATGCCGTACTAATATTGTTTATAGTCAGAGCAATACTTGGCTATAGAAAACTTGTGTATTTTACATAATAAAGTTTTTTGGGAACGTCTCTAGATTAAATTCTAAGCAGTCTAAGCATCCTAAATGAGATTGTGAATTCAAAAAAAATGGGGGCTTACAAGCCCCCATTTACCTATTAATACTATCTAGTATTCTTATCGGCTTTCACTTCAGACTGAGTTGAATTTTTCATTATTTCTGCTTCGTAGCCCAGATCTTCGATGTTTTTCTTCATCTCGTCGGGATTTATGGATTTAGAATTGTATTTTATGGTTACAATCTTATCATCCAAATTCAGAAATGAATCCTCGATGCCATTAATGTTTTTCAACTCTGTTTCAATTCTGTTTTTGCACATGAAAGAATATGCTGAAGTCTTAATTTTCACTTCTTGCAAATCTTCTTCAGCAGAAAATGCTGCAACAAAACCTGAAAGGACCACCGCCACGCCGATAACTACTAATAAAAATCTTTTTAACATTATTAACTCCTGAAATTATTTGATAAATGACAAATACATTTCATTATACGCTAAATAATATTTTAGGTTTCATAAAGAGGAATTATTCTGTTCAATTTTTTAGATTAAATGAAAGTAAGTAGTCGACTGCACTTTGGGTTCTGAAAATGAAAACTATTCATAGGTATATGTTTTCAGCTAATGACGCTTTATGATTTTGATATTTCCTGACCATTGCAAAATGGACATTGTTCAATTTCATAATGGGTTTGCCAGTCAACTAAGAATTATTATTTGATATCTTAGTAAATTCTATTATCCCATAAATCCTTATATTTGAATTTGTATAAAAATGAAAATTGATGTCAAAAATTATTAATATTGTCGGGGCGCGCCCCAATTTCATGAAGATTGCTCCTTTGATGAAAGCATACTCGAGTTCCAATTCATTGGAGCCGATTTTGCTTCATACAGGGCAACATTACGATGCCAAAATGTCTTCATTATTTTTTGAAGAACTTGGAATTCCCAAGCCTGATATCAATCTCGAAGTTGGTTCGGACACTCAAGCCAAACAGGTTGCGAAAATCATGGAACGTTTCGAAGATGTTTGCTTCAGCGTCAAGCCTGATGCAATTCTCGTAGTCGGAGATGTTAATTCAACTATGGCTTGCAGTATTGTCGCCGCCAAACTTGGAATCAAAATTGTCCATCTCGAAGCTGGTTTGCGTAGTTTTGACCGGACAATGCCCGAGGAAATCAACCGATTGGTCACAGATGCTCTTGCAGACCTGTTGTTGACACCATCGCTTGATGCAGACCAAAATTTATCGAACGAAGGTGTGAGCCCATCGAAGATTTTTCGCGTCGGAAATATAATGATTGACACTTTATTTATGTTTTTGCCCAAAGCGGAACTTTCACCTATCCTTGATGATTTGAAGCTGCAAAGCAAGCAATTTGCCCTCGTAACTTTGCACAGACCATCAAATGTGGACGAGAAGGAAGGAATCCAGAGTATAATGAATACTTTGAATGAAATTTCCTCCGATATTGATATTATATTCCCAATGCACCCACGCACTAAGGAAAATCTGCGGAAGTTTGGCATAAATTTGAATGCTCTGAACCCACGATTACAAATTTGCGAACCACTCGGGTACCTTGATTTCCAGAAATTGATGTCGAATTCTAAATTTGTAATCACAGATAGCGGTGGTGTGCAAGAGGAAACAACTGCGCTGAAAATACCCTGCATCACACTACGCGAGAATACTGAACGACCCATAACGATATTGGAAGGCTCGAACGTCATTGCCGGAAAAGATATGCAAAAATTATTGGAATACGCCAATCAAGCTATTGCCGGAAAATGGAAGCAAAGCCAAATCCCTGCAATGTGGGACGGCAAAACTGCAAACAGAGTGGTTGAAGTTTTGGAGCGAAAATTATAAAATATGAAAATTACTCAAGTCAATAGCCTTGCTTTAAGCGAACTGAAACTTATTCAATTCGCTCGATTCGATGATGAACGCGGTTACTTTACCGAAACTTTTCGTCAATCAGATTTCGAGAATAATGCCAAAACTGAATTTCTCGTTGGAAAGCTATTCAAACAAATAAACGAATCATTCACTCATGCAGGTTTTTTTCGCGGTTTGCATTTCCAATGGAATCCATTTATGGATAAACTCATAAGATGCATTAACGGTCATATTATTGATTTTGCGTTGGATATCCGCCCAAGCTCTCCAAATTTTGGTAAAATTGTAGCGCAAGAACTGAAATCCAACAATCTGAGCGAATATGGTGAATGGTTTTGGGTGCCAAATGGATTTGCACATGGGTTTTACGCTATGGATGATTCGCTTATCGAGTATATGTGTACATCCGAATGGTCGCAAGGACATGAAGCATCAATTACAATTGCAGATGACCAAATTGATTGGTCAAAATGCGAACCCGATGTAATTGATTTAATGAGCAAACTCATCAAAAATAATTCTATGAAAATGAGCAATAAAGATAAAATGGGTACGAATTTGAGTCGTTGGGCTGATTCGGTTGATGCAAGATTATTCAAATATGAGGCATAGATGAAAACGAAAGGTATTATTCTCGCCGGTGGAAAGGGGACAAGATTATACCCGATGACCAATATTTTTTCTAAGCAGTTGCAACCTGTTTACGATAAGCCAATGATTTATTATCCGCTTTCGACATTGATGCTGGCAGGTATTCGTGAAGTATTACTCATTTCTACGCCCGAAGACACACCAAATTACCAAAAATTATTAGGTGACGGTTCTCAATTCGGGATTTATATCGAATATAAAATTCAAGATTCGCCCGGTGGATTGCCCCAAGCATTTATCATAGGCGAACAATTTATAGGCGATTCCCAAGTTTGCCTGATTCTTGGCGATAATCTTTTCTATGGCAAGCTTGATTTTTTACGTGATGGAATAGCAAACAATCATGGTGGAACTATTTTTGCTTATCATGTGGATAATCCAACCGAATATGGTGTTGTAGAATTCGACCACAACCATAAAGTTTTGAGCATAGAGGAGAAGCCCGTCGTGCCAAAATCCAAATACGCTATTCCTGGATTGTATATTTTCAATTCTAAGGTCGCCGCTTATTCTCGTGAACTCAAACCGAGTATGCGTGGTGAAATCGAAATCACAGACCTCCACAAACATTATTTGCGAGATAATGAACTTGATGTTGTGACTATCGGCAGAGGAGTAGCATGGCTTGATACCGGTACACCTCAATCTTTGCTCGAAGCAGGTGTCTTTATTCAAACTATCGAAAAACGACAAGGTACAAAAATCGCTTGTTTGGAGGAAATCGCTTTGCAACAAGATTTCATTGATTTGGATTCTTACCAAAAATTAATTGGTAGCTTACCCGAATGCGATTACAAAAATTATTGCAAAAAAATTATAAACGAGTTTAATAGATGAAAATATTGATTACCGGCGGAGCCGGTTTCATAGGCAGTGAATTTGTCAGACAAGCAGTAAGTGCAGGGCATCAAGTTGCCGTAATTGACAAGCTGACTTATGCGGCAGATAAAAAGCGGCTTTCCGGAGTTTGGAATGATATCGAATTTTTCGAGGGCGACATTGCTTCGCATGATTTTGTCATGTCGGCATTTACATCATTTCGTCCCGAAAGTATTGTTCATTGGGCAGCAGAAAGCCATGTGGATAGAAGCATTTTGGAACCGACAATTTTTATGACTACTAATATACTTGGAACTCATAATTTGTTGGAAGCGGCAAAATTATTTGAAATCGAAAAATTTATCAACATTTCTACAGATGAAGTCTATGGCGAACTTGGCGAGTCAGGCTCATTTTTTGAAGATACTCCTCTCGCTCCAAATTCACCTTATTCAGTTAGCAAAACATCGGCTGATATGCTTGGGCGTGCTTACTTGCGAACATATGGAACACCTGTAATCACCGTAAGACCTTCGAACAACTACGGTCCATGGCAATATCCCGAAAAATTGGTTCCTGTAGTAATTTTAAAAGCTCTTGCCGATGAACGTATCCCGGTTTACGGAGCAGGTGAAAATATACGCGAATGGCTCTACGTTGCTGATTGTGCCTCGGCTGTCTTGGAAATTCTGAATCATGGTAGGGTTGGAGAGATATACAATATCGGAAGTGGAAACGAAAAGCGTAACATTGATGTCGTAAAGGCTATTCTTGATTTGCTCGGTAAATCACACGATTTGATAGCGTTTGTAAAGGACAGACCCGGGCACGATTTCCGATATTCCTTAAATTATGACAAGATTGCAAATGAGCTAAGGTGGTCTCATAAAATCAATTTTGATGTCGGAATTTCGAATACTGTTAATTGGTATCTTCAAAATATTGATTGGGCTGACGGAAAACTTCACGATTTGAGACAATATTGGGCGAAGGTTTACCAAAAATGAAAGTGTTCGTAATTGGTGCTGCCGGACAACTCGGTAAAGAATTTGTCAAGATATTCTCAGCAAAAGAGAATGTTGAATTATTCAAATTTGATATAGTTGATGTTGATATTTCCGATTTTGAAAAAGTTTCAGAACTATTCCAAAAGCTCGAGCCTGAACTCGTTATCAATTGCGCTGCATATAATGATACTGTAAAAGCAGAACATCATTTTTCGCCAAATTATCCTGTCAACTCTTTCGCACCTTATAATTTGGCATTGCTAAGTAATAAATTCGGTGCAAAATTTGTTCATTTCGGCTCGGATTATGTTTTTGATGGATCGAAATCATCGCCTTATACGGAAGATGATATATGCAACCCTGTGAATGAATACGGAAAAGCAAAGTCACTCGGAGAACAAATAATCTTAGACAAATTCCCGAATTCATTAGTTTTTCGACTTAGTTGGGTGTATGGTTTGGGGCAGCAAAATTTTATCTATAAATTGTTTGAATGGTCTCGCAAGCAACGAGTTCTGAAAATAGTTGATGATGAGATTTCGGTTCCATCGTCAGTTAAATTTATTGCAGAGCGTGTTTTGGAAGCATTAGACAATGATTTAAAGGGCTTATATCATTTAACTCCTAAAGGGGCTTGCTCGCGTTACGAGTGGGCTTTGATGATTAAAAAGCATTTAGCTTTGAATGTTGGAATCCATCCTGCTAAAATTATTGATTTTGAGCAAAAAATCAAAAGGCCACATTTTTCGGTAATGTCATCGGAAAAATTATCGGAAGATTTAGGAATACAGTTCAAAAGTTGGGACGAAGAGCTTGATGATTATTTGCATCAAGAGCGTGAATATTTCAAATTGCCACCGACGTAAACCGCCTCAACCGATGTTTCATGTATTTGTGATTTCGAACCAATATTACTGTTTGTAATTACAAAATCAGCCTTATATCCGACTCTTAATAAACCTGTTGATGAATTTACAACTTTTGCAGGTGTCAAAGTATATGATTTTATAGCGTCGAATAAATTCAATCTTTCCTCAGGATTCTGAATTTCACCACCTTCCAAATTTTGTCTTGTGAGAAATGCTGAGAGTCCCAAAAAAGGATTGTGAGATTCAATTGGGAAATCTGAACCGGCAATTATTTCGACACTGTTTTTCAAAAATTTTTGCCACGGATAGCCATGCTTATCGAAAATTTCTCGCCCAAGCCTTGCTAATGCCATTTTCTCATCACCTATATAATGAATAGGTTGAACTGATGCAATCACATTTAGTTCACGAAATCTCGGAATGTCCTCTTCAGCTACTATTTGTGCGTGCTCAATTCTCAATTTGTTTCTGAAATTTCCGAATTTTTGACGCAAAATTTGATAAGCATCTAAAACTTCACGATTTGCTCTATCGCCAATAGCATGAATTGCTATATCAAATCCTTTTTGGATGGCAATTTCAGCTTTTTCAGCCATTTGCATTTTATCCAAAATCAGCAATCCTTTGTTCCCGGCCTCATCAGCGTAATCAGACAACAATGCTGCTCCTCTTGAGCCTAATGCTCCATCAGAAAACAGTTTTATGCCAACGACATTGAAAAAATCAGAGATATATGGAGTGATTCCGGCATCAATATATTCATCATTCTGGGCTGATATATGAGAATAGATTCTGATTTTCAGTTCATTACTTGAATTCATTTTGCGAAATATATCAACCAATTTTGGCGATACATCCATATCATGAACTGCCGTAATCCCTACTTGGATGCACAAGTCTTGGGCAATTGAAATGAACTCTTGATATTGCTCTTCGGAAAAATCGGGAATTAGCTTTTCTGCCAACAACATCGCCGAATCAACCAACACCCCGTTTGGAGTGCCGTCATCATATCTCAGAATCGCACCTCCGACAGGGTCTTTGGTCTCTTTGCTTATACCGGCAATTTCCAAAGCTTTAGAATTTACCCACGCAGCATGTCCGTCAACTCTGATGAAGTAGCATGGATTATCCGGAAATGCTTTGTCAAGATGTTCTAAAGTTGGCAAATTGCTATTTTTCCAATTTTCTTGATTCCATCCTCTGCCAAAAATCCAATTGCTTCGGAAAAATGGTTGCGATTCGGCTTTTTCAATGCAGTTTTTCTCGGAATTGCAATCGTCAAAAGTCAGAATTTTGCGCATCATGCCCAATCCCCATAAGTGACAATGTGAATCTGTCATTCCGGGCAAAATATAAGCATTCCGGAATACTGTACCAGTTTCACCCGTAACCACACAAACCCCTTCGGGAAAAGTAGTAATTGATTTAATCAAACCTTCTTCTATTTCCAATTTTATATTAGTCAGTGTCATTTTCAATCCTTATTATTACATCTACAGGACAAACAGCATGGCATTGAGGCTCGTCAAAATAGCCGATACACTCAACGCATTTATCAGCATCAATTTCATATATGTCTTCACCCAAAAAAATCGCTTCGGTCGGGCAAATTGGCTCACATTTGCCACAAATTATGCAATCTTCTAATATCTTAAGCGCCATATTGTTGCTTCATTTTTAATTTCAAGTCTTCGTAATTTTCCATCCAATTTACTATGAATTCCTTCGCTTTATCACGTGTATGCTCTCTTATGCTTTTACTTTGTAAAAACATTGCTAAGCTTATTGAATAAACATACAACATAAAAAATTTCAAAATTTGTGAAACTCTATAAAATGTTGCTTCAAGCAAACTCAAGTGCTTTTTCAAAAACAATCTTTTTGTATAGACGAGTAAGGGAATATAACTGACACCGATAGAATCTCGCGTCTTGCCAACTAAATGTTTAACGGTGACATTTCTTAGGATGTAATTCACATAGCCTGCTTGCGAAGCTCTCTTGCAAAAGTCTGTTTCTTCTGTATAAAAGAAATATTCTTCACAAAAGCCATCCAATTCTTGGTACAATTTTTTTGAAAATAACATTACTGCCCCAACTGTGAAATCCACAACTATGGGGGGCAATTTAGCACGATTCTTTTCAAATTCCTTTGCATAGCCTTTGTGAATAAATTTAATAAGATAAGTCATTTCCCAAAAGCCGAATTTGTAGCTTGGAAAATATGAAAATGCTTCTTGGTAGCTACCATCTGCATTGATAAACTGGGGTGCAACTACACCGGCTTTGTCTAATTTTAAATACCCCGAAAAAAGCATTTGAATGGATTTGTCGGGATAAATTATATCGCTATTGCTAATAATATAATAATCGGCTTTGGATACGGAAACCCCAATATTAATCGCCTTAGCATAGCCATAATTCTTATCATTGCGGACAATTATTACTTGCGGATAATTTTTTGAAAGATAATCAACGCTATCGTCGGTTGATGCGTTATCAACAACGATAATATTACTTTCGCTGATTCCATTGGAACAAATCGAATCAATACAGTCACAAGTTAGTTGACGAGTGTTATAATTGATAATTATGACATCCAAATGTATTTGGTTTGACAAAGTTTCCTTACATTACAAGTTTTTTAAAAGACAAATATAAATATATTGTTTTTACTGAAGCTGAAATGAAAAAATTAATCGAAATAATCTTAACAAAAGTCGAAAAATCTGTTGATAAACTTCCTGACCCATTCTTTCTATTTTTGGGTTTGGCTATTCTGGTTGTAATATTCTCATATATTGCATCATTAGTACAATTCCAAGCCATCAATCCCACGAATAGTGAACCTATTCAAGTAGTCAATTTGCTATCCAAAGTGGGTATTCAAAGAATGTTGACCAATGCAACTACAAATTTCATAAATTTCCCGCCATTAGGTATAGTGCTTATTACAATTATTGGTATCGGAATAGCCGAAAAGTCAGGTTTTTTCAAAACTTCATTGCTCACATTGACAGCTTCAGTACCGAAAAAATTAATAGCCCCCGTTCTAATCATGATTTCTGTTAACGGTAGTTTGATGGCTGATTCAGGAGTTGTTTTGTTGCCGCCACTTGGGGCTATGCTCTTTGCTTCGTACGGCAGACATCCGATTGCGGGCTTATTAGCAGCTTTTGCAGCTGTTTGCGGTGGATTTAGTGCTTCTTTTTTTATAACTGCTCTTGACCCTTTGTTGTCCTCATTCACTGATGCGGCTGCAAAAACTATAGACCCATCTTATGATGTATTCCCGACTGCTAATTATTACTTCATGCTAGCTTCCGTATTTGTCGTGACAGCAGTTTGTTGGTTTGTGACAGACAAAATCGTCGAACCGGCTCTCAAAAATACAGAAACGAAAGCGGTAGATAGTGATTCGGAAATGCCAAATCCAAATGCTCGTAAAGCATTTTTATACGGAATCGGCAGTGTTATAGTAATGTCCTTTTTGATTCTATGGGCTGTTTTCCCTGAGGATGGCTTATTAAGAGACGACTCCGGGACTATGAAACCGCTATTTCGAAGTATTGTGACCATTTTGATGATTATGTTTGCAGTATCAGGAATCATTTATGGTTATGCTGCAAAGACTATCAACAATTCTAAAGATATAGTTCGTATGAGCAATGATATGATGGGGACAATGGGTTCATACATAGTTTTGGTCTTTGCCATAGGTCAATTTATAGCATATTTCAACGATTCAAATTTGGGTTTGATAATCGCTGTCAAAGGAGCTGAATTGCTTCAAGAGCTTGATTTGGGAAGAGAATTGATTCTTTTATCGTTTCTGTTCTTTTCTATGCTTGTGAATATATTTATTTCGAGTGCATCAGCAAAATGGGCTTTGTTGGCTTCGGTTTTTGTTCCGATGTTTATGTTGTTGGGTATAAGTCCTGAGTCCACACAAATGATGTATCGAATTGGCGATTCGGTAACCAATTTTATAACGCCACTTTTCCCATATTTTCCGATTTTAATAGTATTTGCGAAACAATTTTCACCTGAAATCACTTTTGGCAAATTAATATCTTTACTTTTGCCGTATTCATTTGCATTGGCTTTGATATGGGGCTTAATGGCGGCTCTATGGGTGTTTGCGGGGATTCCATTAGGACCCGAAGCACCTGTTTTTTTAGACTGATGTAGAAAAATATTAAGTTTAAGTGAACATGTTTATAAATTTCATTTGAATAATCTATTATTTAAGCATAAATTTGTACTTCGTATGGAATGCAATTAAAAAAAACAAAACTTATTAGAGATATAAACGGAGGCATTTAATTGAAAAATAATTGGGGGAAACTTTTCCTTATTTTGATTCCGATAATAGCGGCTATAGCCGTTATGATACCCACTTATAGGGCATACCAATTGGAAGGTAAGTTGAAAGATTACCGTGCAAAAGCTAACGCTGCCGGTAATTCTACTGATTCTTTGGCTATTATGGAAGAATTTAGAAGCATGTATGGTGCGGACCTTGAAGCTGCCAAGAAAAACCAGCTCAAACTCGGTCTTGACTTGCGTGGCGGTATGTATGTAACGCTCGAAGTAGATGTTGTAAAATTGCTGGAAGAATCAGCACAACGCGAAGCTATAGACGAAGTATTTCTGACTGTACTCGCAAAAACTCGTGAAGAATTAGCTAGTTCAGAAAGCGATGCGTTAGATGTTTTCTTAAAGCATTTCAACGAAATAGCTCGTCCCAAGGGCAAATCTTTGATTTCTTATTATGATATCGGTGATTTCCGCGAAGCCACCGAAGAAAACATCATTGAGCGTTTGAGACAAAACGCTGATGATGCAATAAGTCAAGCCGCTGAGGTTATCAGACAACGTATTGACCAATATGGCGTTGCTGAACCAAATATCCAACAACAAGGCAATAATAGAATTATACTTGAATTGCCTGGTGTAGAAAATGAAGACCAAATGCGTAGTTTGCTCGAAACTACTGCACGTCTCGAATTCCATTTAGTTCGCAATAGCGCTGATATTGTACGTTCATTTGCTCGTATTGACGATTTGTTAGTTCAACAAGCAAAACGCAGAGCAGGTATTGTTGATGAACAACCCACTGTTCAAGATACTTCGGCTCAAGTAGCAGAAACACCCGCACCGGCTCCGACTACCCAAAATGACACTATGCAAACCGCTAAATTAGAAGGTGATACTACTGTTGCCGATACAAGTGGCTCAGATACTTCAAAAGCTAATGACCCGTACGCAGGCATGTCTGAAAAAGAGATTATGGAAAAACATACTTCAGAGCATCCATTTACATCCTTGTTTGCAACTTATTTTATGCAACCCGGTGATGCCGGTCAAATGGTTCCATTCTATTATACAACCGATGAAATCCCTGATGGCGAATATTCCTTCCGCATAATCAAAGATTCGATTGCAAGATTTAACGAAGTCTTGAATCGTCCTGAAATAAGACCATTAATCCCTATAGATTTTAAAATCACAATTGAAGCAAAACCTGATTCAAGATTATTCAAACAATCCGGTATAGAAGTTTTTGAAATTTTCTCGCTTAATCGCGAACCCGAATTAACCGGTGAAGTAATCACAAATGCTCAACAATCATTTGACCCAACAACAAACGCACCCATTGTAAATATGACTATGAACGATGACGGAGCTGAAAGATGGGCAAGGATAACCGGAGCAAATGTTGACAAAAGAGTCGCTATCGTTCTTGATGAAAGAGTTTATTCGGCTCCTGTGGTACGCGACAGAATTTTAGGCGGGCGCTCACAAATTTCAGGTATGGCAAATTCTGACGAAGCAAGATTACTGGAAGTTGTCTTGAAAGCCGGCGCTTTAAAAGCACCTGTTCAAATCATCGAAGAACGTGTTGTCGGACCTTCGCTTGGTCAAGATTCAATTAACTCAGGCGTTACTGCCTCGCTTTTTGCGATGCTTCTAGTTATTGCATATATGGTGTTTTACTATAACAAAGGTGGTCTCGTTGCTGATTTTGCCGTATTGTTGAATGTGTTCCTTGTTATTGCGGTTTTGACTGCTCTCAAAGGTACATTGACTTTACCCGGTATCGGAGGTATAATCCTGACAATAGGTATGGCTGTGGATGCGAACGTTCTTATTTTTGAACGTATTCGTGAAGAAATTGCCAAAGGTCGTTCATTAAGGTCTGCAATTGACGAAGGTTTCAGCAAGGCGCTTAGTGCCATCATTGACGGTAACATCACAACCGGTATTACTGCATTCATCTTATTGACACTCGCAAGCGGTCCTATCCAAGGTTTCGCAACAACATTATTGATTGGTATCATAAGTACATTGTTTACAGGTATTTTGATTACCAGAGCATTAATCGAACTTTTACTTATCAAGGGTAGCAACGAGTTTAACTTTGGTCAACCCAAACAAATTCAATCAATATAATTTAGAATAATAAAAATAGAGGTTAAATAAATGCAATATTTTAAAAATACGAATATCAATTTTACCGGTTATAGAAAACAATTTGCAATGTTCTCAATTGTACTTTCAGTTGTGGGATTGTTGGCTGTTTTCATACTCAAACCGGAATTAGGTATTGACTTCAAAGGTGGCGCCGAAATTGGTCTTGCTTTCGAAAATGATGTGGATATGGCAAAAGTTCGTAGCATTGTTGGTTCATTGGATGTTGGTGGCAACGAAATTAAATCATTTGGCAAAGCCAATCAAATTCTTATTAGAGTTACTGATGTCAACGCAGGACCGGATAAAATCCAAGAAGCACTGACCAAGTCTATGCCTGATAATCCATATACTGTGCTTAAGATTGACAAAATTGGAGCCAAAATAAGTAATGAGCTTTTTGTTGAAGCTATTTGGGCGGTTTTGCTTGCAATAATAGCAATTTTGATTTACATCGCTTTCCGATTCGAATTTGATTTTGGTGTTGGAGCAATTATAGCACTTGTTCATGACGTTATCATAACCTTTTCGATTATCGTCGTAACTCATCACCTTGGTATTTTGAATTTGGAACTTGACCAAGCTTTGCTGGCAGGTTTGCTGACCGTAATCGGTTACTCCATTAACGATACCGTGATTATATTCGACCGTATTCGCGAAAATATGGAAAAACATAAAGGGATGGAATTTGTAAAAATGGTGAATATGAGTATAAACGAAACTCTTAGCCGTACAGTTAATACTACTGCTACAACAACATCAGTATTATTGATATTATTATTGTTCGGCGGTCCTGTTCTTCAAGGATTTGCGTTTACGATGTTTGTCGGTATCATTTTTGGTACATACTCTACTATTTACATCTCAACCGGTTATGTAATCTGGAATCACTTACGTACAAAAAAAACAGATGAATCACAAGGCAAGAAAACTTACAGTACTGCAAAAGCATAATAGCTTATGAATCAATTTAAAATCATAGACGAAATCAAAGGTATTGCTGTCGTAGAACTCAATGAAAGTGTTCTCGGCGGCAATACCGCTATTGAATTCACCGCATTGCTCGATAAATTAGTTGCCGAAAAAATCAATTCTTTAGTTGTTGATTTTTCTGCTGTCCAAATTATGAATAGCACAGGTCTTGGCATGTTAGCCAATGCTCATGCTACTATGAACAAAAACGGTTTGAACTTGGTATTAATCAACATACCCGATAAAATCAAAAAATTGTTCGACATCACGCATCTTTCTGATGTCTTCAGAATCCATCCTAATGTGGAATCGGCTCTCGCAGAATTATAATATTATAAGTATTACAAATCAAAATTTAAACGAAAAACATGAGTGTTAGTGTCATTGTAGGTTCTCAATGGGGTGATGAAGGTAAAGGCAAGATTGTTGACCTTTTGAGTCAATCAGCCGATATTGTAGCTCGTTATCAAGGTGGGGCGAATGCCGGACATACTATTGTCATTGACGATAAAAAATATATTTTGCATCTGATTCCCTCCGGCATTTTGAACAATGGTGTGATTTGTGTTATCGGTAACGGCGTAGTAATAGACCCCGTTGCTCTTATGAGCGAAATTGAGATGCTCAAGCAACATGGAATTGATGTAAAAGACCGTTTGCTGATTTCACACAAAGCCCATCTTATAATGCCTTATCACAAAATGCTCGACCAAGCCCGCGAATCTCTGACTTCATCCACCACAATCGGCACCACAGGACGTGGAATCGGTCCTGCTTATATTGACAAAGCTCGTCGTGCCGGTATTAGAATTGTTGACCTATTAGACCGAAAATCCTTTGAAGATAAACTCAGGAAAAATATCATCGAACAAAATGATATTTTGAATAAGATCTATGGATTTACCGAGTTGAATGAAGAAGAAATCGTCGAGACATATATCAAGTTCGATAATTTGATTGATGAATATATCACCGATACCTCATATTATTTAAATACTGCTATCAAAGCTGATAAAAATATCATCGTCGAAGGGGCGCAAGGTGCCTTACTTGACGTTGACCATGGAACTTATCCATTCGTCACAAGTTCCAATCCTACTTCCGGAGGTGCTTGCACAGGTTTAGGAATACCACCGACATCAATTGGCAAAATTATCGGCATCACAAAAGCATATTGCACACGCGTTGGAAACGGACCCTTCCCAACTGAATTGAATGATGAGACTGGCGAACAGTTGCGTGCTATTGGTGCTGAATTTGGTGCCACAACAGGAAGACCCAGACGTTGCGGTTGGCTTGATTTATTTGCTTTGCGTTATTCGGTTCAAATTAATGGAATTTCATCCATAGCTATGACAAAATTAGACGTGCTGAACGATTTCGAGACGATAAAGGTCTGCACCGGCTACAATGTCAACGGCAAGTCTTTACGTAGTTTCCCTGTAGATATACCGACTCTTGAAGCAATCGAACTCGAATACATCGAATTTGACGGATGGAAGCAAAGTCTGAGCGGAATCACCGAATACGACAAATTGCCAAAACAAGCACAGCAATATTTGTCCTTCATCGAAAAATATACCGAAGCTAATGTTGAGTACATTTCCACAAGCCCGGACAGAAAAGATACTATAATCCGAGCCTGATTCCAATAAAAAGATATAATCAATGTCATAACATCTATATATTTTCAATAACAAATTTTATAGGTGTATCATGAAGTACTTGGTTCTAATTTTCATTTTATCATTCGCGTTATCGAATTCAAATTTGAATGCTCGTCAATTTCGCGTTTCGCAAATTCCCAACGGCAATAAATTTGATTGCAATACATGCCATACAATGGGTGGTGGAACTGCACTGAACCCATTTGGGATAGATGTTTTGAATGCTTTTCTAACTCCCAAAAATGCGCTCGGAAATGTGAATTGGGTTGCGGATTTGGCATCAATTGATTCCGATAATGACGGTTTCACTAATGGGCAAGAATTGCTTGACCCTAATGGAGAGTGGAAAATCGGTGACCCAAATCCTGGCAATACCTTAGATGTTTTCAATCCGGGCTCTTCAAATAGCAAACCTGTAAGTGTGCATGACAACGTTTTCAACCGAAAAAATCAAGTTATATCAAATCTTAGCATTGTGCCAAACCCGGTAATTTTCAGCTCTAACATTGAGTTTGAACTCAACCAAGCGGGTGAAATTCATATCGAACTATTCACTGCTTCCGGCGCACACGTTTCAAAAGTCTTTTCGGGATGGAAATCAGAAGGCAAATATTTGCTTGATTTCAAAGCAGTTGATTCGCAAAACAACAAATTAGCCAAGGGCGTGTATTTACTTAATATTCGACTTGGCAATGCATCTGTTATTCATAAGTTGATTATAGAATAATATTCAAATTTTG
This sequence comes from Desulfobulbaceae bacterium, assembly GCA_018335795.1. GTDB lineage: Bacteria > Bacteroidota > Ignavibacteria > Kapaibacteriales > UBA2268 > PGYU01. Next base: position 330,440 of record JAGXRP010000033.1, on the reverse strand, counting down.
AGATTCTTTATAGAGCTGACTCCACAAAAGTCAGCTCTTTTTAGTTACGATTATCTGCAACATTTTGGCTACACCTCAAATAAACTTTTTGCTCATGTAATGCCGACATAGTATATTAGAATTTTGAAATCAAACAAAATAACAAACTTGTTTAAAAATCATATGAAATATATATACTTAGTAATGATAATTTGGTTCGGAATTTCATTAAATTTATTTGCCGAATCAATCATTGAAGTCTTGGACGAGGATACGAAAGCCCCCGTTCCGTACGTGAAAGTTATCACTAAATGCTTAAGTGATAATTGTACTGATACTGTAAGCATACAGCTAACGAGTAAAAACGGCAAAACCAAAACGAAATTTGATATACCATTCGATATCGAAGTCAATCATATCGGCTTCGAAACATATTTCGCTCGGATAAATACCAACGATGATTTGAGAATTATTCTTCGTCGCAAAGAATTTATCTTAGACGAGGTTGTAACCACCGGACAATACACGCCACGTAGTGCCCAATCTTCAGTCTATCAAGTGAAAACAGTAACAGCCGAGCGAATTGTAGCCCAAGGAGCGGTTAATCTTCGCGATTTGATGACTAATGAAATGAATGTTCGATTGAGCCAAGACAATATTCTCGGCTCAAGCATGAGTATTAACGGCGTTTCAGGGCAAAATGTAAAAATTATGATAGATGGCGTTCCCGTTGTCGGCAGACTTGGCGGGAATATTGACTTAAGCCAAATCAATCTCAATAACGCACGACGAGTCGAAATCATCGAAGGACCGATGTCTGCAATCTACGGTACTGATGCTTTGGGAGGAGTAATCAATATCATCACCGAAGACCAAATTGACGATGAAATTAAAATTACGGGCAATTCCTTGTACGAATCAGTAGGAGTTTATAATATTGATGGCTCTTTGGGCTATAAATTTGGCAAAAGCAATGTGCTTATTTCGGGAGGAAGAAATTTCTTCGCCGGCTATTCGGAAGTTGATACAGCACGAAATAAACAATGGAAGCCAAAAGAGCAATATTTTACAGATTGGCAATTCAATCATTTCTTCGACAAACATACTTTTCGTTATTCCGGGAATTTTTACCAAGACCATATTTTGAATCGTGGTGCACCGCGTTTGCCATATCGCGAAACTGCCTTCGATGACCATTTCAAAACTTTGCGCCTCACCAATAGCTTATTTTTCAGAGGTGAAGTTGCTAAAAGTCGCTTTGTTGACATCACAGGAAGTTATTCTTATTACCAAAGAAAGAAAAACACATACTTCAAGAATTTAGTGACTCTCGAAGAACTTTTCACTTCCGACCCGGCAGACCAAGACACAAATTCATTCGATTCATGGGTGCTTCGCGGTACATACAGTCACGACAATGTAATCAATAGCGTAAGTTACCAAACGGGTTTTGATTTGAATATGAGCACAGCATTCGGCAGGAGAATCAACGAAAATGAGAAATCTTTGCAAGATTATGCTGTCTTTGCAAGTATTCAAATCCGCCCAATAGACGAAATTACGATTCAACCTGCGATGAGAGTCATTCATAATTCCAATTACAACGCTCCGCTTGTACCTTCACTAAACTTAAAGTCTGATTTAACTGATTTTCTGACGATTAGAGCTTCATACGCAAGAGGCTTCAGAGCACCATCAATCCAAGAATTGCACTTCATGTTTGTGGACATCAATCACAATATCAGAGGCAATGAAGCTTTGACAGCTGAAACATCTCATAGTTATAACTTTTTAATGAATTTTCATACTCAAACTAACAATTATGCATTTAAATTAGAACCGGGAGTCTATTATAATGATATTAAAGATTTAATTACTCTCGGTAACATCGAAAACGATTTGTGGTCTTATGTTAATATTGGCAAATTCCGTACTTTGGGTTCAAATATTACGCTAAGTTATATTCGTTCGGATTTGAACTCTAAAATTGGAGTTTCTTATATTGGGCGTTCGTATCAAATCAATGAAACAATTGTCGCTTCAAAATTTGTATATTCACCTGAAGTTATGGCAAACGTGATTTATAATTCACAGCTTTTCGGTATAACTGCATCAATATTTTATAAATACACCGGTGGGCAATCAGGTTTCAATGTTGATGAGTCGGGCACAGAATATTCATCGTATGAAATCGAAGACTATCACACACTCGATTTGACACTATCTAAAGAGATTTTCGAAAAAACTCTGACTTTGACCGTTGGAGCTAAGAATTTGTTCGATGTGAAGGATATTAAGCGTACAAGTGGCGGAAGCGGCGGCGTACATAGTGGTTCCGAAACTTCATCACCTGTTGCTTGGGGTAGAACAATTTTCACTTCAATTCGTTTTAACTTTTAACAATAATTTGATTGATATTATGAAAAAAATTATAATATATATAGCGTTTTTGGCAATTGGCTTGACTTCTTGTTTTGAAGACGAGATTCCGGTCTCACCATATCCGCGTGGCGATGAACAAATAGCTACCGTTGATTTGACAAGCAAATACATTTATCAAGTGTATTTCAATTTTGAAAAAGGTCAAGCAATGAAATCTAATTTATACGATGTGTGGGATTTGGCTTTCCAATGCTATGGTGATGACTTTTACGTTTTGTTGAACGGAGCAAAATTCATGGAAGCCGCAGATATGGGTACCGTTGATTTTGCGTCACTTACAAGTCAGGAAAATGCTGCATTCAAGTATGATTCGACCAATCTCGTGTTTGAGGACTTTGCAATTGGCAAGTGGTGGTCTGAATCATCGGAAGGCATGGCAATATCCAAAAATCATGTCTATATCGTCAATCGCGGACGCGATACTGACAATCGCAGACAAGGTATTTACAAAGTACAGTTCCTCGGATTTGAAGATGGGCATTATAATGTTCGATTTGCTGAATTGAAATCTACTACTTACAAGGAAATCAAAGTACCCCGCAAGGAAAATTTCAATTTCATTATGCTTTCACTTTCCGGTGATGGGGAAGTATTAGAACTTGAACCCGCAAAAGATGATTGGGACATCGTCTATACAAAATATATCGCATTTTTGCCATTCGAGGGTGGATTGTTACCATATTCAGTGACCGGCATATTGATTAATCATACTCAGACTGAAGCAGCGAGAGATTCGGGCAATGTTTTTAAAGATATAAGTTTTGAAATGATTGATGATTACAAATTTTCAAACCAACCTGATATTATCGGTCATGAATGGAAATGGTTCGATTTGGAAAGTGAAACATATTTGGCACGTCCCGATAAGAATTTCCTGATACGAGATGGCAAAGGATTCTATTGGAAATTCCATATCATCGAATATTACAACCAGATGGGCGAACGAGGGTATCCGCAGATGGAATTCAAAAAACTTTAAGCAGATTTATAATAACTTTTGCACATTTTCTTTAATCATTTTGTAGATTCTACAATAAGCGGTAAATTGCAAGTCTGTAAATTGTAAAGAATGAAAAAGTTAGCTTAAGTTAAAAATGCAGGAAATCGTATATCACGAAAATTATAGGCTTGAAGAAAGCTATTGGTGGTTTATAGCCCGAAGCACCATTTTACTAAAAATAATCAATAAAGTCTGCAAGTTCGATAATAATGCAAATATTCTTGATGCAGGTTGCGGTACGGGTGGATTTGCCGAAAAAATGTCGGCTCATGCAAATGTAATTTGCTTAGATACTTCGGCAATTGCCTTGGAATATTGCCACAAACGCGGACTGAAAGACACTCACCAATGTATCTTATCTGAATTTGATAAATCTAATCGCCGAATTGACGGCATAACGATGCTTGATGTAATCGAACATATCGAAGATGATTACGGCGTTGTTCGCGATGCTTACTCACTTGTTGATAAGGGTGGTTACTTAATAGCAACTGTTCCGGCATATCAATGGCTATGGTGCAAGCATGACGAAATACACATGCACTATCGCAGATACAATATGCAATCTATCAGCAAAGTGATCGAAAGTGCCGGTTTCAAAATTCGTTACTCATCGTATTTCAATACTTTTCTATTCTTACCTGCAATTTTGAAACGCTTTCTCGATAAATTAACCGGCGCTGACAAGACTAACACTAATCCGATTGAGCCTGTTCCCGATATTTTAAATAAATGGTTTAAAAACATTTTTGGTTGGGAGAGCAAATTTTTACCAAAAATCAAATTTCCTTTTGGACTATCAATTGTTATAATTGCTGAAAAAACGGACACAAAATCATGACTAAAACAACAAAAAGAACTGAGTTTGTCGGAGAAAAATCAAAAGTTGACTTTGACACAAAAACTTCAATTATCATCGCATCTGTAATTTTCATATTTACAACTTCGATTTTTTTCGGAGACCAACTTTTTGGCGACAAATACTTTTGGGAAGATTTTTTAGAGTATGTTTACCCGACTCAAAATTTTGCAGCTGTAGAATCATCACAAGGTAAGATTCCTTTTTGGAATCCGTATATTTTCAACGGAATGCCATTTGTAGCAGACTTGCAGGTGGGATTTTTCTATCCACTTAATCGGCTGATGAATTTTTTCATTAACGACGATGGGCATTTATCAGTTAATGCTTTGCAATTTCTGGTAATATTCCACTTTTTCATAGCTCAAATGGCAATGTTCTTACTTTTGAGGCATATAAGAGTAAGTTTATATGGCGCTTTGATTGGCGCCGTTACGTATAGTTTTTCTATGATTATGGTGTGTCACGTGATTCACCCGATGATGGTTTATCACTTTGCTTGGTTTCCGTTGGTTTTTATGCTTTTCAAGAAAGCAATTGATAATGGCGATATTCGAGCCGGTGTAGGAGGTGGGATGATTTTTGGATTTACAATGCTTTCCGGGCATCCGCAATCAACGCTCTATTTGGCATTATTATTAGGCTTTTATTTGATATATAGACTAATAATCAATTTCAAATCTAAAGTGCAATTCAAATTGCCAATACTCATTGCTCCAATTTTGACTTTCGTTTTTGCAGGAGCGATTTTTCAAGTGCAATATTTGATGTCCGGAGAATTAGCAGAATTATCTAATCGTGCCGAAATGTCTTATGAAGAATCATCCAAAGGCTCATTGGCGATATCTCAAGTTCTTCAAGCCGTTGTACCCGACTTATTTGGTAAAGTTGATGGAATGGGACAAAATGAATTCCCTTTTTATTTGAAAATATCACCTACAGTAGATGCGCCTTATTTTACATATTGGGAATCGGCATTCTATTTTGGGTTGTTGGCTTTAATTCTCGGTTTGTTGACTTTAGTTTATTTCCTTAAAGAACGAGATATTGCATTTTTTCTATTTATCATAATATTTGGTTTTTTGTATGCGCTGGGTTCATCAGGGCTTATACACGGACTTTTTTATAATATTCCATTTTTTAGTCAAATCCGAATTCCCTCGCGTATGATGTTTTACTCAGTATTTGCATTTTCAATCCTTTCGGCAATTGGATTCGATAAATTGTTCTTTTCGAATCTTGCAAATAAATTCAAAAAATTACTGTTAGTTTCCGCTTTGCCAATTTTTGTTTTGATATTAGGTTTGACAGGCATTTTAACATCAATGGTTGATGTTCCGGCTTCTTATATGCCTCTTGCGGCATCAAATTCACTCATAGGACTTTTCATTATTGTTGTTTTGCTCGGATTGTCCTACGTAACAATCAAAAACAACGGTGCATTGCATTTCAGCGGTGGCTTGTTGGTTTTACTTGTGTTTCTTGATTTATATGCAGTCGGCAGCAAATTCAATGATTCACCTCAAAGTCCTACCCAAGCTTACGAATTGGACAACGCGACACTAAATTTATTCAAATTCCAATCACCCGACAATCTTTTCCGAGTAAATACGCGCTCGTATAATCCTCCGGTTATGGCTTTCAAACGAAATCAAGGTTATATGGACAATATTATGACAACTGAAGGCTATAACCCTTTAGTATTGCAAAGAGTTAACCCGGCTGTGAATGATGTCGATTTGATTTATGATTTGCTCAATGTGAAATATAAAATCACACTCGACCCGCAAACTCGCGGTCCCGTTTTTGTTGAAAATCCTACTATGTTTCCGAGATTTTGGTATGTATTCGATTGGGATGTCATTGGCGAAAATGAAGTGGAATCTTTTATGAAATCAAATCAAATTGATTACAGGAAAAAAGTAATTCTAGAAGAGCAACCAAAAATATCACGAAATGCAAATGATTCGTTGAAAATTGATATAAAATGTATGGAATATTCGGGCAACTATCAGCGTTACGAGGTTATGAATCCCGAAGCTGATTTTATCTTAGTATTGAGCGAAATTTGGTATCCGGCATGGAAAGTTTTTGTTGACGGAATGCCTGCAAAATTACACAGAGCAAATTACAGTCTGCGCGCGGTAGAAATCCCCAAAGGAGCATCTAAAATCGAATTCAGGTTCGCTTCTCCATCATTTGCAATAGGGCAATGGATTACACTCATAGCTTTAATCATAGGAATTCCATTGATGATTATTAAATTTAACGGGAAAAATAAAAATGGGTAGTAAAGCATTAGTGATGCTCGAAAGTGGTTTCTATCTTTATGGTGAGACCTTTTGCGGTTCCGGCGAATGTTTTGGCGAATTTGTCTTTAATACAGCAATGACAGGATACGAAGAAATAGTCACCGACCCGTCCTACCGTGGTCAAATTTTGACTTTCACTTATCCGTTGATTGGTAATTATGGAGTTACTTTCAACAATTTGCAATCTAACAGTATTCACTCCGAAGCTGTGATTATTCGCGAAAATTCAGCGATTATTTCCAATCACGCCGCTAAGATGTCATTTGCCGATTTTCTGACTTCACATGGAAAAATGGGAATACACAAACTCGATACTCGCGCTTTGACAACAAGGCTCAGAAAATTTGGAGCTATCAAAGGCGGGATCAGCACTGATGAATTAGACCCCGAAAAATTTCTCCAAAAAATCACCGAAGCCCCCGACATTTCGGATTCCAACCTTTATGAGGAAGTTATCGGTAACGAGGTTTTGACTTTTGAGGGAAATACTGCGAGTGCACTTAATTTACTAATTGTAGATTTCGGAATCAAACGTAGCATTTTGGAAAATCTCCGCAAATATTATAACCATATTTACTTAGTCCCATTCGATATTAACTTCGATGTAAATATTGCCAACTTAGATTTCGACGCTGTTTTCTTGTCAAATGGTCCCGGCGACCCAAGAATAGTGCATAGTTTTGATAAATATTTGCATGATTTCGCTTATAATAATTTCCCCATAATTGGAATTTGCTTCGGTCATCAACTAATCGGGAAAGCTTTTGGGCTCAAAATTGATAAGTTGATTTTCGGGCATCACAGTGGCAATCATCCTGTGAAAAATATTGAAACGGGTAAAGTTTTCATCACTTCGCAAAATCATAATTATGCGATTTCGCACCAAAGTTTAATCGAATCTGTGGATTGGAATTTGAATTGGCTGCACTTGTATGATAATACGGTGAGCGGTATAAAGCATAAAACTCTACCAATCAGTTCTGTGCAATTTCATCCGGAAGCATCACCGGGACCTAACGATGCATCTTTAGTTGTTTTCGACGACTTTTTCAAAATTGTAAAAGAATCAAATGCCTAAAAGAAACGATATTCATAGAATTCTTGTAATTGGCGCCGGACCAATTGTTATTGGTCAAGCCGGCGAATTTGATTACTCCGGCAGCCAAGCTGTCAAAGCTCTTAAAAATCTCGGTTATTACGTTGTGGTGCTAAACAGCAATCCGGCAACTATTATGACTGACCCGGAGCTTTCAGACCGCGTTTATATCGAACCAATCAATACTGATATAATCGAGCAAATTATCCAAAAAGAAAAAATTGATGCTATTTTGCCAACTGTCGGTGGACAAACTGCTCTCAATGTAAGTTTGGAACTACATGACAAGGGTTTGATTGAAAAATACGGCATCGAACTTTTGGGTGTAAGTGCTGAAAGCATAGCAAAAGCCGAACACAGAGAATTATTCCGCCAATCTATCGAAAACATTGGCTTAGAATCTCCAAAAGGGAAAACTGTCAAAAGTCTGAAAGACGCGATTGAATTTTACGATGAAGTTGGATTGCCACTGATTATTCGTCCATCGCTCACGCTTGGTGGTTCGGGTGGTGGAGTAGCAAATACTTTAGATGAATTCAAATCCATCGTGATAAATGGTTTGTCACTATCGCCAATTACTGAAGTCTTGGTCGAAGAATCGCTGATAGGGTGGAAGGAATATGAATTTGAAGTCATTCGCGATAATAATGATAATGCTATAATCGTTGCTTCAATCGAAAATTTTGACCCAATGGGTGTTCATACGGGTGATAGTATTACTGTTGCTCCTGCTCAGACATTAAGTGATGATGAATACCAAAAACTGCGTGATTATTCAATAGCAGTTATTCGTGAAATAGGGGTTGCAACGGGTGGTTCGAACATTCAATTTGCCTTGAATCCCCAAAATGGCGATATAAGAGTGATTGAAATGAATCCGAGAGTCTCGCGAAGTTCGGCTCTTGTTTCCAAAGCGACAGGATTTCCAATTGCCAAAATTGCTGCAATGCTTGCAGTAGGGTTAAATCTTGACGAAATCACAAACGACATCACAAAATCAACACCTGCATCTTTCGAGCCGGTGCTTGATTATATTGTGGTTAAAATTCCTCGTTGGGATTTTGAGAAATTCAAATCCGATAATTCACTCACAACACAGATGAAATCTGTCGGAGAAGTGATGGCAATTGGTTCTAATTTCCGCGAAGCACTCCAAAAAGCATATCGTTCGCTCGAAATCGGTTTATCGGGTTTGGAATCGGAAAAGTTCAACAAATTATCAATTGATGAAATCAGAGCAGGACTTGGAAAATTCACTCCGAATTTGCCCTTTTTTATCAAATCGGCAATCATAAATGGTTTGAATATCACAGAAATTTCTCAACTTTCCAGAGTTGATATTTGGTTTGTGGAAAATATCAAAATGATTTGCGATTTTGAAAAGCATCTCCAAAGTGTGGGATTCGAAGAATTAGATGAGGGCTTACTTCGTGAAGCAAAATTAAATGGATTCTCGGATATTCAAATTGCAAAACTTACCGGCACTACTACTGAGAATATCAGGCAAAAGCGAATTGAACTCAGCGTATTGCCAACTTACAAAAAAGTTGACACTTGTGCCGCCGAATTTGAAGCCGTCACTCCATATTATTATTCTACATATTTGACTGAAAATGAGTCTGAACCTTCGGACAAAACTAAAATTATTGTGCTTGGCGGAGGTCCTTTCCGAATAGGGCAAGGTCTCGAATTTGATTATTGTGCCTCACAAGCAGCCATGAAGCTGAAGGAATTAGATTACGAAGTAATACTTATCAATTGCAATCCCGAGACTGTCAGCACGGACTACGATACCTCAAACAAACTATATTTCGAGCCTGTTCATATCGAAGATGTGATGAATATAATCGAACTCGAAAAACCGTATGGCGTGGTGCTGCAATTAGGTGGGCAAACTCCTCTGAAATTATCAAAAGAACTCATGGAAAATGGGGTTCGCATTCTCGGCACTGAGCAACAAAATATTGATTTAGCTGAGGACAGAGGCAAGCTGATGGAGATTTTGGATAATCTAAATATTGAATTTCCTCCCGGAGCTATGGCAAAAAATCGTGACGAAGCCTTTGTATTCGCTTCAAAAATTGGCTATCCGGTAATTGTCCGTCCATCATATGTGCTAGGTGGTCGCGGTATGGCAATTGTTTATGATGAGCATGATTTGTCACTTTTCATTGATGAAGCAACCAGAGTCAGCGAAAATAACCCCGTTTTGATTGATAAATTCCTCGAAAACGCCCTTGAAGCCGATGTTGATGCCGTTTCTGACGGTCAGGATATTATCATCGCCGGAATTATGGAACATATCGAAGAAGCCGGAATTCACTCAGGCGACAGTTGTTCTGTTCTGCCAAGTTACAGTTTTTCACCATACGTTAAAGACCGCATTCGCGAAATCACTTACCAAATTGCCAGAAAGCTTCAAATCAAAGGCTTTATAAATATTCAATTCGCAATTGCCGATGAAAAAATTTATCTTATAGAGGTCAATCCGCGTGCCTCACGAACTGTGCCTTTCGTTTCCAAATCATCCGGCATTCCAATGAATGAAATTGCCGTTAGGGTAATGACAGGTGAAAAAATCGCAGATATGAACGTCCCCAAAAGTGGTTTCTATGGTCATTTTGCTGTCAAAACTCCCGTATTTTCATTCAGCAAATTCCCGGGAGTTGATACCGTTTTAGGACCTGAAATGAGAAGTACGGGCGAAGTAATGGGCATCAGTGAATTTTTTGGCGAAGCATATGTCAAATCTCAAATTGGTGCAGGAAATAATCTCCCTCTCGGTGGGAATGTTTTTATTTCGGTAAATGACCACGACAAGAAGTCAGTTGTGCCGATTGCTCAAAAACTACGCTTACTCGGATTTGAAATTTACGCTACTCTCGGCACATTCAGCACTTTGCATGTAGAAGGCGTCCATGTCAATCTTATTCACAAAATTGGTGCAGGACATCCCAACGTAGTCGAAATGATTCATAGCGGCAACATACAGATGATTATTAACACCCCCTTGGGAAGAAAGGCATATCAAGATGACTTATTGATTCGTTCGGCTGCTTTGCAAAACAAAGTGCTATGTATAACAAATATATCGGCTGCTCGCGCAATTGCAGATGGTATGGAATGGTTACAACGTCATAAAATCACTATACATAATCCATTCGTTTCTCGGAAAGGAAATTAAAATACTTTTGCTTTACTAACTTCACTATTTCAATAATAAACTCTTAAAAGCGATATGCGAAAGTATTACGGAAATAAAATAGTAGAGATTGCTGAATTACTCAAAAACAGAATCCTTGTTTTGGATGGTGCCATGGGTACAATGGTTCAGCGTTATAAATTGACCGAAGCCGATTACAGAGGCAAAAGATTTGCCGATTGGAATAAAGACCTCAAAGGCAATAATGATTTGCTCGTCCTCACTCAACCCGATATAATCAAAGAAATTCACCTGAAATATCTCGAAGCGGGCAGCGATATTATCGAAACAAATACATTTAATGGTACATCAATTTCCCAATCTGATTATGATATGGGCGATTATGTCAATGAAATTAACTTCAATGCAGCAAAAATTGCTCGTGCAGCAGTTGACGAGATGCTCAAACGAGACCCATCGAAACCCAGATTTGTAGCCGGAGCGGTTGGACCAACTAATCAAGCTTTATCATTATCGCCTGATGTGAATAACCCCGGATTTAGAGCTACTGATTTTGATACCATGAGCAATGCCTATTATGAGCAAGTGAAATCACTTGTAGAAGGTGGTAGTGACATTATTTTGATTGAAACCATTTTCGATACACTGAATTCAAAAGCAGCAATATTTGGAACTGCACAATATTTCCGAGAATCCGGAAATTATCTTCCTGTAATGATTTCGGGTACGATTGTTGACCAAAGTGGCAGAACGCTATCCGGTCAAACAAACGGAGCATTTTGGGTTTCAATTTCGCATACAATCAATTTGCTTAGCGTTGGGTTTAATTGTGCCCTGGGCTCTGAGCAAATGCGTCCTTACATCGAAGAGCTCTCATCTGAAGCTGATTGTTTCACAAGTTTATACCCAAATGCCGGGCTGCCTAATGAATTTGGCGGTTATGATGAATCACCGAAATTCATGGCAGAAGTTTCTCGCCAATATGCTGATGAGGGCTTTGTTAATATTATCGGTGGCTGTTGTGGAACTACTCCTGACCACATCGAAGCGATTGCGGAGAGCGTCAAAGGTATAAAACCAAGAATCGTCCCTGCGGCAAAGACATTTATGCAATTAAGCGGACTTGAAAAATTAATCGCTTACGAAAATTCCAATTTTATAAATGTTGGGGAAAAAACAAATATTTCGGGTTCGACAAAATTCAAAGACTTGATTGTCAAAAATGATTTTGAATCCGCACTCGCAATTGCAAAACAACAAGTTGAAAATGGTGCTCAAATAATTGACATCAACATGGACGAAGGGATGATTGACTCCGAATCAGCCATGACTACTTTCCTGAATTTAATTGCTTCCGAGCCTGATATTGCCAAAGTGCCGATTATGATTGATTCATCGAAATGGACTGTAATCGAAGCAGGTTTGAAGTGCATCCAAGGTAAAGGCATTGTGAACTCGATTTCGATGAAGGAAGGCGAAGAGGAGTTCATCAGACATGCAAGAAAAGTGCTTGACTATGGAGCTGCTGTCATTGTTATGGCATTTGACGAATATGGTCAAGCTGATACTGAGCAAAGAAAAATTGACATTTGTAGCCGTGCATATAAAATTTTGACCGAGGAAGTTGGTTTTCCGCCTCATGATATTATTTTCGACCCTAACATTTTGACTTTGGCAACCGGAATGGAAGAGCACAACAATTACGCTGTTGATTATATCAATGCTGTTCGTTGGATTAAGCAAAATCTTCCATACGCAAAAGTTAGCGGTGGTGTAAGTAATTTGTCATTCTCTTTCCGCGGCAACAACAAAGTTCGCGAGGCAATGCACTCCGCATTTTTATATCATGCTATCAAAGCTGGTATGGATATGGGAATCGTTAATGCCGGACAAATTGAAGTTTATGACAGTATAGAACCTCAATTGCTTGAATTGGTCGAAGATGTAATCTTAAACAGACGCCCGGATTCGACTGATAGATTGCTCGCATATGCTGAAAGCAACAAAGGCGAATCGGAAAAGAAAGAAAAAATTGAAATTTGGAGAGCTAATTCCGTCGAAGAACGTCTCAAACACTCCCTCATCAAGGGCATAGTTGATTATATAATCGAAGACACCGAAGAAGCACGACTGAAATTTGACAATCCACTCGAAGTAATCGAAGGTCCATTGATGGATGGTATGAACGTCGTCGGTGAGCTTTTCGGAGAAGGTAAAATGTTTTTACCTCAGGTTGTGAAAAGTGCTCGAGTCATGAAAAAGTCTGTTGCACATTTAATTCCATATATTGAGCAATCGCTGAAAAAATCTGAGAGACAGACTGCTGGTAAAATTTTGTTGGCTACTGTCAAAGGCGACGTTCACGATATAGGGAAAAACATTGTTTCTGTGGTTTTGGCATGTAATAATTTTGAAGTCATTGACCTTGGAATAATGACTTCCAGCGACAAAATTATTGATGAAGCTCGCAAACAAAAGGTTGATATAATCGGCTTGAGCGGATTGATAACACCATCTTTAGATGAAATGGTCCATGTAGCTAAGGAACTCGAACGCTTGAAATTCGATATTCCATTGCTAATTGGCGGTGCGACTACTTCGCGAGTGCATACTGCCGTCAAAATTGCACCAAATTATTCTAAGCCTGTAATTCACGTTCTTGATGCAGGAAAAAGCGTTCCTGTGGCTTCAGCTTTGCTCAATGCAAAGATTTATGACACTTTCATTGAAAACTACAAATCCGAATACGAAGAGATTCGTTTGAATCATCAAAAATCTCAAATGTCGGGTAATTTGATTAGCTATGCAGAGTCTAAGAAAAATAGCGCAATTTTATCCAAAACATACACTCCGATGCTTCCAAACAATCTTGGAGTTTTCGATTTGCAAAATTATTCCTTGACTGAGATTCGCCAATACATTAATTGGACACAGTTCTTCATCACTTGGGAATTGAAGGGGCGGTATCCACAGATTTTTGATAATCCTGAAAAAGGGGCAGAGGCAAAGAAATTATTCGATGATGCAAATGAATTGCTCGATAAAATTATCGCAGAAAAACGCATCACAGCCAACGCAGTATTCGGGATATTTGCTGCAAATGCGATTGATAATGAAGACATAGAAGTCTATGAATCACTTGACAAAAAAAGCACTCTTCAAACTTTCAGATTATTGAGACAGCAACAGGCAAAGAAATCCGGTGCAGAAAATCTTTCACTGTCGGATTTCATTTGGGATAAAAATTCAGGCAAAAATGATTTTCTCGGCATGTTTGTTTGTTCTGCAGGACATGGTGTGCATGAACTTGTTGAAGAATTTGAAAAAGACAACGATGACTATAATTCGATTATGGTGAAAGTATTAGCTGACCGCCTTGCAGAAGCATTTGCGGAATTGCTCCACGAAAAAGTTCGCAAGGAATATTGGGGCTATGCTTCAGAAGAGCAACTTAATGCCGAAGATATGCTTAATGAAAGATACTCGGGAATCAGACCTGCGGCAGGTTATCCTTCATTACCCGACCATACGGAAACCCAAAAGATATTTGATTTGCTCAATGCGAGCGAGTCCACCGGCGTTCAATTGACCGAAAGCTTTATGATGAATCCGGGTGCATCTGTTTGCGGATTGTACTTTGCAACGCCCGAATCTAAATATTTTGCAGTCGGAAAAATCGGCAAAGACCAAATCGAATCCTACGCTAAGCGCAAAGGTATAAGCGTAGAAATTGCCGAAAAGTGGTTGTCTGCTAATTTGGGCTATTGATGAAGGGGAATTTCCTTCATTGGCTTTTGGGTGTTCCGGCAGTAATTTTCATACTGCTGTTCACGATTTTACCTTTGTACGAAGCTATAGACAAGATTTTTATGACGTCTGAGATTTTTATAAGCATAGTCTCGGAAAAGCATTTACAACCTTGGTTTTTCGAAACTCGCGAAACGTATATATTCGCAAATTTGGTTTATGGCATTTTAAACGCTACTTTTCTCGCGTTTTCAACCATTTATTTGTACAAAAAAAAGTCTGTGGACTTGCTGATTGCATTTATGATTTTTCTCGGATTTCATTTTCTTGTACTTTTTCTGGCTGGCAATTGGCTTGCACCCGGACAATGAGACTAAGCGACTATAATGACTGAATTTAAGATTGAAAAAAATAGATTTAAAAGATACCTGTATTTAGTTTTAGGTATAATAAATGTGATAATGGGCTTTATCGGTATATTCGTGCCGGTGTGGCCCACAACGATATTTTTGATACTTGCTGCGTGGTTTTTCGTCCGCTCGTCTGAAAAGCATTATCAATGGCTTATCAAAAATAAGATGTTTGGTAAAATGATAAGAAATTATCGCGAATTCAAAGGTATAACCCACGAAAGCCGCCGTAATTCAATCATTATACTTTGGGTTACATTGGGTATTTCCGCTTTTTTCGTTGATATATTATGGGTACGAATACTTTTAGCTTGCGTTGGGATTGCTGTATCGTGGCATTTGTTGGCTTTGCATACTTTAACTGATGAAGAAATAGCGAAATTGAACGATGAAAACACTATTATTGAATGATTTGACTGATATTGAGCTACAAATGCTCAATCTTGCTACATCAGTGCGTGAAAATGCTTATTCACCCTATTCGAATTATAAAGTAGGTGCCGCTGTATTAGGTATTGATGGAGAGATTTACACGGGTTGCAATGTCGAAAGTGCGGATTTTACATTGACTTCCCATGCGGAGTGCGTTGCAATTGACTCTATGGTCAAATCCGCTTGCTATGAAACCAAATTATTATTAGTAGTGTTGGAATCCTTGCATTCACCGACTTTCCCTTGTGGTCTTTGCCGACAGAAAATTTCAGAATTTACACCTGATAACGAATTAAAAATTATATCGGTCAATTTGGATTCAGAATCAAAGATTTATAAAATCTACGAAACTAACTTAACTGAATTATTGCCGAATCGCTTCACTTCGGATAATTTCTTGAATCTTTAATATCGTTGTAATTTCTGAGATTAAATAGGGGATATCTAAGGTCAATTTTTGTTAACGAAGTCTTCTTTTATAACTTGTTTAGGTTGATCTTTGACTTCATTTTCGATTGTATTTTTGATATTATTGACAGGTTTTTGGACTTCACGGGTGATTTCAGTAACTTGCTCAGAGAATTGGCGTTGAGCATTCTTCATTTCGTTTACACCACGTTTAATCATTTTGGCAAACTCGGGTAATTTCTTGGGTCCGAACAATATCAGAACCGCAAGAATGATTAACATTAATTCACCCCCACCAACATCAAACATAGATTCGACCTGTTAATTCATGATATAAATGATTGCCCAAACCTTAGTTATCTAACTTTTTGTCGTTTATTGGGTCGGTAACATCGTTAGATGCTTTTTTAAACTCTTTTATTCCACTTCCAAGCCCTTTCATAAGCTCGGGGATTTTTTTTGCACCAAACAAAAGCAAAATAGCCAACAAAATGAGAATCCATTCTGTGCCACCCGGCATACCGAACATTATTAAGTTCATGATAGACTCCTTGCAATAGATTTAAAAATATTAACTCCGTCATTACAGCCGAGTTGCTTATCGCTATATCTTTCAGGATGAGGCATCATACCCAAAACATTTCCTTTTTTGCTAATAATCCCGGCTATGTTATTGACTGAACCATTTGGATTATATTGCTTTTCGATAATACCGTCATGTGAACTGTATTTGAAAACAATCAAATTTTCATCTTCGAGCATTTTCAAAGTATCGGCATCTGCGTAATAATTTCCTTCTCCGTGAGCGATTGGTATATTAATTACATCACCCTTTTTATATGCTGAAGTAAAGGCTGAATCATTTGAAATCACTTTGAGATTTGTATCTTTGCAAATGAAATTCAAATTTTCGTTTTTTAGTAAAGCTCCGGGAAGCATCCCGGTTTCGGTCAGAATCTGAAATCCGTTGCAAATCCCTACTACGAATTTACCGTTTTCCGCAAATTTTTTGACTTCTTTCATCAATGGTGAAAACTGTGCTACAGCACCGCATCTGAGATAATCGCCGTAGGAAAATCCTCCGGGCAAAATTATGCAATCAATGTCATCGGGAATCAATGTATCTTTGTGCCATAGATATTGTGCTCCAAATCCGGCATTCACCGAAGCCGCATGATAAGCGTCATGGTCGCAATTGGAACCAGGGAAAACTACAATGCCAAACTTCATTTTTATTCCGCCTTAGTGATTTCGATGGAATAGTCTTCAATTATCGGATTTGCGATAATTTGTTTGCATGCGTTTTCGATTTGATTCATAGCAGTAGATTCGCTCTCAGCTTGTATGTACAGTGTGACGAATTTGCCTATTCGGACGGCGCTCATTGATTCAAATCCTATTGAATGTAATGCGTGCTCGACTGTTTTGCCTTGAACGTCGAGAATCCCCTCGCGAAGAGTGATTTTAATGTTTGCTTTATACTTGTTCATTTACTTGAAGTTTTTAATATTATCAATGTTCAAAAATACGAAAAAAAGCTGTATTTGCTAAAATTACTAATTTGATTAATCATCTTCCGCATCATCAATTTCTTCTTCAGGTTCTACGTCAAGTTTCCAGAATCTGACGATGTGCCTGATAGTGCTTACCACAATGTAAAAAATCATAAATGGAAAAACAAAAACGCCTTTACTGACTACCGAGGCGACCAATCCAATTGCGAAGATGATTGAAACAACAGGTCTTTCATTGAAAGATTTCTTGTTTGGTCGTGGAATATTGTCGAATTTGATGTCAGAAATCATTGCATATGCAACTAAAATCACCAATGCAAAAGTTGAAAAGACTGTGATAGATTCGGAAATGTAATTATTCGGTAATATAAAAATTATGTAGGATACAATCGTCAAAGCGGCAGAAGGGATGGGTAAGCCCTTGAAGTAGAGTTTGTCTTCGACCAAGTCAGTCAATTGTATATTGAATCTTGCCAACCGTGATGCTCCGGCTAATGCAGGCAATGCAGCGAATAAGATTCCAATTTCGTTATAATTAACGAAAAAAACCTGATAAAGCATAAAAGAGGGGGCTACACCAAATGAGACAACATCACAAAGCGAATCGAGTTCGGCACCGAATTCGCTTGTAGCGTTGATTAGTCTTGCCATCACGCCATCAAGCATATCAAAAATTGCAGCAATCAATATAAATATGGCGCCTCGTTCGATATCGCCCTTAGATATATAAACAATAGCAGAGAATCCGGCGAATAAGTTGACTAAAGTCAATAAATTCGGTACTAAAGATTTTGTGATTCTTAATTTTGCCATTTCAACTTATCATTCATTTATTATTTTCAATTTACCTAAGATTGTTTCGCCTGCAACCACTTTATCGTTAACTTTTACAAAAAATTCACAATCTAACGGTACAAATATATCCATTCTTGAGCCAAATTTCATCATCCCGAATCTATCTCCGGCAACTATGCTATCTTTGACTTTGACATCGCAAACTATTCTTCTTGCCAATATACCAACGATTTGTTTATACATCACTTTTCCATGACGAGTCATGACCCCGATTTTAGAATGTTCGTTCAATTCAGAAGATTTCGGATGATAAGCTACTAAATATTCTCCCGGAACGTATTCGTAGTATTCCACAATTCCGGTTACGGGATTGCGGTTTACATGCACATCAATCGGCGAGAGGAAAATGCTCAATCGTTTTGCTCGTTGCTTCAAATAATCGTTTTCATCAACTTCGATTATTTCTACAACTTTTCCATCAGCAGGTGCAATGATATACGAATCATCGTTTATAGCTATCATAGGCAACGATCTATCTGGGTCTCTAAAGAAAATGAAAACCAATGCAATTATGGCGACTCCAATGATATAAAGTGGAATGCTTAGAAATAATTTATCAACATAATAGCCGATTGCCAAAATTACCACTCCTGCAATAATCATGATTACTATGTTATCAGTTCCGTATTTAGTGAGCATCTGTATTCCTGAAAATGTTGAAAACTTTTTTCTTATATTTTTTTAATCTATACTAATTTTGTATTTTAACAAAATAATTATGCAAAATAATAAAATGTTAAGTCATATCATAAATTTGGGGAAAAATCATGAAATTTCGTGCATCATTGATTGAATTTCAGCAGGCTTTAGCAAAGACTTTGCCTGCAATTCCACGTAAAGCTACTATTCCGATATTAGAACATCTGTATTTTTCGATTGAGGATAACACTTTAAGTATAATAGGTACAGACCAGAATATTACTATAATGACTTCAATCAAAGTTGACGCTGAAGACGAAGGAAAAGTACTTGTTCCGGCAAAAATGTTAGACGATTTGGTTAAAACTTTGGGTCATTCCGGTGACCTTGAGTTTATCACCGATACTAACAATTATGAAATCAAATTGTTAGTTGAACGCGGTAAATACAACATGAAAGGGCTCAATCCTATTGAGTATCTTGATTTACCCGAATTATTTGAATCGAAAAAACCGGACTTCGAAGCTGCTAAGCAAGAAGGTACTATCGAAAGCGGTATCTCCACAGCCTTTTTTATCAAAGAGGATATCGTTCGCTTGGCAGAAAAAACTCTCATCGCAGTTTCAGACGACGAATATCGTCCTGCAATGACAGGTATTTTGCTCCAATTCAGAGAGAATTACGTCAATGCAGTTTCGACGGACAGTTACAGATTGGTCAAAGCTACTGTTCATGCCGATAAAGTTTCGTTTCCACAGAATTTCGATGTCATTCTGCCTGCAAAATCAATGGAATTATTGGTCAAAACTGATAGCGATTTGGTTATGTCCTTCATTGAATCATTCGGTAAAGTAACCCATGCTCGTTTTGATGCCGGAAATACAATTTTTATCACTCGCGTAATCAACGAAAAATTCCCACCATACGAATCCGTTATTCCTCAGAATAACGCTATCTTACTGACTGTTGATAGAAAACAAGTGCTTTTGGCAATCAAGAGTGTGTCATTATTTGCGAATAATATCACTAAGCAAATCAAACTTCATGCAGTCAATAATACATTGACATTGCATGCTGAAGACGAAGAAACGGGGAAGAGTGGTAAACGCGAATTGCCTTGCGATTTGAATTATGAATCTTTCGAAATCGGATTCAATTTCAAATATCTCGAAGAAGCCTTCAATAACGTTGATGAAAACGAAACCGAAGATAATTTGGTCATCATGTCTTTCTCCGAGCCAAACAAACCTGCTCTTATCAGACCCAAGTCTGAAAAAGAAGAATTGCTCATGCTCGTCATGCCTGTTAGAATATCATAAATTGTAGTATTTGATTTGCCCCGAGGTTCATTTTCAAATTATCTCGGGGCATTTTTATTTTGAATGAAAATCCATAAAATCCATATTGTAAATCTGAGAAATCATGCTGATAATTTGATTGAATTATCACCATTGACCAATATTATTCATGGTTCAAACGGTTCCGGCAAAACTACGATTCTGGAATCAGTTGCTTTGGCATCGCACTCCAAAAGTTTTCAACCCACTGATGATAAAAATTTGATTCGTTGGGACGAAAATCGTTATTTTGTGAATGTTTTTGCTGACTACGATTTGGAAGTTCCTTACGAAATCAGTATCAATTATAATCGTGGTAGTCGTAAGCAAATTAATTCGTCAAAAGGCGAAAATCTATTTCCCAAAGATATTATTGGCGAAATGCCGATTGTGATTTTGACTCCCGATTATAAAGCTATAACCTTTGGCAGCCCCCAAGACCGCCGTCAATTCATTGATACAGTGCTTTCGCAAGCTTCAAAATATTATGTTGATGCCATTCTGAAGCAAAAAAAATACCTCAAGCACCGCAACGCAATCTTAGGGCAATTTGCAAGAGAACACAAGATTGATGAAAAGTTATTAGCCACAGCAACGGATTTTTTTATTAGTTATAGTAGTGATGTGATTTACAAACGATTTCAATTCATTAAAGAATTTATTCCCTTTTTTAAGCAATCATATGCTGAAATTACAGATTCAGTTGAAATAGTGGACTTGCAATATAAACCGGATAACATCGCATTCAGCCAATTTGCAAAAATTGAGAAATCCGAAATTACCGAACAACTCGTCAAAGCATCTAAGAATTTATATCAAAATGAACTCCGTCGCGGAACAACATTATTTGGACCACAGAAAGATGATATTGACATATTTATCAATCAAGGATTGGCGAAAGATGCCGCATCGCAAGGGCAACATAAGAGTTTGCTTATTTCTCTCAAATTTGCTGAATTTGAATTTCTTAAAACAGTTGTCAGAGAAACTCCAATCATACTGCTCGATGATATCTTCAGCGAACTTGATGCTGTCAGGTCACAAAAAGTGTTGGAGCTTTTACTCACGAAAAATGCTCAAACATTGATAACTGTAACAGAGCCTGATAAATTCATAAAATTGCAAAACGACAAAACCAATTTCAAGATAATTTCATTATCGGAAGGTCGAATAGTGTCATGAGTAGCGATAAGAACGTAAACCCACTCAATCAATTGGTCGAACAATTTGCTGCAAGCAGAGGGCTCACCGAATTATATATTCTGGGCGAAATTCAATATTATTGGGAAGATTTGCTCGGCAAAGCATTCGCAAAGCAGGTGCAAGCAATCAGACTGAAAGATAAGAAGCTGTATCTCACCACCCAATCAGCTTCTCACAGAATGGAATTAGAAATCCGAAAAAACGAAATAAAAGATGTAATCAATTCAAAAATAGGCAAAGGAATTGTCGTTTCCGACGTGGTTATCAGGTAAAAATTTCGTAAATTTGTAAGTTTAGTATTAACACAATTGCAGGAACTTTAATGAAAGAGAATGAAATCTTGCCGGAAATGGCAAGCCGTAATGATTACAGTGAGGATAGTATTAAAGTATTAGAGGGGCTTGAAGCTGTTCGTAAGCGCCCCGCTATGTACATTGGCGATACCGGTGAGAGAGGATTGCATCACCTTATTCAAGAAGTTGTTGATAATTCGATAGATGAAGCATTAGCAGGCTTTTGTAAAAATATTACTGTTAAGATTCACAAAAATGGCGCTTGTTCTGTACAAGATGATGGTCGTGGTATTCCGACAGGACCTCACCCGATAAAGAAAATTTCGACTCTTCAAGTCGTAATGTGTACACTTCATGCAGGTGGTAAATTTGACAAGAATACATATAAAGTTTCTGGCGGTTTGCACGGTGTTGGCGTATCATGCGTAAATGCCTTGTCGGAATATGCTGAAGTGGTGGTTAAACGCGATGGAAAAGAATTTAGGCAAACTTATTCAGAAGGTATTCCAACTTCTGAAGTAATCGAAGTCGGGAAATCTGATGGCAGAGGAACTTACGTTTACTTTCTTCCCGATAAAACTTTATTCAAAACTGTTGAATTCAAATATGATAAAACTTCCGAAAGATTGCGTGAACTTGCTTTCCTCAATCCTGAAGTCACTATCCGATTTATTGATGAAAGACCGGAAGAAGGCAATATTGAAGATGTATTCCATTACGAAGGCGGAATCGTTGATTTCGTGAAATATATTGACAGCCACAATACTCAATTGGTTGATATTATCTATATCAAAGGTGTCGAGCCAGGCGAAACCGGAGCTGAAACTGTAGCTGAAATCGCATTCCAATATAATAATGCCTACAATGAAAATGTGATTTCATATGTCAATAATATCAATACTATCGAAGGCGGTACTCACGTTACTGGCTTCAGGTCTGCATTGACTCGTACTTTGAATCAATATGCAGCAAATATAAACAAAAAAAATAACAAAGTGCAACTTGTTGGCGATGACTTCCGAGAAGGGTTGACAGCGATTATTTCAATCAAAGTTGCCGAGCCTCAATTCGAAGGTCAAACAAAGACAAAGCTCGGAAATGGTGAAGTTGAAGGTATTGTAAGAACAATCGTAAACGATAAACTGAATCAATATCTCGATTCAAATCCTGCAGCTGCTAAGAGAATTATCGAAAAGGCGCAATTAGCAGCCGAAGCGAGAATTGCTGCGAAAAAATCGCGTGAACTTGTTCGTCGTAAAAATGCACTCGAAAATTCGACTTTGCCAGGTAAACTTGCCGATTGCTCATTGAATTCTCCGGTTGATACAGAAATATATATCGTTGAAGGTGATTCTGCAGGTGGATCAGCAAAACAAGGGCGTGACAGACGTTTTCAAGCAATTTTACCCCTAAAAGGTAAGATTTTGAACGTTCAAAAAGCACGTATCAACAAAATTCTGGAAAATGAAGAAATTAGAACTATCATCACTGCGCTCGGTTCGGGCTTTGGTGAAGATTTCGACCCGGAAAAATTACGTTACGGCAAAATTATTTTAATGGCGGATGCTGATGTTGACGGTTCACATATTCGTACACTGCTTTTGACCTTATTCTTCAATTACATGAAAGATTTGATTTTGGACGGCAAACTTTACATCGCTCAACCGCCACTTTATAAGCTCAAAAAAGGGAGACTTGAATACTACGCTTATAATGATTCCCAAAGAGATGAATTATTAGACAGAATTCGTAAAGAATCATCGAAAAATAAAGTCGAAGAACCTGTTGTAGAAGTCCCAAGCGATGAACAAACAGAAGAAGAATCAGAAAATGAATTAATCTTGGAAGCTAAAAAAGACGGCATTCAAATTTCTAGATTTAAAGGTCTTGGTGAAATGAATCCTGACCAACTTTGGGACACTACCATGAATCCAGAAACAAGGACTTTGTTACAAGTAACTTTGGGCGAAGCAATCCAAGCATCAATGGTATTCCAGACGCTAATGGGCGACAAAGTAGAACCAAGACGCGAATTTATCGAACGAAATGCACATTATGTCAAAAATTTGGATGTATAATGAAAAAGTATTCTTTATTAATTGCTTTGTTTGTATTTTTTTATTCTTCGGTTTTATTAGCGAGCCCGATTGAAACCGCAGAAGCTTTTATTGTTGATTATTTTGATGGTAAAATTACCGAAACACATAACAAATTAGACTCGGCAGCTAGGAAACAAATATCCGAAGAGCAATTGATTATGATTAGGGGACAAATAGATTCTCAATTAGGTGCACTAAAATCTATCAATGAACCTGCTTTCCAATCATATGGTGGAAATGATGTTTTTGTTTTTCCCGTTGTATTCGAAAAGGGCGAGCTTGATATAACTGTAGTCGTAAGCAAAACGCAGGAGATTTCAACGTTTTTCATGGCTCCTCGTGCAAATACTGTCCCTTACCAAGTTCCAGATTATGCAGACACCACAAAATTCTCTGAAGTAGAAATAACTTTCCAGCATGATAGATTTATATTGCCCGGCACAATTTCAATACCCAATTCTCCAAAAGAAAAAGTTCCTGCTGTTTTTCTCGTACATGGATCGGGTGCACATGATAGAGATGAGTCCATCGGTCCAAATAAAATATTCCGCGATATTGCATGGGGTTTGTCAACCAAGGGTATAGCTGTACTGAGATATGAAAAGAGAACCTACACCTATGGCAATGAAATTGGCGATTACATAGATAAATTGGATTTGTCTTTTGAAGTCATTGATGATGCGGTATCTGCTGCACAGTATTTGCATGATAATGCCGATAAATATAATATTGATAAGAATCGCATTTTCGTACTTGGGCATAGTTTAGGTGGTGGATTATTACCCAGAATTGATGTTCGCCAACCCAAATTGAAAGGGTTAATAGCTTTAGCCGGGATGGGAAGAAGAATTGAAAATGTGCTTGTTGACCAATATGGCTATTTATTTTCTCTTGACGGTGAATTTACAGATGATGAGAAAGCAATACTTGAAGAATTGAAAGACAAACTTATGACAGCACTTTCTCCTGAATTAAACGAAACTACTTCGCGAGACTCTCTACCATTGAATTTGCCTGCTCATTATTGGCTTGATTTCCGTACTATGGACGGAGCTAGAGAGGCAAAATCAATCACAAAACCAATACTTGTGCTGCATGGCGAACGAGATTATCAAGTTACTCAGGAGGATTTCGATATATGGAAAGAGGCACTGAAAAGCAATAAACAAGCGAAATTCATTTCATATCCCGGGCTTAATCACCTTTTCTTATTTGGTGAGCAAAAAAGTAATCCTCAAGAGTATTATATCAGAGGTAATGTCAATCAGAAGGTTATTGA
Organism: Desulfobulbaceae bacterium; assembly: GCA_018335795.1. Taxonomy (GTDB): domain Bacteria; phylum Bacteroidota; class Ignavibacteria; order Kapaibacteriales; family UBA2268; genus PGYU01. Next base: position 305,373 of record JAGXRP010000033.1, on the reverse strand, counting down.
AGATATCGTTAACTGGATACAGACAGTTAAGTGATATTTCTTAATAATACTTCGTGCGTTAACTAAAAATTAACATATTTTGAATAAGTTTGTATCTGTATTTTTAATCAAAATGAAATCAGATATTTATGCAAAATGACACAAACTACATGTCCGAAATGCCTAACCTCAAAGGTACTCCGGCAAAATTAATCGTTATTGTTGACGACGAACCGGATATTGTTGAGTTGGTTTCGATACATTTGGTAAAAGCCGGATATAAAGTAAAATCGTTCGAAGATGCTGAGAGTTTATTCAAATTTTTGAAAGCAAATATCCCCGATTTATTCATTCTTGATTTGATGCTTCCTGATGCAGATGGCTTTGAAATCTGTAAGTATCTGAAAAAAGAAGAAAAATATTCTAATATTCCTGTGATAATGCTCACAGCGAGAACAGATGAAATGGACAAAGTGCTTGGTCTAGAGCTTGGCGCCGATGATTACGTTACGAAACCATTTTCTCCTCGTGAGCTTGTTGCTAGGGTCAAAGTGGTATTGCGACGTGACGATAAAACTTCAAAATCACAGAAAATCAAAATTGGCGATATACTCGAAATTGACCTTCACAAATATGACATTTTTGTAGAAGGGAATAAAATCGAATTGACATCTACCGAATTCCGCATCCTCAAATTGCTTTCTGAACGTAGGGGATGGGTTTATGCCCGAGACCAAATTCTTGATTATCTCGGTGTACAAGATAAGGGTGTATTAGACAGAACAGTTGATGTCCATATCAAAAATCTTCGCGAGAAATTGGGCGTTGCCGGTAAATTTATCAAAAACATTCGCGGAGTAGGCTACAAGCTCGAGGTGTAATGAAATCACTATCCACTAAAATCTTCTTAGGTTTTTTTTTGGTAATAATCATTTTTACCTCTTTAATTCTTTTTTTTACATTCAAAACTACTCGTGAACATTATATTGAGACTTTTTCTAAAGATTTGAGGAATCTAAATCTTACGCTTATTAAGCCCGTTAAACAATATTTGTTAATTTATGACTATATTGGTTTGCGTCAGTATATTAACGAACACGGACAACACATCAATATCCGCTTGACGGTTGTTGATTCGACCGGATTTGTCCTTGCAGATTCAAAATCCGACCCCATGCAAATGGAAAATCACATGTCTCGTCCCGAATTTCAAAAAGCACTGAAAGGTAGCAATGATGCTACTCTGCGGTATTCTACAACTGTACATGATGAAATGCTTTATGTTGCTATTCCAATATATGAAAAACAAAAGCTTCTTGGTATTGCACGTGTAAGCATGTTTTTGAGCGATATTGATGCACTTACAACGCGATTATCAACTGATATTATGAAAATTGCTGTTGTGATTCTCGTGCTTATACTAATGAGTATTCTTGTGTTATCTAGAAATCTTAGCAAACCTCTGACTCAATTATCCCAAGCATCTCGTAAAGTTGCTCTTGGAGATTTTGATATAAAAGTTTTTATTAAAGGTCGTGATGAAATAAATGAACTTGCTGTTAATTTTAATCATATGACTGAGCGGCTCAAGGCTCTTTTTGATCAAGTTACCTCACAAAAAGAAGAGTATCAAACAGTAATTTCATCTATTCAAGAAGGTCTCATCGTTACTGATACTAACGGCAATATATTATTGTCCAATGCAGGTTTTCATAATATTGTCAAAAATCAGAATGTTAACAACAATTCAATCGAAAAAATCTTCCAAGATGAGCAAGTACTTGAATTGTTCAAATCTGTTCTTAAAAAGAGAAAACCCCAAACTAAAGAAATCCAAATAAATGAAAATTACTACATCTGTAGTGCAAATTACATTGGACTGAAGAATGAAATCGTACTCCTATTCCATGATATAACGAGTATCAAACGATTAGAAATCATGAAAAAAGAATTTGTGGTCAATGTTTCGCATGAGTTGAGAACACCACTGACTGCAATCAAGGGTTTTGTCGAAACGCTCGAAGACGATGCAAATGAACGCAATAAACATTATATTGAAATTATTAAACGCCATACAGACAGACTAATCAGCATTGTTCAGGATTTACTTACGCTTTCGGAAATTGAAGAACGCCAATCTCAAGTGATGCTCTCTAAAGTTGATTTGAGGATTTTGCTCGAAAATCTTACTAAGATATTTGAATATAAATTATCAGAGAAAAATATTAAACTTATTATTCACGTTGATGAAGCATTCCCCAAAATCAAAATTGACCCATTCAAAATGGAACAAGTTTTCGTCAATCTCATTGATAACGCAATCAAATATACTGATATAGGCTTTGTTAAAATCCGTGTTTATCAAAAGGACGAAAGAGCAATCATCGAAATTTCTGATAGTGGAGTAGGTATCCCCAAAGTTCACCACCCAAGAATTTTTGAACGATTCTATACTGTTGACAAATCACGCTCTAAAAAGCATGGTGGGACTGGATTAGGATTATCTATAGTTAAGCATATCGTACTTTTGCATCAAGGTGAAATAGTTGTTGAAAACAACCCTGATGGTGGTACACGATTTATCATTTCAATCCCAATTAAACTAAAAACAAAGACAATTAACACCTAATTGTAATGATTGTAAGATTAGATTTCCCTAATTAATCCAAATTCCTTATTTTCGTTTGATTAATTTGTCAAATTGGTAGAATGAATTTTAACAATCAGAATAATACAAACGATTTAGTTGAAGATTTTGCGATTATAACGCAAATACTTGCAGGAGACAGTAACTTGTACAGCAAGCTCGTCTCTAAATATTCTCGTGTTGTAAAAGCACTCATTCGCAAGATGATTCGTGACGAAGATGATATTGATGATTTGACTCAAGAAACCTTCATCAAAGCCTATAAAGCCTTACCAAGTTTTAAGGAAGGATTCTCATTTTCTTCTTGGATTTACAGAATTGCTTCTAACACTTGTATTGATTTCATGCGACGCAAACGATTCAATTTTGTATCCATAGACCAGCCAATAACTAAAGCGGGCGATGAAGAGCAATTCCTCGACATTCCCGACGAAGATAATACTCCCGAATTAGCTTATATGCTGAATGAACGCAAAAAAGCTGTCGAAGATGCAATTGACGGGTTACCGGATAATTATAAGGTTATAATCAAAATGCGACACGAAGATGAGATGGAATATTCCGAGATTTCCAAAATGCTTAATATGCCTCTCGGTACGGTAAAAGCTCACCTATTCAGAGCAAGGAAGATATTGCTTTCGACTCTTAAGCAAAAAAAATCACTTTTTAGCGAATTTTAAAGCGTCCCGGAAACACATTCTCCTTCAATCATTACAGCTTTTGCAGTTTGGTTGAATTTCTTATAAATCAAAGTTCTTAGAATATCTTCTGCAATGGGTGATTCATGACTACAATCCATTTCAAAAATCGCTAAATCTGCATCTAATCCAATTTGAATTGAACCAACTTTATCAGACATTTTCAAATTTTCCGCAGCACCTTTAGTACTCAAATAAAAAGCATAAGTAGCCGAAATATCGTTTCCATTTCTATCATTTGAAATACCGTAACTTTTAGATGTTTCAATGGCTTCCTTCGCTTCATTTAACAATGATAATGAATATCCTGCAGCGACATCAGTTCCAAGTCCGATTCTCAGACCAATTTTTTGGTAATTCACCAAAGGCATGATTCCACTCGACAAATAACGATTCGATGTAGGGCAGTGGCAAACGATACTTCCTGCCTTTTGTATCATCGCGAGTTCTGATTGGTCTAAGTAAATACAATGAGCAAGAAAAGTTTTATCAGTCAGCAGTCCAGTTTTGGCGTAAATTCCTGTGTAGTTATCAAACTCAGGGTGCAATTTTTTCATTAACTCAAGTTCGGACTTATTTTCAGCCAAGTGGGTCTGAATAAACAAATCATTCATTTTTGCAAAATTTGCGCAATAGTTCATCAGCTCTTTTGTGCAACTTCCTGCGTAACGTGGTGAGACAATGTAGCTCAACTTATCTGAATTTGTGAGATGATATTTCTTCAGCAAATACTCAATGTCCGATTTAATAGTCTCGAGCGGTATGAAGTAGCCTGGTCCATTTGGTAAATCAATCAAGGAATTACCTATGAAAGCTCTTATACCAAGAGCTGCTGCAGTTTCAAATGCAATTGATGTGGAATTTCTGTGAATTGAGCAATAGGTCACAATCGTAGTTGTCCCATATAATAACGCCTCTGTGAAAAAAGCAACAGATTGTTCGTGAGCAAATTTTTCATTTGAGAATTTTGATTCCAGTGGAATAATGTAATTGCTTAACCATGATAGCAATGTTCCCTTTCCGATACCGATTGCACTATACTGCGGAAGGTGAGAATGTAAATCAATTAAACCCGGCGTTATAACACAATTGTTCAATTCAATCAATCTATCATTTTCGTTAATCGAAGTAAGGGCAAAAGGTTCAATGGATACTATTTTCCCTTGCTCATCAATTGTCAAGCAATAATCAGGCAAAAAATCACAAACATCATGATTCACCGGATTTAAAAAATTACTTCTTAAGATTGTTTTCATTTCATTCTCGGCATAGATTTTGATTAAAGTGATTGATATGTAAAATTAAAAGTAAATTTCAAATATGTTCGGAAATATAGTAAAATATCTTAATTTGGCAATAATTTTTGTCCTGACAGGTGCGGTTGCGTTATTGTTAAGCTCATTTATTGACAGAGTCTTTATATCTCCGCCAGTTTCGGCGTCTTTATCTGAGGATTTGAAAAGCAACAAGCAAGAAGTAATTCAAATCAATATTTTGAATGCATCGGGGGAAGCCGGTTTGGCAGCACGCGCTAAAGAGTATTTGAGAGGACGCGGATTTGATGTAGTCGAAATCGGTAATTATTCCGAAAATCTTGATAAAAGCATTATCATTGATAGATTGGGTGATATTAACTCGGCATACAAAGTTGCTTATGCAGTTGGTATAACTGATTCACTCATTACTTCTCAAATTGATTCAAGTTTGTTTCTCAGGTCATCAATTATTCTCGGTAAGGATTTTGCATTACTCAAGCCATTCAAATAAAATTTTATACATTCAAGAAACGTCATATTGATTATGTTCAACTATTTTAAACGGTCATTTGTCAAAATTTGGTAAACCTCGTACTTCAAAAGGCTTAGCTACACTATGTGCTAAAATTGCAGACAGTAAGCTCGCCCATGATATTTTAATAATGAATCTCTCCGAAATTGATACAGCACCATCTGACTTTTTTGTGATTTGCACTTGCGATAGCGATGTGCAAGTTGATGCTGTAGTAAATGCCATCAACAGAACGATTAGAGATTTTGGATTTGCAAAACCCGCAATTGAAGGAATGAATTCCAAAGAATGGGTTATCCTTGATTTCTTCGATGTTGTATGCCATGTTATGATTTCTCAATCTCGCAACTACTACAAACTCGAAAAACTTTGGGGCGACGCTTCGTTTGCGAAAATGAATGATGACGGCGAACTTCGTGCATTGAAAAAAGCTGATTTGTTAAGCGTAATAAGAGAGAAGGTCTTAGATTAGAATGTTAAAAATTTATCTCAAAGAAATATTCAATAATGCTATTTTAAAAATGGGTTTGGAGATTTCGGGTGATATCATAATAGATATTCCCAAAAACCCTGAACATGGCGATTTGTCTTGCAATGTTGCGATGCAATTTGCCAAACAATTGGGTATGAATCCGCGTCAATTAGCCGAAAAAGTTATTGCCAATCTCGAGTATGACTTTCAATTCATCGAACGTGTTGACATTGCGGGTCCGGGATTCATCAATATCAAATTTACTCCGAAATTCATTACTTCATGTTTTAGTCAAATCGCTGAAATCCGAGATGATTACGGCAAAATCAAGTTAGAATCACCGAAAAAAATCAATATCGAATACGTTAGTGCAAATCCAACAGGGTTACTACATCTCGGTCACGGCAGAAATGCCGTAATAGGGGATACTGTTGCTAATTTGTACGAATGGACCGGAAATGAAGTTACTCGCGAATATTATTTCAATAATGCCGGTAACCAAATGAGCAATCTCGGGAAATCTATCTATGCTCGATATATGCAAATAATCAAAGACACCGATTATCCTTTCCCTGATGATGGTTACCATGGTTTGTACATTACTGATATTGCAAAAGTATTGGCCTCCGAACTTGGAGATTCGCTCGCTTTAGGGACTGAAGACGATTTAAAAATATGCCGTAAACGCGGTGAAGAATGGTGCTTCGAGCAAATTATAAATACACTTGAAAGATTGAAAATTAGACAAGATGTATTCTTCAATGAAGATAGTTTATATACCGACGGTAAAATCGAAGAAGTAGTCGCCGAATTTAAAAGTAAAGATTTAGCTTATGAAAAAGATGGCGCTTTATGGCTCAAATTTACTGAACTTGGTCTCGAGAATGATAGAGTCATAGTAAAATCAACAGGCGAACCCACTTACAGATTGCCGGATATTGCCTATCACCGCGAGAAATTCCTTCGCGGATATGATTTGATTGTTGATGTATTCGGCGCCGACCATATCGCAACTGTTCCCGATGTTCTGGCAGGTGTAAAGGCTTTAGGCTTTGATAACGAAAAAATTAAAGTACTTATTCACCAATTTGTGACTCTCACTGAAAATGGCGAACAAGTCAAAATGTCTAAACGTACAGGCAAAAGCTATACTTTAGACGAGCTTCTTGATGAAGTCGGCGAAGACGTTGTACGGTTTTTCTTCATCATGCGGGGCATTTCAACCCACCTTGAGTTCGATTTATCCCTTGCGAAGGAACAAAGCGAGAAAAATCCTGTGTTCTATTTGCAGTATGCACATGCACGTATCACATCAATTATTGACAAAGCGGAAGTTATCGCAGATTGCGAGATTAGATACGAACTCTTAACACACGAAGCGGAACAAAAGCTAATCAAAGAGCTTCTCCGATTCCCTGAAATTGTAATTGCGGCGGCGGCTAAATTTGAACCACAACTTTTAGCTGAATATCTGCGTGAAGTTTCTTCGGCATTCCATGTCTTTTATCATGAATGTAGAATTTTGAATACTGCAAATGACATCATGAATGCCCGATTGGAATTAGCAAAAATGACCAAGCAAGTAATCAAAAACGGACTTAAGATACTTGGAATTTCAGCACCCGACAGGATGTAATATTAAATAAATGGAAAAAATAATGTTTGAACCTTTGATGCCACAAAAGCATTCTTACAAAATCGAACTCGAACCCGGTGAATACTTATGGTGTGCCTGTGGCAAGTCCGAAAATCAACCCTTTTGCGATGATTCTCATATAGGTACTGAGTTTGAACCCGTTGTGTTTGAAATCACTGAAAAGAAAGTCTATTCAATTTGCGGTTGCAAACGTTCTGAAAAGAACGCCTTTTGCGATGGGACTCACAAATTATTATAGTTTGCCATTCGCACCATGAGCTTATATTATTTAATTGTAATGGCTTACGCCTTCCACTTGATGTTGCATCCTATACTTGGTATTTGCATTTCAATTTCATAATTGCCAGATAAAACTGCATCAACAGCGTTTGATAAGTCTATGCCAGTCACAGGAACATCATTACCCGGTCGCGATGCATCGAATTGCCCGTGATAGCGCAACTTCAGTTCCGAATCAAAAACGTAAATATCAGGCGTACAAACTGCTTTGTAAGCTTTGGCAATTTCTTGTGTTTCATCATACAAATATGCGAACTCAAAGCCATATTTTTCGGCTGTAATTACCATATTTTCCGGCGAATCGGCAGTATAGTTAATCACATCATTAGAGTTGATTCCAATGACTGAAACACCATTTGAAATGAATTTGCTTGAAAGTTCGGAAAGTTTATCGGCTATATGAATTACAAAGGGGCAATGATTGCAAATAAACATTACAATAGTTGCCTTTGGTGACTTTAATTCTTGCAAAGTTTGTTTTTTATGCAGTTTTGGATTCCATAAATCGAAATCCGGAGCTTTAAAGCCCATTGGTAAATTTAGAGATTCGGTTCTTGCCATATTATCCTCAATTTTTTGTAAACATTTTAAGCATATCTTCGTCTTATTGTAACGTAATATCCTTATTATTAATTGCATAGAGAAGATGAGTCAAACCTCCATTTTAATTTTTGTTTCTGTAATATTATTGATTTTTGTTGCTTTTGACAGCTATTTCTTAATCAAATGGAAAAAATTAGTTGCAATTCGTCAATGGAATAGTCTCTATTTCAAAATCCCACTAACATTATCAATCTTGATGCTATTGTTATACACCTATGTAACATTTGGCAGAATTTTGGGTGATGAGAAAAGCACAAGTATCAACGTTGCATTCATGATCACAAGTATTTGGTATTTGCCCAAAATCATCATCGTTCCAATAATGTTCTTCTGGGATACAATCAAGACATTTTTCAAGTTACTGAGAATGTTATTCACGAAAAAAACTCTAAAATCAGAAATTCCAGTCTTAAAAAGTAGAAGAAAATTTGTAGAGAATGTAACGTGGAGTTTTGCAGGAATTCCTTTCTTAGCAGCTTTCAAAGGCATTATCCACACAGCATATGATTTCAAAGTGCATAGAGTAGATTTACCTCTTATCAAATTATCTCCTGAACATATTGGATTGAAAATCGTTCAAATTTCTGATACTCATTTTGGTTCATTCTATTCACGTGAACCATTATTAGATGCTCTCTTTACGATTAATAATCTCCAACCGGATTTGATTTTTATTACGGGCGATTTCGTAAATTTCAACCCTAAAGAGATGGATTTTGGATTTGATATTATGGAGAAAATGAAAGCCAAACATGGTATTTACGCTTGTCTTGGCAACCATGACCATTATATGAGCAATGAAGAGCATCAATATTTGCTATCGTTTTTTGATGAATCGCCCGTTCGTTTACTTAATAACGAAAATAAGGTGATAAATATCAATGGAAAAAACATCAACATTGCCGGAGTGGACAATTACGGAAGTCGCCAAACATTCGGTGATTTTGACAAAGCCCTTAATGGATTGAATAATACGGACCCAACTTTACTTTTATGCCACGACCCGACAAATTGGGATAGGACAATACGTGGAAAAAGAGATGTAGATGTTACTTTTTCAGGGCATACACATGGTGGACAAATCGGATTCGACTTAATTGGAAAACATTATTCTCCCGTAACTTTAGCTTACAAGCAATATGCAGGATTGTACCACGATTCCGACCAATTTTTATATGTAAATCGAGGGATTGGCATGTCAGGACCACCAATACGTTTGGGGGTCAATCCTGAAATCACATTATTTACACTCAAAACACCTGAATTTTTGACTTAATATTAGCTTTTGAAATATTCAAAAACTGTTTTGACAAACATCGAAATACCCGTAATCATTGCCTTTTCTTCAGGTATTAGTTTGCTATTGTGTAATGGTGGCAAAAAGTCTTTATCATGAGGCTGTACACCAAGTAACCAAAAAGTGCCCGGAACTTGTTGCAAATAATATGCAAAATCTTCAGCCCATAATCTTGGTTCGTAATCATAAACATAATCATCACCAAGTAAATTTATTGCAATTTGTTTGGCTTTTTGCGTTTCAATAGGCGAATTCACTATCGGCGAATAGCCTGTGACAATATTAACTTCAGCTGTACAATTATGCAAACTTGCTATGACATTTGTCGTTTCGCCAATTAATTTAACCATTTCCTGTCGCCAATCCTCATTATAAGTTCTCAAAGTGCCTTTCAATTCTACTTTTTCGGGGAAGATGTTTGTTGTGTTGCCACCATTAATCGATGTTATCGAAAGCACTCCGGGCTCAAGTGGATTCCGCTTTTTGTTGATTAAGGTCTGAAAATGCTGAATCAAATGAGCTGCGGTCAATATCGGGTCATTTCCTGAATGTGGTTGAGCAGCATGCGAACCTTTTCCGTGAATCGTAATATAAATTTCATTCGTTGAGGCAAATGCACGCCCTTCACAAAATGAGATAGTCCCTGTTTTGGCATCAGGGAAAATATGTTGACCAAAAATTGCATCAACTTTGGGATTTTCCAACACACCTTCGACTATCATCATAGTCGCTCCACCCGGGAGGACTTCCTCGCCGGGCTGAAAAAGCAATTTAACAGTACCATTCAATTCCGCTTCATATGATTTCAAGATTATCGCCGTCCCGAGCAACATCGAAGTATGCATATCATGACCACAAGCGTGCATTACGCCTTCATTGGCAGAAGCAAAATCAAGCTCGGTTTCTTCTAAAATTGGCAAAGCATCAATATCGGCACGTAATGCGATGCATTTAGACCTATCTGCACCAATAGTCGCTACAACTCCTGTATTTGCAATTGCTCTATATTCAATTTTATATTCATCTAAAATGCTTTTGATAAAACTCGATGTATTATACTCTTGGAAAGACAATTCAGGATTTTTATGAATGTGGCGCCTAAATCCTACAACTTTCTCAAATACTTCATTTGCTTTATCAAAAATTGCTTGATTATCCATTTGAATGAACCTTTAAATTAAATAGTAATTTCATTTTCATCTAAAAATGCTGCAGCACCTTCCAAAGTGACTTCGGAGATATTGCTTGTTGCGGAATGAACGAAATTCACATACAATTCAGAGCCGCTCGGTGGTATGAGTTTAATCGGAAGTGGTAAGTTTTCAGCTATATGAGCATAAATCGCCGCTGATACCGAGCCGGTCCCACAAGCCCCCGTTATTCGTTCGATACCACGTTCGTAAGTTTTGATATTCAACCCGCTGTCTGATACAGAAATCAGATTTACATTGACTCCGCGTGGGAAGGTGCCGAAATCATATCTTATTTTGCGGGCAATTTCGATAAAATTCACATCATCATTGAAATGAATTCCCATATTTGTATCTTTTACTACAACATGGTCGCTTCCAACGTCGAATAATCCGCACTTAATTATTTCGCCATCAAAATCATATTCAAATTTAGTATTGACTTTGATTGGTTCAGGCATTGATAGGACTATATTTTTATCTTTAAATCTTGCTTTATAATTATTGCCAGCCATAAAAAATGAAACTTTGTCTTTTGCAACAAAATTCAAATCTTTTGCAAATCGAACTGCACATCTGCCACCATTGCCACACATCATACCTGAAGTACCGTCAGTATTGTAGAAATTTACAACAAAATCATATTCAATTGAATTATCTAAAAACATGACACCTTCGCTCAAAAAATTCTCAGTTCGGGTCAATATGACTATTTCAGGAACTAATTGAGCCATTTGTTCTTGAGACAAAGCATAATCGCGATTGTCAATTACATTGAACAAATTACCTGCGCCGGACATATTATAAATCTTTAACTTCATTTTTTGGAATTAATTTGTTTCAATATTTGTTCATGGATTAATCCGTTAGTTGCGAGTATAGTAGGGGAATCAAGCCAAAATTCTGTTCCGTCATATTGTGTAATCTTGCCACCGGCTTCTTTGACGAGTAGATAACCTGCTGCCATATCCCAAGGGAATAATGAACTTTCCCAAAAACCGTCAAATCTTCCAGCTGCTACATAGGCTAAATCTAATGCTGCCGAACCGAGTCTTCTTATCGGAATACCGCTTTGAACCACGCTCACAAATGTATCAACGCAATTATGGGGATTTTCGTTGACATTGTAAGGAAAACCTGTTACCAAAAGTGATGTTTGCATATTGTCAGATTCGGAAATTCTGATTTGTTTACCATTCAGAAATGCTCCACCTTCGTGCTTCGCGACAAATAATTCGTCTAATAAAGGATGGTAAATTACACCACATAACACATCTTTTCCTTTGCGAACTGCTATACTGACACTGAAAATCGGGATTGCATGTGCAAAATTGACAGTACCATCGAGTGGGTCAATTACCCATTGATATTCCGAATCAACTTCTCCGGTATCTCCGGTTTCTTCTGCCATAAATTTATGTTCGGGAAAATATGACTTAATGGTTTCGATTATTGCATTTTCAGCCTTAAAATCATATTCTGTCACTAAATTGTTGATTCCTATTTTGCTTTTAATTTCGAATGTCGAACCGAACCCTTCTTTCAATATTGCTCCAGCTTTGAGGGCAGCTTCAACGGCGCATTTTTCAAGTAATACTATGCTTATTGTCATTTTTTCTTGTTATAATTTAAATATTAAAAATATATAGAAACATAAGGACATGACTTATTTTAACAAAAAAAACCGAATCCTTACAGACTCGGTTTTTTAATCAAATCTTAATCAAAAATTAAATTTTTGTTGCTACTGATTTTCCTTGCAAAAATAGCATGAAATAATCACGGCTACCGGCTTTCGAATCTGTACCGCTCATGTTGAATCCGCCAAAAGGATGGACATCAACAAGTGCACCGGTACATTTGCGATTCAAATAAAGGTTGCCCACGTGGAATTCACGTTTTGCACGTTCAAGTTTGTCTTCGTTCTTCGAATATACAGCCCCTGTCAAACCATAAAGTGTGCCGTTTGCGATATCCAAAGCGTGGTCATAATCGCGAGCTTTTGTAACTGCCAAAACAGGACCAAAAATTTCTTCTTGAGCAAGTCTTGCATTTTCATCAATATCAATAAAGACGGTTGGTTCGATATAATATCCGTCCAATGCTTCTACTTTTTTACCACCGCAAAGTAATTTACCTTCTTCGTGACCAATTTTTATATATTCCAACATTGATTTTTCGGCACTTTGATTGATGACAGGACCAATTCTGTAATTATCTCTCGGGTCGCCAACTTTGAATGTTTCGACTTCGAGCTTCAATTTAGCAACGAATTCATCGTAAATTGATGCGTCAACAATAGCCCGCGAGCAGGCTGAACATTTTTGTCCTTGGAAACCGAATGCAGATGCAGCTACACCTTTTACAGCATCATCAACGTCGGCTTCGGAGTCAACTATAATAGCATCTTTTCCGCCCATTTCTGCAATGACTCTTTTAATCCAAATTTGTCCCGGATTTGCTTTGCCGGCACGTTCGATAATACGAAGACCAACTTCCATCGAGCCTGTAAAGGAAATAAATCTTGTTTTTGGATGGTCAACTAAATAATCTCCTGCTTCAGCACCTGATGCAACGAAGAAATTCAAGACGCCTTCGGGCAATCCGACTTCTCTCATAATATCAGCAAACAAATACGCCATCATTGGTGTTTCCGAAGATGGTTTCATAATAACTGTATTACCTGTTACAAAAGATGCGGATGAAATTCCTGCCATAATTGCAAAAGGGAAATTCCAAGGTGGGATACAAACACCAACACCAAGTGGAATATAAAAATATTGATTCTTTTCGCCCGGGAATGGTGTCAATGGTTGTTCCTGTCCATATCTTAATGCTTCACGACCGTAGAATTCCATGAAATCAATTGCTTCGCAAGTGTCTGCATCAGCTTCTGCGAAATTTTTACCTGCTTCAGTAATCATCCAAGCATTGATTTCGAAACGCCTTTGTCTCATTATTTCTGCGGCTTTGAACAAGTAGGAAGCTCTTTCTTCAGCTGAGGTATATTTCCATGTTTCAAATGCTTTTAAGGCTGCCTGGATAGCATTTTCTGCTTCTTTTGCTCCGCCTTTTTGGAATGTGCCGACTAATTCGCTTTTGTTGCCGGGGTTATATGATAAAGTTTTCTTATCAGTAAATACTTCTTTTCCGCTTATTATATTCGGATATTCCTTTCCTAACTGTTGACGTACGTATTCAATCGCTTCTTTTTGCTTTCTAACGTTTTCTTCAATTGTAAAATCGAAAGGCATTAAATTTTGAAATTCAGTCATGTGATTGCTCCAATATGTTTTATGAAGATTGCATTTAACATAGATACAAAATTAATGAAAAAATTATAATAAACAAGAAGAATCGGATTGGATTCTATAAGTTTGTAAAATATTTAAAAGCTTTATTGATAAGCAGGTAAGCCTGTGATATAATGACCAAGAATTAATGTATGAATATCGTGAGTGCCTTCATATGTCTTCACCGATTCCAAGTTTGCAGCATGGCGCATAATCGGGTATTCGCCAAGTATGCCGTTCGCTCCGTGAATTTCACGAGCTAATCGAGCACAGTTAAGAGCCATTTCTACATTATTCCGTTTAGCAAATGAAACATGTTGGGGGCTAGCTTTACCTTCCTCCATCAATCGCCCCAATCTAATATTCACAAGTTGTGCCTTTGAAATTTCTGTGAACATGTAAACAAGTTTTTCTTGGACTAATTGAAAAGCTCCAATGGGCTTATCAAATTGAATGCGAGTTTTTGCGTAATCAACAGATGATTGATAAACAGCCAATGCAGCACCTACAGCACCCCATGCAATTCCGTATCGAGCTTGAGTCAAGCAAGAAAGTGGTCCTTTTAAACCTGATACATTCAATATATTTTCTTCCGGGATTTCACAATCTTGAAATATTAATTCCGATGTAACAGAGGCTCTGAGAGAATGTTTGCCCTTCATTTCGGGAGCCGAAAATCCTGGGATGCCTTTTTCAACGATGAATCCGTGAATCTCGCCATCTAATTTTGCCCATACCACGGCAACATCTGCCACAGTACCATTTGTAATCCACATTTTTGCACCATTAAGTAAAAACCCGTTGCTTGATTTTGTTGCCGTAGTAATCATTCCTGCGGGATTTGACCCGAAATCAGGTTCAGTTAGTCCGAAGCATCCTATAAACTCAGCCTCTGCCAACTTTTTGAGATATTTTTCTTTCTGGGTATCGCTACCGTACCGCCAAATGGGATACATCACCAGAGAACTTTGAACTGATGCAAAAGACCTTATAGCCGAATCGCCTCGTTCGAGCTCTTGCATAGCGAGACCATACATCACATATCCGGCACCGGAGCCTCCATACTGCTCGGGGACTTTAATGCCAAACACGCCCAAATCAGCCAATTGTTTGGTGAGATGAGTAGGGTAGGTGGCATTTTGGAAATGAGATTCGATAATGGGAATTACTTCATCATCAACAAAATCACGGACTATATTCCGAAACATTATTTCGTCTTCCGTTAATAAATCATCTGTATAAAAGAAATCACTCATAGGTATTATAGAATTATTTTTAAATGTTTTGAATTAATATTTGTTAAAAATACTCTAATTTTCTGAAAAAAACTTTGAAATATCATGATAAATCAAGAAAAATTGTTACTTTTGTAAATCTCTAAAGGGATGGGCTCGTGAAGCCCATTTTTTAATATTTTTTAAATTTGATATTATAACTGTTTACAATTATGGCTCGACGTAAACCCAAACATAAGATTGACAAAAAAGTCATCATCGAAGCATTTGCAGAAATGGCTAAGCATAAAAGCATTGACCGCGATTTGCTTCAAGGTATTCTCGAAGAAACTCTTTCGATGATAATCCGTAAAAAATACGGTCAAGAATCGAAATTCGAGATTATCGTCAATATGGAAAAAGGCGATATCGAAATTTATCTCATGAGAGAAATTGTCGAAGTAGTCGAGGATGAAGTACTACAGATTGCGATTTCGGACGCTCGGAAGTATTCTGACGAAGAATATGAAATTGGAGATGAATTCATCGAAGAAATTACCCTTGATAATATCTCCGAGAGTTTCGGCAGACGTCTTGTTACTTTAGCTTCGCAAAATTTGAACCAAAGAATTAGAGAAGTTGAAAAAGACAACGTTTATCGCGAATATATCGACAAAGTCGGCGAAATCATAATCGGCGAAATTTATCAGGTACGTCGCCATGACATTTTGGTTGTACACAACAAAATTGAGATGAGACTTCCACGCGAAGAACAAATCCCAAATGAGCCTTATCGCTACAAGAAAAATCAAACAATCAAAGCACTCATCAAAGAAGTCAAACGCTCAGGTGCCGGCGGTCAACCGGAAGTGGTTTTGTCCCGCGCATCGGAAGACTTTTTGGCGAGATTATTCGAAATTGAAATTCCTGAAATTTACGATGGTATAATCCAAATTAAATCAATAGCTCGTGATCCTGGCGAACGTTCAAAAGTTGCTGTTGTATCTTTCGACGACAGAGTTGACCCCGTTGGGGCTTGTGTCGGTATGAAAGGGATTAGAATTCATTCGATTGTACGCGAATTGAATAACGAAAACATTGATTTGATTGAATATACTGATGATATAAATTTATTCATCGCTCGTGCATTGTCACCTGCAAAAGTAGATGAAATAGAACTCTCTATCGAAACGAGAACAGCGAATGTCACCGTAAAGGATGACCAAGTTGCTCTTGCAGTAGGTAAAAACGGTCAGAATGTAAGATTGGCTTCAAAATTAACAGGCTATAATATCTTACTTACTAAGCTTGGTGATGAAGATATAGAATTAACTGAATTCTTACCTGATATGGGCAAAGAATTATATGATCTGGTCTTCGATACCGGCATAGAAACGGCTCGCGAATTCATAGAAGCAAATACGGATTTCTTGTTAACAATACCCGGAATGACCAAAGAAAAACTCGTAGAGCTTCGCCAAATCATGCTTGTCGAATTTGACGAACATGAGCAACCGGACGTTCTTGAAGCAATTAAGAATTTCAAGCCGAACAATGACATTATATTGGATTAACAAATAGGATTTATGGCTACAGATAAAAATATTAAGCTATTCAAATTAGCATCTGAAATTAACATTGGCAGAGATACTATTGTTGATTTTCTAAACAGTAAAGGTTTTGACATTGTCAACAAACCCATTACATCGCTTACACCCGCAATGGTTGATTTGGTTTACGAAAAATTCAGACGCGAAAAGAAAGCTGCCGAAACCGTACGAGAAAAAATCCAAAAGCATAAGGATATCAGGGTCGAAAGCAAAAGAACCGTTGATGACAAATACCGTGAAGACAAGCTCAAAGAACATGCCCTTCACCATCATCTTGAAGATGCGGTTAAAGAAACAGTTGAACCCGAACCTATAATCGAATCAATTGTTGAAGCTGTTCCAAGTGAACCGATTGAGAAAGTTTCAACCAAAACAGAAAGCGTTGCCGAAGATGACGAAGCTCCCATAGCAGAAGTTGAAAAAGCAGAGCCAATTGAATTGGTTGAAGAAAATGATGCTCCTGAAGAAATTACATCTGCCGAAGAAATTGAAGTTGTTCCTCCAGTTGAAGAAATCAAACATGTCGAACCCGAAATTCTTAAAGAAGCAGAATCTATAGTTGATGATGTGCCTGTAAAAGAATCAAAAATTGAGCACAAGCATCATAAAGTTAAAAAAGAAGAGCCAAAAGCCGAAGAAATCGAACAACCGAAAGTTGAGCCAATTACTGAAGCTATAGAAATGGTCGAATCTGAAATTGAAGCAACAATTGAAGACGACTATGACGATGAAGTTGAAGACGATATTGATGATGTAGATGAAATTGACGACACAACCGAATTAAGTGAGTTGGAACGTCAACAACTCGAAGAAAAAGATAACATTGCAAGTGGACGTCAATTACGTGGCCTGACTGTTCTTGGTAAAATAGATATCAAAGCTCCAAAATCACGTAAAGAAAGAGCTGCAGAGAAAGCTGAAAAGAAACTCAAGGCAGATAAAAAGGCAAAACAAGAATCAGACGAAAAAGCAGCTAAAGCTGAAAAAAGAAGACCCAAAAGAACGGATACCAGAACAAGTCCACCTCCGCCGACCGGAAAAGAAAAAGAAGCACCGGCAACAGCTGATGATGATAAATCTGCTGCAAAACCAAAGCAATTCAAAAAACGTAAACACAACGTTGGCGATACACCAATTCAGCAACCTTCTACTAAGCAAGTTTTGGATTTGAAAACCAAATTCAAAGACAAGCCGAAAATTGAAGAAAAAGCTCCCGAAAAGGATGACAAAAAGAAACGTAAACGTAAAAAATCAATTCGCGAGACGATAAGTCAAGAGGATGTGGACAGAGCGATTCGCGAAACCTTATCAGGAATGGACTCCACCGGTTCGATGTCTCAACGTAATCGTATGAGATTGAAACGGAAGGCTGAACGTGAAGAAAAGGAAATGAAAATCAAGGAAGATAAAGCGATTGAAGACCAAATCCTGAAATTATCCGAATACGTTACTACAAGTGACTTGGCTTCTTTGATGGGCATTTCACCTTCAGAAGTAATCATGAAGTGTATGGAACTAAACCTTATGGTTACCATAAACCAAAGATTAGACAAAGAGACTATTTCGATGATTGCTCTTGATTATGGCTATGATGTCGAATTCTTAGACCAAAAGCAAGTTCTTAGCGTAGAGGAAGACATAGATCCGATTGAAACATTGAAGCCTCGTGCTCCTATAGTTACTATTATGGGACACGTTGACCATGGTAAGACATCCTTGCTTGACCATATTCGCAGTGCCAATGTGGTAGCCGGCGAAGCCGGCGGTATCACCCAACATATAGGTGCATACAGCGTTGAATTACCTAACGGTAAATCAATCACATTCTTAGATACACCCGGTCACGAAGCATTTACAGCTATGCGTGCTCGTGGTGCTCAAGTTACTGATATCGTTGTATTAGTCGTTGCTGCTGATGATAGTGTGATGCCTCAATCAATTGAAGCGATTAGTCATGCTAAAGCAGCAAAAGTACCAATCGTTGTTGCTATTAATAAAGTTGACAAAATAGACTCGAATCCTGATAGAATCAAACAACAACTCGCAGATTACGGTGTACTTGTTGAAGAATGGGGCGGTAATCATCAAGCTGTTGAGATTTCTGCCAAATTCGGGAAAAATATAGATACATTACTTGAAAAGATTTTGCTCGAAGCAGAAATTTTGGAATTAAAAGCTAATCCTGACAGACTTTGTAAAGGCGTTGTTATCGAATCTAACATGAAGCAAGGATTCGGAGCAGTCGCAACAGTTATAATTCAAAGAGGAACTTTGAAAGTTGGCGACCCATTCGTAGCAGGTTTCCATTCCGGTAAAGTTAGAGCATTGCTTGATGAACGCGAAAAAAGAGTGGATTCTGTCGGTCCGGCTGACCCAATTTTGGTTGTTGGTTTTGATGGTTTACCTGAATCAGGTGATTCATTTATGTCAACAGGTTCAGAAATTGAAGCTCGCGAAATTGCAAACGAACGCAAAAAATTAAGACGTGAACAGGAACTTCGACAAACGAAACTTGTTACTCTCGACCAAATATCTGCACAAATACAGATGGGTGGAGTGAAAGAATTGAACTTAGTCATCAAAGGTGATGTGACAGGTTCTGTAGAAGCTTTGAGCGATTCATTGCAAAAGCTTTCAACCGAAGAGGTGAAAGTCCAAATTCTTCACAAAGGTGTTGGTACTATTTCCGAGACTGACGTTATGTTGGCTGCTGCATCAGGAGCCGTTGTAATAGGATTTAGCGTCAATCCTTCTGCCAAAGCACGTAAAGCAGCCGAATCAGAACAAGTTGATATAAGATTGTACAATATCATCTACGACTGTATAAATGAAATTCAATTGGCTTTAGAAGGCTTGCTTGCTCCGGAATACAAAGAAGAAATTACTTCAACTGTCGAAGTCAGAAAAACATTTAAGATTTCACGCCTTGGTGTAATTGCAGGTTGTTACGTTTTGAGTGGCAAAATCACACGTAACGATAAAATCAGAGTCCGTAGAGATGGATTTGTCCAATTTGAGGGTGGAATATCATCACTCAAACGTGGCAAAGACGATGTGAAAGAAGTTGATACAGCATACGAATGCGGTATTCAAATTGACGGATACAATGATTTGCAGGAATCTGATATCATTGAGTCATTCAAATTGGTAGAAATTAAGCGTAAGTTGAAGTAACAAAATTACAAGATGTCCATTAGAGCCGAAAAAGTAGCAAGTACAGTTAAAAGAATGCTTGCTCAACATATAACTGACATTTCGCGTGAAATCAAAGCAGGATTTGCTACCTTGACTTCGGTCAAGATGACAAGTGATTTGCATCTCGTGAAATGTTATGTTAGTTTATTCGGCAAAGAGACCCAACCCGGATTGCTGCTTGAAGAACTCGAAAGACGTAAACATCTTTTCAAGCATTTGATTGCTAAAGAAATGCGATTACGTACAATTCCGGATTTCAAATTTTATTATGATGATACGCTTGACCAGATTGACCACATCAAAGACCTCATAAATTCCTCAAAAACCGGCAACGCTGATTTGTTCAACGAATCTTCTGATAAATAGTCCAATGATTCTAACAAAACGGAATTTAAATGATTTCCAACAATGGTTCGAAGCGCTGAACTCAGAAGGTGGGATGATTTTGATTGATAAAGCTCTTGATTGGACTTCTTTCGATGTAGTTGCCAAACTTCGCTCTCTCACAAGAATAAAAAAAATCGGTCATGCGGGTACATTAGACCCTTTGGCAACAGGATTGTTGATTATCTGCTTCGGGAAATATACAAAAAAAATTAATGAATTTCAGGAATTGAGAAAAGCATACGAAAGTAAATTCAAATTTGGCGCAACTACCAAATCATTTGATTCGGAATTTGAAGAAGAAAATTTTCGCTCAACTGAACATATCACACTCGAATTATTACAATCATCAGCAAAAGATTTCACAGGTCCAATTTCTCAAATTCCTCCAATTTTTTCAGCGAAAAAAGTAGCTGGGAAGAGCCTTTACAAATATGCCCGAAAAAATCAAGAAGTTGAAATTAAGCCATCTTTAGTTGAAGTTTACCAATTCGACATTTTAAATTACGAAAATTGCATAGCAGACGTCTATATCGAATGTTCCAAAGGGACATATATTCGTTCTTTGGCTAAGGATTTGGGCGAATCAGTAGCTGCAGGAGCGTATTTGAAGCAATTGAGACGAACCGGAATCGGCGAATTTACTGTATCGGATGCAATCAACATTAATGAATTTACTGAATTATTAATCAATTTTAAAGCGAATACTGTTGAAAGTTTATAATTCTCTTAGTGAGATAGATAAATTAAGTAATAGGATTCTGACCGTCGGCACTTTTGATGGAGTACATATCGGTCATAAGCAAATATTCAGAACTTTGCTCAATGATGCCCAATCAAGCAATTCCGAACATTTAGTTGTGACTTTCGACCCGCATCCTAGATTAGTTCTCGGTAAGCCTGATAAACCAAAATTATCGCTGCTCACCTCTACTGAGGAACGTTTGTTGCTTTTTGAGCGTAATAATATCGAACACGTTTTTGTTATCAAATTCGATTTCGATTTCTCCCAGCTTTCCGGAAGAGAATTTATCATCGATTATCTTTATGAAAAAATTGGTTTCAACAAAATTTTAATTGGTTATGACCATACTTTTGGTAAAAATCGTTCCGGTAATATTGATTTATTGAGAGCTTTAGCAATAGAGTTCGGCTTTGAGATCGAAAAAATCGAACCATTCAAAGATGGCGATATTATTATTTCGAGTACAAAAGTCAGAACCGCATTGCAATCAAACGAAATTGAAATGGCAAATGAATTATTAGGTTATACATTTTTTGTATCTGGAATCGTGGGCAGAGGTGCCAAACGCGGTTCTACGATTGGATTTCCCACTGCAAATGTAGGCGTTCCCTATGAATTTAAAATTATGCCTGCAATTGGAGTTTATTTAGTTAGCTCAGTAATTGATGGAATTCATTATTGGGGCATGGCAAATGTAGGGTATAGACCCACTGTGAGTGATGAAAGACAAATTTCGCTCGAAGTACATTTCTTTGATTTTGATTCGGACATTTATGGCAAAGAACTGCGGATTAATTTTCATAGTTTCTTGAGACATGAGCAAAAGTTCAATAGTTTAAACGAATTGACTAATCAACTCGTTATAGATAAAGAAAATTCGATGAAATTACTCTCAAATCATAAAAATGATTTTATTATTTGAAAAAAAAGTCGTATTTTTAAAATTCGTTTAATAGGAAAAATTTTAAGGAAATTTTAGATGATTACATCTGAACAAAAGTTAGAAGCTGTTAAAAAGTTTGGTGCAGACCAAACTGATTCCGGCAAGCCGGAAGTCCAAATTGCATTGTTTACCTTGAGGATTAGTCATCTGACAGGTCATCTTGATACACATAAAAAAGACCACCACAGTCGTAGAGGTTTGATTAGGTTAGTATCAAAAAGACGCAAGCTTCTTAAGTATTTGATGGAGAACGATATCAGCCGTTACCGCCAGGTGATAGCCGCCTTATCACTTCGTAAATAACTAAAGAACGGCGATTTCGCCGTTTTTTTTTTCATCCGAACATTATTGTTAAATTATAATTGATATATTATGTCAAAAGTTAGCGTATCTTTAGATTTTCACGGCAAGGAATACACCTTAGAAACCGGTCGCTTTGCAAAATTCTCCAACGGTGCTGTCATGGTTAGTTGCGGGGATACTTATGTATTAGTAACGGTTGTTGCCGCAGATACCCCAAAACTTGATATTGATTTTTTGCCTCTACAAGTCGAATATCGAGAAAAAACCTCAGCTGCCGGTAAAATTCCCGGTGGTTACATCAAAAGAGAAGGAAGACCGAGCGAAAAGGAGATTTTAACCTCGCGTTTGATAGACAGACCAATCAGACCTATGATTACAAAGGGTTGGAATTACGAAACACAAATTATCGCTTCAGTATATTCGGCTGACTCAGACAACGACCCCGATACTTTAGCTGCAGTGGGCGCTTCCGCAGCATTGCTTATCTCAAGTATTCCATTCAATGGGCCGCTTTCGGAAGTGAGAGTTGGTATGATTGATGGCGAATTTATCTCGAATCCTTCTTACGACCAATTGAAAGAATCTGTTCTTGATATTATCGTTGCAGGTACAGATAATGCGATTTTGATGGTTGAGGGCGAATCTAAAGAAATCAGCGAAGAACTATTCGTTCAAGCTCTTGAATATGCTCACAAGGAAATCAAAGTATTGAATGGTTTGCAAAATCAATTATTGGCACAATATAGCAATGAAAAACGCGAAGTTCTTGTTAATGAAATTCCCGATGAAGTTTATGACCTCATAGTAAATGAAATTGAAGATGATTTGAATACTTATGTTCACAAAATCACTACAAAAAGTGAAAGACAAGAGCAACGTAGAGCAATCTTTGACAAAGCAGTTTTGAAAATGACTGAAGAATTCGCCGAAAATGAAGAAATTGCTCCCCAAATCGAAAAATATACTTCAAAAGTCGTTTCAGAACTCGAAAAGAGATTGATGAGATTGATGATTCTTGACGATAAGATTCGTCTTGATGGTAGAGGCACTTCGGATATTCGCGCTATCAGCGGTGAAGTTGGTTTATTACCTCGTACTCATGGTTCAGCACTCTTTACCCGTGGCGAAACACAAAGTTTGACATCTGTTACTCTCGGAACT
This sequence comes from Desulfobulbaceae bacterium, assembly GCA_018335795.1. Taxonomy (GTDB): domain Bacteria; phylum Bacteroidota; class Ignavibacteria; order Kapaibacteriales; family UBA2268; genus PGYU01. The sequence goes on along the minus strand of JAGXRP010000033.1, from coordinate 281,915 downwards.
AACCGCGATGAACAAATGATAGACGGATTACTTCCTCTCCAATCCGAACGTTTCATGCTTCATTACAATTTCCCGCCATTTTCAACCGGCGAAGTCGGTAGAATGTTTGGCACAAGTCGTAGAGAAGTCGGTCATGGAAATTTGGCTTTGAGAGCTTTAAAAGGTATGCTGCCTGATGCCGCAGATTTCCCTTATACAATGAGAGTTGTTTCCGATATTTTGGAATCTAACGGCTCATCTTCAATGGCAACTGTATGTGCAGGTTCAATGGCACTTTTTGAAGCAGGTGTACCGATGAAAAAACCGGTTGCTGGAATTGCGATGGGATTGATTAAGGAAGGAGACAAAGTAGCTGTACTTTCTGATATTCTCGGCGACGAAGATTTCTTAGGCGATATGGATTTCAAAGTCACAGGTACTGAAGACGGTATCACTGCTTGCCAAATGGATATTAAAATCGAAGGATTATCTCTCGAAATAATGAAGACAGCTTTGAACCAAGCAAAAATTGGACGCTTGCACATTTTGAATATCATGAACCAAATAATTGATACTCCGAAAGATGATATTTCGCAATATGCACCAAGATATACTTCAATGACTATCCCGCAAGATATGATTGGGGCTGTCATTGGGACTGGTGGAGAGACTATTCGTGGTTTATGCAAGGATTATGGTGTCGAAATCAATATCGAAGACGACGGTACTGTATTGATTGCTTCAACAAGCAAAGAAGCCTCGGACCAAGTTGTGTTAGTAATCGAAGGTTTGGTTTCCAAACCGAAAGAAGGTGAAATTTATCACGCTACTGTTAAGGAAATCAGAGAAGGACTCGGCGCATTTGTCGAAATCCTCCCTAAAACACAAGGTTTACTCCATATCTCACAAATAGCTTACGAAAAAGTAGAAAACGTAGCCGATGTATTGACTGTTGGCGATAAAATTGATGTAAAATTACTTGAAATCACTCGTGACGGTAAATTTCGCTTGAGTCGCAAAGCATTGTTGACGCCTCCGGAAGGCTATGTCGAACCACCACCGTACAATCGTGACCGCGATAGCAGAGACAGTCGTGGCGGTGATAGAGGCAGAGACAGTCGTGGCGGCGGTGATAGAGGTCGAGACCGTGACAGAGGCGGCGACCGCGATAGAAACAGAAGATAATGTCAATTTTTGAAAGTCTTCTTTTCTAATTCTCTTATAGCATCTTTTGCAATCCACAAAGCAGTCCTGTTTTGTGGATTTTGCTTTTTTATAAGCTCTGCAATTTCGATTGATTCATCGCACAAAGTTGCATTGTGTTTGCCAATCTGTCTCAAAGCCCAATTAACAGCCTTGGCGATGTGTTTGCGTTCATCAGTGCAATTATCCACAATCATTTGATAATACTTCTTAAAATCATCATTTGATAGCTTTTTCATATGAACCGCAATCACGGCAATGCTTGCAAAAGCTGCTCGTTTAACATATAATTTATCAGATTCGACCCAAATATTAATTGCTTCAATGATTTTGGGACTTCTTCTAAAATATTTATTACAAACGCTATCACAAATTGCCCAATTATCAAAATCATTTGCCCAATTGTTCATTAGTTCGATTGTAGCCATTTTTGGTTCGGCAATCATTGCAGCAAGCATCCTTGCTTCATGTATTCCGCTTGCCCAGAGTTCCAAAGCTAAAGTATGGTTTTTCCCGATTTGCTTTTTAATACTTTCCAATTCTTTCATAGAAATGCCGAGTATGATTTCAGATTCAATCCCGAATCTTTTCATCCCATCAATGTTAATTTCATTACGCATTGATTGAAGCAATTCAAGAATAATTTGAGATTCTTTCATATTTACTAACCTATTTTTTATTATTTTTAAATTGTTATAACTTTTTTGTTTTGAGAACGTAATAAAACTATTGTAAATTTTAATAAATCGAAAGTGACTTACTGGGACAAAAATCCGAATGTATTCAAATATATAATTGCCATTGCTTCATTGCTGGCTGTAAGTCATATTGTACTTGTTTTTTACTTACTTATTACAAGCACTACAGACGATAATCTTTACACTCAATTAAACGATTTCAACTACAATACCAAACCCATAATCGGCATTAATCTCGACAATGGGACAAATAAACTCGACACTATTAAGCCCGGACATGTACTTCTTGCTATCAATGACTCATCATTTGCGCCACCAAACTATGAGTATAATGATTATCTTGAGCAAATTACACCAAATTCAACTGTCAAACTTAAGTTTTTGAATCTTCAAGTTCGAAAACCAATTACAATTGAAGTAAAAAAGTCAGACATTCCGGAGCGGTTCACAGTTTTTGTGCCAATGTCAGCGTGGGTTAATTCCGTGACAGAAGGTGGAGCTTCGGATAGGGCAGGGCTAAAGCAAGGTGATTTGATTATCCGAGTTAATGGCAAATCTTTCAAAGATATTTTTGAAGCAGATAGGCTAATGAGACGCTTAGGTAGTGGCAATGAAATTTTATATGAAGTATTAAGGTTTGAAAAAAAGTTCGAAGTAAAAGTAGCACTTTCTAAAATCGGAATAAGTTGGTATTCCTTAGTTAGTCTTACTACTAGCGTTCTTACTTTAATCTTAGGATTTTGGATTGGTTTCAACAAACCCAACTTAGTTGCAGGTAGAATGATTTCTATATCAATAATTTTTGTTGGTATGCTTTTGTTTCACTTATTTGTCAGAGTGCCTCATGACCAGATTTTATTGTCGGAAGTTGGTTTTTTTGTGACGAATTTCGTTTTAATATTCAGTACTCCATTATTCTTTCACACAGCATTGTATTTTCCTTCGGAAAAGCCCCAAATCATCAAGAAACAAAAGCCAATTTTAGTTGGTTATCTCATGGCTGCGATTTTATTCTCATTAGCTTCGATACTTTATTTTCTCCATATCAAATCATACATGCCATATTTATTCATGTATGGAGTAACTGCCATTTTGCTGTATTTTGTAGTTCTTTTTATTTGGAATAGAAAGCATTTCAAGAAAGAAGAAAAACGCAAAAGCCTTTTTATAAGAATAATTATCTTTGCTGTATCATCATTTATGATTTTCGATTTGATTATCCAAAATTATAATTTGATGAGCCGAGAATATGTAACTACAGTTGTTGAATTTCTTCCTTTAGTCATATTCATGATACCTATCGGAATCGCTTATACAATTTGGCGATACAGACTTTTGGATTTTGATTTCAAATTTCGACGCAATATAATCTTTGCATTTGCTCTTACACTTGTCAACGGCATGTTTATTTTGGTACTTGCTGCTGTTATATTCTTTATCACCGGTATTGATATCAAAGTTCCGGAGATTGTTTTTACAGGCACTGCAATCGAAGTTTTGGGCGATAATGAGATTGGTAGCAATTCCAAACGAATCGAATTCTTTATTTTATTAGGTGCTTCGGTTATAGCATTTTTCGGCGTTTACCAACTCCGTTTGAACACATCAATTTGGCTAAATAAGAAATTTGACCGGCAGACTATTAACTACAAATCTGTCTATTCCCAAGTATTCGAATCTATCGAACCAAGCTCAGGAGTTGAAACAATTGCCGATACATTTATGGAAAATCTTGATAGGGTCATTGGTTTCAAAAGATTCGGCATCATTATTTATGGTACTGACCAATTAATTCGTTATCAAAATTATGGTGGATTTGAAGGTTTGGAATTGGAAAACTTCAACAAATCACTTTCCAGAAGGTTCACCTTTTATTTGAAGGAATTCAATGGCGTTTTTTCAACTGATTATTTACCTGATGGTATTAAAGAAGTGTACTATAAATATGAAATTGAAAATTTAGTACCAATAAAAACTCGAGACCAATTCAATGGTGTAATCTTATTGGGTGAAAAATTATCTGAAACCGGGTTGACACATGACGAAATTGATTTGCTCAAATCTATTGCCAACCAAGCTTCTGTCACAATAAATAATTCATTATTATATGAAAAGCTAACTCAACAAGAGAGAATAAGACACGAACTCGAATTTGCAAGACAAATCCAAACAGCTTCTTTGCCTTCCAAAGCTCCTGACATTGATGGCTTTGATATTTTTGGTGATTCTATTCCGGCTTTAGAAGTTGGAGGAGATTTTTACGATTATTTACCGAGCAAAGATGGGAAATCACACACGTTCATTATAGGTGATGTTAGTGGAAAGGGAACTTCGGCGGCATTATATATGTCAAAAATTCAGGGTGTCATTCGTACTTTAAATGTTTTCGACCTTTCGCCACGCAATCTGATGATTTATGCCAATACTCAACTTCATAAGAAAATTGATAAAAGTTTCTTTGTGACTGCTCTTACCGCGAAATTGAGTACTTCCGATATGACTTTGAGAATAGTACGTGCCGGTCATAATCCACTTTTATATTTCGATTCAATTACCGGAAAAACTGAACTTATCAAACCAATCGGCATGGGGTTGGGTTTGACTGACTCAGAAACTTTTGCTTCAAATCTTGAAGAATATCACAGGAAAATAACCAAGGGTGATATAATCTTGCTATATACTGATGGAATTACAGATAGCCGTAACCATGAAAATGATGATTATGGAGATGAAAGATTGGCAAGTGTGCTTCAGTCAACTTCTCACTTATCAACACTTGAAATCAAAGATGCTATTTTTGATGATATAAGAAATTACACAAATGAAACCATGCAATTCGATGACATGACATTGTTGATTGTCAAAATCTTATAAATACTGCTACTCTGGGATTCATTGAATGGGGAATAAAGCCAACACTCAGGTTTTCCTCAACTTCAAAGTCGAATAAATGTGCCCCAACATAAGCATCAACTGCAGCCAAAACATAAACTCCAATGAGATAAAATCCGCTCATATCTCGATTGTCTCTGAAGTATTCTCGTCTGAGTAATGTTATTTCGTACTCAGGGTTATCTTTTGACATCCCTTCAAGAATTTCAGCATAATTGTTATACTCAACTTGATTATAAACAATTGAGGCATAAAGTCCGAGAGCGCCTGCCAGAAAAATTGGAGCTTTCCAATAACTTTCAACATAGTATTGTCCCCAACCGGGCAAAATCAACGAGCGATAAATCGCACCGGAAGGGGACTTAGTCATTTCAAATTTTGGCTTCTTAGCTTGGTTTTCTACTTCTGTTGTATCAACTTCATTTTGCGAAAAACAAAATGAGATATTTGCAACGAATATAAATGAAAACAGTAATATTTTGTCGAAAATATTCAATCTTTTTGTCAGATTAATAAACTGCAATTGCTTCAATTTCAACTAATACATCTTTCGGAAGGCGAGCTACTTCATACGCCGCACGAGCGGGTTTGCTTGTTTCAAAAAATTGATTGTACATCTCGTTCATATCGGCAAAATGTTCCATATTTTTGAGCAAAACGGTTGTTTTAACCACATTTTCTAATGTCAATCCGACTGATTCCAAAATAGCTGCAATATTTCTGATTGATTGTTGAGTTTGAATACTTATTCCATCTCCTACTAAAATTCCTTCGTGAGTAAAGGGGATTTGCCCTGAGATGAAAATGAATTTTCCTTCGGCTCTGACCGCTTGTGAATATGGTCCGATTGGAGCCGGAGCGTTACTTGTTAAAATCATTTCTTTCATTTTTTTCCTTTTGTTGAATGGATAACAATTTTGTTTTCGCACAATAAGCGGCACCATAAACGCCGGAATCTTCATTGTGCTTTGCTCTATTTATAGAAATTAGAGCTTTATTTTCATACATAACACGTTTGTTGACGTAATTTGTGGTTTTTTGTAATAAATAATTTGAATTTGCAATTCCACCACCAATGACTATTTTGCAAATATTCAAAGTATGAATAACCGATAAAATTCCTGATGCAAGGTGAAATGCAGTATGGTCGAGTGTTTTAGTCGCAATTTGGTCGCCATTTTCAGCCAATTCTGTTAACTCTTTCACTCCGATTGATTCGTTTTCGCCTTTGATTGATTTGTAATAATCAATGATTCCTTGCTTTCCACATTTAGATTCGAGTGTGCCTGTCCGATAATCAATAACATTTTCGTCGAAATTACTTTCAATGATTATATGCCCGATTTCACCTGCTAAACCATAGTCACCTTGGAATGGTTGTCCTCCAATAATTATTGAACCTCCAACACCGGTACCAAGTGTTAGAAAAATAAAGTTATCTATATTTCCGTTTGATTTACCGATAAGTTCGCTCAAAGCTGCCATATTAGCATCATTTTCTATAACTACAGGAACAGAAATTTTATTGATCAAATTTTCTACGAGGTTGACGCCCTCGAGAAATTGCAAATTTGGTGATTTCTCTAAAATCAATTCTTTTGATAATAATCCTGGAATACCGATGCCAATCGCTTCAACGCTATATGCATCTGAAATTATTGAAATATCTTGGTTTAGAAAATCGAAAAAAGATGATGAATTATCGAAAGATTTTGTCGGGAAGGAATATTTTTTTATTAAAGTGAAATCAATATCGAAAACGCCAACTTTTATAGATGTACCGCCAATATCAATTCCGAGCAACATAACTATTTGCCTTCGTCGTCATTTAGTATATAAACTGTTTCATTTCGTTTTTTCATACCGTACTTCTCACGAGCTACCCTTTCGATTGTAGTAGTGTCGGATTTGAGCATTTCGATCTCTTCCAATAGCATTTCGTTGCTATCTTTTAATGCAATGATTTCGCGTTCGAGACTACTTGTTTCATATTCCAATTTGAATCTATTCCACAACCCATAATCGGATAATGTAACGATTAGTGCAATTCCTAATATGGCAGAAACGCCGATTATTGTCCATCGGCGTTTTCTGTAAAAATTCAAATCGGGAAAGCTGAATTTCATTAAACTTCGTATTTTTTCAAAAATTCTACTAATTTGTCTAGTTCTTCTTTTGTTCTCTTTTCAGTCACAGCTATCATCAATCCTTTTCGGTCAGGCATGAAGCGAGAAATATCCAAGCCGGCAATTAATCCTTCGGGAAGTCCTTCGGAAATGATAGTTGATGCATCCACTGGAGTTTCAACCACAAATTCGTTAAAAAATGGCAATGTGTTAATCAGTTTGAAGCCATTAATTTGAATAATTTGCTCTGCCAAATAATGAGCTCGATGAAAACTTTGTTCGGCTACTTCCTTGATGCCGGATTTACCCATTGTAGTCATATAAACAGTTGCAGCGAGCATGAACAAGCCTTGATTAGTGCAAATATTCGATGTCGCTTTTTCGCGTTTGATTTGTTGTTCACGTGTTTGCAATGTCAAAACAAAGCAACGAGTGCCATCTAAATCTTGAGTAATTCCAGATAATCTACCGGGTATTTTGCGAACGAATTCTTGCTTACATGCAAATAATCCTAAGTATGGTCCACCGTAGCTAAGTGAAATACCTAAAGACTGTCCTTCACCAACGACTATATCGGCATTATAATTGCCCGGAGCTTCGAGAATCCCAAGTGCTATCGGATTTGTGACAACTATAAACAATGCTTTTTTAGAATGCGCGATTTTTTCGATTGCAAGAACATCTTCAATATTTCCAAGGAAATTTGGTGTTTGAACTACGATGCCCGAAACTTCATCAGTCATAGCTGCTTCCAAAGCTTTTAAATCAGTTGAACCATCACTTTTGATGAATGATTCGTAAGTAAATTCTCTACCTGCAGTGATTGTTTTTGTAGCTTCAATGTAGCTCGGATGTACTGTTCCTGCAAATAAGAACTTCGATTTTCTATTGTGTGCATTAGACATCAAACATGCTTCTGCCAGTGCACTTCCGCCATCATAAAGTGAAGCGTTTGCAACATCCATACCCGTGATTTCGCAAATCATTGATTGGAATTCATACATTACTTGCAATGTACCTTGCGAGACTTCCGCTTGATAGGGAGTGTATGCAGTTTTAAACTCGGGTTTTTGTAACACCGAACCAACTATTGAAGGAACATAGTGGTCATATGCACCACCGCCAATATAACAAATATGCGATACCGCTGATATGTTGCGGCTTGCATATTTGTCCATCAATTTGAATGCTTCTAACTCAGAAAGACGACTTTCTAAATTCAATGGTTCAGTTATTTTAAATTTACTTGGTATATTTGCTATCAAGTCATCAAATTTTTCCACACCGATGGTTTTTAACATTTCCTCTCTTTCGGAATCGGTGTTTGGTACGAATGTCATTGTTACTCCTAACTTTGATATTTTTTTTAAAAATTGAAATATGTTATCATACAAAATTACTGCTATTTGCTATGATAACAAAAAATATGTTGAAATTGTGTCATAAACTTAATTGGAAGACGAAACATTAAATCTTGTGTTTTGCTAAAATCTCTTTTAAACGATTGATGACAGGGATGCTTATTGGGTCTTGTTTATTGAGTACTGCTAAATAATAGCTCAACCAATCACCGAGATACATCAAATCAAACATTCGAGCTAAAATATGATTGCCTGTGCCGTAGAATTCATATACGTCATAAAATTCTGAAAGCATCTCTTTAATGGCTTCAAAACGAATTTTAACTCTTGGATGGTCTTCTTTATCTCGCAAAAAAATGAATTTGAATCTTGGTGAATTTGGTTCAGTTGCAAACCAGGCATTTATTTCGTTGTGGTTCATTTCGGGCAAATAACTCCCGAAAGCAGGTGATTTTGCATTTTCGTGAATTTGTGCTTGCCAACGTAAATTGATGGAATCAGTTATAGTATCTGCTGAATAAATGACAGGATAACTTCTGAACAAATCATTTGCGGCTTTGAACGCCGGATTGGAAAAGTCATGACTTTCGTAACGGTTAGTAACTCGTTTGAGCAATTCATGAGCTTCTGAAAGCCCTGCTATCGTGCTTTTACTTAGTTCAGCTGAAAATACTTTGCTTTTGATTAGTATATAAAGCAATCCAACGAATGAATATGCTATAGCGCATCTTGGTTGGAATCCGCCCGGTATAACAAGACAAGGAATTTTCTTGGAATTTGCGAATTTCATTACTTTCCCGCCTGAAGTTAAGCAAATCATACTCAAATCATTATCAAATGCACTCTCCATCGTGGCAAGAGTTTCTTCGGTATTACCGGAATAGGAACTGATTATAATTAAGGAATTTGCAGATATGTTGTGAGGTAAATCATATCCCTTATTCACACGAACTCTCAGATTAGATTTGCAACTCGGTGATTGCAAATACGAATTCAAAAGATTGCCACCCAAAGCCGAACCACCCATTCCGCAAATCACTATCTCTCGGACATGTTCATAAGAAGTATCAATTTCGAAAGACTCTCCGATTTCGATTGCATGTTTGAATTGCAGATGAAAATTATGCAATATCTCTTGCATCGAGTTAATGTCGTATTTAATTGTTAACATGATTGCTCGCTTATTAATTTATAAAATTAGAGCCACTTATCCATTTTTTTGTTGCGTAATTCGGCAACAATTTTTTTAACGTCTTGAACCTTTGATTTATGACAAACAAGAACAGAATCATCAGTAGTGATGACGATAATATCTTCCAAACCAAGCGCTGACACCATTCGAGTATCTCCGGAATTGTTGATGACCATTGTATTTTTGGAATCAACCGATACAATATTATCTCCAAAAATCAAATTGCCTTCGGCATCCGTTCCGTGCAACCGAGAAAAAGAATCCCAAGAGCCAATGTCGTCCCATGTAAAATCAGCTTTAGCAACAAAAACCGAAGTTGATTTTTCCATGAGAGCGTAATCTATTGACTTATCCGGAAAACTATTATAAAGTTCGATTATTTTTTCATTTGTGCCCGTGTAAGCCTTTTCAGTATTGCCGGAATGTAATTCAGCCATTGCGTCGATTTGCTCGCCAACTTCCGGAAAATGACACTTCATTTCGTTAATAAATACATCCAATCTCCAGAAAAACATTCCGCTATTCCAAAAGAAATTACCGCTTTCGATGTATTGGCTTGCTTTTGCGATGTCGGGCTTTTCATGAAATCTCGCAACCGGTACGATTTGAGTAGTACCCGGTATGTCAAATTTAGACTCAGCTTCGATATATCCGTAGCCTGTTTCAGGTCTTGAAGGCTTGATACCAATTGTACATAAGCCTTGATTATTAGCTACAAAATCCAATATAGCAGTTATGTTAATTTGGAATATCTCATCAGTTTCTATTTTGTGGTCTGCTGTCAAAACTGCCATCAAGATTTCGGCATTGTCAATTTGGTACCTCGCTTTCAAGAAAGCGGCAGCATATGCCAAGCAAGGTGCAGTATTTCGTTTGGATGGTTCGGCTATTACATTACTCGGAGGGATATCGGCTAACTCTTTTCGTATCGGTTCCAAAAGATTGATAGATGTAATAATGATAATTTTATCTTTGTCAATGACTTTGCCAATCCTGTCAATAGATTGCCTAAGCATAGTCTTCAACTTTGAATCAAGATTCAAAAGCTGTTTGGGACGGTCTTTGCGACTGAGTGGCCAAAACCTTTCACCTGAACCACCCGCCATTATAACACAAGTTTTAATCATTATCGAAAATTCATATGAATACAAAAAGCAAATATAAGAACATTTTTTTTGATAAGTCCAATTTTTAGGATAAGTACTGTATCAAAATTAAACTTTTAATATATCAACTTCGTTTTAAGGAATAGAAATTAGTATTATTTTTATTTTGTTTTCTAACTTCATTCAAAGGATAATCATGGCAATAAAGATTGCAATAAACGGATTTGGTCGCATAGGAAGGCTTGTAGCCCGCGAAATTTTCAATCGCAATAGCGGGTTGGAATTAGTTGGTATAAATGATTTAACAGATGCTGCTACTTTGGCACATTTGTTTAAGTATGACTCAGTTCATGGCAAATTTAAAGGGGAAGTTTCCCATACTGAAAATTCAATAATTATAAATGGTCAAACAATTCCTATTTCCGCAGAAAAAGCTATCGAAAATATTCCTTGGCGAAATCTTGACTTAGTCTTGGAATCAACAGGAGTTTTCTCCAAAAAAGAACAACTTTTGAAACATATAGAAACAAGCGGTGCCAAGAAAGTGCTTCTTTCAGCACCAGCTAAAGATGCTCTTGATGCAACAGTTGTGTTGGGTGTAAATGATTTCGTATTAAACGGAGATGAACAAACCATTTCCAACGCTTCTTGCACAACAAACTGTTTAGCACCAATGGTCAAAGTACTCAACGATGAATTTGGAATTCATTCCGGATTTATGGTTACTATACATGCTTATACCAACGACCAAAGAATTCTTGATTTGCCACATAAAGATTTGAGACGTGCCAGAGCTGCCGCAGCTAATGCAATTCCTACGACTACCGGTGCTGCGAAAGCAGTTGGCTTGGTATTACCCGAATTGAAGGGCAAATTGAACGGCTATGCTGTTCGTATTCCGATTCCGGACGGTTCGTTGACAGATTTGACTGCAATTCTTAATACTGAAGTTACTGTTGAGCAAATCAATAATGCAATGAAGTTAGCTTCTGAAACAACTATGAAAGGAATTTTAGAATATTCCGATGAACCTTTAGTTTCTTCAGATATTGTCGATAATCCGCATTCATGTATTTTTGATAGCCAATTGACTCAAGTTAGTGGTAATCATGTTAAAGTAGTCGGATGGTATGATAATGAATTCGGCTATTCCTGCCGTATTACTGACTTATTAGAAAAATTAGGCAAAAGTTTGTAATTATACTTTTTATCGAAATTAAATTTTCAAATTTTAACAACAAAGGTTGATAATATGATTCGTTCCATGGATGACGCTGATTTCCAAAACAAAAATGTACTTGTCAGAGTTGACCTCAACGTTCCTTTGGACAAGTTGGGCAAAATTAATGATGACACAAGAATTGTAGAATCCTTAGCCACAATTGATATTATAATTGACAAGGGTGGAATACCAATTTTGATGTCTCATCTTGGAAGACCCAAAGGTAAAGTCAATCCTGAATTTTCATTAAAACCTGTTGCTGATTATTTGAAAGACCATTTCGGATACAAAGTCATATTTACTGAAAATTGCATTGGGGAATCAGTAAAAAAGCTAATTGACAATGCAGATTTAGGCGAACTCGTTTTACTTGAAAATTTACGTTTTCATAAAGAGGAAGAGGATAACGATACTGAATTTGCCAAACAATTAGCGGATTTGGGCGATGTTTACGTGAACGATGCTTTCGGAACTGCTCACAGAGCACATGCAAGTACATCTGCCATTGCCGAATTTTTTGAAGAAAAATATGCCGGATTGCTTTTACTCAAGGAACTTAACTATCTCGGTAATGCAATTAAGAATCCACGCAAACCTTTTGTAGCCGTCATTGGAGGTGCAAAAATTACAGGTAAAATTGAGGTAATCAGACAGTTGTTTACAAAGTGCGATTCAATTTTGATTGGTGGTGGCATGATGTTCACTTTCTACAAAGCATTAGGTTACGAAATCGGCAAATCTATCTGTGAAGATGACAAATTAGAATTAGCAAAAAGCTTGTTAGATGAAGCAAGTAGTAAAAACATCAAGTTAATGCTGCCTACAGACGTTGTTGTCGCTGATTCTTTCAACAATGATGCCGCCTTCAAAACAGTTGCTTTCGATAATCTTCCAAGCGACTCTGTAGGAATGGACATTGGCGAAAAAACTGTCAAAGAATTTTGCGATATTATAATGAATGCTTCTACTGTCGTTTGGAACGGACCAATGGGAGTATTTGAAATGAGCAATTTTGCAAATGGCACAAATTCAATAGCACACGCACTTGCCGAATTAACCTCCAAAGGCGGAATAACAGTAGTTGGTGGGGGAGATTCAGTGGCAGCAATAAGTCAATTAGGTCTCGAGAAAAAGATAACACACGTTTCAACCGGTGGCGGAGCTTCTCTCGAATTTCTCGAAGGTAAAGTTCTTCCCGGTGTTGCTGCTTTAGAAGTATAATTTAATTAGTTTCATATAGGGAGAGTGTTTTGTTAAATACACTCCCTTAAAATAAGTAAAATTTTTGTCAAAACCGAATTACATAGAAAATCACATTGAGCTTATTGATTCAGTTATTAAATCGATAAATGACAACTTTTTTTTGTTGGAGCAATCTGTCGAATTGAACAAAGTGATTTATGACACAGTTTGTAATATTTTAAAATTTCTGAATAATTCTCTTAAATTACTTCCCCTTATTTTATTCACACGTTCTAAAGATTCCGTAAGCAAAGAACTGTTGATTGAGTCCTTCGATCAAGTTCTATCTTCATGGTCCGAATTCCTTGTATCGAAAGAATCGTTCACAAACGACTGGAATATTTTTGTTCATAAATGGGATTCTTACAAATCGGATTTCACGAAAACATCAAATTCCACACATACTATTTACATTTCGATGAATTAAGAAATGATAAGAGCATCAGCAATTCTTGCCATTCAGAAACGTCACAATTATTATTGAAAATCATTAAGAGAATATGAAAATGAGAGGTATGGGTAGTTTTTCACTTTTTCCACCGGTTATGAAAATGTTATTGATTATTAACGTAGCAGTTTTCATTCTTCAGTATTTATTTTTGAGTGGACTGACTTTTGATGGTCATTCTCTCAATGCCCTATTTATGAAATATTTCGCATTGCAGCCATTCAACTCAGAAAATATGTTCGATTTGTCGAAAAATATATTCCTTCCTTGGCAATTAGTCTCTTATCAATTCATGCACGGCGGTTTGTGGCACCTATTCTTCAATATGTTTGCCTTATGGATGTTTGGGTCGGAACTTGAAGGTTTGTGGGGAAGCAAACGATTTTTGATTTATTATTTGCTTGCAGGTGTTGGTGCAGCTATTGTTCATATGTTTGTAACGCCACTAATTACAGGTTTGTCAGTACCTACTGTGGGGGCGTCGGGTTCGGTTTATGGTATCTTGCTTGCATTCGCATTTACATTTCCGAATAGACCGATTTTTATGTTCCCATTTTTTATTCCAATTCCAGCAAAGTATTTCGTTCTGATTTTTGTTGTAATCGAAATGATTTCGGGAGTTTCAGGTGGTTCCGGTATTGCACACTTTGCACATCTTGGTGGAGCATTAACAGGATTCATTCTTTTGAAATGGGGTGATAAATTGGGCGTATTCAAGTGGTTTTCTAAGAAATCTGATACTTACGACCCGGGATTTGGAACCACAGGTGCATTTCAATCTGACCCTTACTCAGGCAGTAGGAAACCGAATGTAATTCAAGTTAAATGGGCTCAAATTAATCAAGAAAAGCAAGTCTATACAAACCCTGAACCAAAAGTGGAAACTCGTGGTAAGTATATAATTGATGGCGAAGAGATTACTCAAGTGAAAATTGATTCAATATTAGACAAGATTTCCGAAAGCGGTTATCAAAATTTGACTGAAAGAGAAAAGTTTATTTTAACAGAACTTAGTAAACGAATTTAAATTTATCCACAAAATAAATTGATTAATCAATGCAAATAAATAATCTAATCGAAGGATTGAACGTAATGAACAATCCAATTCCAAAAAGCAATGGCGATTCTAGATTGACTTCATATCCGAGACGAATCTCGCGTAAAGTTATGGTTGGGAATGTTCCGGTCGGTGGCGGCTCGCCTATTTCTGTCCAAACTATGACTAAAGTGAAAACTTCTGACATAGAAGGTATAGTCAACCAAATAAAACGAAGCGAAGAAGCGGGAGTAGATATAGTTAGAATAACCGTCAACAATAAGGACGCAGCCGAAGCTATTGGTGAGATTGTAAAGCGTGTTAACGTTCCCATAGTCGCAGATATTCATTTCAATTATATGTTCGCTCTTGCTTCTATAGAAGCCGGAGTGGCAAAAGTGAGAATCAATCCGGGAAATATCGGTAAAGTTGAACGAATCAAAAAGGTGCTTTCTGCTGCCAAAGAGAGAGGAATTCCGATTAGAATTGGAGTAAATTCCGGTTCTTTAGAAAAGGACATTTTGGATAAATATGGCTATCCAACTGCAGAAGCTTTGTACGAATCAGCTATAAGGCACGTTGAAATAGCTCAAGATTTCGGATTTGACGATTTAGTAATATCAGTCAAATCAACATCAGTTCCGTTAATGATTGAAGCCTATAGATTGATTGCCCAGAGAACTGATTTCCCTTTGCATCTTGGTGTAACCGAAGCCGGTAGATTGAGAACGGGTACAATCAAATCTTCGGTTGGTATCGGGACTTTACTCGCAGAAGGCATCGGCGATACTATTCGTGTTTCCTTGACTGACGAACCCGAACTCGAAGTTGAAGTGGGGAAAGAAATTCTACGCTCACTTGGTCTGGCTCAACGAAATGTAGAAATTATTTCATGTCCAACCTGTGGAAGACTTGATGTTGACTTGTTCAAAATTACGGAGGAAATTGAAAATGCTGTTAAAGACATCAAAAAACCAATGACTGTGTCAATTCTCGGTTGCGCTGTAAATGGTCCGGGTGAAGCGAGAGAGGCAGATTTGGGAGTTGCCGCCGCAAAAGGCAAAGCACTGTTATTCAGACGTGGCGAACCCTTGCGCTATGTGCCCGAAGCGGATATAGTCCCCGAATTACTAAAAGAAATTTACGCATTCGTTCCTGATGAACAAAAATAGTTAGACTAAAAATATCAAACAGGGCTGTTACTCTTGAGTAGCAGCCCCCTTTTTTTCGATAATAACCGTTACGGGTCCATCATTTACTAATTCTACATCCATCATAGCTCCGAATATCCCGGATTCAGTCTTAATACCCATTTCCCGAAATTTTAAAATTATTTCTTCATACATGTTTTCGGCAAGTTCGGGTGCAGCGGCGTTTGTAAAGCTCGGTCTGAATCCTTTCGCAGCATTCCCACAAACAGTGAAGTTTGACACTACTAAAATCGCACCACCGACATCTTGAACCGATAAATGCATCTTTTGATTTTCATCAGAAAATATTCTCAATCCGGCAATTTTATTACATACCCAATCCAAAATATCAGGCGTATCGGCTTGGCAAACGCCTGCCAACAGCAATAATCCCTTATCAATTTGCCCGCTGATTGCACCATCAACGGTAACTTTTGCAGATTTTACCCTTTGAACCACTACTTTCATATATACTAATCCACTCAAATTTCTTAAACATCAATTGATTTTTTCAAATTTGCAAAATAACTTATTATTTGATAAGTTTATACTAAATCATTTGAACAAAATTATCAAATTACAAACAATAATTCTTAGGTAAATTATGCAAGCTATTGAAAATGATAGAAGTTCGTTGATTGAAAGCGAACATGATTACATTCTAAACACATATAAAAGACTTCCGATTGTGATTGACAAAGCAGTCGGTTGCCGAGTCATAGATATAAATGGCAATGAATATTTAGATTTTTTAGCAGGGATAGCTGTCAATGCTTTGGGACATTCGCATCCGAGAATAATCAACGCAGTTCAAGAGCAAATATTCCGATATATGCACGTATCCAATTATTTTTACCAAGATACACAAATCAAATTAGCTCAAAATCTGTGTAGAATGTCAGGCTTTAGCAAAGTATTTTTTACTAATTCCGGGACTGAAGCCACCGAAGCAGCAATCAAACTAATCCGTAGATGGGGATTAAAGAACAAGAAGACGAATATTCTTGCGTTTAGTGGTGGGTTTCACGGTAGAACTTATGGGGCTTTGTCAATAATGGATAAACCGCGATACAAAGATACAATGGGACCATTCTTGCCGAATACTCAAGTGATACCGCTAAATGACATCGAAACATTGATGAGTAGCGTTAACTCCGATACAGCGGGAGTAGTTTTGGAATTTATTCAGGGCGAAGGCGGAATTTCGATACTGACACCGGAATTTGTGGAAATGCTAATGGAATTGAAGTCTGTTCATAATTTCCTCTTAATCGCAGATGAAGTTCAATGTGGGATTGGCAGGTCAGGACGTCTATTCGCTTTTGAACATTGGAACATTCGTCCCGATGTAATAATAATGGCAAAAGGTATGGGTGGCGGATTACCTTTAGGCGGATTATTAGTTGATGAAAATCTGAGCGATATTTGGGAAACCGGAATGCATGGTACGACATATGGCGGTAATGCAGTTGCATGTGCAACGGGAATGGTTGTACTTGAAGAACTCGAAAGTGGTCTAATGGAGCATGTCCAATCTATGGGCGAATATTTCCGTCGGGAGCTTGAAAAAATCCATGCAACCAATCCCAAAAAAGTGTTGCAAGTACGCGGTCTTGGACTGATGTGCGGATTGTTATTATCATTTGATGCGGGTTTGCTCGTAAATGCACTACTTGAAAGGAAAGCTATTGCCAATGCTGCTTCCGGCAATGTTTTGAGGATGGTGCCACCTCTGATAGTTGGGAAAACGGAGATTAATGAATTCGTTACTATCTTACAAAAAGCCTTAGATTCTATTGATATTCAATAATTTAGCTAATAGAAATGTAACTTTTTCATGTTTCAAAACGTATTTTGACTATATGAAATGTGAAAAAATGAAAATATATTTAATTTCGGTAATCTTTGGATTGATGATTCTGAATTCTTGCAGTGAAATAAATGCTCCTTCAAAAAACGAATCAAAATTTGTTGGTACATGGGTCTCTGAAAATGTTACTTTAGTTAGCAAACCCGATTCATACGTGGTTGAAGTTCCTGAAAATTATCAAGTTAAACTTACAATTTTAGAAAACGGATATTTTAAGTTGATAAGAAGTACTAATCAAGATAATATCGCTGATTCTGGGCAGTGGATTTACTCCGATAATGATATAAATTTAAATCTCAAATGCGAAACAGGCTTGGAATACGACTTGGAATTCAACTCCAATAATTCTACTTTTTTGTTCAAATCCTACGAATTTTACGACTTAGAACTTTATGAAATCAAAGCTATTTTGGTCAAATCTAAAGTTAAGAGTTCTATTTTTAGCCATTTCCAATCCTTTTAAAACAATACTTTTCGGCACTTCGATATCAAAAGCTACCTGCGAATTTGCTTTTTTATCAAATGTTGCAAGAATTTCCTCAAATGCTGCCTGGGCTTGCCCAAAACGACCCAAATGAAGTAAAGCATAAGCTTTAAGATTTCTTGCAAATAATTGATTCGATGAAATTTGCAATGATTTCTCTGCAAAGGTTAGTGCTTTGTCAAATTCCTTCATGATTCCTTTGAGTTGAGACAATGAGGTATAAGTTGCAGCTTTTATGCTGTCGGACAAGGTATCAGTTCCTATTGCAAATTCGAGTGCCATTATTGATTGCTCGACCAATTTCAATCTTCCCAACGTTTGTCCGAGTTGAAACCATGCATATCCGTTCGTAGGTTCATCATTAACTTGCTTTATCAGCAGTTGATAATTGCGTATCGTTTTATCACGAATAGTTTGCAAATCAAAATTATATCCAAGATGTTCGATTACGATGTCTGATTCGATAATTTGCTTGTTCAATTGCCTTAGAGCAGGAGTGATTTGTTCGTGAACTTTGCCTGTGAATTTTATGGTCGGATAGCCATAATTCCGAAATAATCGCGGATACGAACCTCTGTGCATCTCCGAACTTCCATCATCTTTTCTGTGCAAACTTTCAATCGTACAAAGCAAGGCGCCAACATCTTCAGAGGCAGTATCGAGAATATTCCGAATCGAAGAATAGTTAATGTTTTTTAGTCTTTCGTCAGCATCAAGATAAAGTACCCAATCTCCGCTCGTATGTTTTAGTGCGAAGTTTCGGGCATCCGAAAAATGATCATTCCAATCAAAATGTAACACTTTTGCATTGTATTTATTAGCGATTTCAAATGTTTTATCTGTGGAGCCTGTGTCAACTATCACAATTTCATCCACAAATGATTTGACTGAATCTAAGCACCCTTCGAGCATTTTCTCTTCGTTTTTGACTATCATCGAAAGCGAAATTTTGGGATTCTTTTGCTTGAATTCGGAAGTTTCAGTGTGGCTGTATATAGATTTTAAGTTTATAATTGTAGGCTCATTAGGTATTATGCGACTTATTTCAATGAGTAAGTTCATAAATTCTTCGGTTTTTCCTTCTCTTAACAAAAAATTCAATTTGACCATTTTTGCATCAATATTCTTCGGATTGCTAGCGATAAATTGCTCCAAAAGTTGATTTGCTTTCCCAGAATTGTTTGTTCGATGATAACAATATGCCATTTTGGGTAAAAAAACATCTTCAGAGATTTCTAAATCTCCACCTACGCTTACTTTTTTACAATCATCCTTTTGCATGTCAAATATGATTTGATAATGTTTTGCAGCCTGAGTGAAATCATTTGCATTGAGAAATAATTCTGCAAGTTTAAGATGTGCAGTAACTTGATTCGGCTCAATCTTCAATGATTCAGTAGAATAAAAATAAGAATTTTGAAATTCACCTTTGCGTTGGGCAATTGTAGAAGCATAATTCAATATTGTAGGGTATGAAACATGTGTTTTTGCAACTTTCTTAATTGCCTCTGTTATGTCCTGTTCTGATTTGACCAAATCCCCGAGTGCTAAGTATGTTTTGGCTCGATGAAAATGATAAATAGGGTTGCGTGCTATTAATTCATCATCATTGAGCATTTCAAGGTTTCTGAGATGCTTTTTGTCGAGCAGATGTTTTGGCAAATTATAGCCATGATGAATAATCTTCAAATCGCTTTTTACAATTTCAAAACCCGATTTCAAAATAGATTTTGCTATTTGCTCATGAATTTTGCCCTCGAATTTGAAGCCCTGATGATTTCTAAAAATCCTGAGTTGGGGAGACACAAATGTCTGAGATTGCCCATCAATCATATTTGCTGATGATATAACATTTACTAATATGCCGCCGATTTTAGTTTTAGTTATTGCTAAAATTTCTCTGATAGGAGAGTCTGCCTGTAATTCTTCGTCAGCGTCAATCACTAAGATAAAATTTCCCAAGGCATAATCGATAGCTTTGTTCCTTGCATTAGCGAAATCATTACGCCAACTATAATTAAATACTTTTGCTCCTGCTGCAATAGCTTTATGGGCTGTGTCATCTTCCGAACCTGTGTCTAAAACTATGATTTCGTCACAATATGCTTTAATTGAATCTATACATTGCGAAATGTTTAAAGTTTCGTTTTTTGCAATAATACAGGCACTTAATAACATAAATATTTATTCTTTTTTGAGATTGACAATCTTTTTACTATTCAAAAATCGTGCAAAAATGTTAAATTACATTTTATTTTGAAACGTTTTTTAAAAATATGTGTTATAATATCATGACTAAGATAAAAAATATATTAAAACTATCTCTATTACTAGGTTTCATTATTTCCATTCCTGCAATTGCACATCCTTGGTATCATTTAGTACCGAAGGATAGTGTGGACAATTTCTTTGCGGTTCAAAATGCTTATAATCAATATTGGAGCGACAAAGCGCAAACAAAAGGTTCTGGTTGGAAGCAATTCAAAAGGTGGGAGCATTTTTGGGGCGAAAGAGTATATCCAAGTGGAATCTTTCCCGATGCCTATGATGTAATGACAAGTTACAGCCAATTCCTTCAAGAGCAAAAAGACAATAACCAATTACAAAAAACTTACTTTTGGCGAGAAGAAGGCCCAAAAGTAGTTCCCGAGAATTTACTTAGCTACCAATCATCAGGCATCGGTCGCTTGAATGTAATTAGGATGCATCCAACAAATAGTGATGTTATTTTTGCAGGTTCTGCAAGCGGAGGTATTTGGAAAAGCACAAATAAAGGTGGAACTTGGGAATTACTTCAATTTACTGATGTTCTTTCTTTAGGTATAAGCGATATAGCTATTTCCAAAAATAATCCTGATTTGATGTATGCAGCCACAGGTGATGATAATGGTCACTTTCAATCAAGAACTTACTCAATTGGGGTTTTGAAATCTACTGATGGCGGAAAAAGTTGGGCATCAATTGGGCTTGATTATGAAGTCCCCCAAAGAGTTTTAGCTTCACGCATTTTGATCCATCCCGAAGATGATAATATCGTTATTGTAGGTGGTTCAAATGGTATTTTCAAGACAACTGACGGTGGTAATGAATGGGTGAGAGTATATTCAACTCGTTTTGTCAAACGAATGGAGTTTAAGCCTGATGACCCGAGTATTGTTTATGCGGTCACTTCAGGATTTTATTCTTCATTTTCTGAAGCCGAATTTTACAAAAGCACAGATGGTGGTAACACTTGGCAATTTGTTCGACGTTTCAATGGAGCAGTTAGATTAGAAATTGGAGTAACGCCGCATGATGCAAATTATATTTACCTTTTGGGTGCAAATAGCAGTAGTGGAAGTTTCCATGGTATTTTCCGTTCTACCGATGCAGGAAGTACTTTTGAATTAATTGCAAATTCTCCAAATATTTTGAGTATTAATGTCAATGGTGAAGGTAATACCGGACAAGGGTTTTATGATTTAGCTTTTGCTGTTTCGCCTGTTGATAAGGACCAATTGTATGTAGGCGGTATTCATATTTGGAAAAGTATGAATGGAGGTAAAAATTGGCAATTGTTGAATCATTGGACAGGTTCCAATGGTCTTCCGTTTGTTCATGCAGACCAACACAATTTAGTTATTAATCCACTAAATTTAGATTTATACTCTGCAAACGATGGTGGATTGTATATTTCAAGTAACAATGGCTCTTCATGGAAAGACATAAGCTCCGGTATGGGAATTACTCAATTATGGAGTATTGACATTTCTCAAACCGAGCCTGGTTACATTGCATTAGGTACACAAGACAATGGTTCTCATATCCTGAAAAACGGCAAATGGTATCATATCAATGGTGGAGATGGTATGGTGCCGATTATTGATTCTGAAAATCCTCAATATTTATATACAAGTATGCAAAATGGTAGTATTTATCGTTCTGTTAACGGTGGAAATTCATTCAATCGTATTCTACATACCGGTAGATTTACTAATGAAAGTTCAGCTTGGGTTGCACCATTTGTAATGAATCCACAAAATAGTCGCAGCCTTTATGTTGGTTATCGAAATATCTATAAAACTGAAAACAGAGGTTCAAATTGGAGAAAAATATCTTCAATTGATCGATTTCCACTCAATGTAATTGCAGTTGCTCCTTCAGATACAAATGTTATATATACAGCTACTGCTTCGGATTTGTATGTCACTAAAGATGAAGGGGAAACTTGGAAAGTGATATTTACTGGCAGTTCACAAATTAAAGGAATTGCTATTGATGATAAGAACCCGGAAAGACTCTGGGTTACTCTAAGCGGATATTCTGAGGGAAATAAAGTTTTTGAAATCAATGGTGACAAAGTTCAGAATATTTCATATAATTTACCCAACGTTCCTGTGAGTTCAATTATATACTATAAGAATTCTGCTCGTACTCTTTATATCGGAACTGATGTAGGAGTGATGTCTTTTGACCCATTGCTCAACGAATGGCAGGTTTTGAATGTTGGTTTACCACCGGTTGTAGTTAACGATATGAAAATTAGCTATAATGAAGGAAGGATTTATGTAGGAACTCACGGCAGAGGCGTTTGGTCTTCGGAAGTTTTTGATTGTAATATGGAAAAACCGGAATTTACATACATAGGACCACTTGCATTTTGTCAAGGTCAGGATAGCGTAAAGCTAACGCTTCAAGGTGAATATTACGATTTTAGATGGTCAAATGGTGAAACCACAAAAACAATCTGGGCGAAAGAATCAGGTTCCTATTATGTAAATGTGCGCAACGCTGAGGGATGTAGTGAACGGTCTGATTTCATTACTGTAAACGTAACCCCTGTTTCAGAATTTGAAATTAAACATAATGGTGCAGGAACAGGAGTCATTTGCGGGCAAAGTGAAATAAGTCTATATGCCAATTTCGGATTTAAAGATTACAAATGGTCAACCGGAGCAACAACCGCAAAAATAGTTGTTAGTGAACCGGGAGAGTATTGGGTTACAGCGGTTACAAAAGATGATTGCCCTGTCAAAGCAGGTCCTTTTATCGTTGCCCAAGCCGAATTTCCTGAGAAACCACATATCTACTTTGCTCAAAATTATCTCAAATCAACTGAAGCTGTTTCCTACAAATGGTATTTCAACGATAAATATATTGAGAATTCTGATACCATCGCTATCGAATTAACTTTGATTGGGAAATACGAAGTAGAGACATTCAATGAATACGGTTGTTCTTCAAAATCCGAACCATTAATGATTGAAACAAGTATATATAATGATGTATATGCACAATATATACAAATTGTACCGAATCCTGCTCGTGATTATGTCAGTATCATACTATCTCCTGAATTGAATGCTAAAGAATTGGTAGTTTATGATGCTATCGGAAGAGAGTTGTTAAGGTTTGATGTTGGAAATGAACTTAACCATTCATTAAATACAAGTAAATACCCAAACGGAGTTTACAAAATTGTAGTAAGTAGTACAGACAAGAAAATCGTCCAACAGCTAATAATTACTAACTGATGTGAGACTGTTTACAGTATATATTTTACTAATTGTAATGCCGATATGTTTAAATGTATCGGCATTATTTTCAAATACCGGCAGTAAATCTACCAAAAGAGCCAAATATTTCCACGAATCCAGATATTCAATTCCTGAAGTACCCAAAGCGTTTGATATTGTTAAAGAATATTTCCAAATTTCTAAAGAGCAAGAACAACTACTTCAAAAATTTATCTGGGAGCCTATGGGTCCATTTTTACCGGATACAACAAAAGACCCTGTTATGTTTGGATTGGGAAGAATAAATGTAGTTCGATTCGACCCAACAGACCCAAACATCATTTATACAGGAACTGCTTCCGGAGGCTTATGGATTAGTAAAGATGCCGGTGCAACATTCTATTCCCCTGAAATCACGAACGTACTTTCGATAGGAATTAGTGATATTTCAATCAATCCCAATAATAACAAAACGATTGCCATAGCGACGGGAGACGCTCATGCTCGAGAATTTCAGGGAGGATATTCACTCGGAATCATGATTTCTACCGACCAAGGAATGAATTGGAGGATTGTTGACCCATTTACGGACATCCCTTTTTACTTCATTAAAAATGTTTTATGGCATCCAAATTCAGATTCATTGTTGTTCGCATCTACATCTGAAGGTATAATTTATTCTGACGATTTGGGAATCAAATGGAATTTCTTGGCTTTAGAAGGTGCCGAATGTGGGTCTATGGTATTTGATGAGTTTGATCCTGATATTATTTATATATCCACTTTCAAATTAAACGGCGGGATCGGATTGTATAGGTACAGATTTCATTCAAGTAAATTAGATACATTAATTACTTTCCCAAATGCTGTCCGAATGGAGTTTGAACAGATTGAAAAAAATAAGATTTTGATATTAGGAGCGCAAAAAGCAACTTTTGCTCAAGGTGTATTCGGTATATACGATTTGTCAAGTAAAACATACATCCCATTGCAATTAAAAGATGTTGTTGAAGCGCAAGGATATTATAATCTCTCACTTTTTGCTGACCCTTTCGACCAGACAATTTATGCCGGTGGGTTGATTTTGAACACATTCAAACTTAGTAATCTTGAAAATGTTGACGAAAATGAATTGATTCACAAAGACCAACACAATATTGAAATGAATCCTCATGACAGCTCTATTTGGGTATGTAATGATGGCGGTTTGTACCGGAAGATGCGAAGAAGTACTGAGTGGGAATTGATGTCGAGGAATATGAATATATCTCAAGTTTACAGGCTTTCTCTACATCCTTTTAATCCAAATGTTATATTAGCAGGAACTCAAGATAATGGTACATTCCGTTATTTTTATAAAGAATGGACTCAGGTCTTGGGTGGCGATGGAATGGAATCTGTATTTGATTTGGAAAACCCCTTAAACATAATGATGACCGCAGAAGGCGGACGGGTAGCCCACTCCGATGATGGCGCTTTAACTGTCAAATCTGATTACCTTACTTTTTCCATCAAAGAGCCTAAACCTTGGGTTGTGGATATTCGAAATTATCAAGGTGAATTTGTAACCGGGTACATAAACTTATGGAAAATCAATTATAAGAGTAATGCTTACGAGAAATTGACTCAAATTGATGATGGTATCTTGATTTCTGCTGTTACTGTTGTTAATGATACCATTTATTTTGCCAAAAGAAATAGCATTTATAGATTTCATTCTGGTATATCAAGTAAAGTTCTTGACTTAGATGAGGGTCTCATAGTCAATTCCATCATATTGAATGACGGTATAATTTTTACAGTTGGCGGATACTCAAGAGAGAATAAAGTCTTTAAATTTAAAAACAAATCTTTAATTTCAATGACTTACAATTTGATGAATATACACCTGAACAGGATTGTTTGCGACAGTCTCGAGCAATGCTATTATTTAGCGAGCGATATTGGAGTTTGGAAATTAGAAAATGGCTCAGAAAAATGGATTGCCTTTAATAATCAACTGCCTCAATGCATTATTTCAGACATAGAAATTTCATATCTAACAGGAGAATTACTTGTATCAACTTTTGGCAGAGGTATTTGGAGATGCAAAATTCATGATTGCACACCATCAGAAATCATGCTCAACATAGATAAAAAAATAAATCTTTGTGAAGGTGAAGAAATTCGGGCTGAAATATTGAACATCGAACCAAATGCTTCTTATATCTGGCATGATGGAGTTGTCGCTACAGAGAGGGCGATAAATAAACGAGGTGAATACCACGTTGCCGAGAAAACACCTCATTGTGCAGATGTTTCAAAAGCTGTTTCTGTAAATGTTAACTCGAATCCAGATATAAGTTTTATACTTAAAAGTCGAAATCCGGCTTGTTTTGGTGATACTGTTGTGTTAGAAGCAGTAGTCAGAAATTATTCAGACGGGGAATTGCTTTGGAATGATGGGACAATAGGTTCAATATTAAAAGC
Source organism: Desulfobulbaceae bacterium (assembly GCA_018335795.1). Classification (GTDB taxonomy): domain Bacteria; phylum Bacteroidota; class Ignavibacteria; order Kapaibacteriales; family UBA2268; genus PGYU01. The sequence goes on along the minus strand of JAGXRP010000033.1, from coordinate 255,902 downwards.
ATCTTCAAGTGGCGAGTATTACATGACCGCAACAAACGAATACGGATGCAAATCTTTTTCTGACACGATTGTAGTCATAATTTCACCAACACTTCCACCTGTTAACCTTTATAAGGCTCAGTCAGGATTTGTTTTCGAATCCGAAACTGTGCCATATAGATTGGATTGGTTTTGGAATGATTCGCTCATATTATCAGGTCCGGAAACTTTACAACCCGATAAACCCGGAATTTACAAACTTCGTCTTGTTGACAGTAACTTTTGCAGAATTTTTTCAAATGAACTTTTTGTAGAATACATCAATCAAAACGATTTGTTCAGCTATAATTTGTTCCCCAATCCTGTTTCTGAAACTGTGACTTTGGAATTATTTTTCAAAGAAAAATCAAAAACTGAAATCAGGCTTTTTGATTTATTGGGGAAGAATGAGCTGTGGTTTGATGGTAAAAGCGAGTCAAATTATTTGTATCTCGAACGACAAACTTCATTACTTGCATCAGGAGCTTACAGCTTTTTTATCAAGCACGGTTTGCATTATTTCACTATTACATTCGTCAAAATAAGATAAAATATATCCACAATTGTGTAACTTTTTTTGCATTTGAAGTGTCTTTTATGTAAATGCATATTGCAAATTTGATTTTTAATTATAACTGGTGCTTATGAAAAACATTTTGATGATTGCTGTCCTCATGACAGTTTTTTTTTCGGCTAATTCCGCAAAATCCCAAAAAACATTCATAAATTTGAGTGATGGAAACGAACTTAATTTTCACAAAATCGTAGAATTACAAGAATTGCATTGGGGAGATACTCCAATTTCTGAACGAAAAGGATACAAACAATTCAAACGTTGGGAACAATTTTGGCTTCCTCGAACTTATCCTACAGGAAATTTCCCAGAAGGTATAGAAATTTTCGAGGAAATGAGAGTTATAGACAACTATTCAAAAGATGACCCATCGCTGATGAGTTCTGATTGGCAATCACTCGGTCCATTCAGCGTGCCAAATGCCTCTGATGAGCAACGTGGGATTGGAAGAGTAAACGTTATCAGACTACATCCTCAGAATGAAAATGATATTTGGATTGGGACTGCTTCAGGTGGTTTATGGCGTTCTCAGGATGCAGGAGCTAACTGGGAAACTTTTTCTTTTACTCAATTCCTCTCTCTTGGAATTTCCGATATTACTTTCAGCAAATCTAATCCCTCTATCATTTATGTTGCAACGGGTGATGTATATGGTTCATCCGGTTCACGCGATTTTTATAGCATCGGATTAATCAAAACTACTAACGGTGGTGCTACTTGGGAGCCAACTAATTTACGACGTGAATTAGCCGACCAAAAGCACACTTGTAAAGTGATCGTTCATCCGACAGACCCTAATAATTTAACTGTAGCAACAAGTGAAGGTATATTCAAATCATTCGACGGAGGTGACTCCTGGGAATTGAAAAGCGCCCCCTTGTTTTTTATGGATTTGAAGGTTAATCCACAAAATCCTGACATTATGTATGCTTCGACATTCATAATGAACAATCAATCCGGCTCGGCAACTATTCATGTTTCTGAAGATGGTGGATTGACTTGGGTAAGCACATTTAACGGAACTAACATCGTTAGAATAGCCTTGGCTGTGACTCCGGCAGCACCGAATTTGGTATATGCACTTTTAGCCAATAAAAACAATTACGGGTTTCATTCATTGCTTGAATCAAATGATGTGGGAAAAACATGGGAAACAGTTGCGAATCCAACATCTAATGGCAATATACTTGGCTGGTATGACGGCACTCTTTCAAATGATTTTAAAGGGCAGGGTCAATACGATTTGTGTATTGCAGCTTCACCGACAAACTCAAGAGAAGTCTACATCGGTGGAATTAATATTTGGAAAAGTAATAACGCCGCCAGAAATTTTACAAAAAACTCGCATTGGGTAGCATTAGACCCAAGTTTTCCCTACGTTCATGCCGATATTCACGACCTTGTGTTTAATACAAACGGTTCGATTATATATTCGGGTAATGACGGAGGTATTTATCGTAGTACAAATGGTGGTAATGTCTGGACCAACATTTCCAACGGACTGAATATTACACAATTTTACCGAATAGGTGTTTCTCAAAAGGATATAGCCTTATCATTTGTAGCAGGGGCTCAAGATAACGGCACTAAAAGATTGAAATTCAATCAATGGTCTAAAGTACACGGCGGTGATGGTATGGAATGTATTATTGACCCTATTGATAATTCGAGAGTTTACGCATCTACATATGATGGTCAATTTCGTCGCTCAATCAATAGTGGGAATAGTTTCGGACATATGTTGTCTGAAAATAATACTAATGAAAAAGGTGCTTGGACTGCTCCATTAATTTTGAATCCACGAAATCCTCAAACAATATACGCAGGTTTTCAAAACGTTTGGGTTTCACGAAATTATGGTGCTTCAGGTTCCTGGTCTAAAATGTCAACTTTTGGAACAAATGCAACTTTGATTGCTCTTGCGAGTGCACCTTCAGACACAAACGTTGTCTACGCTGCATCTTTAAACAAAATTTATGCAACTTATAATAATGGCTCAAATTGGGAAGAAATCTATACATCCGAAAGAGCGATAACATATCTATGGGTTGACGAAAATGATGCTCGTCGAATTTGGGTTTCAAAATCGGGATATACAGATTATGATAAAGTTTATGAAATCAACGAAACTGAAGTTATAAATATTTCAGGAAATTTACCAAATGTACCTATTAATTGTATTATCAAACAAGAGGACTCACCTGATAGACTTTATGTCGGTACTGATATTGGCGTTTTTTATAGTGATTTTGGTTCAGCCAATTGGAAAAGATTCGGCAATGGATTACCAAATGTAATTGTCAATGAATTGGAAGTACATAAGCTGTCTAATCGTTTAGTTGCTGCAACTTACGGTAGAGGAATTTGGGTTGCCGACCTAATAGAATGCGACGGTATATCACCCAACATCAAAGCTGATACCAAAACCGAAATATGCCCGGGTGAAACGGCAATTTTAAGCATTGACGGACAATACTCCAATTACAGATGGTCAACAGGCGAAACGACTCCTGCAATAACAGTAAACAAAACAGGAGCCTATTCGCTCGTTATTGACGGACAAGACGGATGTGAAATAAAATCTAAAGCAATATTTGTAAATGTCAATGAAGTGCCTGAACTAAATATTCAAAGTAGTAATGATAATTTTATCTGCGAGAATAGCGAAACAACATTGTTCACTTCATCCGGATTTGAAATTTACTTATGGAGCAATGGTATGACAGAGAGGAATATCACAATTACCGAACCCGGTGATTACTATGTTACAGGAACAACTTTAGAAGGTTGCATCGCAACTAGTGAAACGATAACGATTGTTCAAAGACCTGCTCCTCCAAAACCATTTATCAATCACCAAGGAAATACTTTGGTAGCCTCTGAAGCTAATACTTATCAATGGTATTTGAACGGAAACAAATTAGTATTTGAACGCAAACAGACTATTCAGTACAAACAAATTGGCGAATATCAAGTTGAAATTTCTGATGCCAATGGTTGCACAAGTATTTCTGACCCATATTCAATCACTACAAGTGTAGAAGATATTTCCCAAACGAGTGAAATAACTATTTCTTCAAATTCCAATAATAATGTGTATGAAGTTATGCTGTCGGAAATCGTAAACGAAGTAAAGATCGAAGTAACAGACTACATGGGTAAAACCTTATTAAGTAATATCCGTAATAACGTAAACCGATTCGAAATTGATTTGCAAGATTATCCAACATCGGTATATTTCGTTAAGTTAACTATTGGCAGTAAATCTTTCTATGAAAAATTGCTTGTAAAATAAAAAAAATCAATCTTCTTTTAAACACCCCCACAGTAGTTGGGGGTTTTTTATTATTTTTGCCAATATGGAGAGCAAAATATGATATATGCATTAGAAGGTAAATTATTCAATAAGACGTCCACCGAAGTGGTAGTGAATTGTAGTGGTATTCATTATCTGGCTGGTATATCGCTCAATACATTTGAAAAATTACCCGACATTGGCAAACCCGTCTTTGTTTACACATATCACCAAACCAGAGAAGACGGTACCTATTTGTTTGGTTTTTCGGAAGTAAATGAATTGGAATTGTTCAAATTACTAATCTCCATTTCGGGCATCGGTCCCAAAAGCGCACTTGCAATATTGTCCTCCGTTACCCCTGATGATTTCCATGATATATTGCTATCCAAAGATTTGCACAGATTGACCAAATTCCCCGGAATTGGCAAAAAGACAGCTGAAAGAATATTGTTTGAACTTGGAGACAAATCACTAGCAATCATTGCCAAATTCAGCAAGTCCGACAAAAAGCACGGTCTATCTTCAAATGTAGATGACGCCATAGCTGCACTTACATCCTTAGGATATAATCATGCTGTTGCAGAGAAATCCGTTAAAGCCGTAATGCGAGACGGAGACAGTCAGAATTTGACAGTTGAGGACATTATCAAACTTGCCCTAAAATTTCAAATGAGATAATCATGTTATTAGTAATACCTGCTATAGAAATGAGAAATGGAACTTGCTTCGGATGTATTGAAGGCGAGGAAGGCACTTTTGATTATTATCAAGAATTGTTCGAAAATCCTTTGCTCTTAGTGAAACTAATGAGAGAAGAAAATTCCAAAGCGCTTCATGTCTATGATTACGATTCTTTTCATACTTTAGACAGTTCCGCAAATCTTAAATCAATTTTGAACTTAAGCCAAAACTTCGATATCCCGATTCAACTACATTCCAATTTTGTTGATGCAAATCATTGCCGAATGCTGCTTGATAGTGGAATTTATCGCCTTATAATTAATGAGCTCAAAGATGAAAATTTACTTTCTGTTAAGAGTTTATTGAAATCATATTCACCTTCGCGTATTGTATTCTGGTGCGAACTTGACAATAGCAATGAGTTAGATGAAAAAGGTGAGAGAGCATTAGATGAGTATCTGAGACAGATTCAGAGTGTTGGAGGTAGAAGAATAGTAATCAAATATTTTGACAGATTATTCGATATTTCGCGTTTTGAATTTTTGAAATCATTGTCGCAAGATTTCAACTTGAAAATATCACTATTTGAGGGTGTTTATGATGCTGAAAATTTGATAATGCTCAATAATGAAGCATTAAAAGGAATTGATTCTGTGATAATGTCGGAAACTCTTTTCCGAAATTGTTTTCCTTGTCAGAAAATTTGGAGATTAGCAGAATCAAAATTGATGAACTAAATTGCTATAAAGTGATAAATGATTTTATCCGATAAGGATAATTTCGTATTTTGCATATTGAAAATTTACGATTTGATTAAAAAGTTATTGAAATATTTATAATAAATAAAGCGGAGCATTTAATATGCCTCATTTTTTTATAGATGGGAAAAAAATTGAAACCAAGCAGGGCAAGACAGTAATCGAAGCCGCTTACGAGAATGGTTTGCAAATACCCCATTTTTGTTGGCATCCTGAGTTGTCTGTATCCGGAAACTGTAGAATGTGTTTGGTGGAAGTGGGAATGCCCAAAAGATTACCAGACGGCACTCCCGAAATTGATGATAATGGCAACCCACTTGTCAATTACATTCCTAAGCTTCAAATTGCATGTGCTACACCGGTTTCAGATGGCATGTATGTCAATACTAAAAACGAAAAAGTAGTCGAAGCCCAAGAAGCAGTCATGGAATTCTTGTTAATTAATCATCCGCTTGATTGCCCCATTTGCGATGAAGCAGGCGAATGCAAACTACAAGATTATGCATTCCGGTATTCTGATGGAGAAAGTCGTTTCGACGAAACGAAAAATCATAAGGATAAGCGCCAAAAATGGGGACCGAATGTGATGTTCGATGCTGAAAGATGTATTTCTTGTTCGAGATGTATTCGTTATTCACAAGAAATCGCCAAACAAGATGTGTTGACATTTGTTCAAAGAGGCGACCATGTCACAATCAAATTATTCGACGGCACTCAACTTGATAACCCCTATTCAATGAATGTCATTGAAATTTGTCCTGTTGGGGCATTGACAAGTCCTGACTTCAGATTCAAAGCACGTGTCTGGGACATGAGCTTCAATGATTCGATTTCATTTGCAGATTCTACAGGCTCAAATATTAAGTTAGGTGTTCGTAATAACGAAATTCTTAGAATCGAACCACGCACCAATCCATATGTTAATAGGCATTGGTTGACCGATGATGCTCGATTGAACAGCTATGAATTTGTAAACAAGAATCGGATTATTCAGCCATTAATTAAGCAAGGCGCCGAGCATGTTCCGTCAAGTTGGCAAGAAGCTTGTCAAGCAGTAGCGGACGGTTTGATAAGTTTCAAACCAAATGAAATTATGTTCCTCGCTTCCGCCAAAGCTACAAACGAAGATAATTATGCCTTTATGAAACTTGCTCGTCAGGTAGTTAAATCGCCTAATATTGATTTCCTCGAACATATTGACAAATCATTCAACGATGAGTTTTTCTTGGCTGTTGCTGATAGAGCACCTAACACCAACGGTGCAATTGCTGTAGGTATAAAGAGTGAAGAAAGCCACATAAAAGCCAAGGAACTTGCCGAAAGCATCAAAAAAGGGTATATTCGCGCTTTAGTTGTTCTCGAAGAGGATTTCAAAAATCACGAACATATAATAGAAACACTCGATAACTTGGAATTTCTTGTCGTGCTTCATTATAATCATAATAAAATTACTCAAAAAGCCCATGTAGTGCTTCCTGCTTCTACTTATGCAGAAATCGAAGGAACTTATACCAATAAAGATAGACGTGTACAACATTTAAGTCCCGCGTTAGTTACAAAAGAAAATCTGCGTTTTATGGGTATGAAAATGAGCAGACTTGATAAATTTGGTGCCTTTAATGACAAATGGACTCAACACGAATTGCGTGATTGCAAACAAAGTTGGAGAATAATTGCAAATATTTCTAATTTACTTGGCACAGATTGGAAATTTAAGAATTCAGAGGATATTTTTGAAGAGATTTCTATAAAAATTCCTTTATTTGCAAATATGTCCTATGATAAGATTGACGAGTATCAGGGCTTAGTTTTGGGAAAAGGTAATAACCCTGACCCAAAATTGATTAATTACGAATCTCATGTTTTTAAACCGGAATAAATATTATCAACCAAGAAATGTATTAAGAAATGAATGATTTATTATGGATAACAATCGAAGCACTCGCCAAGGGTCTTGCCATTGTGATGGCGATACAGTTAATGGCGGCTTTAAATGTCTATCTTGAGCGAAAAGTTTCGGCTTTCATTCAGGGTAGAATAGGACCGAATAGGGTAGGACCCTGGGGTACTTTACAACCATTCGCAGATGTTGCCAAATTATTTTTAAAAGAAGATTTGGTTCCAAATGCAGCAGATAAGTTCTTTCACTCGTTAGCTCCGGTGATTGCTTTAGGAGTTGCTTTGGCGACTTGGGCTGTAATTCCTTTTTCGAGTTATATCCAATTAGAAGACCGAATTATTTATCTCGGAATCGCACCTGATTTGAATATCGGCATTCTGTACGTATTAGCAATGACCTCATTAGGCGTTTATGGAATAACTCTTGCAGGTTGGTCATCTAATAATAAGTATTCATTATTAGGTGGACTTCGCTCTTCAGCTCAAATGATTTCCTACGAACTTTCGATGGGATTGTCATTAGTCGGTACTGTATTGATTGTAGGCTCATTTTCAATTAACGATTTTGTTGATTATCAACAAGGTTGGGGAGGAATTAGATGGCTGATATTCTTACAACCAATCGGTTTTATAATATTTTTAATTGCAGCCTTTGCAGAAACAAACAGAGCTCCATTCGATTTACCTGAAGCAGAGCCGGAACTTGTTGGCGGATTTAATACCGAGTATTCAGGAATGAAATTTGGGATGTTCTTTTTAGCTGAATATGCAAACATGACAACTTCATCAGTACTCATAGTATTATTATTCTTGGGTGGATGGTCTATTCCATTTGCTTACGAAGCATTAGGATTGCAAGAAGGCTCTATTATGCTCGCATTAGTTCATTTCTTAGTCTTCTTTGTCAAGGTACTATTCATGCTTTTCTTCTTTATTTGGGTACGTTGGTCAATACCGCGTTTCCGTTATGACCAATTGATGAATTTGGGATGGAAAGTACTATTGCCATTGGCTCTTGTAAATGTTGTTGTTACTGCAGCAGGCGTTTTGTTTTTTAAATAAAAATTACTTTTAGTAGTTTTTATTCTTAGATTTTTTTATAAATGAATATAAAAGGTGTTCGATGAATAACACTAAAAATACAGAAGTCGAGAGAAGAAGTTTTTGGGAAAAATTATATATCCCGGAAATTGCCAAAGGTCTTGGATTGACTTTGGCAGAAATGTTCAAACCCAAATTTACACGTCAGTATCCTGAAGAGCGTTGGGAGCCATTAGGTTCTTACCGTGGCAGACCTGTTCTCGTTGACGATGTTGATGGCGAACGTTGTGTTGCTTGCGGTTTATGTTCACGCGTTTGCCCTGCATTAGCTATCGAAGTCAATGCTGATGAAACGGACCGCGACAAGGAAAGATTCCCGGTTAAATTTGAGATAAATATGCTTCGTTGTATTTATTGCGGATTTTGCGAGGAAGTTTGCCCGGAAGAAGCCATTGTAATGAGTAAGGATTACGAGCTCGTATTCCAAAGACAAGAAGATGCTATTATGGACAAAGAAAAATTGCTCGTTCCAGTAGCTCAACTTCAGGATAGATTAGAGTTCTTACGCCAATATAGATAGTTAAAATTTAAAATAAAAATGCCGAAGCAATTTGTTGTTTGGGCAAGTTTTCTAATTTTTGGGAGTATTATGTTATGAAAATATTTATGCCTTTAGCCCTGTTAACATTGTTTATGATGGGAGTAATCTCATGCGGGGAAAATGCCGAACAATTAAGAAAAGAGGAAATTGCAAAGATGGAACAAGAATTTTCAACATTCGCAGATTCACTGGAGAAAGTAATTGCTGTAGAATATACCGAAGTTTGCACTAAATATTGGGAAGCATCACTAAATTCCAACGAAGAAAATTGGAATAATTACTCACAAGCGGACATGAAATTCAACGAAATTTTAGCCAACAAGGGCAATTTTGAATCAATCAAAAAATTCAAGGAAAGTGGTTTCATTACAGATGAATTGATGGCAAGAAGATTGGAAGTAATGTATTTGGGGATGTTGTCCAAGCAAATTGATACTTCCAAGCTTAACCAACTTTCGACTATGCAAGCCCAAATCGAAAACAAATACTCTAACTACAGAGCGAAAGTCGGAAACAAAGAGTTAACTGATAATCAAGTTGAAGAGGTTTTGAAAACATCGAAAAATCAAAAGGAACTTCAGGCAACTTGGTTAGCCCATAAAGATATTGGTCCTATTGTAAGAGAAGATATTTTGAACCTTGTTAGATTGAGAAACGAAATCGCACATGAATTGGGTTACAACAATTATCACGAAATGAGCTTGAAGCTTAGCGAACAAGACCCCGAACAAATTGAAAATCTTTTTGACGAATTAGATGGCTTAACTCGAGACACTTTTGTTAAATTAAAAGGCGAAATTGACACATTTTTAGCAGCACAAAACAAAATCAAAGTCGAGCAATTAATGCCTTGGCACTACCAAAATCGTTATTTCCAAGAAGCTCCGAAAATCTATGAAGTTGATATGGATAAATACTACAAAGACCAAGATTTGGTAAAGTTGTCCGTAGATTATTTCAAATCGCTCAATTTGCCGATTGATGACTTAGTTGCCAAAAGTGATTTGTTCGAGAAACCAAACAAAAATCAACATGCTTATTGCATCAACATTGACCGCCACGCAAAAGACATCAGAGTATTGTGCAATGTAGTACCAAATGCGCGTTGGGGCGAAACTATGCTTCACGAATACGGACACGCACTTTACGAATATCATTACGATGCTGCATTGCCTTGGACACTCAAAGAACCAGCACACATCTTCACAACTGAAGCAATTGCGATGTTATTCGGCAGAATGGCATCGGACCCATCATGGCTGCAATCAATGATTGGCATCAGTGCCGCAGAAAAAGACAGCATCGCTGCTACTTGCCACAACATTCTGAAGCTCCAACAACTCGTTTTCAGCCGCTGGTCACAAGTAATGTACAGATTTGAAAAAGAACTTTATGCCAATCCCGAGCAAGATTTGAACGCACTATGGTGGTCATTGGTCGAAAAATATCAAATGATGAAGAAACCCGAAGGCAGAGACATGCCGGATTGGGCAACAAAAATTCACATTGCAACATCGCCATGCTACTACCATAACTATCATTTGGGCGAATTGCTTGCATCGCAACTATATAATACAATCACAACGAAAGTATTGAAAGATGTACCAAATGCTAATCCGGGCTTAGTCGGACATCCCGAAGTCGGCGAATATCTAATCAAAAACGTTTTCCAACCCGGCAAACGCTATTTGTGGAACGATATGATTGAAAAAGCAACCGGCGAAAAGCTCACTCCAAAATACTACGCAATCCAATTTGTTGATTAGTATTTGATTCGATTTTAAATTTCCAAAAGCTGTCCAAATGGGCAGCTTTTTTTTTTGTGGGTCTGAAATGTAGGGACAGAACAGCGTTATGTGCAAATCATAGCCCACGAATTTATTCGTGGATTATGTAATAATAATCCAATAGACAATTCACATGACTATGACCCTCGTGGTAGTTTTACGCCCTTTACACTATATTTTCTAACTGACTATGTAAATCTCGATATATAATTCTCGATAAAAAAGCTCAAAGCATATACAATGTTAAATTAGACATACATAATCTATTAATCATTTATGAAGTTATCATTAATTATTTCTTATGACAAAATATTTTGTAACTTTTTAGAAGTTGCATTTGTCTTTTGATTATTGACAGATTTGAAAAAGAATATAATGTTATAGATTTGTTATTCATTTTTAAAGGGTGTTGCTATGAAAAAGCATTTAGTTTGTACATTGTTACTTGCATTTTTGCTGTCAATTTGTTCTGGTTTTGCACAAAATACATCAATCAAACTGATTGACCCTCAGAGATCTTGGATGAGTTCAAAAGCTGTCATGGACAGTTTGACCGTAGTTATACAACCAAATGGAGGTTATACACAGATTTCTTACTTAATTAACATTTCCACTTCAGGTACAATTTTTGACAAAAAAAGTGATACTGTCGAAATTGAAAGTTTTTTTACATTGCCCGAAGAAGCTATCGTAGTTGATTCATGGCTCTGGGTCGAAGATACTCTTGTATATGCAGATTTGATAGACCGATGGACTGCAAGCCAGATTTATGAAAATATTGTAAAACGAGTTCGCCGTGACCCGTCACTTTTCTTGAAAAATTCTCCAACAGCTTACGAATTTAGACTTTTCCCGCTTGTAGGCACTACACACAGAAAATTTTTAATTAGTTTTATGATACCAAATCGAATTGAAAATGACAAATTCAAATTCGAAATTCCCAAAATTTGGTTTACACAAACAACGATGCCGAATAATATGAAAATTGTCTTCATTAACAGAAACGATGTCAATAATTTGTATGTGTCAAATGATATGGATTTGCCTATGAATGATGATAACGATATGTTCTTTGGTCATTATAAGTCAGCGGTAATTCCAATGCAGAATTTTCTGAGTTACAATACATACGGTTACAAATCAAATTTCAAAGACGGTATTAGCATTACTAATTATAATGTTGCCGGCGAAAAGTACTATCATATGATTATGGATTTGAATACTTTGACACCAAATCGTAAGGCACTTAAACATCTTGTCCTTTTTGAATATGTTAACGGTAAATCCAAAATTAGTTTTGAGAACACCATCCAACCTTTTTTGGATGCTTTAGACATTACTTACAGTGCTGGGGATTCGATAAACATAATGTATTGTGATATGATTAGTGATGTCAAATTACTCTTTCCGGATTTTATTGAGGTGAATCCTGAGAGTATTGGTAAGCTGAAATCAGAATTTCAAAAAGTACAAAGTAAAATTTCTCGCTCAGCATTTTTACCTTTACTTTTAAATAATGCTGTTTCTCTTTTGCAAACTACAGATACGACCGGTTCTGTAGTAGTCTTTTCTAATAATGATGAACTTGGCTCTTTAGATATAGCGAATACATTTATTAAACTTATAATGGATAAAAGCAAAGGTAAAATTCCATTTTACTTTCTGGACCATGGGTCGACATCAAATAAAAAATATTCTATTAATTCTGTCAATTATATAGGCAACGAGTATCTTTATATCAATTTATCAAGAGCTACTAAAGGTGAATACTATAACATTTGGAGTAATGCAAATAGCATCGGCAATCTTTTCTCAATTTTCTTTAATGGTGTTAATACATCATATAAGGACTTAAATTATTATATACTTACATCCGATGGGTTCGTTTATCAAACTTTCGAACCTTATAAGTCTATATTATCTTCAAAAGGAATGTTATCAAGTCTCGGTAAATATGTCGGTGGTCCAGATTTCATAATTAGATTGACTTTTATGCTTGATGATAAGCCACATATAAAAGAAGTAAAAATAACTGATGACGTAATAATAAAAAGCAATGCATTGCCACAAATATGGGTAGGAAACCACCTTAAGTACCTCGAAGCTATCGCTAAACCTAACAACAGTACAGTCCAAGATATAATAAAAATAAGTATGGATAACCGCGTATTATCGCTTTACACAGCATTCCTGGCACTTGAGCCATGGATGAGGGAAATTTTGCTTGGTGGAGATGATCCTGACGATCCCGGACTTTCAGACATTGATGATGAAATCGAAATTTTAAACAGCGAATTAGGCATTTCTGCTCACCCAAATCCTGCTATGATAAATACTAATCTTATCTTCAACTCGCCTCTTGAAACTAATATCACATCTATTGATATTTACGATTTGAATGGTTCGGTAATTCGAAAATTAAATGTGCCGACACATTCAATTAAAGGAGAATACATCATATTTTGGGATTTATTGGATGATTTCGGTCGTCCGGTTCCTGAAGGAGCTTATTTTGTTATTGTCAATGTTGGATTGAAATCTTTTAGTCATAAGATTATCGTTGTCAAGTAATCATAATGTTTTTATCTTTCGTAAAAAAAACTCTTCTGATTGTATTAATTTTCAGAAGAGTTTTTTTGCTTTTTTATAAGCGATACATTCGCTAATTTTACTTTATTAATTTTTCATTTTTCCGAATAAGTATTTTTAAGTATGAAAAAAACGAAACCCAACATCGGCACTGCTACAAAATTAGAGTATAATCAGCTGAGATGGCAATGCCCCACAAGCATTTTCAAATTCAAGACTACAGCCGATATCAACCCTTTGCACGAAATCATAGGTCAACCCAGAGCAGTCGAATCCATCAAGCTCGGCGCTTCGATGAGGGCAAAAGGTTACAATATATTCGTTACGGGGCTTTCCGGCACCGGCAGAACGACCACCGTTAAGCAAATCCTCGAATCCTTTTCCGACGTTTGCCCCGATTTATTCGATTATTGTTACGTCAATAATTTTGTTGATTCGGACAAGCCAATCTTACTCAAATTGTCGCCCGGTCAAGGCAAAGCGTTCCAAACCGCCATGAACGAAAGTATCAACTATCTGAGAAGAAAGATTCCGGGCTTGTTCGAGGAGGAATCTTATCATCAGACCAGAAAAAAAATCACGAATGAATACCAAACTCAAGAACGCTTGGTAATCGAAAATTTTGATGCAAAAATTAGCAAGCATGGTTTCGTTCGAGGGCAACTAGAAAAAGATGATGGAACTGTCCAAGCGGAGGTATTCCCGGTGGTAGATGGAGAAGCAGTTCCAATAGGCGATTTGGACAGGCTTGTGACTGAAAAGAAATTGAAAGCAAACGAAGCGGCGCTTTTCAAAAAGTATTGGCAAGCCTTTCATGAAGAAATATACGACCTTGCGCGCAAGGGAATGAAAATCATGCAAGAATATAGGGCTGCACTAATCGAAAGCGATAAGAATTTCGCAAAGGAGCTCGTTAGTGCGGTTTTTGCTGATACACTCGAACGTTTCGAAAACGAAAAACTTCAAGCGTACATCGGGCATGTAAAAGAGCATATTCTTGAAAATTTACACTTTTTTATCCCAAATCCCAATCAAAATTTCGCCAAAAACGATCTTATTATTAAACTTGAAGAATCAGAAATATTTTCAATATTTTACGTAAATGTAATTTTGGATAATTCCAAAAGTAAATGTGCACCTGTCATAATCGAAACAAATCCAACATATACTAATCTTTTTGGAACTATCGAGAAGGTTTATGACAATCGCGGATTTTGGCGTTCGGACTTCACGAAAATCAAAGCAGGCTCATTGTTGAGCGCAGACCAAGGTTTCCTTGTCGTCAATGCCAACGATTTGTTTCAAGAGCCAAACGTTTGGAATAAGTTGCAACAAGTCCTGCTATACGATAAAATTGAAATTCAGCCTTATGATTCGATATTCCAGTTAACTCAATCGCACCTGAAGCCTGAGTCAATTGATGTGAATATCAAAGTTATCATCATTGGCGGGCAAACCCTATACAGATTTTTGCACTCTTACGAAAAAGGTTTCAAGAAGATATTCAAAATCAACGCACAATTTGATTACGAGACCGATAAGAATGAAACAGTATTTCATAATTATGCAAGATTTGCAGCCAAAATAAGCGTTGAAGAAAATCTTCCGCATTGCGACCCAAGTGCTGTAGCAGCATTAGTTGAATGGGGTGTCGAATTTGCAGGCTCTCAAGATGTCATTACACTCAAATTCTCAGATGTTGCCGATTTAATTCGCGAATCGGCTTATTTTGTAAGTGAATCTAAAAAGAAATTCATAAGCCGAGAAGATGTCGAAAAAGCAATAGAATCTCGCAAAAGACGCAATGATATGACTGATGAGAAAATCAGAAATCATATAGTAAAAGATACAATAATGATTGATACTATTGGTTCGCGAGTTGGCGTAATCAACGGTTTGACTGTTTATAATAGTGGAGTTTATTCGTTCGGTAAACCTGCTCGAATCAGCGCAAACGTAAGCGTTGGTAATGCCGGAATCATTAATATAGAACGCGAATCTGATATGAGCGGAAGATTGCACAACAAGGGTATTCTTATCATTTCCGGATTTTTGCGTGAAAAATTTGCCACTAAACGAACTTTATCGCTGAGTGCTTCGATTGCATTTGAACAGAATTATTCCGGAATTGACGGTGACAGTGCTTCTGCAGCAGAAATTTATGCAGTATTGTCAGCCACCTCTAATATGCCTATAAAACAGAGTATTGCTATTACAGGCTCAGTAAACCAAAAAGGTGAAATTCAGCCAATCGGCGGAGTGAACGAAAAAATCATCGGATTTTACGAAGTTTGTAGAGAACGTGGTTTTACAAAAGAACAGGCTTGCATTATTCCATCTCGCAATGTAAAAGATTTAATGCTGAGTAATGAATTAATTGAAGATGTTCGCAAAGGGAATTTTCATATTTATTCAATCGACACTATCGACGATGCAATTGAATTACTTTTCGGATTGGAAGCAGGCGAAGCCGACAAAGACGGAAATTATCCAAAACAATCGCTTTACGGATTAGTTGATGCACGAATTGAAGAATTTGCTCAAATACTCAAACCAAAACCTCCAAAAAAGGAAATCGATAAACAAAAGGGAACGCGCAAATGAAAGATATTAAATTAGCACCTTCATTATTATCAGCTGATTTTGCAAATCTCGAAAGAGACATCAGAAAATGCGAACAGGGTGGGGCAGAGATACTTCATATAGATGTTATGGATGGGCATTTTGTACCGAACATTACGATTGGAGTGCCCGTGGTATCTGCAATTCGCAAAGTCTCTGATTTGTTGCTTGATGCACATCTAATGATTAGTGAACCGGACAGGTATATTAACGATTTCGCTGAAGCCGGCGCCGATATGATTTCGGTGCATTACGAAGTTTGCAATCACTTGCACAGAACATTGTCGAGCATTAAAAGTCACGGCAAACAAGCCGGAATAGTGCTCAATCCTCTGACGCCAATCGAATTGATTTACGATGCGGTAGAATATTGCGATTTCGTATTGCTGATGTCAGTCAACCCGGGTTTTGGAGGACAAAGTTTTATCAATTCATTCCACAACAAATGCTACAAATTAAAAAGCTTTTTAGTTGATAATAATCTTGAACATATTGATATTCAAGTTGATGGCGGAATTAAGATTGATAATGTTCGAGAAGTAGTAGCTTCTGGAGCAAATGTTATTGTAAGCGGTTCGGGAATTTTTAATGGAGATGTAGTTGAAAACTTGAAGCTGATGAGAAAAAAAGCAACGAGCTTACTCTAAAATTCAAATATAATACTGATATGATGCGCTAATCCTGATTCGGTTAGATATTCATTTGATAATGAGTAATCAACATTGAATTTAAAAGGGAGATTTTCTTTCAAATCAGGACGGATTGAAACTCCTGCACCCCAATAAGTCATCGGGAAAAGCTCCGCTTCGCCATATTTATCGCCATAGATAGCAATCCCACCTCTGAAAGCAATTAATTCATGAGGGACGGCTTCTGTGCCAATAACCCATGTTGGATTTTCTTCAAATTGTGTAATCACTAAATCGGAGGAGACCAAAATGTATCGAGTGGCAGGAACATATACTTGTAACTGTTCGCCGGTAGTAGCTGAACGAGTAATAAAAGTTTCATCATTCAAAGCAAATTCCATCGCTAAACCTGCTCTTACTCTAAACGGAATATCTTCGCGTGGTTCATACGGAGTATCCCAAAACATCATACCCGAAATATTTTGCATAGCAATGCCAACTGAAAACATATCCATAACATCGAATTTGGTTCCCAAATCAACGGTAAAGCCACTCGCTCCTGCTGAAATACCTGATACGCCGTGGTTTAAATATTTTACTGACACACCCATACTCATGAATTCGAGACTATATGCAGCTGCCAAGGCAAGATTGTATTGCATTGCCGAAATTGTTCCGATTTGGTTGCCCATTACATCACGAGCAGTAAATTCGGGAGTAGAGAGGGCATTAAAACCAAAGCCTACGCCAAAATTTGGAAGAATTTGTTGAGCCCATGTAAGAGAATTATAGGAACGCCCCAGACCAAGAATTGAGACAGAGGCACTTACTGTCGGAATATCATTCATAAAGCCGATTCCTGCCGGATTGTAATATATTCCCGATGGCTCATTCACAACAGCTGAATAAGCTCCAGCCATAGAAATAGCTCTTGCCCCAACGTTTCTGAGTAAATATGTTTCGGCATATCCACCCGAAGATACTTTTGCTGTGCCAATCTGATGCGATAAGCCAAGAATAGCCAAATATAGTATAACTATCCTCAAGTAAGGCAATGAATATGTTTTCCAAATAATCGGCATTTTATCTTGAAATTATGAATTTCTCAACATCCCTGAAGTTTCTACCTATCAATACACACAGATAAACTCCGTTGGGTAGCTTACTGACATTAAATTCATATATGGCTTCGTCAGAAGTTTGAACTCCTTTTTGGACAACTTTCAACACTTCTTTCCCCAACATATTATAAATCCCGATGTCAATTTCACTATCTTTATCCTTCAATGCTACTTTTACATTGTAAGCGTCGTTATTGTTCCAAACACTGACAATATTATTTGTCATTACTGTATCATTTTCGACTCTCGCAGTAAGAGGCATTTCAGTTGACTTAGTATCTACAAATTTTGTGCCACGATTGGATTTGGGGTTGTTTGGTTCTGATGAATATAGTGAATTGAATAAGCTGAATAATAGCAGAATTGATAAAAAACCTAAATTTAGAATTCTATTGTTCATTGTTATTTTGATTTTGAAATTTTTTAGAAATTCTTTCGAAATACTTTTCATCTTTCAGTAAACGTTCAATCGCTTGTTTAGTTTCAAGACCACCCTTTTCTATTCCGAATTTTTTTGCTATGTCATTCAATTTCCCTGATTCATCAGGCAAATCTTCAATTTTCAGGTTATCAATTTGCGAAGTTTTGATTTTTCGTTGTTCCTCAATCAAATGCATTGCTAATTCGACTTTAGGATTAGAAGATTTTTCGATTTTTTTTATTGGTTTTAAACTTACTTTAGATTGAGATTTTATTTCGGATTTTTGGTCAGATTCTTTCAGTATTTGTTCGATATCTTTAACCATAACTTGCTGGGCTTCTTCTTCAGCCGAGACTACCGGAAGCGTAACAGGATTTGCAAATTTTTCAGATTCGGCATAAATATCTGTAACTTGTTTGGGTTTCAGATTGACTTTTGCTTCTTTCAAATCATCCGAAAATCTTGCCCCTTTTTGACGAGAGATAATCTCTTGCTGTGCCGTCCTCCAACGAAAATAAAAGAACATTAACATTACTAATACCGCAAAGGCAATAAATACTAATGTCTCAAGGAAATATTTAGTCAAAAATGGAGTATCACTCATTTCCGAAGTTAAATCACCGAGTGGAGCAGTTGTATCGGCATTTGCTTCGCTAAATGATGTAGAATCGAGTGGAGTAATGACGCTCAAATCAATTCCTGCAACAACACTTTCCGAGAATGCAAACAATACAGTATCGAGGGGAATAGACAAGTCAATTTCAAAAGTTCCGATTGAGGCTACTCCTGTAATATTTTTAAATGTATTTAGATGCGATTCTGCTTCAGCAATGCTGTCGGAAATCATATAAGCATGATATAAAGCAGCATGAGCATCATAAATGTCAGTATTTTTTGAAATAGCCAGCTTGAGGAAATTTTTAGCTGAATAAATTTGCCCGAGCTTCAGACTGATAAAACCTGCGAATGCCAAGGCATTTGTGTTCCCTGATTTGATTGACTCAACTAATTCGTTTAAAGATTCCTGATAAATTCCGTCTTCGTACGCAAGTAATGCCGTCCGATATTTGTCTTCAGCCGGAGTAAGGTCGTTCCAATTGAATACCTCAATCATGACAGACTTGGAGTAAGGAAGAAGTACAGCATTATATCCGCGTTTGTCCTTTAGCATTATAGTGACTAAGGTCTTTGCCGGATATGTCTGAACTTGGATAGAATTGATTATACCTTGGCCGATAAACTGTCTGCACGAGTCAACAACATTTATAGAAGGGAATTCAATCGAAATTGTTTTTTTATCATCTGACAATTTAGATTGGAAATTTTTGGGCATATTATCAAAAAACAAACTTGCTCTATTCAGTGGATTGATAACAATTCGATTCAAAATATCTTTTGAAAATAAGTCATCACCTGACGCAATCATGAGCCAAATGATTAAAAAAAATATTTTGAGTCTTTTTGCCATCAAGATAATCAATTTCCATATTGTAAAAAATTTAAAATAACAAAAAAATCCGAGAAAAACTAACTTGATACAGGACAAATTATTCTAAAGGTATTACCTTTTTTTTCGATCGCTTCAAATTCAAGTTTTGAACGATTTCTCGATAGGTATTGTTCAATCGAATAGAAGCTGATAAGTGATTGTTTGATGTGAGCCGGACGTCGTTCAGAATCTAAAATTGACACATTATCGTATCCGCTCAGTGCTTCGCCATTATCACTAATATTTATAACTGCTGATTTTTTGGAAGATTTAAGATATGAAAAACTGATTTTGCCGCCGTCAATCATATTTGTAACACAAAACATCACTATACCGAAAATCGTTTGCTCCAAATCAGCTTTATTCCATACTACTTCAATATCGCTGTCGGATTCAGCAATTTCGTATTCAATTCCGTACCTCATCAAAATCACACTAAGCAATGATAATACATCATCCAATACGATACGAACATTGATAGAGCTTCGTCGCTCATTGTTGTCGGAAATTAGTTTGAAGTAATTTATCAATTTGTTGTTGATACTTCTTAGATTGTCGAGTTGAATATCGATAATTTCGTATCTTTTCTTTTTTTCGGAGATTCCGGTTTTAATCAAATGAAGATTGGACTCGATAATACTAATAGGTACAAAAGATTCTTTTGCCATATTCATTGCTATTTCGCCAAAACTTGCCATTTGCGATTGATTTTCTAATTGGGAGCGGAGATTGATTAGCTTTCGATTGGTTTGTTCTAAAATATTGGCGCCAATGACATTTTTGACTGCGACAGCAATCAACTCGGATATAACGGCAAATTCTTCAAAACTATTCTCTAAAATAGTTTTCGATTCTGAACTTTTTGCTATCAGAGCACCGAGAGCCTTATTCTTCATATGCATACTCACCAAAATATAATTGGAATCACTACCTTCAGAAGTAAAAGGGTCTTTCAGAATCGTGGGTGACTTATGTTTCATTGCCCAAGAAATTATGCCATTTTCTTGGAGGTAATTGATTGAATTTTCAAATATATCAGACGTTCCTGACACTTCGCAAACAGGTGTGAGTAATGTTTTTTCATCATAGGTATAAATGCAAATTTCGCTAATTCCAAATTTCCCAATTAAATACTCGTTCAGAAAATTCAAAATTTCGCATCCTGTGCTACAGTTGAATAATAACGATTGAAAGCTTTTTTGGGCATCATCAGTACTAACTCCGTTATTGCCGATCGGTATCAATCCTTTTTTTAACTTACTCCTCAATGATTCTACTTCCTCTTGAAGTAGTTGCAATGCGATCTCAAGGGATTTAACATATTCACTGTTCATGCTATACTTTTCATCATCCATAAATTATACTTCTCCGAAAATTGCAGCCTTTTCATATTCTTCGTTTATCTCCTCTTTAAGAGTGATAAACGCAGTTTCATTGGTATAGTCCAAAATTTCATTGTCATCTGTAAAAAGTTCGCTTGAAAAATAATACTCTGTGGCGTCATCGGATTGAAGCCAATTTTTGAAACCATTGATTTCAGCAAACCACTCAGAAAGTGAAACTATTGCCGTCAGAGGATGCTGAATTTCGTTAAAATCATCAACGAGTGAGATAATACCGTTTTCTGGATTAAATTTTTGATAATTAGTGTGGTGATTTCTAATTGATTCGACTATATTATCAGGGAAATTCCATCTCTCGGCAATCCAAGCACCAATTTCAGCATGAGTTGAACCTATAATCAAATCTTCAGCTTCTAAGTGAGAAAGTTTAGTATGCTCATGTAGTTGAGCAATTTTCTGTAAGTCAGCTTTGAAATATTCAATCATAACCAAGAAGCCAATATCATGCATCAAGCCGGCAATGAATGCTTCTCCGGTGATTTTATATCCGAGCTTTTTGGAGAGTAGTTTCGAGGCAGCACCGCAATATACAGAGTAATTCCAAAATTGCTTTGCATCAAACATATTGGCAGTAATTTTCGAGAAGAAGCGTTTTATAATAAGACTTAGAACAATTTCTTTAAGAGTATTTAACCCCATAATCACTATTGCCAAATCAATAGTAGAAATAGCTCGAGAATAACCGTAAAATGGTGAGTTGGCTATTCTTAAAACTCTTGCAGTCAGTGCTTGGTCTTTTTCGATTAATTCCGCCAAATGCGCTGCATTCGTGTTCGGATTATCAATAGCAGCAAGTACTTCAGAAATCACAATCGGGATAGTAGGTAAATCTCTTATTGATTCCAGCTTTTTCTTGACTCTATTAAGCATAATCATACTCGATTAATTTCTCTTTCAGGTCTTTGATTATTTGTGTGTGAATCTGACATACTCGGCTTTCTGATATATTTAGTACCTTACCGATTTCTTTAAAAGTTAAATTTTCAAAATAATACAATGTTAACACTATCCTTTTATTTTCTTTAAGTGATTTGATATAGTCCTGAATGTAAGCAGAACGTTCTTCTTCTTCAATCAATTCATAAAATGTAGTATCGGAATCGGCAACTTCTTCAATGTCATTTCTGTCATCATCATCGTCATTAAACTGAATATTTCCGTTTTCGTTTGCATTTAATGAAGCTTTCGAATCAGCCACCGCTTGCAAGTAGGATTTATACTTTTCAGGAGTTATATTAAGAAGGCTGATTATTTCATTTGTAGTGGCTTCTCTGCCTTCGCGACTTTTAATTTTATCACTCGCTTTGACTAAGTCTTGAGCCTTTTTTCGTGTTGTTCTCGTTAGCCAATCCAACTTTCGTAGCTCATCTTGAATGATTCCTCTTATTCTCTTGATGGCATATGATTCGAACTTAACACCACGGTTTGGGTCGAATCTTTCTATTGCGTTGTTTAATCCCAAAATACCAAAATTCATGAAGTCTTGGTCTTCTAATATAGTATTAGAAGGTAGTGGCATGTTGGCAATAGCATATTTAATAAGCCAAATATAATGTGAAATCAACTTGCTTTTTTCGTGGTAATTTCTCTCACCAAAATATGCAACCCAAATTTCATCAGGATTAGTTCTTAATTCAGCCATTATTTGACCTCAATAAGAATCTAATGTAATAGTATGTGTATTCAAGCAATATTAAACGAAATTTAAGCATCATTTTTCAAATTCAGAGTTTAGCAATTCTTCTAAATAATCGTTAGTATCTTTGTCTATATTCCCAATTTCAGTATCAACTTGGCTTTTGTTACCATTATTGCCATTGCTTTTTCGCCCGACAATTTGTTCAAGAGATTCATTATTATCCGGTATTTGAGTTTGCGACTTTTCTTGAGCGTTCATATTCTGCTGTTCCAATTTATGAGCTATTCTTTTCGTTAACAGTTCTTTTTCGATAGCTTCCAATTCCTCAAGTTCTTTTGCTTGCCTTTCCTTTTCTTCTTTTTCAATTTTCATTTTCTCTATTTGGATTTTCTCTTCCAATTCCCTGCGTTTTACATCGGATTTGATGAAGTAATATCCCATCATAAGCAGTCCGCCACCCAGGTAGATGGTTGCAAAAACGAAAAACAAATTAAGTAATGAACTTAACAATGTCGCCGATACCCACATGTAAAAATAAATGAAAGTTATTATAGCCAAAACAGTAGCTACTTGTAATAATGCGCTATAAGGATAAGTTACCAAAGCATTAATCCTGCTTTGATGCAATTTCATTCGTTTTTTCTTTTTGGCATCAGCTTCTTTGACTTTTTGTAATCGGATTTTCTCTTCCTTAGCCAAAGCTTCTCTTCTTTTCTTTTCTTCTGCCGTTAATTTCTCTTTTGCCATTTTTCCACCTTAACTGATAATAACGGTTGAATCGTTGTTTATTGCTGTAATTATCCTTTTGAGTGCATTAGAAACCTCATGATTGGGATTAATCTGACATAGTAATTCTTGTTTTTGGATGGATAATCTGACCATTCGGTCATAAGGTACAAATCCAAGTGCTTCAATTTCTAATCCCAGAAATTTCATTGTGGCTGCATTTAGTTTTCTCGACATTTCATCTGCATCCTCAAAATCAATTACATTGTTCACTAATAGTCTCATCTTACTGACCGGAATATAATTAAGCAATATCTTAATCAATCCGTAAGCATCTAATAAAGAAGTCGGCTCGTCTGTTATTACAAATATAGTCATATTTGCTATTTCGCAACTTTCGATTACTCTTTGAGTTGCCCCTGCAGGAGAATCCAAAATAATGAAATCGAAATCATGCTCTAATAGGATCTTTTTATATACATCAATGAGTGCGTATTCATCTGTTGTATTGTTTAATCCGCCGGCAGGCATGTCAGCCAGAAGGAAAAGATTTTTATCAACTTGAAAAATCGCATCTGATACTTTAACATTTTTTTTGTAAACTTGAGACAATCTTACAGGTGGTTCTACTCCCATTATCAGATGTTGATTCGGAAACTGAGAATCTGCATCGAAAATCAATACCTTAGCACCGGATTCGGAAAGCAAATATGCAAGATTTGAAGAAATGAAACTTTTCCCCACTCCACCTTTGCCTGAGCAAATTGATATTGCAATAGGTGTTTTTTCACGTGAATGTAAAAAGCTTTGAGTGTAAATATTGTTCATTTCTTAATCCGGTAAAATTAGTTTAGTCAACAATAATTTATCTGCCGGTTCAATGTCGTCTGGAATTTGTTGTCCTGTTGTGATATACGAAATAGGGAGCATATTCTCGTTTAAAATAGAATACAAGGACCCCAAGCTGTCGCTTTCATCTATTTTTGTTATTATCAGACTACTGGGGGTTAATTTTCCAAATGACTCATAAGCAGATTCGTAAAATTTTGACGAATGATTCCCTGATAATACCAAGTATATCTGACTGAATTTTCCTGCAGCAATGAATTCTCTAAGGCTTTCAATATGTGCTTTGTCTTTGAAATTTTTCCCTGCTGTATCAACAAATATAAAGTCACGCTTGCTTTCTTGTATGATTAATTCCTTCAAATCAGCCGCGGTATAAACAGTTTTGTAATGAATCGAAGCAATAGAGGCTAATGTCTCCAATTGTTCCGCTCCACCAACCTTGTAAGTATCTGTAGAAATTATCATTACATCTGCTTTGTATATCAATTTTGCAATTAGAGATAATTTTACCAAAGTTGATGTTTTTCCGGAGCCTGTCGGACCTAAGAAAATACATGTTTGGCTAATATTGGACTTATTCAATGGTGGATGAACAATAATGCCCGACGATATAATTTTTCGTGCCTCGATCAACGCTTCGTTTACATCATTATAATTTTTGAATTCATTCATTGCTGCCAAAATCGCCTTACTTGTACTCTCGTTAAAATCACTTTCGAGCATTTTCCGATACAATTCATTTATAATATTATCATTAGATACAAGTTTTTCAACTTTGATATTATCATTCAATTTAGCCAACATTTCTTTGATTTCGTCGAATTGTCTGTTGTATGAATCCTTCGTCTTGTCGTTTTGTATCGGGGGACGAAAAGATTTAGCACTTGGATTTGAATCTGTTGATTTCGATATGCCTTTGTTGATTTGAACATATGACTTGTTTGGTTCGGTTTTAATCGAACTCTCGTCCAATGCAGCAACAATTTCGACGAATTCTTTACCAGAAACAGGGTCTTGAATCACTCTACTAGACAGAATTATAGCATCGTCTCCCAAATCGGCTACGATTTTATTCTTACCCTCTCTCAAATTTTCAGCTACATATTTTTTGATTTTCATATATCGTACTCTATTTTCAACAAAAGTACTATAAAAAAACTATGCCAAATAATGATTTTCGATATTTTGCAAATACTTAAATCGGAGACTTAACAAATATCAAATTATTAACAAATTATTCAATCTCAATTAAATTTCGTAATTTTGGACTTGGTAAATTTTCGCTTTACAAAATAAAAAACATGGATTTAAAAATCGAATTTGAAGAAAAGATTTTCGAGAACAAAAGACGGTCACCCGATGAGTTCAAGATAATCGCAAATACACTCAGGCAAGATATTATCAAAAGTTTGCTTTTAGCAGGCTCCGGACATAGCGGTGGACCTCTTGGGATTGCCGATTTGATGTCTGTATTGTATTTTGGTGGATATTTAAACTACAATCCTCACGAACCTGATTGGAAAGATAGAGATAGATTTATCTTGAGTGCAGGTCATATGGCACCGATTCTTTATGCAGTATTAGCGAGGGCAGGATATTTTCCTGCATCAGAACTTGCTACTTTGCGTAAGTTTGGCAGCCGATTGCAAGGACATCCGGGATTGGATGTTAAACTCCCCGGAATAGAAACCTCATCAGGCTCTTTAGGGCAAGGGGTTTCGATAGCCGTAGGTATGGCTATGAGTCATAAACTTGTGGACAAAGACTCGAAGGAGGTTTATTCAATAACAGGTGATGGCGAACTACAAGAAGGTATTTGCTGGGAAGCAGCGATGACCGCCGGAACTTATGGATTGGACAATTTCTGCTGGATAGTTGACAATAATGATTGCCAAATTGACGGTAGGGTTAAGAATGTGATGAGTGTTTATCCATTGAAGGAAAAATTTGAGGCATTTGGTTTCACCGTTTTTGAAATTGATGGCCATAATATTGTTGATATTATCGCAACTTTAGATAAATTCACACGTTTTCACGCATTGCGAAAAGGCAAGCCTGTTTGCATAATTGCTAAAACTTTTATGGGCAATGGCGTTTCGTTTATGCACGACAACTACAAATGGCACGGCAATCCTCCAAATAAAGAGCAAGCTATTAAAGCATTAGAGGAACTTTCCAAATGATGACTCGGATTATTTATGTTTTCGTTTCATTATGCTTTCTGATGATTACATCTTGTGAAAAATCAGAAATTGAACGTGAGATTTACGAAAACACTGATACTCTCAGTAAAATTGAAAGTAAGATTGACTCCAATTACGGAACTGAATTTAAACTTTCAATGATTGATACCACTATCCTTAACCCAAAGGAAAAAGAATATTTGCGAAAGCAAGAAGAATTGAAAAAAAGAGTAATTTCATTCGTGAATAATATTCATCAAGATAAGCTTTCAGAATTGATTCCCAAAACCATCGTAGGATACGAAAAATTGCCCGGTAGCTCAGGCAAAATGGTTGATGATGATGGTTATGTAATTACAAATACAAAGGGCGAATACGTTTCCGGGAAAAAATCTATCATAATTGATATTTTTGATTACGGACGTAACCCAAAGATTCCGAATGTTGAAATGTATGATAATCCTCCTATGGATTTGGAAGTACCAACTATCAAAGTCCTTCACAAAGGAGCCAAAGGATTCCGATATTATGACGAAAAAATGAAATATATGCGAGTTGAAGTTCTTCTCCAAAATCGTTATTTGATAATTCTTCGATTTAACAACCCTGACGTAGAAAAAGAGCAAGCAATGAAATATTTAGATTTGATTAATTTTGAAAATTTGATTAAACTTGGAAATTAGACTATAAATATGAAAACTTACGAAAAAAAAGGCGATAAAGCAACCAGAAACGGTTTCGGTGAAGCGTTGGCTGAACTTGGAGATGTCATGCCAGAACTTGTAGTGATTGGTGCAGATGTAACGGGTTCCGTTTTGACTTCCTTTTTTCAAGAAAAGCATCCCGATAGATTTTTTTCAGTTGGAGTGGCAGAACAAAATGCCACAACTGTTGCCGTTGGAATGGCATTGAGTGGCAAAGTCGCCGTATTTTCGAGCTATAGTGCCTTTTCGGCTTTCCGAAATGCAGACCAATTAAGAGTGTCAGTATGTTACAATGAGGCTAATGTTAAAATCGGAGGAGCACATTCAGGTATAACTGTTGGTCCCGATGGTGCAACCCATCAATCCCTCGAAGAGCTTGCTTTTCTGAGAGCATTGCCCAATCTAACTTTAGTATCGCCCTGCGATTACCTCGAAGCCAAAAAAGCTACAAAAGCTATTTGTGAAATGGCCGGACCTGCTTTTATTAGATTCGGAAGACCGGCTGTACCGATGTTCACAAATGATGATACGCCTTTTATTTTAGGTAAAGCCAATATTTTGCGAGAAGGTAATGATGTCGCGATAATCGCTTGTGGACTTCTCGTATGGCAAGCACTTTTAGCCGCTGAAAAATTGCAAGAAGTTCATGGTATTAATGCCAGAGTAATTAATATGCACACTATCAAACCAATTGATGTCCAAGCTATTGTTGACGCTTCGCTTGAATGTAAATGCATCGTCACAGCTGAAGAACACCAAGTTCATGGCGGATTGGGTGGAGCAGTCGCAGAAGTTACTGCCAAAAATTCACCTGTACCGATTGAAATTGTCGGTATGAAAGATACTTTTGGCGGAAGTGGAGAGCCATTTGAACTAATAGAAAAATACGGATTGACTTGGAAAGAAATTTATGCTTCTGCTTTGGTTGCAATCGAACGTAAAAATGGCACTTTCAACAAAATTCGACAAGTGAAAGATATTGCATCTTACCACGAAGGGCTTTGATTGAGCTTTAAAATATGAAAGACCAAGATTATAGTAGCGAAAAACCTAAGAAATTTCGTAAACGAAAAAACAAGCAAGCTATTGAAAATGAAGCTTCCAATCTAGGTGGAATAATCAAAATTGACGAACCTATTATACTTGAAATTGCTGAATTAGCCGAACAAAATGGATACGAGATTTATATCGTAGGTGGCTATGTTAGAGATTCACTTTTAGGGAGAGAAAGAAAAGATTTTGACTTTTCAATTGTAGGTGATTCAATTGAATTTGCAAATCTTGTGGCAAAAGCTTTCAATACGAAAGCTGTCATTTATGAAAGATTCAGAACTGCACTTGTCCCAATCAGTAATTTCAATTGCGAATTTGTTGGAACTCGTACGGAAATCTACGAACCGACATCCCGAAATCCCATTGTAACAGTTGGAACGCTTGAAGACGACCTCAAAAGGCGTGATTTCACAGTAAACGCACTAGCAATTTCATTGAATAAGTCCGATTTTGGCAATTTGATTGACCTTTTTGGCGGGATTAATGATTTACGTAATAAAATTTTGCGAACTCCGCTTGACCCTGAAACTACTTATACAGACGACCCCTTGAGAATGATGCGTGCAGCACGTTTTGCATCTCAACTTGACTTTGAACTTGACTCGAATTCGCTCGAAGTGATTAAATCCATGTCTGAGCGAATTTCGATAATTTCACAAGAACGAATTACTGATGAATTTCTTAAAATCATAGATTCCGACGTTCCAAGCAAAGGTTTGGGGATACTGTTCAATACTGGATTGATGAAGATAATTTTCCCTGAAATTTTTGAAACTGCGGGAGTGGATATTGTTGAAAAGACTACGAAATCTTACGCTCATAAGGATGTTTTTTGGCACTCTTTAAAAGTGTTGGATAATATTTGCAATACCACAAATAATCGTTGGCTTCGCTTTGTAGCATTAGTTCATGACATTGCAAAACCGCGCACCAAAAAATTCATCGAAGGAACCGGTTGGTCATTTCACGGACATGAAGAAATTGGCGCACGAATGATGCCGAAAATATTTCGTAAAATGAAATTGCCACTGGAACCACTCGAATACGTTCAGAAGCTAATTCGTTTGCATCAGCGACCAATGGTTTTGGTTGATTCACAAGTGACAGATTCAGCTGTACGTAGGCTCGCAGCTCACGCCGGTGCTGATTTGGAAGACTTGTTTACTCTCGTTCGTGCTGATATAACTACCAAGAATCCCAATCTTTCTGAAAAATACAAACGGAACTATGAAAATGTTTTCAACAAAGTCATAGAAGTTCAAGAAAAAGACCGTTTGAGAGAGTTCCAATCACCTGTACGTGGTGAAACCATTATGGAATTATGTGCTTTGCAACCATCAAAGCCTGTAGGTATAATAAAATCCAAAATTGAAGATGCTATACTTGATGGTTTGATTCCAAACGAATTTGAGGCAGCATTGCAATATTTAATAGAAAATAAAGATTCTTGGTTGGATGACATAAGAGCTTCTAATCCTCATCTGTTTCGTAATCTCTGATAATTCTGGATTTAATCCTGCATAAGGTTTGGAATTTGCAATAAGTACAAACATTTGCACTTGTCGGCTCAACCGGAAATATGAAATCCGCGATATTTTGTGTTATTTCAATAGCTTTTGCGGTAGAAGCGTTTAATAATTCTTCAAAATTATTATCCGTAATATAACTCAAAAACTTGTCTTTTCCCGAATCAGGCAAATTCAGCCTATAGTATAGTGCCCCATCCGGTTGTGCTTTTATTCCATAGAAATCATTTAGTAATTGTTCGGCAGCTTTGGTATATAAAGGAGTCTGGAAGTTTTTGAAACTCTTAACACCGCCAATTTTATGTTCTTGTTTGATAGTTGTTTTGTAATCAGCGATTCGGAAATCGAAATTGTTAGACTCATTATCCAAATACAATTCGATTCTGTCTATCTTTCCGCGAATTCTCATAGTTCCGTTATGTGACGTTAACTCTATTGGTGGAATGCCTTCATTCATGCCAAATCCCATTTCAAATAAAATAGGCTTGAATTTGCTATATTCGACTTCCTTACCTAATTCATTGTCTAACCATGTTTCTAATATACCTTTTTTATAAAATCCATTCTTATTCATTCCAAGTAGATGGTCGCGCTCATATTTGAACATTTCCGGGCTTATGGCAAATTTTTGTAAAGACATATCTGCAATTTCAAACAAGATTTTCAAATAATTATCACGATATTCTGCTTCCAAATGTATAGGTTTCAATTCCGGCAAATTTTCAAATTTTGGATTAGGTACAACCCAACTACCGGTGGAGTTAGGGTCTTGTTGAATTGCGACATAGAAATAGTAAAGAATATTGTGCATCAGAGAACCAAGCTCTAATGGAGTCAAAGAGGGTTCTTTTTGTTCGATTTTATCTGTCCTGAGCAACTTTGAAACATAATACTGATAAGGACACTTGACGTATTGCTCAATTTCACTAGCCGAAAAAATGCTTTTTAGTAAATCTTTGTTTTCGTTCAAGATTAATAAATCAATTGAATCCACAACCCAATCTTTCATCTCCGAAATTTTATGTTTCTTCAGATATTCAAGATTTAATTTGGTTTTGCTTCTAATTGGATAT
Organism: Desulfobulbaceae bacterium; assembly: GCA_018335795.1. Lineage (GTDB taxonomy): Bacteria > Bacteroidota > Ignavibacteria > Kapaibacteriales > UBA2268 > PGYU01. The sequence goes on along the minus strand of JAGXRP010000033.1, from coordinate 225,218 downwards.
TCGCCGCTTAATTCATTTGCGTCATTCACTTCAAAACTTTTTTCATATAACTCGTTATCATTGACTATGTATTCAAGGGGTTTTCTTGCGATTGCCCAAATCTCGCTATGATTATCGCTTTCATTTAAATCACTCGGACGGATGGGATATATTCCTGTAATTTTGCTCAAATATGTTAAGAATGGTGATTTGACAACGTCACCGCCTTCATCATTGCAAATGTAGGAAATGAATATCATTTTCTCAGAAGCGTCTAAAAGATGATGTGCATTTGTCAGGAATTGATAAAATTGAATCCTTTCTGTATTTTCATGCCTAATTTCACTATCAGGCAATTTTTTGCCTAACAATGCTTCCGATTTGTACGGTATCGGGAATTCACCGTCATTTACTCCGCACAGAATAGCAATTTTGTAATCCAATCCTCTGATTTGTTCTATAGATGTTACGGTTACTCCATAATTCATTTTGTCGAGGATTTGGTATTTTTCGGACTTAACGGCAGTTTTTAATCGTTCGATGAGTTCTCTTAAACTAAACATTTGCTTTGGATTTCGCTCGTTCATGACGAAAAACATCTCATCAAGAAGAGCTATGAACTTATTAAGCGCTTTGCCATTCTTTTCAGCTTGTTCCTTGATAGTGATGTAATCAAAATAGTCTTTTTTGCTTTTTTCGTGCAAAATGTTGTTGAAAGCTGATGAAATATTTTCTTGAATCGCAAATCGTTCAATAATATCATTCTTGATTAGCTTAATAAAATCGTTTAAAGTAAATTTTTCTTTGTCAATTTTAAGTATTTCGGTTAATATTTTTATATCTTCCAAAGCGACTACACAATGTTTGAGCCTTGATGCAATGTCACGTTTTTCGTGATAATCTTCATATTTGTCTTTGACAGATTCGTAGAACTTAATCGCCTTTTCTAAACGAATAATCCATTGCTTGGCTCCGCCGAATTTTAGTCCTCCTCTGATTCTTAATTCTGAAGCAGCAAAAAACAAACTTGTTTTGTCGGGTTTGCGAAGGGATGAACCATCGAAATAAGTAATGTTTAACAAACTATTATTTAACATTTTGAAAACATCGTCTTTTTCAAATCCATTAGAAATAACAGACAAAACGTTGAATATTGCATTGACCACAGGCGAGCTTGATAGTTCAAATCTATCGGTAATATGTGCCGGAATGCCTTCGAGGAAAAAGCCTTCTCGAAAATTATGAGCATACTTAGCAGGATTCCGACTGACGATACAAATATCTGTAGGCTTGATTTTCTGAATCAGCACTAAATATTTCACGAGTTTTAAAATGTATTCGACTTCATCTTCAATAGTTTCGAATTCGAGGATTGCCAAATTATTATTCAATTTGGTGTAAGGACTTTTGTTTTCAATCTCAAACAAATATTTACGCAAAAAGTCGCTCGGTTTCAATTCCAGATAAGATTGGGTCAATTCTTTGTCGAAACTCAAAATTGAATATCCGGCTTGGGATAGTCTATCAGTTACTTCACTTAAATTCCCAAATAAAGGTCCATTTTTCTCTGAAAAATCTAAATGGATTGCAGTTGCTATTTTGCTTTTACCAAAATGAGAAATAAATTCAACTTCGGGAGTCTTGAAATCGCTGAAGCCCCAAACCAATAGATTTGAAACATCTTTTTGGGCATTACTTGGAAAAATATTATCCATTAATATTTCTGAGAATCTGTCATTTCTCACAAATTCTTCAGTGAAGTCTTTGTTTAATTTGTTCAATACTTCAGCCATATCAAACAAATTTGGCTGAATCAATTCCTGATACTTCTTGTAGATTTCGTAAATATCATGAAGCCGCACATGGTCAATAATTTGTTCCTTTGCTTTTTTTGTTTCATTTTCCACTTCAAACAAATCAATTTCAATGTCTTCGACATTTATACCGTCTTCCTTGATTCCATAAATTATACTTCCCAATCTCTCAACAAGAGCGTGTTTGATTCTGGCATTTGGCTTATAAAAGCTAAGATTGGATTTGGCAATTGCATCTTCAAATAGAGTATTTCTGTAGGCTTCAGAAAAAATAAAGTAGGGTCTGTCTTTGTAATAATTATTAAAACAATGCGAAGCAAAAGTTTGCAAATTATAGACCAAAGGCTTATCGCAAGGTTTGCCATGAATTGAGTAATATCTTTTTATGATTTCGCTTTTAAATTTGAACACAAGCTTTCCGGTCGGGACAATTATAAGCATCGAATTCAAACTGTCGTTTGCAATATGTTTGTCAATCAAATTATTGATGTCGTAAAGCTTCGCTTTTATATCGAATCCGGAATTATATAATATATATGCCATAAGATAATCTCATTTTGTCAAAGTTTAAAAATAAATAAAAAAGCCGCACAATATGTCGTTTGTGCGGCTTGGAATTAAATATTTTTTGAAAATTACAAACTTGGACCGGCAGAAATTAAGCTTTTGCCGTGTTCATTGTCAGCAAAATTCTCGAAATTCTTAATAAATTTTTCAGCTAAAGATCGTGCTGCAGCATCCCAATCTTCGGCTACACTCCAAAAATTACGAGGATTGAAAATTTCAGGGTTCACATCGTGCAAAGACTTTGGAATCGAAAGGTTGAAAATCGGAAGAGTTTCAAACTCTGAGTTCTCAATAGAACCATCAAGTATTGCGTCAATAATCGCACGTGTTGAAGGTAAATCAATTCTACGTCCAATGCCGTAAGGACCACCAACCCAGCCAGTATTTATTAGGTATGCTTTTGAGTTGTGCATTTCCATTTTACGAGTCAATTCATTGGCATATAAAGTGGGGTGGAGCATCAAAAAAGCATTCCCGAAACAAGATGAAAACGATGGTGTTGGCACAGTCACACCACGTTCAGTTCCGGCTAATTTAGCTGTATATCCGCTCAAGAAGTGATATTCAGTTTGCTCTTTAGTCAATTTCGATACGGGAGGCAAAACACCAAAGGCATCTGCAGTCAAAAAGATTACAACATTTGGGTGAGTTCCGCGAGAAATTGGTTTAACAATGTTTGCGATATGATTCAGTGGATATGAAACGCGTGTGTTTTCGGTTTTTGAAGTGTTGCTGAAATCAATCACACCCGATTCGGCATCAAATACTACATTTTCGAGCAATGCATTGCGTTTGATAGCATTGTAAATATCAGGTTCTTTTGAAGGGTCAAGGTCAATACATTTTGCATAACATCCGCCTTCGAAATTAAAAACACCCTCATCGTCCCAACCATGCTCATCGTCACCGATAAGTAATCTATGTGGGTCGGTAGATAATGTAGTTTTGCCTGTGCCTGATAAACCAAAAAAGATTGCAGTATCGTGATTTTTGCCCATATTTGCCGAGCAATGCATCGAAGCGATACCTTTCAAAGGCAAATAGTAGTTCATAATCGAAAAAATGCCTTTTTTCATTTCGCCACCGTACCATGTGCCACCAATTACAGCCATTTTTTCAGCTAAGTTAAAAGCAACGAAAACTTCACTATTCAAACCTTGCTCTTTCCATAATGGATTAGATGTTTTAGAAGAATTCATTACAACAAAGTCAGGCTCGAAATCAACAAGTTCGGCTTCGTTAGGGCGAATGAACATATTCGTAACAAAATGAGCTTGCCATGCCACTTCCATTATAAATCGAACACTTAGTCTTGTCTCTTCATTTGCACCGGCAAAGCAATCAACTACGTATAAATTTTTACCGGATAATTGATTTGTGGATAGCTCCTTCAAATGATTCCAAATTTCTGGAGTAATGGGTTTATTATCCGAACTCTTTCTACCTGGATTTGCCCACCAAACATTATTCTCGGAACTTGGCTCTTTGACAATATACTTGTCTTTAGGAGAACGTCCTGTAAAGATTCCTGTATCTACAGTAATTGCACCAAGATTGGTGACGTATCCTTTCTCAAATCCGTCAAGATGAGGATTTAATTCATGATGATATAGTTCATCATAACTTAAGTTATAAAATATCTGATTTGCATCAGTGATTCCATAAATGTCTAATTTGAGATTTTTAGTTTGAAACTTTTCTACCGACATTTCGAATTATCTTATAGTTAGTGAAACATTTTGTTTGTTTTATATACTATCAATTGAATAATTCGTATGTAAGGTTGAAATATTGTTTTAATATTATAAAATTAAAATTTAGTGAAATCAAATACTTAAACTTATAATTCGAACTGTTTTTGTTAAGAAATAAAGTATATTTGTAACGAAAAAATGAAAAATATTTTCAGACATATTGAACTGATTTTCTGGGTTTCGGCTCTTTTTTGGCTTTCGTTGGTCGAAATCAAAACGGCGCACTTTACTTTTTGCCCTTTAAATAATGCCGGATTGGATTTTTGTCCTGGTTGCGGATTAGGCCAATCTATATCGCTAATTTTTTCCTGCAATGTTTTACAATCTTTTGAAGCACATCCATTAGGATTGTTTGCGTTAATAATTATTTTGCACAGGATTTTCGTACTGATTTCTAATTATATCAAATTTAAGGAGTTACACAATGAATCAACATTTAATCCAAATGTTCCCGGACGTTGAGTTCGAAGAATTACGTATTTTAGAAAGATATACGGCTGATTTGAGTGAGCAGCAATTAATGCTGTTTGCACAAATTTACCGCAACAAGCGCCAAACATCCCAAAATATCCTGATCTTTTGTATCGTAGGGTTCTTAGGTTTTGCAGGTTTGCAAAGATTTTTTCTTAAACAAATTGGTATGGGAATTTTATACTTCCTAACTTTCGGATTGTGTTTGATTGGTACAATTGTGGACTCTATCAATTACAAGCAATTGACGCTTGAGCACAACTCTAAAATGATGCAAGAAACAATGGCATTGATTAGATTATAGTATATCAGAAATTTCGATTTTCGATTGAACTGATTAGCCAAGTAAGCATTCTTGTGTAATCATTTTCTTCGAGATTTTTCAATTCGACATAAGTATTTTCGAAATATGTTCGAATCTGCTCTGAGGCAAGCTCGTAAGCTCCGGTGCGTCTGAATAATTCATCCATTTGTGGGATGAATTGCTCAGGCAATCCGTTTTTATTGTAAAAATCATCAATAAGATCTTTGTCCGATTCTTTTATAGACATTTCCTTTGCTGCTAAAATTAAGAAAGTCTTTTTGCCTTCGATAATATCTTTTCCGATTTTTTTGCCTAATTTCTTTTCATCGGCAAGCATATCCAATAAATCATCTTGAATTTGAAAAGCCAAGCCTATATTATGTGCTGCGATTTTGAGTGTTCTGAGTTGAGCATCATTCGCATTTCCAATATGTGCTCCAATTAAGCAAGCAGCTTCAATCAAGCGCGCTGTTTTTTTATCAATCATATTGATGTAATCAAGCATAGTTACATCTTTACGGTCGTTGAATTCCATGTCTAAGACTTGACCTTCGCAAACTTCAATCAACTCATTAGAGAAAATGTTCATGATTTGTTCGCTTCTTACATGCTCCGATGGTTTCGGTAGCATACTATAGGCATACCCGACCATTACATCCCCTGTGAGAATTGCAATATCCCTATTCCATTTCATGTGTATTGTTTGGCGACCTCTACGAAGTGGCGAACCATCCATAATGTCGTCATGTACGAGTGTGAAATTGTGCAAAATTTCGATTGCGGCTCCACTTTTTGTTGCGTCATATGGATTGGCTCCGACTACTCCTGCACAAATCATCGAAAGAACAGGTCTAATCCGTTTACCTCCTTCTTGCATAATATAACGGAATGGTTCATATAAATTATTCGGTTGTCCAACTGGTAATGATTCTTGAATTTTTTTTTCAATTTCATTAATAAATTTTTCTAATTCTAACTTGAAATCCATGATGTCACCATTCTTAATTGTTTAGTATATAATACTTACCGGGTAATTGTCTGATATGACCATTAAATTCTAATTCGAGCAGCAAAACGAGTAACATTGAAATGTCAAGTTCGCTTTGTTGAAGTAATGCATCTATATGGACAGGTTCGTATGACAACAAGCTATAGAGTTGTTCGGCGCTTTTATTAGTGAATACAGGGGCTTTCTTGTTTGATTCAAATCCCACTTTGTCAAATCCTAAATCTTGCAATATTTGCTGAGGAGTCAATGCGATTTTTGCTGATTCAACTCTGATTAATTCATTTGTGCCATCACTAGTTTTATTATTTATATTTCCGGGAATTGCAAATACTTCTCTACCCTCGTTGAATGCAATTCTTGCCGTAATCAAAGAGCCACCTTTTGTAGCGCTTTCTACAATCAGAACAGCTTTGGAAATGCCTGCAATAATTCTATTTCGTTGAGGAAATGAGCTTAAATTGGCGCTAACTCCAAATTTATATTCTGAAATTATCGCTCCGCCTGCTTCGATGATTTTGTCGGCATTACTAACAGACGTCGAAGGGGAGAGTTTATCAATTCCGGAAGCAATTACTGCATAGGTTATTCCTTTGCTTTTTACTGTCGTCATATGTGCTGTGGTATCTATTCCATATGCTAAGCCACTTACAACGACAATATCATTCAAAGCAAAATAATCAGCAAATCTCTCTGTGCAGAGCCTTCCATACGTTGAAGGGTGTCTTGTACCAACAATTGCTATAGCAATCGAATCAAATTCTTGTAATTGCCCCTTTACAAATAGTATTGGTGGTGGATAGGCAATTGACTTCAGTAACTCAGGGTAATCCGAGTCCCAAATTGTAATCAATTTGCTCTTGTGATTATCTGCGAGTTCAATTTGCTTCATGCTTTCATCGTAATAATGATTGCCGGATGCAAATAATTCATCAGCAAAGACTTTATTCCTAATCGGATGTGATGATTCAACTAACTCTTTCAATGATTTGAAATCACTTACAATTCTCATCAATTCATAAGAGGAAATTCCTTTTGTAAAACTCAATCTAAGTATGTCAAGTATATTCCAATCTGATGGTATCGCCATGTCTATTTTCGTATATTTTATTGAGTAAAATAGCTGATGCAGATGCTACATTTAATGATTCAATATCGTTATTCATTTTAATTTCCAAAATACTATCACAAACTTTTAAAATCTCTCTACTTATTCCATTTGTTTCGTTACCAAATATAAGGATTTTTTTACCAACAAAATTAAAATTCTCTACTGGCTCCGAGTCTATATTATTTTCGATTGCGTAAATATTATATTTATTACGTTTCAATGGTTTAAGCGATTCACTTAAAGTGTTATATGATGCAATTTTTATTTTAAAAAGTGCACCCATTGAGACCCTCGCGACCCTTCTCGAGTAAGGGTAATATGTGCCCGAATCTATGATAATCGAATTAACTCCAAAAGCAATACAATTTCGAATAATCGAACCTAAATTTTCGGCATCTCCAATTTTGTTTAGCGCGACTATTGTATCTGATAGTTCGCCGACATTGCAGAAATTTGGTGTAAGAGCAACTGCTAAAATACCTGAATGTAACTTGAAACCTGCAATTTCATTCATCATTGATTTTGAAGCAACAAATTGGGAAATAACATTTACTTTACTATTTATCAAATCTATATTTTCGCTATAAAACTCTTTAGTTGCAAAAATCGAAAGGGTTTCGAGTTTGCTTTCCAATAATTTTTGAACTACTTTTCTACCCTCAACCACGAATCTGTCTTTCCTTGCTCCATGAATAGATTGCTGCTTCAAATTACGATAATCTACGATTCTATCATCATCAATATTGTCAATAGATATCATCAGTCAAGAATCTGTTTATTGATGTTGTAATAAATATTGCGTTGAAGTTGGTAATCCATTACATAGTCGAAAATAGTGTCATTTATTGGTAACATTTCAGGTGCAATTATTCCCTTTTCATTAAACAACCCTTCTAAGAATAGTGAAGCCACTGCAGTCGCTGTATAACCTGTGGTGCGAGCCATTGATGAAGTTCCTGTAGCAATGTCTGTTTCGTCATATACATCGTAAACGTATTTAACTCTTTGCCCATTTTCATTTCCTACAATTTCCACTCTCATGACTGTAAATTCCAAATCACCAGGTTGTAATCTCCAGTTTTCGAATAAAATATGTGAAGTAAAGTCCATAGGAGAAATTTTGACTTTCCCTATTTGGATTTTGTTTGTATCCAAGAATCCGGCTTTTATCAGAGCGCGCATCAAATCAATATGTCCTGGCCACCGTAGTGTTTTTTCAATCATATTTGGAGCTGTGATATTTCGCATAATTGTGCGTAATCCGTCAGTATTAAATGCTTCCAAAGTGCCGATTCCTTCAAATTCCAAATATTCAGGGTCGGTTAAAGCAGGCTTGACAATAAGATGAGAATTTTCAATATATCGAGCTGGTCTGGTGTATTCCTCGAGTACATCAACAGGTGAGAACGGTGCCTTGTATTGGAACGGGTGGCTTCGAAGCTTTGGCAAACCTCCAACGTAACATTTGAAATCCGTAACTTCCATTTTACGGACATGATGACCTAACAGAAAATTATCCATGCCTGGTGCAACCCCCATATCAACTATAGCTGTAATATTTTTTGCTTTAGCTTTTGCATCTAAGTTGTAAGCGTCTTCGGGAAAAAATGAAATATCAACCACATTTTTACCGGCATTAATAACGTATTCAAGCGTTTTATAACCCATAAAACCGGGTACAGCACAAATAACTAAGTTTGCTTCTGAAACTACTTGTGCTACATTCTCAGATTTTGATAAGTCGGTAACAACAGTGGCAATGCCTAACTTGACTAATTGCGATAAATGGTCTTGGGATTTGTCAGCGACAGTAATTTTGAAACGCCTGCTTAAATCAATTGCCATAGCACTTCCAACCATTCCTGAACCTAATACACAAACTTTTTTCATTGCTTTTCGATAGAATATTTTAACATCTTACAAATTTACAATTTTTACACTACCTACAAAGCGAAATTAATCAGTAATTAAGTAATGAATAAAAAAAAAGACTGCATCAAAGAAGCAGTCTTTAAATATTAATCTTTTCTATTATTTTATAGGATAGTAAATATTTGTTATCAATTCATTAGGTGGAGTATCTTGTGGACTATTTACATATTCTTCCATAGATTTTCCGGCAGATTCTAATGTACGTTTTTTAAGGAATGCTTCAATTGCCATGTAAGTTTTTTCGGAACTGTCATAAGGACCAACGTGAACAGCTTTAGCTACTTTCATAGCCGGCAATTCCATAGCTTTGATTCTTCCTGTCGGAGCGACAGAGTTATCGTTTACTGGAATGCAAACAGTAAAATCCCAAGTCATTAATTCCATGCTCCATGCATTATTAATAGTAACTGGTAACCCTGACATCTTCAAACCACTCCTACCAATAAATTCATATAGTTCCGGAAATATCTTATTCATTTTACCTTCAATTTCACTTATATGTCCATTATCAGATATTGTATAATACTTTCCTCCAAGAAAATCTGTTACTTCGATTTTAACAAAATCTTTAATTGCCTCACTTCGAGCTTTCAATTTTGCCAAACCTTCATCAAAAGATTTAGAAAGTTCTGATTCAATCATAGGCTTGAAAAATCTTTCAATAGGATAGCCTAATTCGCCTACAGTTGACCATGTTACCTTGATGGTGCCATCAGCATTTTTTACGAAAGTAAAAGTAATATCTGCTGCACCTTCATATGGTTTCTCAAATTTCAATGATTGTGTAACAGATTCATATTCGGTAATACCGGTAACTGTTAAAGCACCTTTGCCAACGGTATCGCCATCCCATTTAGATACTTGACCGACTCCCATTCCTTCGACAGGGGAATAAGCGGAGGGTTCCATTTCATTCCATGGGCTCCATTGCTCAAAGTTGTACAAATCCGAGACTTGCTCAAAAACGAGTTCGACAGGCTGATTAATGTCAATGCTTCTTTCTACATGATAAGAAGATGGCATAAAAGCAGCAACCACAAGGAACAGTATGACAATTGCAACAATTATCATTAGTATCATTTTTAAGACTTTCATAAAAAACTCCAAAATTTGTGAATTGAATATACGAAATTAATACTTGTACTTGAATTGATAAATTAATTAATTGTCATATTTAAAAAAAATATGATCTATGAAAAAAAAGCCACCATGAATTGGTGGCTTAGATATAACTATTCAAAATGCAATATTAATCTAAAAAGTGAACAAACATCCCGTCACGTAATTTTGGTTCGAACCATGTAGATTTTGGTGGCATTATTTTACCGGCGTCGGCAATTGCCATCAATTCATCAACCGAAGTTGCATACATCGAAAAGGCAACTTTCATACCATCAGTATCAACGCGTCTTTCCAATTCACCTAATCCACGGATGCCGCCAACAAAGTCAATTCTGGTATCTGTACGTGGGTCTTCGATACCAAGTATTAAGTCTAAGACGTATCTTTGTAGCAACGCTACATCTAAGCTATCAACAGGGTCGTTAATATTTTTGAAATTTGATTTGAATTTCAATTTATACCACTTTTTATCCAAATACATTCCGACTTCGCCTTTTGAATTTGGCTTAAACTGATTTTCTGATTCTTCAATTTCAAATACATCACCCAACTTGTTGATAAATTCATTAGTAGTTAGACCATTCAAATCTTTTACTAATCTATTGTAATCCATTATATAAAGTTGTGAAGCCGGGAATAAGACTGCAAGGAAATAATTATACTCTTCAGTGCCTTGATGTTTGGGGTTTGCATCTTGTCGTTCACGTCCTACGATGGCTGCTGCTGCAGACCTGTGATGTCCATCTGCGACGTAAAAAGTGGGTACATTATGTAACATATTCTCAATTTTAGAAATAAGTTCTAAATCTTTAATTACCCATGATTGATGACGAATTCCATCCTCGGCGACAAAATCTGTTGTTGCAGGATTCTTCACAATATTTGCCACAATGCGGTTTATTTCCTCAGTATCGCGATATGTCAAAAAGATGGGTCCCGTATGAGCATTTGTAACTCTAACATGATTGCATCTGTCTTCTTCTTTAACTTTGCGTGTTTTTTCGTGCTTTTTGATTATATCATTCCAATAATCTTCAACCGAAGCGCAACCTACAAGACCGTACTGCGTTTTACCGTTCATTGTTTGAGCATATACGTAAATATGTGCCGATTCATCTTCGAAAAGTAAGCCATTTTCAATCAATTTATGTAAATTTTCTTTACCCTTTTCGTAAACGCTTTTATCATATGTACTAATCTTAGGGTCTAAATCTACTTCCGGTTTACCGACATGAAGAAAAGAATTCGGTTTATTTTTGACGTATTCTCTGGCTTCGTCCGAATTGATGACATCATAAGGTGGTGCTGCAATTTCGTGAGCCTTTTCGGGAACAGGCATAAATGCTTTGAATCTTCTAAATATTGCCATGTTTTTTTCCTATTTTATTTTATTAAAAATCAATTTTTTAAAGCATTTACTACTTTTTCGGCTATTTCAATTCCCACTCTATCTTGAGCTTCTACTGTTTGTGCTCCGATATGTGGAGTCACGCTGACTTTTGGGTGATTAATTAATGCTAATTGAGCTTCTGTACATGGTTCGTTTTCAAAAACATCAATTCCTGCTGCTTTAACTTTTCCTGAGTTGAGTGCATCGAGCAAATCTTTTTCGACAATTACACCACCACGTGCACAGTTAATTATTACGACGCCATCTTTCATTTTGTCAAATTCTTTGGCTGTTATTGCAGGACCTTCAGATTTGATTAAAGGCATGTGCATTGAAATGAAGTCTGAATTTGCCAAAACTTCATCTTTTGTGACCAACCTCACATTCAGATCAGTGTCTTTGATAAAGGGGTCAAATGCTATAACGTTCATTCCCAATCCCAAAGCACGTTTTGCAGTTTCTTTGCCAATATTGCCAAAGCCAAACAAACCTAATGTTTTACTTGTTAGTTCAAAACCTTTTGCATAATCTTTTTTGGGCCATTGACCTTGTCTCATAGCAGTATTGCTGAGATTGATAAATCTTGCAACCGAGAACATATGTGCAATAGCTAATTCGGCTACCGAAATTGACGATGCTCCGGGAGTATTGAGAACAGGGATTCCTTTTTCTTTGGCATAAACTACGTCAATGTTGTCCAAACCAACGCCACCACGAGCAATGCACTTAAGATTGACACCGTTGTCAATTACATCTTTAGTTACTTTAGTTGCACTTCTTACAATAATAGCGTCATAATCTTTAATGTTTTCTAATAATTCTTCGGGAGTGAGCTTGATTTCAACAACTTCATGCCCTGCATTTGATAAAATGTCAGCGCCTTGTTTTGATAACCCGTCAGCGATTAAAATTCTCATGATATTACCTTAATAAATATTCATAAAAAGGTTTTGCTTTTCGCAAAATAACCTAATTCAAACTTAATTAAAAAAAAATTCATAAAAAAGTAGAGTTGAAATGTTCGCTTCATATTCTTGAAGAAATTTGTTAAATTTGAACTTATGTGAGTGATAAAATGAAATTATTTAAAACTAAATTATGAACAACATGAAGAAGAATCCACATTCAAAGACTAAGAAACAGGCTAAAGTTCGGAAGCAATTTGGCTTCTCGATAATAATCGGGCTTGCCCTACTGATTATTATGCCATTATTAGTATTTTGGTATGCAACTGATTTAGGTCTATCCGGTTTTGATGACGATATTATACTCGAGAATGCAAAGCAAATCAAAGGAATCGGAAATTATGAGGAGGCATTCAAACGGGACGCTTTTTTGAAATATGGCTCAGGGGACTTTTACAGACCACTCCAATCACTCAGCTATCTTTTGGATTCGACAATAGGCGACAATAGTAATTTTGTTTATCATCTTAGCAATTTGATTTATCATATAATCTTTTGCCTTATTCTCTTTATATTATTACTCAAGCTCAAAATTGACCGTTACATTGCCTTTGGCTTCAGTCTCCTTTATTCGATTCATCCCTTCTTTGTTCATACTGTAGTATGGATTCCGTCAAGAGGTGATATTTTATTGGCAATATTTGCAGTTGTTTCGCTGATATTCTACATCAACTTTCTTGAAAAACGAAATTATTTGTATTTGGTACTGAATGTGGTTGCTTTTCTTTTCGCTATATTTTCGAAAGAAACGGCACTGCTGTCAATAGGAGTGTTTACGGCATACTATTTCATAGAATCAAAAAATGATTTCAAGGCTTTCCTTAAGCCACGATATTTAACTGGCCTGGCATTTTGGATTGCAGTTGTGGTGTTTTACATTTGGTTTAGAACGTTGATGATAGGCTTCAATCCCGGAGACTCCAATTTCAAAATAGCAAACTTCTTCCTGAATATTTCGACTATTCCGGAGTTTTTCGGCAAGTTTTTAGTACCAATTAATCTGACTCCAATGGCAGATATGACTCTGCCTGTAACAGCAATCGGTATAATCGGCTTTGTAGTTTCTTTTATTTTTTTAATTCTCAATAAAGAATCCGATAAAAAGTTGTTTTTGATGGGATTGGTTTGGTTCTTGGCATTTACATTGCCACCGATGCTCTATCGCCAATCAACAGATTCCTTCACTTTTTCTTACCTCGAACATCGTGCTTATTTGCCGGTTGTGGGACTACTAATGATATTAGCTGCAATCATACCAATGAAAGAATTTCACATGAAATTGAAATTGGTAATCCCGATATTCTTAATTGTTGTGGCAGGATTTGCATATTATTCTAATAATCATGGGAAGCTATACGATAATCCAATATCGTTTTATTCATACATCATCGAAAAATCGGACAATATACTTTCAGCATTCAATAATCGTGGCAACTATTTGATGAGAAAAGGAAAGCATAAAGAAGCTTTGTTGGATTACAATATGGCTATTAGGCAAAATCCTGATGCTTTTAACACATTGAATAATCGCGCAAACTGCTATTCAATTCTTGGAATGTTAGATTCATCATATAAAGATTATAAAAGAGCTTTGGAATTGAAACCCGAAGCGTACCAAATTAGGACAAATTTTGCCATGCTACTTCAAAAAAACAATAGATTTGAAGAATCGCTTGAGCAATTGAACAAAGTGCTTGAAGTAAATCCCAACTATACTCAAGCATATGGAGCAAGAGGATTGACTTATGGGAAATTGAAAAAATCAGAACTTGCTGTAAAAGATTTTGACAAAGCATTGGAATTTTACAAACACTCCGCATTTACATTTTTCAATCGTGGTGTTGTAAAATATGATTTGAATGATTTTGGTGGTGCTTTGGCAGATTTCAATGAAGCTTTGAAACTAAGAGAAAAATATCCGGAAGCACTATATTTCCGAGGTGTGACGCTAATCAAATCTGCTCAAAACGATAAAGCAATGAAAGATTTGAATGCTGCATTAGAATTACGAGAGTTTTATCCCGAGGCGTATTTCAATCGTGGAGTGCTTTTCGGCATGTATAAGGATTATAAAAAGGCAATTGATGATTTCAATTTGGCGCTCGAACAACATCATGATACAACTCTCACTCTTCGCCAGAGAGGGAAAGCCCTATATGCATACGGAAACAAAAATGCAGCTTGCCAGGATTGGGAAATTTCTATGCAAAGAGGCGATAGTATAAGTACAGATTTTTATACTAGAGCCTGTCAAAGCAAGCAGATTTCTAAAAAGTGACGATTTTCATGTTTTTTGTGATTAAAAGTTAATAAAAACGCATTTTTATTGCTTATTGTGCAATTAAATGATATTTTTGCGTAACGAAATTTGTAAAAATGCAATTAAAAATTGCTCAGTTGTAAAATAATTGGAGTTTAAAATGTCGAGTCATAATTTTTTTGCGGGTCCGGCAGTACTTCCGGAAGTAGTAGTAAAAGAAACAGCCGCTGCTTGTATTGATTTCACAGGCAAAGGCATTGGTATTATGGAAATCAGCCACCGTTCAAAAGAGTTTGATGCAGTGATTAAAACGGCTCAAGCAGATTGTTTGAAAATCTTAGGATTAGATGCCCAAGAATATGCTGTACTCTTCCTTGGTGGCGGAGCAAGCACACAATTCATGATGATACCACAGAATTTTTTGAAAACAAAAGCTGATTATGTTCTAACAGGCGTTTGGGCTGAAAAAGCTGCCAAAGAAGCAAAGCTTTTTGGAGAAGTCAATGTAGCAGCGACTTCTAAAGAAGCTAATCATAATTATATTCCTAAATCTTGGAACTTCCATCCGGATTCGGATTACGTGCATATTACAACGAACAATACAATTTTCGGAACTGAATGGAAAATTGACCCAGACACAGCAAACGTGCCACTCGTTGCCGATATGTCATCAGATTTTTTGGCTATGCGTCGCGATTTCTCCAAATATAGTTTGATTTATGCAGGTGCTCAGAAAAATATTGGTCCATCAGGCGTAACTTTAGTTGTCATCAAGAAAGAATGGCTCGAAAAAGCTGGTAAATCCGGTATGCCGACAATGTTGAATTACAACACTCATGTAAAAGAAGAATCATTGTTCAACACACCACCAACGTTACCGATTTTCACAGTTGGACGCACATTCAAATGGATTGAAAGCATGGGTGGATTGGAAGCAATCGAAGCTCATAATATCAAAAAAGCAAATACAATTTACAATGTGATTGATGCTCATACCGATTTTTACAAGGGCGCAGTTGCTGAAGCTATTGACAGGTCTTTGATGAACATCACTTGGAATTTGCCAACTCCGGAATTGGAAGAAAAATTCATCAACGAAGCTAAACAACAAAACATGCTTGGTTTGAAGGGACATCGCTCAGTAGGTGGCATTCGTGCCTCTGTATATAATGCTTGTCCTATGGCATCTGTAGAAACTCTTGCCAAATTCATGGAAGATTTCTACAAGAACAACAAATAGTTTTTAGATTAATTACAAAAAATCCTTCCTTGGGCTCAATACCTAAGGAAGGATTTTTTTTTTTTCTTCTCAACAATCTTATATCATCTTCAATTCTTTGCCCACTTTGATGAAGGCTGCAATTGCTTTATCTAAATGTTGCTCGTCATGTGCAGCTGAAAGTTGAACACGGATTCTATCTTTGCCGCGAGGAACCACAGGGAAGGAGAATGCGATTACATAAATTCCTTCTTCGAGCATGCGATTCGCAAATTCAACTGCCAATGCTGAACAATTTTCGTATTTGCCGAACATAATCGGTGTAATAGGATGGACACCGGGAATAATATCAAATCCTGCTTCGGTCATCTCCTTGCGGAATCTCGTAGTGTTTCTTTCCAATTTGTCGCGTAATTCTGTGCTTGCAGTCAAAATTTCTAGACATTTCAATGTAGCTCCTACAATTGCCGGAGCTAATGTATTGCTGAACAAATAGGGGCGAGCCTTATTTCTCATCCATTCGATTATTTCCTTTCTGCCGGAAATACAACCGCCGGAGGCGCCTCCGAGTGCTTTGCCAAATGTGGTTGTGATGATGTCAATTCTACCCATTACATTTTTATGTTCGTGAGTTCCGCGACCGGTTTTGCCCATAAAGCCCGAAGCATGACATTCATCTACCATAACAAGTGCATCATATTTTTCAGCTAAATCGCAAATTTCATCCAAACGAGCTATATCGCCATCCATCGAAAAAACGCCGTCTGTTGCGATAACTTTGAATCTGCAACCTTGCTCGTTAGCTTCAATCAAACATCTTTCCAAGCCTTTCAAATCTTTTCCTGTCGCGGGGTCAAGTTCTTCGATGTTTCTCATATCGCTGTGCTTGTAAACCCATCTTTTAGCCTTGGAAAGTCTGATTCCGTCAATAATTGAAGCATGATTGAGTGCATCGGTAATGATTGCGTCATCAGGTCCGAAAAGTGGTTCGAACACTGCACCATTTGCATCGAATGCAGCGCAGAATAAGATTGTGTCCTCAGTACCAAGAAATTCGGAAACTTTCTGCTCTAATTCTTTGTGAATATCTTGGGTACCGCAGATAAATCTTACTGAAGATAATCCATAACCGCGATAGTCTATCATCTCATGAGCCGCTTTTATCAATTCGGGATGAGATGACAATCCAAGATAATTGTTCGCACAAAAATTCAGTACTTTCTTGCCTCCTACAACGATTTCAGCCGCTTGCGGACTTTCGATTATTCTTTCGCTTTTGTATAGCTTTTGTTCTCTAAGTGATTGCAATTCTTGATTCAGAAATTCTTTCATTTGTCCATACATAAAACTCACCTAATTAAATATTGTTAATAATTTGATTTCATAAGTTTCTAAAAATACGAAATTCATACGAGAAATTGACACTAAATTGAATAAAAAATATAATTAATGTACAAGGGTATTCGTTATTGCTACTTTACTATTATTTAAACGGACATTTATAAATGATGAAATATATTCTTTTAGTGTTGATTGCAATATTGTTCAGTTCTTGTGGTGATGAAAACATAACAAATAACTATATCGGTTACGACCGCACTTTTGTTTTGATTACCGATTATGACCGTAGTAGCGAATTAGTCATGAGCTTGTCCGGAATCGTAAATAAAGAATTTCCAAATGTCAAGTTCGAATACATTCAAACCCGAAATTTTGACGTAGCCCAAGCTGCTTACGTTTTGGAACAAGCAAATAAGAATTATCCTATTAACACAGTCTTTTTGTCAACTGTTGATGATGGTGATACTGAAAGAAATATCATTTTCAAAGTAGGCGACCAAGCCTTTATTTTGCCTGATAATGGTTTAGCTTCGCGAGTCTTGGCAAATTATACTTACGGCGAAATCAGATATATTGATAATATGCTTCTATTCGATGGCAAACACAAAAGTATTGATGATGTAACATTTTTTGAAATTTATAATTCAGCAGTGAGAACTGTTCTTTCAGGTGCTCCGCTTAACAGATTCGGCTCAGTATGTACTGACCCAATTCTAAGACCAGTTTATGATGCTTATCGTAATGGTGGCAATATAGTAGGGCAGAGCCTATATATCGACAATATCGGCAACGTGGAAACAAATATCACGAGTGATTTATTATCAGGGATTGATCTTGGCTCGATTTTGAAAGTTCAAGCAGGAGAAAGTACTTTCTACGCTCGTTGGTCAAGTACTTTTTCGAGTGTACCTGTCGGGGCTAATGTTGCATTGCTTGATGCCGACAATAAATTAATCCTTGCTGTGAATTTTGGAAATATGTCTGAGAAATATAATTTGAATGCCGGCGATACAATTCAAATTTCGGCTGCAAATATTAAAGTTGGATTTTTAAGATACAACATGTCTGAACTTTCGGAGAATATAATTCAAGGCACTAAAAAAACAATGCTACAATATGGATTGATTGATGACAAAAATGTTGAATATTTTGAAAAAAATGCAAACGGAGATGCATCAAAATTAGCATCTTTGTGTAAAGAGTTGGTTGACTTGAAATGCGATATAATCATCCCTGTTTCTACTCCTGCTTCCAAAGCCGCTGTTGAATACATACCTTCAAATATTCCTGTAGTATTTACTTATGTAACTTCGCCGGAGTTTGCAGGAATTATAAATGCACGTGAAAATGTCACAGGATTATCAGATGCAACTAATTTTGATGATTATTTAAAATTTGTTAAAGAATTATTCCCTGATTTGACTCATGCAGGACGGATGTATAATCCAAGTGAACCAAATTCTCTCTATGCTCAACAGAGATTGAGTTCATTATCTGTTCTTTACGGTTTGGAATTCACTAATGAAATTGTTGAAAACATAAGTCAGATAACACCGGCGTTGTCAAATTTTGAAAATAAACAAATCAATACAGTTCTTATCGCCGCTGATAATACGATGAATTTGGGAATGAAAAATCTTTCACAGAATGCAATGGTCAAGAACATGTTTGTGATTGGAGATTCGCGAGAAAACGTTGAAGACGGTGCAATAGGTGGTGTTTCTGTTGATTATGATGAATTAGCGCTCGAAACGGGAGTTTCTGCAATTTCGGTAATTTTGGGTATTAACGCTGATGCCATTGCAGTCAAATATTTACCTACAACTCAAATTTATTTGAATAAAAGGACAGCTCAAGCATTAAATTTCACATTTTCTACCGATTTATTGTTGAAAGCAACATATATTGTAGAATAATTTTTTGTACAATATGCAGACATTGTGATGAACTTCTTTTATTTAGTCGCTGCTACTATTACTATTCTTTTATTAGAGATTAGTTTATTAAAATCGCAAGATTTGTTTGATACAGAGTACCTATTTGATGATTTTCATTATACGAATTTCATTAATCCGGCACCATTTGATTCATCAGGTTCGATATTTGGAAATAATCCATGGATAACCCGTGACGGAATCGTTAGTTCACGAGCTTGGCAAGGCTATGTTTATCATGATTCTACTAAGCAACATCCGAATACAACAATCAGATTTGATTCAGTCGGAGTGCAATTAATTTTTAATAAAGGGAAATGGGAACCTCATCCGCACCCATTTATCGTATCAAGCTTTTTATTCAGGGAAGGTACTTATGCCACCAGAATCAAACTTGAAGCATTGAAAGATCCCGACAAAATTACCCAAGCGTATTGGCTATGGAGTAGCACAATGTTTAAATTTAAAGATGGTGACGATGAAATCAGATATTGGGCTGAAATGGACTTTGAATGGAATAATGGTTGGTATCATGACGGTCACCCAAGGTTGAAAACCGGTTGTAATAATTACTCCGGCATCAATATATTAAACACAGACTTGGATTGCATCTGTTGCGAAAATGGCAAACTCACAGGATATAAACAATGCGTTGGTGAGTACAAGGGGAGACCTTTAATTGGCGACAGATGGATGATTTATGTTATGCGTGTTGATAAATTAGGCAATATGATAGCTTTCGAGATTTTGAGTGACGAACCTGATGTGGATTACTTAATTTACTCAGGCGAATCCTACGAATCTGATTCATGGCTCCAACCTTATACTATTAAAAATTATTATCCTCAGTATGATTTTCAGACTTGGTATTCAATGCACTCAATTGGCGAAAGCGCCCTAAATGGAATAAAAGAAGAACACAAAATTGAGATTGATTGGTTTCTTTATACCGCAAACCCGAGAACCGGCTTTAGTGAGATTAAATCTAAAGTAAATGAATTGAAAGGAATGAATATTTCCCGAATCAATACTACCTTTAAGCCATTATCAAACAATACCACATCATTTGTAAATAATAACATAACAATTTCAGGGCCCAATGAAGTTTTCACTTGTGAAATAGCTATGTGGAACATCCAACCCCTTTACAAAGGACGACATACTTATAATCTTGATTATTCATATAGAGCTTTTATAAATGATTCGCCAACAGAGTGGTTCAACGTTTATAATACTGAAATGAAGATATACATTAGTCCGCTATACGATAGTCTCGAAATCAAACTAATTGCTACAGATGAATGGGAGCTACCGGCAGACACTTTAAATAAGAATGTAAAAGTCATAAAATTGGCAGATTGCTTCGATGATTCGAATTTAAAATTAACGAAAGTTTTCCCAAATCCAGTCTTAGATAACCTGAATATTCAGTATTTCAACAGTAATTCGCAAACTACAATTTTTGAAATATATGATTTCATTGGTAGGAAGATTTACGATGAACAAGCGGAAAGCATAGTAAATATTGAACAATTCAGAAAAATTTCAACAAGTTCTTTTGCTCAAGGAATATATTATCTGAAAATTATAGGTGGAAATCGTAGCTTATTTCATCCGATTATCATACTACGATAAGTCAATTTATTATCGTACAAATTCATTCATGATTGAAATTTGACGTACATTTTCATTATCTTCATCTAATTCAAATCGTACCTTATAATCAAC
The DNA here is from genome assembly GCA_018335795.1 of Desulfobulbaceae bacterium. GTDB lineage: Bacteria > Bacteroidota > Ignavibacteria > Kapaibacteriales > UBA2268 > PGYU01. Next base: position 204,321 of record JAGXRP010000033.1, on the reverse strand, counting down.
TTTTGATAATCTGTTTCCGGCTTTATCAGCCCATTCAACGAGTTTAATATCATTTTTGGAATGGATACATTCGTCGAAACCAATTTCGTCTAACTCGGAAACCTTATTGATTCTATACAAATCAATGTGATAAATGCTTACCTCTTGATTGTTAATCTTACCTTGGTAACAATTCATTATAGTGAAAGTAGGGCTTGTGACAAGTTGCTCTACGCTTAAAGCTTGACACAAACCCTTGATAAATTCAGTTTTTCCGGCGCCGAGTTCACCAATTAGTGCCACTACGTCGCCTAATTTTACTTCCTTAGCAAACTCAAAACCAATTTTAATAGTATCTTTTTCGCTTTTTGACTTATAAAGTTGTTCTTGCATTTATTACCTTGGTGTCAGCTGCACAACCGGGCAAATCATTTCTTCCATCGAAATGCCGCCATGCTGGAAACTGTCACGATATTTATTCAAATAATGATGATAATCAGTAGGGTACACGAAATAATAGTCTTCTTTTGCGATAATATTGTTGACTGTAATTCCGTGAGCAGGAAGTTTGTAATCTTCAGGTCTTGCTATTTGCATTGCATATCTGGATTCAGCTTTAACGTTTTTACCGAATTTATAACGCAAATTTGTAGAAGTATCTCTATCGCCTAATACCTTTACTCCACGCATACATCTAACGGAACCGTGGTCAGTTGTGATGATGATACTGATGTCTTTTTGTTTTGAAAGAGCCTTGAGCATACCGAAAAAGCTGGAATGTCTGAACCATGAACGTGTCAAGGAGCGATAAGCTGATTCGTCGGGCGCGATTTCCTTCAAAATAGCATAATCAGAACGCGAGTGGGCAATCATATCCACAGCATTTAAAACGAAAGCATTCAAATGATTTTGAGTATATTGCATTATATCTCGTTCGATTTTTTGACCGAACTCAGTATCGAATATTTTGACATAGCCGGGTCTGTTCCTGAGTTTTATTCTACGTCGTTCGATCCATGCTTCAAGTAATTCTTTTTCAAAAGCATTTAATTTATGGTCTTCACTATTGGTATCAGAGTTCCACCACTGAGGGTAATGCTTCTTAATTTCAATCGGATATAAACCCGAAAAAATCGAGTTCCGTGCAAATTGAGTTGCAGTCGGGAGTATTGTGCAATAATAATTTGTCTTGAAGGAATAATATGATGCTAAAAGCTCTTGCATGACGAGCCATTGGTCAAGCCTCAAGCAATCCACAACAAAAACGAAAACAGTCTTAGATTGACTGAGTAGAGGCTTTAAATATGTATCTAAAAGATGTGGTGAAAGCACAGGATTAGCATCTTCGTATTTTGTGTCTAACCAATTTATATAATTACGTTCGATAAATTTTGAAAATTCTGCATTCGCATTTCGAAATTGGTCCTGTAATGTCTGAGTAAGTGTCGAATTGGGCATTCTGTCCAATTCCATTGACCATTGTACTAATCGTGTATATATCTCGACCCAATCTTTCCATTCAACTTGACCGAGCATTTGTCTGGAAATTTCATTGAAGCCCATCAAATAATTTTGAGTGAATTTCTCCTCTTCAATTCTCGAAGATTCGAGGAATTTTTTGGCAGCCATCAAAATTTGAGTAGGGTTGACAGGTTTTGTCAAGTAATCATCAATTTTGCTACCGATTGCTTCTTCCATTACGCTTTCGGCTTCATTCTTAGTGACCATCACAATTGGAGTCGTTGGGTCAATTTCTTTCAAAATTGGCAAAGTTTCTAATCCCGAAATTCCTACCATTGATTCGTCCAAAAAAATTAAATCGAAATGCTGTTGTTTCAACATTTCAATTGCATCTTCACCGTTAGTAGCAGTCGCAACATCAAAGCCGCGTTGGTTGAGTAATATGATATGAGGACGTAATAAGTCAATTTCGTCATCTATCCAGAGTATCTTTCCTTTGATTTTATCCATAGTTTTCGCACCTTCCCAAAAATTTCAACAAAAAGCCTAACAAAAATGTAGCAAAAACCATCATCAAATCATTCCTAATTATTACTTTCAACTTATTCAAAGTTTTAAGACGGAACTGATTTGAAATAATTACGCCAACCATTATTGAGTTATAAAATATCTTATCTACGTAATTCGTAAATCAACTTGTATATTGTTTAACATGTATTCAAAGTAGATTGTGAATTACCAAAAATTGACTTTAAAAGCACAAGAATCTTTGCAAACTGCGCAAGAGATTGCTTCAAGCTATAATAACCAAGCAATTGAACCTATGCATTTGTTAGCCGCATTGGTGCAAGATTCGAGCGGAATTATACCCGATTTGATTTTGAAAGCAGGAGCAAATTTGGGCGCTATAAAAATCATGGTGAACAGTAAGATGCAAGAATTACCTAAAATATCGGATTCTTCGATTGTACAGCAATACTTATCAAATTCCACAAATGATTTATTCAACATTGCACTAAAAAATGCGAATAAACTAAAAGATGAATACGTAAGCACAGAGCATCTTTTTTTAGCTATGATGGAAACGAAAAGCGATTCTTACGAAATACTTAAAGAAGCCGGATTGACTAAAGAGATAATTCTTCAAGTATTGCATTCAATAAGGGGCAAAAGTCGCGTAACTGACCAAAATCCTGAAGACAAATATCAAGCACTTAAACGTTATGGCAGAATGTTGAATGAAGAAGCTATTAATGGGAAATTAGACCCCGTAATCGGGAGAGAAAACGAAATCCGACGTGTATTGCAAGTGTTATCGAGGAAAACAAAGAATAATCCCGTGCTTATTGGCGAACCCGGCGTTGGCAAAACTGCTGTTGTTGAGGGAATTGCTCAAAGAATTGTAAATCGTGACGTACCCGAAAATCTTAAATCGAAATCAATTGTAGCGTTGGATATGGGAACTTTAATTGCCGGAACAAGTTTTCGCGGACAATTTGAAGAGCGTCTCAAAGCATTGATTAAGGAAGTTTCGGATTCGAACGGTGAAATAATCCTCTTTATTGATGAACTGCACACTTTAGTCGGTGCGGGTGCGACTTCCGGCAGCATGGACGCCGCTAACATTCTCAAACCGGCACTTGCACGCGGTGAGTTGCATTGCATTGGAGCAACAACCTTCAACGAATATCAAAAATATATAGAAAAGGATGCTGCATTGGAAAGACGTTTTCAAAAGGTTATTGTAGATGAACCTACAGTCGAGGATACAATCTCGATTTTACGTGGATTAAAAGAACGATATGAAGTTCATCATGGTGTTAAAATCACAGATGCTGCAATTATAGCTGCTTCAGAACTATCCTACAGATATATTTCTGACAGATTTCTTCCTGATAAAGCAATTGATTTGATTGATGAAGCTGCAAGCAAACTCAGGTTAGAGATGGATTCGATGCCTGAAGAAATAGATTCGATAGACAGAAGAATCAGACAGTTGGAAATTGAGAGACAGGCTTTACTTCACGAATTTGAGAACAACGATGATTGAATTGACAAAAATTGACGGCGAAAAAATCCTTGTGAACGCCGATGAAATCGAAACCGTAGAATCGGCTTTCGATACTACTATCACTTTGAAATCCGGAAGGAAAATCATTGTCAAGGAGAATAAGACTTTAATTGCAGAACTCGTAATTTTGTACAAGCGAGAGTGCAACAAAGGGCTTTTTCGAGATGAGCAATAGAGCATTGAAAGTCGTATTTGTAATTTTCATCATACTGATTTTGAAGTCAAATTCGGTGTTTTCGACTTTGCCTCATGATTCGACTAATACATTGCCAATTGGCAATTTGCTTCGATATGGATTTAACAAGGTGATGAATGTATATAATTTTAACCTTTTGTTGGATTATCATACTGATACACAATTTGGCATCTTCAATATTGAACAAAATTACTATGGCAACGCATCTCTTGAAGGACGGACAATATATCAAGACGACCAAACTTTCAAATTCAACTACTTATCACCTCAAACCAATAATTTTAGGTTACTTTTCAACAAATCTTACTTACTCACATCCAATCCCGGCAGTGTCGAATTAAATGAACTAAGCAGGCTGAATGGATTATTAGGGATTCAATATGACATTTCGGAAATAAATTACATTAACTTTGCTTATGGACGTGAACAAAATTCGCAAGTAGGGGTCGTCTCAGGAGGCGATATTATCCAATTTGAAGCCAAATATTTGAACAATCACAGTGATTTAGATATTGATGGGAATTTGAAAGGTGAGATGTTAAAACTCAATTACGACCGTTCACTAAATACAATTAATTTCAATTCAAATGTGTCACGAATGTTCTCTATTTATGATTATATAAGAGCTGATTTTGGTGTTTCATATTTAGATAGGTCTAACTTACTAAGACGTGATTCGGTTTACATGGCTTCAAATAATCTCGAGTTCCCATTTTCAGTAGAGGAACGTGGCAGTATGACATATTTTGCTGAACTGAATTTGAATTTTCTAATTAGCAATTATATTTTTAGTGGGATTAAGTTATCTCTTAATCGGAATTCTGTTGAGAAATGGTATGGCACTTACGTACAGAATGATTTAAACACAGGTGTTTCCAAATCACGCGACATAACTTCATTCAGACTGAATGCAGATTTGAATTACGTTAAACCATCATTTACAAATAGATTGCTTTTGAACTATTCAACTGAAGATGACCAAAATACTGTTTCCAAGCTACAAAATATCGATGATAATAGGTTCAACCAAATGAAAAGTGAAGCATTTTCATTAGACAATATAACTTCAATCACCAATATTACAAACCAAACGCAATTTATATTGACCAAATCTGATACTTTGAAGTCGAACATTTTGTTGATGCTAACTCGTTTCGATACTCCATCGGAGACAAATTACAGTGATAGGGACGAGTTCTTGACGATTATTTCAACTCAATATTCACGAAAAGTTAATAAATTGTTCTCAATGGGGATAAATGCTGAATTACAAATGAATCATTTGGTATATCTCAAATCACAACGTAGCGCCTCTAATTATTGGATGAGAATAATAAAATTGAGCCCTTTTTTCAGCTACAATAGTAAACTCATTTCATTGAAACCGACTTTCAACATTCTGGCAAATTATACAGTTTACGATTTCGAATCAATTTCACCGGGAGTCTCAAGTTATAGTTTTAGGCAAATTGGATATAATGATTCGATTACAGTCAGATTGACTGAAAAGACAAGCCTATTGCTGAATTATGATTTGATATATCGCGAAACGGGAGTATTATATTGGTCAAGTTTTCAAGAATCGCCCGTTAGTGGGAATATGAAATTTTTCGGGAAATTTTTCGTAAAATATAGGGAAAATGAAGTCTATGACGTGGCTTGTGGGTTCAGATACTACAATTTGTCTAACAGAAACATCGCAATCCGCAGAAGCAATCCAAATGACTACGTAAGTGTTAGTTTAGGTCCTGAAATAAACATTAAAGTTAATTTTTCGCATTATTCGTTAATATCTTTTGTAGGTTGGTATGAATTTAGATATATAAATGATAGGTTTTCGGGCGAAATACCAAATGTTTATTTAGTTTCACAAATTTCATTATAATTTCATGAGCGAAAAAAAATTCTATTCTCATAATACACTTAAGAGTGAAAGACATTCAATTACAAATATTGAACCCGTTTTAGCTGATTTGAGGTCTAAATTTGCCATAGATGATACTGTATTTTACAATATCATGATTGCTGTTACTGAAGCGGTGAATAATGCTATCAATCATGGAAATAAATTAGACCCAAACAAAAAGGTTCAGTTTGATGTTGAAGCTGATAATGAGAAGATTTACATCTACGTTAAAGACGAAGGTAATGGATTCAATCCTCAGGATATTGACGATTGCCTTGAGCCTGAAAATTTGCTCAAAGCAAGTGGTAGAGGTGTTTTTATCATACGTGAATTGATGCATGAAGTCAAAATTCGTTCAAATTCAGACGGAACAGTTGTCGAGATGACATATTTTTTCAAATAAGTTTAAGGGGATAGCCTTTCTATTTCCCACTTTTTGGTATCTATTAATTTGAACCTGAATCTATCATGCAATCTATTTTCTCGACCTTGCCAAAATTCAAACTCATCAGGCACCAAACGGTAACCTCCCCAAAAGTCAGGCAAAGGCACATTAATAGGATGTTTCATCATAAGTTTTACTACTTTTCTAATCAATGTAAATCTACTTTTAAGTGGTTGACTTTGCTCGGAAGCCCAAGCTCCAATCCTGCTTGTATAAGGACGTTTGTCGTAATAGGCTTTTGATTCCTCAGGAGTGACTTTTTCGATTTTTCCTTCGATTCGGATTTGCCTTTCAAATTTATCCCAATAAAAAATCAAAGAACCATAGGGATTGAAAGCTATATCCGTACCTTTACGGCTCAAATAGTTAGTAAAGAAAACAAATCCATGCTCATCATAGCTTTTCAATAGTACAACTCTTGAAGATGGTCGTCCTTCCGAATTAACAGTTGAAATCACCATAGCTGTTGGTTCGTAAAAATCACCTTTCAAACCTTCATCCATCCAAATTTTGAATTGGTCAAAAGGGTTTTTATTAATCGAAGATTCGTCAAGTTTGAACTTGTTGTAATCTCGTCTGATATTGCCTAAATCTTCCATTGATTTCCTATAAAATAAAAAGGCACGATTAAACTTATTAATTAATCGTGCCGTAGAGTTATATATTTTATCTTACAATTGTAAAGCTTTTAACAAAGCTATTCAAGCCACTGTATATAGAAATCGTATAAGTAGAAATTGGTAAATGACTGATATTGATAATGTATTCATTTACACCTTCGGATGTTATGCTTGTTGATTCATGCACAACATTGCCCTCTATATCAAATATGAGTATCTTAATAGGAGCAATTGAGAACAAATTCAATTGCAACTTGATTTGTTCATTAGCAGGATTTGGGAACATTAAAAGATTTCGTTCAACAAAACTTGAAACTGAAGATGAAGGGTCAGTTGTGAACGAATTTACTTGCGACCAATCGCCGTTTCCGCCTGATGATTCACCGCGAGCACGCCATTTATACAGAGTACCGGGTTCGCTAGTGTTAAATAGGAATTCTTTATCTGTCAGTCCACTTTGATTTACTACTAAACTTCCTTCAAAATTTTCTTTGGTTGTGATTTGAATTCTGTATGAATCAGCGCCTTCAATTTCACCCCATTTGATAATTGGATGCTGTTCAATATTTTGAGCACCATTAGCAGGGTAAAGTAAAACCGGACCCGGCATACTTGAGCCAATATTGAATGACCAAATTTCTGAAAATTCGCCATATCCGGTACCATTCGATGCACGTACACGCCAATAGTAAGTTGTGTTGTTTACTAAACGATTGGGAGTTACTTCGGCACTTAAATCTTCGATTCCTGATTTAGTAAATTTAATGGCAAAGCCTTCGAAAGTATTATCGTTTGCAATTTGAACTGCATAAGTATCAGCACGGTCTGCAGCCTCCCAAGCCAAAGTTGGGGTAGTAGTTTTGATGTCAGCATTGATTGCAGGTGTTTTCAATACAACTTTCGCCGGCAAAGGCAAAGCAGTTGTAAATGTAAACACTTCTGACCAAGGGCTTGTTCCTGCATCGTTATTCGCTGCTACTCTCCACCAATATTGAGTCGAATGTGTTAATTCATTCGGTAAATATGCGTTAGTCGGTAAAGCATTTTTGTCGATTACTAAACTTGAAAAATTCGAATTTGTACTGACTTGCAAAATATATTTATTCGTGTTATCAGTTAGTGACCAAGTAAGCGCATTTGAAACTTTGACATTTTTTGCTAAGTTTTCCGGCAATTTTGGTGTTGGAGTTTGTGGCGGACTTGTTTGATTCTTATCAGTTAGTTTGAACCAATAAGAATAATTCTTGGTTTGCCCGTTTACTACAACTCCTTTAATTTCAACGTTGTATCTGACTTCATTTGCCAAACCATCAGCTTTCCAACTGATGTTGTTTGGGAAACTTCCCCAGCCTTCATTGTCGTGTTTGACAGAGTTAACATTTACATTTGCCCCACTTTCAGTTTTCATTGTAACAACTGCTGATGAGTAATCAACAGATTGGTTTTGCCATAAATTTGTCTTACTTGAAATTGCATTGAATGACAAATAAAATGACTTATTGAAGTATGAAGGAGGATAATACTCGAAAGGATAAGCAATGTATTCCAAGTCTGTTTCTGATATATTACCATTGGTATAATCTTGATATAGGAAGTTTCCACCGGTATAATACATTGACGAACCTTGCTGTTGAGCATCTGCTCTACCAAAAGCAAATCGCGTCAAGAAGGGGTTGATTATGGCTCTTCTGTGTCCGACTTTATACTCTTGAGCTTGGTCTGCATTATGGTCGTCAATCAACCAGCCGATTATTATATCTTCACTTATAACAGTAGAGGGATTTGTGCCTTGTTGGAAGTGCAAATTGGATTTCATTCTAGCTTGACCTGCACCCGGAGTATAGCATTTTGAAGACGGGTCGTCAATGTGTCCGATATTACCACTTGCAATCATATTCAAGCAACCTTCCATTGACATTTGTTGCCCGTTGTATTCATAAGTCACCGGTTTGAGCTTATGAAGGCTGCGAATGTAATTGACACGTTCCAAAACTCGGTCAATTTCAGTTTGTTTTAATACACCTGCTTTACATGAGTTAATATCAGGTAAAACATCATAAATAGCATTCAAATTTTGGGATTCGGAATTTCCGGCATAGCTAACGTTTGGCAAAACAATTATGATCGTGATAAGTAATAAAAACTTTTTCATATTAATTTTTCTATAATTAAACATATTCCATTTTTAAATTACACATGAATGAAGAGAAAGTTACAATTTTTTAATAAAATTTAACAAAATTATTTATATAACAAAAAGCCCTCATTTTTTGCTTTGAGGGCTAATTGTAATACAAATAATTTGATTAATGTCCGAGTTTAGCCTTGTAAGTGGTCGCATCCATCAGATTGTCTAACTCTGCGGGATTGCTTAATTCAATTTTTACAATCCATCCTTCGCCATAAGGGTCAGAATTGACAGTTTCGGGGGCATCATTCAATATGGAATTGACTTCCACTAATTTTCCTGAAACAGGAGCGTACATTTCCGCAACTGTTTTTACGGCTTCAATAGTACCGAAACTATCGCCGGCATTTACTGTCGCGTCAGGTTCCGGAATATCAATGTAAACGATATCGCCAAGTTCGCCTTGAGCATGGTCTGTGACACCTATTGTGCCGATATTACCTTCTAATTTGACCCATTCGTGGTCTTCTGTGTATTTTAAATTTTCCGGGAAATTCATACAATCTCCAACTTTTAATTGAAAAAAAATAATTATCAATGTGTAAAATTAAGAAAATTACAGCGAATTCCAATCAACTTTATCTAAATATTTTGTATCAATGTTACCCGAGATAAAGTCTTTGTTCATCATCATTTTCTTGTGGAAAGGAATCGTGGTTTTGATTCCTTCGATTATAAATTCGTCTAAAGCTCTATACATCTTAGCAATTGCTTCTTTTCGAGTAGGAGCAGTAGCAATCAATTTTGCCACTAATGAATCATAATTACTCGGTATAGTATAGCCTTGGTAAGCATGTGAATCTGTTCTGATGCCACGACCTCCGGGAACATGAAATACATCAATACGTCCCGGACTTGGACGGAAATTATGTTCGGGGTCTTCGGCATTGATTCTACATTCTATTGAATGGAATTTTGGTTCTGATTGTTTTAATCTCAGTTTTTCACCTGATGCGACTAAAATTTGCTCAGTAATCAAGTCTATTCCCAATGACTCCTCTGTGACCGGATGTTCAACTTGAATTCGTGTATTCATTTCCATAAAGTAGAAATTCATTTCCGCATCAACTAAGTATTCTATTGTACCGGGTCCGTAATAATTCACGGATTTTGCTCCCATGACTGATACTTCGCCCATTTGTTTTCTCAAAGCTTTTGAAACCACCGGTGATGGAGCCTCTTCAATAAGTTTCTGATGGCGTCTTTGTATAGAACATTCTCTTTCGTTTAAATGTATTACATTACCGTGTTTATCACCAATAACTTGAATTTCGATGTGGCGAGAGCCTATAACGAGTTTTTCGATATATAAATCCGGATTGCTAAAGAATGCTTCCGCTTCATTACTTGCTACACTAAATGCAGCAGCTAAATCCTTAGGGCTTTCGACGAGTCTCATCCCTTTGCCGCCTCCACCTGCGACAGCTTTCAACATTACAGGATAGCCGATTTCATCGCAAACAGTTTTCGCTTCTTCATAATCTTTAACCACACCAAGGCTACCCGGCACAACAGGTACGCCGGCATTTCTCATTGTTTCTTTCGCGACAGATTTATTACCCATTTTTCGAATTGCATCAGCTGATGGACCAATAAAGGTAATTCCGTGGTCGTTGCAAATTTCTACAAATTTATCATTTTCAGCCATGAATCCATATCCAGGATGAATTGCATCGGCATTGGTAATCATAGCTGCTGAGATTATGGAAGGAATTCTGAGATAGCTTTCACGACTGGGTGCAGGACCGATACAAATTGCTTCATCAGCAAATTTCACATGCAAAGATTCCTTATCGACTGTCGAATAAACGGCTACAGTAGAAATTCCCATTTCTTTACAAGCTCTAATTATCCGAAGCGCTATTTCGCCACGATTTGCTATTAATACTTTTTTTATCATATCTGTTCTATCCGCAATTAATCAGGCTTGATAAGAAAAATCGGTTGGTTGAATTCTATAGGTTTGGAGTTCTCGATTAATATTTTCACTACTGTTCCACTTATATCACTTTCGATTTCATTCATTAATTTCATCGCTTCGATTATGCAAAGTGTATCACCGGGACGAATTTTGGTTCCTACTTCAACAAATGCAGGAGATTCGGGAGATGGCGAACGATAGAAAGTTCCTACGATGGGAGATTTTATTTCGTGTAAATTATTCTCCGGTGCAACTTCTTTTGCTTCCGCAACCGGAGCAGCTTGCTTAGGTGCATAATGTTGTGGTTCTTGCATAGAAGCCATATTAGGGGCAGATGCAAAAGAACCCATTGGTATAATAATGGGTTGATTGGAACTAGATTCAGATTTAGATTCACTTATTTTGCTGATTTTGATTTTTGTCCCTTCCTCATCTATTTCGAGTGATGATGCGGTACTGTCATCAAATAGCTGTATAATTTCTTTCAAATAACTGATGTCCATATTCTCTCCTGTATTGATGAATAAATTTGCTTGGAGAATTAATTATTCTTTTACGCGTTCAATATAGCTTGCTTCACGAGTATCAACTCTGATTAAGTCGCCTTCGTTGATAAACAGCGGAACACCGATTTCTGCACCTGTTTCCAGTGTTGCAGGTTTAGTAACATTTGTAGCTGTATCGCCTCTAAATCCGGGTTCAGTTTGGATAACTCTGAGATTAACATGCAAAGGTACATCTACCGAAAGCACTATTTCACCTTCAAAAGCCAGTTGTGCAATCTCATTTTCTTTCAGAAAACAGATTTCTTCGCCAAGTGATGTATCAGGAATACCAATTTGCTCAAAAGTGTTTACATCCATAAACATCAAGTCGTTTCCATCTTTATAAAGATATTGGTAAGAGCGTCTGTCAACTCTGACAAATTCAACTGTTTCTTCACTTCGAAATCGATTTTCAACCACTTTCCCAGTTCTGATATTTCGCATTTTCGTTTGGAAGAATGCGCCTCCTTTACCTGGTTTGATGTGTTGAGTTTCAATCACAACACAGTTCTCACCGTTGTATTTAACGACTGCACCTTTTTTGAGGTCTGTAGCACTACCCATATATCAAATTATAATTTATGTATAAAAAAAGAGGTGACGAGAGGAGTCGAACCTCCGTAGGCGGTTTTGCAGACCGCAGCCTAGCCACTCGGCCACGTCACCTTAAGACTACAAATATATGGATTTTTGCTAACATACCAAAATATTTGTTGACAAATAACTTTTTTCAAAATATTTTTTGAAATCTACTCGCATTATAGTACTTTTGTGTTCTGTATATTTGCGGAAGTGGTGAAATTGGTAGACACGCCATCTTGAGGGGGTGGTGCCTTATGGGTGTAGGGGTTCAAATCCCCTCTTCCGCACAAAATTCTTAGCCTTTATTTGTACTCTCAAATATTTTATCTGCCGATTTAGCGATAAATCCCTTGAATAATTCTCCTTGTGATGATTTGTATCTTTTAGCGAATTCGTAATAGCAACCAGTGATTTCAAATTCTCCCTCAACAAAATCTCCTAAAAATATGTCTGCTTTTATGCTGGACTGTTCAAGTAATTCTGTCGGATTGCCCTTGATTTCTCCACCCGCATCATTTAGTTTAAATCCATTGTCTTTAAGCAATTGATTTACTTTTTCGAGCGAATCATACTTTTTGAGATTGTTGACGGATACTGTGAAATGGTTTGCACAAAATCCATTGTAGTACAACCAAGCTGCATATTCGGACTCTCTTAAGAGATTTTGATAAATTTGATGAGATGGCTTGCCCCAAACATTTCCGGAATAAACTATTTCACCGCTCTCAATCAATGTTTTCTCAATTCGCATTACACAATCATGGACTGTGGATTGCAAAAAATCACTAAATTCACTTGTACGAAGTTCGCTTATGAAAATTAGAGGAGCGTTTTCGTTTTCTGTATTTTCATAGTGCTTTGCATTTAACTTCTTTTCAGGGAAGTCATATTGCCTCATTTCACGATAGCCTAAATCTGTGAAAATTTTGCCGAGAGCTTGCACGTTTATTTTCGGATTGTCAAAAGTACGAAAAGCAATGTGGTCATTGATAACGGTTTCGCCTTCTGAAGTAAATAGTTCATATACTTTTCGCGCAGATTCATTTTGTGAAGTGTATAATTTCCATAATTTTGATAATACATTATCGAGTGTCATTTTTTTATTCCTTAAATTTGAAATTAATTTCTTTGCAAATGACGCAAATTAGTTCTCTAATATTACAGAAAATTGATGAATGAATTTTTTACACTTATAAAAAAAGACGGAGAAAGCAAGGCAAGAGCGGGTATTCTGAAAACAACTTATGCCGAAATTGAAACTCCCGTTTTTATGCCAGTTGGGACAAATGCAACAGTCAAGGCAATTCAACAACGTGAACTTTTAGAGCTTGATACTCGTATCATTTTGGGTAATACTTATCATCTTTACTTGCGACCCGGCGATGATACAATTCATGAATTCGGTGGTTTGCATAAATTCATGAATTGGAATCGGGCAATATTGACTGATAGCGGTGGTTATCAGGTTTTTTCGCTAAAAGACATCCGGAAAATCACTGAAGACGGTGTAGAGTTCAAATCTCATATTGATGGCTCGAAGCATTTTTTTACCCCCGAAATCGTTGTTGATATTCAACGGAACTTAGGCTCCGATATCATGATGGTTCTTGATGAATGTGCTCCTTATCCGGCAGATAGAACTTATGTACGAAAGTCTATGGATCTTTCTCTTGATTGGGCTGAGCGTTCAATCGAGTATTTCAAGTCCAAAACACCGAAATATGGTAATAAACAATTTATGTTTGGGATAGCTCAAGGTGGAATGTACAATGATTTGAGAGTCGAGTATTTGAGAAAAATGATAGACCTCAATTTTGATGGAAATGCGATTGGTGGTCTTTCAGTTGGTGAGCCAAACGAAATGATGTATGATATTACAGAGTTATCAACAGATATTTTGCCGAAGGATAAGCCACGATATTTGATGGGCGTTGGCACTCCTGTTGATATACTGGAATGTATCGAAAGAGGCATAGATATGTTTGATTGTGTAATGCCAACACGGAATGCAAGAAACGGGCAATTGTTCACATCTCGTGGCAAAATCAATATCAAAAATGCAAAATATAAGCTGTCTAATGAACAAATTGACCCGAATGTTGATTCATATGCCAGCCAAAATTTCTCACTAGGATATTTAAGACATCTTTTCATAGCTGATGAAATTCTTGGTTTGCAACTAGCATCATTGCATAATATTGCTTTTTATCTTTGGCTCGCTCGGACTGCCAGAGAGAAGATTTTGTCAGGAGAGTTCAAGGAATGGAAAAGGGAATTTATCCAAATTTACAAGGGAAATCAAGGTTAATTGATTGATTTTTTGTACTTTTGTATAAGATTTTGAGTTTATTTTAAAAAAATAAGGATAAGAAATGTATCACATCTTTTCTACAATAATGATGGCACCTCCCGGTGGTGGAGATGGCGGTGGTGGTGGCATGATGTCAATGCTTTTGATGTTTGCCGTTGTAATTGCAATCATGTATTTCATGATGATTAGACCACAACAAAAACGCCAAAAGGAACATCAAAATATGCTTTCTAATATTCGCAAGGGTGACCGAGTTGTAACAACTGCAGGTATGCACGGTACCGTTTCAGACTTAGATGACAAAACTTTTACACTCCAAATAGCAGATAACGTAAAAGTGAAGTTTGAAAAAGCGTCTATTGCAAGCAAGCTCTAAGTTTATGCTTATTCTATAAAAAAGGATTTAATAATGTTAAATACAATTGAAGAGGCTTTGATTGACCTTGCTTCAGGCAAGGTCATTATCGTTATGGATGATGAGGACCGAGAGAACGAAGGCGATTTGATAGCAGCTTCCGAGCTTTGTACTCACGAGACAATCAATTTCATGAGCACAAAAGGAAAAGGTCTTATCTGTATCGCTATTACTGAAGCTCGCGCAAGACAACTCGAGTTAGAGCCTATGGTTAGAGTGAATTCTGCATTGCACGAAACTAAGTTTACTGTTTCAGTTGATTATGCTCATGGTACCTCAACCGGTATTTCAGCTTTTGATAGAGCTGTTACAGTTAGAGCTGTAGCTCGACTTGACACTAAACCAACAGATTTGCTTCGTCCGGGTCACGTATTCCCGCTTGTAGCACAGGAAGGCGGCGTTTTACGTCGTGCCGGACATACGGAAGCAACAGTTGATTTGATGAGACTTGCGGGATTGAAAGCAAGCGGTATATTATGCGAAATGATTAGTGAAGACGGTTCGATGGCTCGCATGCCCGAATTAGTTAAATTTGCCAAAGCAAATAATATGAAAATCATTACAATAAAAGACCTAATCGCTTATCGTCTCAAGACTGATAATTTGATAAAATGCACTGCTGAGGCAAAATTGCCTACAAAGTATGGTGATTTTATTGTTCATGTTTACGAAAGTGAAATTGATAAATTCGAGCACTCAGCTTTAGTTCTAGGTGAAATTGACCCCGAAAAGCCAACTTTGGTCAGAGTTCATTCCGAATGTCTGACAGGTGATGTATTTGGGTCTATACGTTGTGATTGTGGTGAGCAATTAGAAAAATCGCTCGAAATGATAGCCAAAGCAGGCAATGGCGTATTGCTTTATATGCGCCAAGAGGGTAGAGGCATTGGACTAATAAATAAAGTTAAAGCATATTCTCTTCAAGATGCCGGGCTTGATACGGTCGAAGCCAATGTTGAACTTGGATTCGCACCTGACCCGCGTGATTATGGTATTGGTGCGCAAATATTGCGTTCCCTCGGTATTCGTAAGATGTCTTTAATCACAAATAACCCACGAAAGAGAGTTGGACTTGAAAGTTATGGTCTTGAAGTTGTAGATTTGATTCCTCTCCAAATTGAGCCGAATGATTCAAATAGACATTATCTGGAAACTAAACGAACAAAATTAGGACATATACTAAATTCTTTGTAACTTTGTATTGTGTTCTAAATGAAATTTTAAAACAGTTAGAACGTTTATATGTATGAATAAAGCCGATATTTATTGTAACGGCTTTATTTTTTAATTTATATTACTTTTTAAAAAGGTGTAGCTATGTCGAATACGATATATATGACCAAAGAAAAAATTAAAGAATTGGAAGAAGAGTTGCGAATACTCAAAAGTATTGGCAGACCAGAAATGGCTCGGAAAATTGCCGAGGCTCGTTCACATGGAGACTTATCTGAGAACGCAGATTACGATGCGGCTAAAGACGCTCAAGGACTGATGGAAATGAAAATCAATAAAATTTCTGAAATTCTTTCTAAAAGCCAAATGATAAGACCGGATGAATTTCCTGATGATAAAGTTTACATACTTTCAAAAGTTAAAATAAAAAATCTTAAAAATAACAAGATAATTGAATATGTTATGGTTAGCGCCGAAGAAGCAGATTTTGAACAAAACAAAATTTCTGTTTCATCACCTTTAGGCAAATCTCTCATGGGCAAAAAAATTGGCGAAATTGCAGAACTGACTGTTGCCTCAGGCACTACTAAATTTGAAATTCTCGATATTTCTAAATCTATATAAATTACTTTTTTTCATTGAATATCCCGCATGTCGGGATATTTTTTTTTAGGGTGATTAAACTTTTTTCAAATTTATTTGTCTATACTATAAAGAATTATTCAAAGGTCAATAAGTGGGTACGGCTCTTTTGGCAAATCATATTGAAAACGAAAACTTGGTGAGCGATGCTCTTGGCAACGAAGTTCAAAATGCAAATCAATTTGTGAATGCAAATAAAAATTTCGTATTTTCGACTGCCTTGCGTTATACCAAAGATTACGACGATGCTGACGATATTACTCAGGAAGTTCTGATAAAAGCTTTGTCAAATCTTGGCGGATTCAATCATCAAAGTTCGGTCAAAACTTGGCTTTATCGAATTACAGTAAATATGTGCTTGAATTATAAGAGAAAAAAGTCCTTGCTTTCGTTTTTTTCATATTCAAATTCAGATAATGATTTTGAAATTGAATCGAAGGAAGCCTCTGCTCACAGCAAAATGGAAAACAGTGAGTTATATGAACGATTCAATCACGAATTAACAAAATTGCCCGAGAAACAACGTGAGACCTTTGCATTACGGTACTTTCACGATTTGTCCTATCAGGAAATTTCTGAACTCTTAGGGACAAGTGTCGGTGGATTGAAAGCGAATTATTTTCAAGCCGTCAAAAAGCTTGCTCAAAATATGAAAGATCTGAGGTGAGGTTAAAATTATGAATGAAATGACAAAAAAACAACTCGAAGAGTCTTTGCCCGATTATCTATTCGGAGCAATGGAAGAGCATGAAAAATATGCTTTTGAACAAGCTATTGTTCAATATCCCGATTTAGTTCAGGAATTGAACGAAGCAAAAGCATTGTTTGACAGAATTGACAAAACAGATTTTGACAATGCAGTAAGCACACAGACACGCAATATGAGCGTTAAAGTGAACAGGAAGTTGTCTGCGAATCACAAACATCTCAAGAGATTCAACTTGTTGACTCGATTTGTTATACCTGCTGCTGCGGTAGTGGTAATTATGTTTTATACCTTATTTGTAGCTAATGATTCGAACGACATAACAATCGAAATGAAAAATCAATCGCTTACGAGCAATTATGATTTAGATGAAATAGCTGTGATACTCTCCGAATCCGAATCTGAAGACGTTGACGAAATTACTATGAACACCTCATTCAATCAAATCAATTTTCCCGATGTTTACAGCGATATTATCGAAGAAATGTATTACGAGGAAATGTATAATTACATAGACCAAATTACAAATTATGTTGGTTCGAATTTTAGTTATAATATTAATTTATATAGCAATTTAGAAACATATGAAGAAGAAGATTTTCAAGATATATTAAAGGAATTAGAAAATGTTGGCAAATTCAATTAAAATCATATTTAGCGTTTTTGTTTTGCTTATGATTTCGATTCCATCCTATGGACAACCGGTCGAAAAAGCAAGAGAGCGTATTGAAGCATTCAAAAAAATGAGAATGCTTGAAATATTGGAATTATCAGGCGATAACGCAGATAAATTTATCTTGCGTTACAATGAATATGACAAAGATTTTAAGGAACGAGTTTCGATTTACGAAAAAGCTGTTGATGAACTTGAGAATTCAATTGTTAATCAATCTGAGGAGAAAATCATAAACGAAAAATCTCAGAATGTAATAGCTGCTCAAAGAAACGTGCATAAGTTGATTGAAGAACGTTCAACGTATTTTAAAGACTTTCTGACAGCCGAACAAATTGGCAAATATTTGGTTTTCGAAAAGAGATTCGATGACAGACTTCGTGAAATGCTTGTTGATAATCCTAAAAAGGCTCGTCCGGGCGGTGGATTTGGTCCTAAAAATAGAAGATAAATCTGAATGCTAAATAAGCAAACTCGCTATTGTAGCTGTCAATAAATTTGCTAAAGCTCCAATTAGCATTGCTTTGATACCTAATTGAGCAATTTCATTACGTCTTTCAGGAACAAGGGAACCAATACCACCAATTTGAATAGCAATCGAACTGAAATTAGCAAATCCACATAAAGCAAATGTGGAAATTATTGCAGTTCGTTCACTAATTGCACCATTCCTAATAAGCTCGCTTAAGTCTGAATATGCTAAAAATTCATTCACTGCAAGTTTAGTTCCTAGCAAACTGCCGAATGTTTGAGCCTCAGCAGCCGGTATCCCGACTAAATATGCAAATGGCATAAAAAGATACCCTAACAATTCCTTAAAACTTGACGGAACGCCGGCTATGCCAATATTGCTTAACCATGAACTAAGCAAGCCCATACCACTATCGAGTACAGCGATTATAGCAATAAATGCAATCAACATCCCAATTATATTCAAAGACAGCTTAACTCCATCGGTAGCACCGTTTGATATTGCAATCAATACATTTGAGGATTCGGGAATTTCGATTTTATTTATTTCACTCAAGGAAATGCTATCTTTTGGTGGGGGTATTACAATCTTAGATAAAATTAAAGCACCCGGAGCAGATATTATGCTTGCAGTTACAAGGAATGTTGCATCAATACCCATTGCGATATAAGCCGCCATGACACCACCTGCAATTGTAGCAAATCCAACTGTCATTATTGAATACAATTCGGAACGAGATGTTGTCGTGAGATAGTGACGAATAATCAAAGGAGCCTCAGTTTGCCCAAGGAATATATTGGCTGCTGCGGATAAGGATTCGACACCGGAAGTCTTGATAGTTTTTTGAAACACCCAAGCCATTGAATAAACGATTTTTTGAATTATGCCATAATGATACAAAATCGAGACAAAAGCAGAAAAAAATATAATAGAACTCGAAATAATGATTGCAAATTGGAAACCGAAAATATGCCCTTTCTCGGGGTCAACCATCCCACCATACATGAATTTTGCAGCTTCCATGCTATGATTAATGAAAATCGTAACTGTATCGCCAATCCCACGGAATAAATCAACACCAAAAGGGACATGTAAAATAAAAAAAGCTAATCCGAATTGCAGTAAAGTGCCCAAAATCACAATTCGCCAAGGGAATTCCTTTTTGCTTTCGGATAAAAGCCACACCAAAAGGAATATCAAAGGGATTCCGAGCAAATTTATAATCATTGCCATACTAATTTTATTTTTAAAAAAGTCAAATATAATAAATCAGAACATTTTATATTTGAAAATATTGATTAACAAGCATTTGAAAAATAATTGTGGAAAAGTTTTCTTTAACAGAAATACCGGCTTTCAAATTATTCTTCTTGATTTTATCAGGAACTATCGGGCTATTCTTAGCAGACCTGAGTTCTAATGCTTCAATATACTTGATTATAGGAAGTTCTTTGATTGGGATTGTAGCAATCTTTTCAAAATTGAAATTCGCTTCGTATATTTTTTTCGTCATTGTAGCCTCCTCAATTTTAAGTTTCCGGATAACTCAAGATAAAATTCCATTTCAAGACGATTTCTCACCGATTATTTCCGGCGTATTTCAAGGAGAAATAAGCCACATAATAGCCAAAGGCGATAATTGGGTCAATTTTATTGCCGATGGATCATTTGACAACAAATATACAGGTGAAATCCCCGAATGTCGCTTCTACATTCGTGCTGCCTTTGTTGATAGCATAATAATTTCACGAATGTTACCTTCGGCACGAATCAGCTCAAATCTGAAAGCCTCATTACCTCAAAAAAAACAGTTGGAGAATGAATTTGACCAACGTGCTTATGCTTTGGCAAATGATATTGATTGGTTTGGTGAGGTTCGAGGTAAAAATTTAGCACTAATTGGGTATGAAAGCAAATTTAAAGTGTATTCATATCAAATACGAAAGAGTGCTCAAGACAGAATAGACAGCTTATTCGAAGCTAATAGTTCTGCGGTTGTGACAGCTCTGCTTACAGGCGAGAAATCAAAATTATCGCCCGAACTGAGAGATGTGTTTTCTCAATCCGGAACAGCTCACTTGTTGGCTGTATCAGGTTTGCATGTTGGGATAATATCAGTAATAGCGTGGTTTCTACTCACCTTTATCAAGAATTTGCATATCAAAATTGTATTATTTTTGATTTTAATCTGGGCATTCATATTGTTTACAGGTTTCCCGCCTTCAGGAATACGAGCAGGGATATTTGCATCACTTTATGTCATTATTAAAAGTTCCCAAAAGCAAGCTAATTCGCTGAATGTTCTTGGTTTGACAGGCTTATTGATTATGCTTTTCGATCCAACATCAATATTTTCGGCATCCTTCCAGATGTCGTTTGCAAGTGTTTTCGGAATCTTAGTCTTTTATTCAGCTTTCCGAAATGCAATGATTAGCTTATTTCAAATTGGCGAAAACCCATTTTCCCGTTTCATTATCAACTCTTTCGCCTTGTCATTATCTGCAAGTTTGGTTGTATCGCCAATTGTGGCATATTATTTCGGCATCTACTCCATTGTTTCCCCTTTTGCAAATCTGATTGCAGTACCTCTCATAACGCTATCATTGGTTTATTCTCTCATTGGAGTTTGTTTTTCATTTCTATTCTTTGATTTGGGGGCAATATTTTGCAATGCAGCGGAGTTTCTCATCGGATTGACCGAACAAACGAATAGGGCAGCAGTGTCATTTGATTTCGCTTATTTAATGTCGGATTTTGTAGTATTACAATCAGCAATTGTATCATTGTTAATTGCATATGTTTTGATTGCACAAAACAATAAAATGCTATTTTTTAGATTGGTTGCTTCAGCATTATTTTTTGTTGCTTTTTTAAATTTGTTACCCGTTAAGGCGATCGAAACAGATAAGATTGTAATTCGTGAAGATTTTGTGGCTTATATCAAGGATGTTGCCGATGACGGACGCTATGTTTTTGTTTGCGACAGGCGCCCAAGAATTTATCCAAGGAATGATTATTACTTGAATAATTACCTGAATGATTACGAAGGCATGATTTATATTGGTTACACAGGTAACTGCGGAATCAATATTGCAGATTTTTTGAAAGAACAAAGGGACATCAAAGACTTTGAAATTAACCGAGAAATGTTAAATTTGTTAAATAATATTTGTGACGTTGACAAAAATTTTATAAAAAGAGTACGCTACGATGATAGAAATTGAAATCCTAAACAATACAATTTTTCCTCCTGAAATAGTTTCCGGGGTGACAATGAGGAATCAAACAGCTTTTCAGCCCTATGGTTTCACGATTTCGGGAAGCTATTCCAATGAAAATATTGTTATTCAACACCGGAAATTGATGGCTGAGTATTTGAATTTGGGGCTTAATGCTGTAAAATACCAAAAGCAAATACACGGTGATACGATTCAAGTTGTAGATTTCGACACCCAATTCAACGAATCCGATGCTATGATTAGTAACCTAAAAGGTTTAGCACTTGTGGCATCTATAGCTGATTGTGCCGCTATTTTGCTTTATGACGCAAA
This sequence comes from Desulfobulbaceae bacterium, assembly GCA_018335795.1. Taxonomy (GTDB): domain Bacteria; phylum Bacteroidota; class Ignavibacteria; order Kapaibacteriales; family UBA2268; genus PGYU01. The sequence goes on along the minus strand of JAGXRP010000033.1, from coordinate 182,464 downwards.
AGCTAAGGTAATTGCTGCAATACATTCTGGATGGAGAAGTACATCGCTCAATATCGTTTCTAAAACAATTAAAAAAATGCATTCGGAATATAATTCGCAACCTAAAGAATTATTAGCCTATATCTCGCCTTGTGCCGGTGGCGACAGCTATGAAGTGGGAATTGATGTAGCTCAATATTTCAGTAATAGTATCAAACGACTTTCTGAGGATAGATTTCTATTTAATATTAAAAACGAAGTATATAATCAATTAATCGTAAGTGGAGTTTCGCCAAATAACATCGAAATGTCAGGTATTTGCACAATCAGCAATGATAAATTCCATTCATTTAGACGCGATGCAGACAATTCAGGTAGAATGGGGGCATTTATTATGATGAAAGGCACGGCTGATGATTAAATATATACTCGCTGTGATGTCAGCTTTTATTTTTTCAAATTTGATTTTGTTATCGAAAAATAATGATGATAACCAAACTAGTTACGGCAATACAATCATAGCAAACGATTCGGTAATTTCGTTTTATGATTCTTTTTTTCTTGATGAAGTACTTTCAAATTATAGTCTATACTACGATATTCCAGAAGATTTTGACAAAAATGTAGTATCCTTGCTTTGGAGTTCAGGACGTTCGACAACAGTTTTATTCGATGGAATTCAATTGAATAGCACCTTGTACGGAGAGTTTGATTTTCTAAGATTACCCTATAATATTTCTCAAGTGATTCATGTAAGCACTTCATTACCAATCAGTAAGCAATCATCGTATAATAACGCAGGTTGCATTTCTTTGCAATCTGGTAGGGAATTCAAATATTTGAATAAAATCAATGTTCAAGGAGGCAACGCTCTCGGAAGTTCAAATTTTTCACTGTTTGGCGGTAAATCAACTTTTTTCTGGAATATTGCAGGAAACTTTTACACTTCAAATGGTCACACAATTTCATCTGATAAACCTGATTCGATAAGTATTTTACGCCAAAATAGCAAAGCTCGCCATTACTCCTTGTTCGCAAAAGCCGGCATTAAGGATGATAATTCATTGCTTATGGTATCCGTATTTTTTTCGGATATTAGCCGCGATATACCGCTGAATATTTATTATGATTCGCTTCGTGCTCAAGAAATCGGAGGAGGTTTGAGTCTTGTTAATCTTGAATTTGTTACTATTTTGAATAGCTTTGTATCAATTGAAGGCAATATTTATTTCAAAGGGTCAACCAGAGATATAAATGGTAGCTTTTCAAATGTTTCATTTGCTGATACTCATTTCAGTACAAAAGAAGATGAACAATCGCTCGGAGCCAATGTTCACACAAAAATGAGAATCATCGATGGCATCCGAACTAATTTGAATTTTGGCTACAGGCGGGAAGTAACCTCAATGACGACATTAATGAATTCGATTGAGGATTACGGGAGAATTTCGACAGAGACATTAAATGCGAAATTGGAAATTGGGAGTAAACTCTCAGAACTTGTTGATGTAAATGCTGCTATCGAGTATTTGATTTTTCATCCTGTTAGTACAAATGAATTAGAGTTGATAAACGATTTGAGTAGGATTGATGCTTATATGCAACTTGTTACTCATTTTTCGCAGAATATTACTTGGTCAAACTTTGCAAAAATTGGAGGTCAACTGCCGCCTTTGGTGCTTATGAGTGAAAAATTTTCACTAGTTCCAATTCAATCTGAACCTAAGATCGAAAAAATCAATCATCTGAGTTCTTCATTAAGTTGGCAATTTTCAGAATCAGGCAGTTTAGCCTTTTCTTATAATTATTTAAATGTAAAAGATGTTTCTTTTGTTGGTTTTTCAGATTCTGAATTAGTCGTTCTTGGAGATGGTGAGTATAAAATTCATGGAATCGGAGTTGATTTCCAGGCCATCTTGATGGATTTCATTATCATTTTGCGTGGTGATTACAAATTGAACAATGATGACTCTGTAAGTGTGTTTAACCGACCTCATTCGCAGTTGTTCGTTCAAGTAAGCCATGCCTTTGAGTTCGGATTTGAATTCAAACTAGAAGCAAAATTTCAAGGCGAAACTCAGGATTACGATTCCATCGAGCAACGCTTAATAGATTTAGATGAATTCACAGTATTTAACATTCGATTCAGCCAAAAAGTGTTCAAACAGAACGAAATATTTTTGCGGGTCAACAATATTACAGATGATTTTCGATTGAAAAGTTGGGGCAATCCCATCAAAGGACGCAATTTCATCGCCGGAATAAATTTGTATTTTTGATGTTAAAGTCTGTAAGCATCGGTGTAAGCATAAAAAAAAACTGCCTTTGAGGGGCAGTTTTTTGCGGAGCTGACGAGACTCGAACTCGCGGCCTCCTGCGTGACAGGCAGGCGCTCTAACCAAACTGAGCTACAGCTCCGGATTTTTTGTGGACCCAAGGAGGATCGAACTCCTGACCTCATGAATGCCATTCATGCGCTCTCCCAGCTGAGCTATGGGCCCCTTTCTGGTTGTTGTTCATACCGTCCCACTTGGGAGATACAAAAGTAATACTTCTTTTTAACACATGCAAGAAAAATATTCACTTGTGGAAAAAAATTATCGTACTATCACAAAGGGTACGACTTCAGTTTTGCCGCTATGATTCAACATGATGTAGTATGCACCAGTAGATAAGCCTGTTAAATCAATCATAGCCTCGCTTATTCCCACCAATACTTTGCTTTCTGAATGGCTGTAAAATAGTCTGCCTGTAGCATCAAATACTCGCAAATCATATCGCCCTTCCTTTTCAATAAAAAAGTTCAAAGTGCTTTGAGAAGTCCCGGTACTCAGTATATTCGGATATAGGAAAGCTGATGCTGTTTGAACAAATCTCGGTGATTCACGATGCTCAAAATTATGTACAAAAGAAGTATCACCAATTTGAATCGTAAAAAACTCATCTACCGTGTAAGGGGCACGTCTTCGCTTGGATGATGATTCAGCATCTAAATAAAAATCAATATAAGAGTTTACAGCCAAATCCAATGGAACATCGCAAACAAATTGGTCTGCTATACTTGTTTTCTTCATCGGAAATGGAAAATATAAAGATGATTCGCTAAATTTGACGTAAAGATAAGCAGATTCAATCGGCTTGTCTGACTTGATTTTGAAGAAAATTCTCTGAAAATTTTGCGACGGATATGTTGAAAATGGTGAAATAATGATATCATAATCAATCATCGCTTGGAACAAATCAGGAATACCGTGACCGTAATCATTGTCAGGAGTGTAGTATCTGTCACAAGATTTGAGCAATATTTGTTTTGCTTCATAGGGTTTTAATTCCGGAAATGCACTCAGCATCAATCCGATTGCACCGGCAATCAATGGCGAGGATAATGATGTTCCCTTAGTAGAAATGTAAACATCTGTTTCGCTTGGATTGACGCAAAACACAAAATCTCCAATTGTCGTTATATCAGGTTTAATTTTGCCGGTTGAAGTAGGACCTCGAGCACTGAATTTTGAAACATCAACCCCGTTTGGTTGCACAGAACCAACTGCTATTACACTATCAGCATCGGCTGGTGAATTGAGGGTTTTGACTCCAGGTCCGCCATTACCTACTGAATTGACGAAAATTATTCCTCGTTGGGCAGCCAGATTAACATAAATAGCAGGTATTGTGCTATTGCCGTTGAGTTCATCAAAAGTGTATGATTGGTCTGAACTATCGAATTGGTTATAGCCCAATGAAGCATTGATTATATCTACACCTTGAGATTCGAGCCATTCAATACCTGCTGCGAAATTATCGGTTTCGATTTGTTTTTCTGTGCGGATATCTTCAGTTTTAGCCAAATAAAATGCAGAATTGGGAGACATTCCAATAAATCTCGGGTTATCAAAACCGGCTACGACTGACAGCACTAGAGTCCCGTGATGAAATTGGTGAGGGTGTTCGCCCTCTTCATTATTGACATTATCGTCATTGTTTATGAAATCGTACTCTGCTGCTACATTTACATTTGCAAAAGCTACCGCTTTTTCGTAATCAAAACCGCTATCTAAGAATCCAATATTAACATCGTCACCAAAAATTCCCAATTTATGGATTTTGTCGGCATTGATTAACTTGATCTGTGTGAATGAATAGCCGTAATCTATTTTGGTGTAATCATAAGTGTCAACGCTGATTAATTTCTGCAAATATAGACTATCGCCTTTAGTTGCAGAACTAATGTCTTCAATACTTAGAAATGAATACTTATTAGTAGCATTTTCGATTTTTTGGACAAATGGAAATTCAGCGAGAACATCAATAAGTGATGAATCTGCTCTTACAATGCAATAGTTTTTCCATTTAAGTGTATGTATAATTTTCGCACCTGCATTTTCGATTGCTAATATATATTCTGGGTAAATAGGTGCATCTTGAATGGAAATGAGTTCACTAGGTTTTAGAATTTTTGCTCTGCGGTCAAGTGCTGCTTGAGACAATGAATTGAGTGTTTCGATATATAATGGGCTTCCCGGCTCGAATACTTCGGGACCTTTATCACTAAAGTATATTCTAAACACTTCCGAATGAAGCTGTGAAAAAATACTAAAAATCAATAGAGTAAATGTGGTAATTTTAATTTTCATATTAAAGAATGTTACTTTTGCAAAATGTAAATTTATGAAATTTTCAAATAACATGAATGAATAAAACTGTAATTATAACAGGTGGCGCAAGAAGAATCGGCAAAGGATTGGCTATACAGTTTGCAAATTCCGGCTGGAACGTAGGAATTATTTATAATAAAAGTGCCGATAGTGCCATTGAAACGGTCCAATTAATAGAACAAACAGGCGTCAAAGCGTTTGCAATTCAAGCCGATGTATCACAACACAATGGAATTCAAAATGCAATAGTTAAAATGGTTGAACATTTTGGAGAAGTGCGAGTGTTGGTTAATAATGCTGCAATATATCCTGAACGTCAGTCTTTAAAAGAATTGACCGTTGATTCATGGGAACAAGTCATGAATACTAATTTAAGAAGCATTTTCTCTGCCTCGCAAAAATTTGCCGAATTAGCTAAAAATGGGTCAAGAATTATAAACATAGCATCACTTGGTGGCTTTAGAATTTGGAAACAAAGAATCCCTTACAACGTATCTAAAGCAGGAGTAATTCAACTAACAAAAGCATTAGCGTTGGAACTTGCTCCAAGCTTATCCGTCAATTCAGTTTCACCGGGTACAATTGAAATAAAAGATGAAATTGCTGATGCAGGAGCATTAATCCCGATGGATAGAATACCTATGAAAAGGTACGGAAACGTGAATGATATTTTTGATGCAGTATATTTTTTTGCTAATTGTTCGTCATTCATTACAGGACAAAATATATCAATTGATGGTGGATTTTCGCTTTAAATAACGAATGGAGTATAAATGGAATTCAGAGAACCTGAAAAAGTTGCTAAAAGCAGAATAGAAAAAGCAAGTAAAGCATATGATAACAAAGATTTTATTCACGGCGCTGAAGGAAGGATAATTCGCCTAATCTCCGAATATCAGTACCCGGAGCATTACTTCCGTAAATATGGTATAAAAGGAACAATCGTATTTTACGGGTCTGCCAGAACATTATCGCTTGACGAATTTGATATAAAGTTAAAAGATTTGAATGATAAAATGGCTAATGCTGACCTTGAACAGAAGTTAGTATTTCAAGCCGAAATCGAAAGATTAATGAACACATACGAAATGACAAATTGTTATAACGAAGCAGTCATCCTTGCAGAAAAACTATCACTTTGGTCGGCATCCTTACCTGATAATAAACGAGTGTTAGTTTGTACCGGTGGTGGTCCCGGAATGATGGAAGCCGCTAATCGAGGTGCTAAACGAGCAGGCGAGCCAACAATCGGTCTGAATATATCATTACCATTTGAACAATATCCGAATAATTACATAACACCCGATTTGAACTTTGAATTTCACTATTTCTTCATGCGCAAATTCTGGTTCGTTTATTATGCCAAAGCCATAGTTGCTATGCCGGGAGGATTTGGAACTCTCGATGAACTAATGGAATTGCTTACTTTGAAGCAAACCATGAAAGTTACAAAACCGCTCCCAATATTGCTTTTCAACAAAAAATTTTGGCAAAATCTTATAAATTTTGATTTCCTTGTTGAAATGGGTATGATTAACCAAAAAGATTTGGATTTGTTTGTTTACGCTGATTCGGCAGACGAAGCTTTTGAATATCTGACAAAAAATATTGTAATATAACAAGTAGTAAGAAATGAAAAAATTCTTTATCCATCTGATTGTTTTAATGTCATTAATTTCTTTTTCAATTTTGAAAGCTGAATTGAGATTTGAACCTGCAAATCCGGCTTTCGGCGAAAATATTACTCTTAATTATCAGGACAAAGATTCCATTTTTAGTAGAATTGATACTGTGTATGCCATGGTTTATGGATTCACACCGCAATTGAACAATCCCCAAGGCTTATCAGTGCCATTAGTTTTGCAAGGTGATTCATATATTGGTAATTTTACATTGTCCGGAAATTGGGTTTATGTGATTGCATTTGTAGAATTTGACGAGAATTTATATGACAAAAACAGACAAAATTATTGGGAACTTTATATTGAAAATAACGAAGGAAACATCCAACGTGATGCACATTTGTTTTCGGCTTTGGCTTTGATGGGTGCATCATCGCCCAATTTGAATCCAATCGTCAATCTTGATTCTGCTCATAAAAGAATGGAACGCGAAGTTGAGCTTTATCCCGACAATTTCCCTTCGCAAGTTGGCTTGCTTTCATTGCGATATGATATGAAAAAAATTTCCTTGCAAGGATTTAAGGAAAAAGCGACTCAAATGCTTTCTGAGAAAAAAAATTATATTACTGAAAATGAAGTTAAAGCCGCCCACAGACTTTTGAATGCAATTCAGAGGAACAATGACGGTGAGGCGTTAGTTAGTAATTTTGTGCAGACGAATCCATTGAGTAAACTCGCTGAGGAAGACGCAATTTCGAAACTTTCCCAAGCGGCAGACATGCCAAAATTTGTCGAATTAGCTGCTCAATTTATAGACCGCTTCCCAAATTCAAATGATGTTAATAATGTATATTCGGCAGTAATTACTTCATATATTCAAACAAAAAGATTCGAAAGCCTTTTTGAATTTATTGAAGCTCGAAGATTGCTCATACCTGAAGTTTTTTCTAAACTTGCTTGGGATATATTCAGCAACGATGCTATATTGCCTGCAATCAAAGGGCAACAGCGACTTGATATGATTGATTCGCTTCTTGATTTATCTGTTAAAATTGTGGTATCTGAAAATAGTTTAAACAAGCCATCTTATATGACCGATAGGGAATGGGCGCGAATTAATAATAAAAAACTTGCAAGTATTTACGAAATTAAAGCGGATGTTAATTCTAAATTAGACCCTGCTGGTGCTGTTGGGTATTATGAAAAAGCTTTGGACTTATTTGGGGACGAAGCGACAGTCAATCTTTACGAAAATGCAATCAATTTAGCTGATAAACAGTCCGATTCTACAAGGGTGCTTAAACTTTTGTTCAGTGCCTTTTCCAACTCTATCTCTTCTGAATTTCTAATTACTCAGTTTGGACGATATTACAGAGACGACAACCGTGAGTTAATTTTAGATTCTTTGCAAAGTCTAAGCAAAATGAAGCGATACCAAAAATATCAAATCGAAATGTTAGCACAAGCACGCCCGAGTAAACTATTTTTGACTGCATACGATGGTCGGCTAATAAATCTTGATGATTTAAACGGGAAGATTTTTATTTTATCCTTTTGGTCAACTTGGTGCGGACCTTGCCACGCAACTATTCCTGCTCTCGAAGAAATTAATGCATTTTTTGATGAAGACGAAGGTGTCGAAGTTGCACTTGTTAGCATTTGGGAAAAAACAAAAGATAAAAAGGAAGCCATTGATTCATATTTTAAAAGAGATTTTCCGAACGTTCCTCTTGTTTGGGACGAACTTGATGTTGTGCCGATGAGTTTGGGGATTACCGGACTTCCGGTTACATATATTTTTGATTCAAATGGTGTTTGTCGATTTACCATTGCAGGATTTTCGAGTGCTAAAGCATTTATTGATGAAGTCGTGGATAAAACTAACTTTTTGATTCATTTAGAAGGACAAAATGCACAAAATTAGATGCGAGTGGTGCGTCAACTCCGAACTCGAGATGCATTATCACGACACAGAATGGGGAGTACCACTACATGACGACAGAAAATTGTTTGAATTTATGGTGCTCGATGCATTCCAAGCAGGACTTAGTTGGAAAACTATTTTGAACAAACGCGAAAATTTCCGAGCTGCATTCGATTCATTCGACCCCGTAATAATTTCAGCTTATACTCCAGATAAAATCGAATCACTAATGCAAGATGCCGGAATAATTCGGAATAGGTCTAAGATTCAGACTACTGTTACAAATGCTCAATTATTTCTGGAAATTCAAGCAAAGTATGGCTCATTCGATGCATTTATTTGGCAATTTACCGGTGGAAAAACGATTCAAAACAATGTCGAAAATATTTCCGATGTCAAAGCGACAAGCCCGGAATCCGACGCAATGTCCAAAGAACTTAAGAAATTGGGATTCAAATTCGTGGGCAGTACGATATGTTATGCTTTCATGCAAGCCGCCGGAATGGTCAATGACCACAAGAAAACTTGTTTCCGATACAAAGAATTAAATCCTTAAACATATCATTTATTTTTAATTAATCACTGTTTAACATTCGAAATGTATATTTGTTCAAATTTGTCATTCAAAGGTCTAAAAATGAAAACCAATAGATTTAAGTTTTTGTCTATTATCCTTTTTGTATTTGTGGTTTTTCAATTTCAAGCCAAATCACAAGGCAATTTCAAGACCCCCAAAAATGTAATCATTATGATAGCTGATGGATGGTCTGAATCATGTATTGATGCCACAGAGTATTTCAACGATGGCGAAAAAGGCAAATCCATATATCGCGATTTCGATATTCAGTTGTTTATGTCAACTTACCCTGCAAAAGTTTCGGATGCAGAGATTCCCCAAAATTGGAGCGTAGGTTATAATTCATATCGTGCATGGTCAGATTTTGAATCCGCTAAAAATGGCGCAACTTGTTCAGGTGCTGCCGGTACTGCTTTAGCTACGGGCGTAAAGACTTATAACGGCGCCATTGGAATGGATTTGTCTAAGAAACCATTGCCAAATCTGACAGAAAAATTCAAATCTATCGGGCGGGCTGCCGGAGTTATCACATCAGTTTATTTTTCACATGCAACACCTGCTACTTTTGTTGCCCACAATGTTCATAGAGATAATTATTCGGAAATCGCCCTTTCAATGCTTCTCGATAGTAAGGTAGATGTGATAATGGGTGCCGGGCATCCCAATTTCGACAAATCAGGAAAGAAAGCAAACGAAAGCGACTACAATTATAAGCTCGTTGGCGGCAAAGATGCTTGGAATGATTTAAAAGCAGGCAAAACAAAATTCTCTACTTCATCACTTTCCGGTAATAGCATAGTTCAAGATATTGACGGCGACGGAAAATCCGACCAATGGACTTTAATCGAATCGCGTGACCAATTCCAAAAATTAATGTCGGGGGAGACTCCTAAGCGTGTTGTCGGTGTACCAAAGGTTTTGGAAACATTACAATTTAATAGGACAGAAGAGAATTATACTAATGCATTTGAAATCCCATTCAATAATGAAGTGCCGACTCTTGCGGAAATGACAAAAGCGGCGATAAACGTGTTGGATAATAACCCCAATGGATTCTTCTTAATGATAGAGGGTGGGGCGGTTGATTGGGCTAATCACGCAAATGTCGCTCCAAGAATGATTGAAGAGATGACTGATTTCAATATGTCCGTCAAAGCAGTAGTGGATTGGGTAGAAAGCAAGAGCTCATGGGACGAAAATTTGGTTATCGTTACAGGCGACCATGATTGCGGCTATGTCACCGGACCCATAGAAAACAACAACAACCCAAACACAAACCCAATCATTAATAATGGCAAAGGCAATATGCCCGGTTTGAGGTATAATCATACAAACCACACGAATATTTTGATTCCATTTTTTGCAAAAGGTGCCGGAAGTGAAATTTATAATCGTTTGGCAAACAATTCAGACATGATTCGCGGACGCTTTATAGATTTGACCGATGTCCCCAATGCAATCTTCATGCTATTGGAAGTCGGGAAGTAGGGGAAAGCAAAGAAAAACATAGCCCCGAATAAATTCGTGCGTATGGTAAATGATGTTATAGATGTGCTACCCTTCCGAGGTGTGGAACATCTAATAAACTATGTCATTCTGAATGAAGTGAAGAATCCATGTATTTTATGAAAACTTGATTCTTCACCTTCGGCTCAGAATGACAATTTATAAGCCAGAAGACTGTTCTGTCCCTACAAAAATTGAGGATGATGATTTTATATCTTTCTCCACGAATAAATTCGTGGACTATTTTTTACAAACCCTTTTAAGACGAGACACTCTCCACAATCTGGGGTATTTGTGATTGTTGTTTGGATAGAAGTCCGGTGAAATATACTATCAAATAATGGACTGCGAGAACGGCTAAGGCAAAGCCGAATGAATAGAGTTCCGATAAACCGAGCGCATATATCCCGACGTAAATCGCAATTGTCAGCAATATCATTGGCACTACATATAGCACCATCGTTGCGGCAACAAGCGTTTTGCCGCGAATTGAAATCGTAACGCTATCACCGATTTTTGTATCGGCTTTTGTTCTGGCAGAGAGTATGTTTTCGCCTTTTTCGTTTATGCCACAGAAAATACTGTTGCATTCGCCACATTTTTCTTTGGTATGCAGCCTAACTTGGGCAACATCGTCTTCAATGGAAATCACCGTCCCGGTTTCGAGCAACTCTTCCATTTTAATTTTTCTTCATTTTTATCCCAAGGTCTAACTCAAGGTCAATCTTTTGGATGGCACCGGATTTACACTTTTCGAACGGAATTTTCGTGTCGTCGAGCAATGAATAATTAATCACACCAACATTGTTTATGATTTCGATTCCGCCGTCAGATTTGCGAGCACAAATACCACAAGCTATACACGAAACATTGCAAACTTCTTTCGCAGTTTTAGGGTCGTCTTGATTTTTGCAAAATACGAAAACAGTCTGGTCAATCGGGTGCATTTCAATAATATCTCTCGGACACGATTTGACACAAATTCCGCAACTTGTACACAAATCCGGCACGACTTCGGGAATACCATTGTCGTTCATTACGAGTGCATCGAATGGGCAAGCGTCAACACAATCGCCTGCTCCGAGACAACCGTAAAGACATTGCTTTTCGCCACCTGAAACGATTTCCATAGCTGAGCAACTTAATGGACCATAGTAATCCACCATTTTGTTGACTGCTTCGCTATTTCCACCTTTGCAAAGAATTCGCGGGATTGTCTTTACTTCCGAATCTGCGGCTTCTACACCCATTATCATGGCAATTTCTTTGGCAGTATCTGAACCTCCAACAGGACAACCTGTAACAGATGCTGTACCTTCGGCAACATTGACTGCGAAATCATAACACCCTGCTTTGCCGCAAGCACCACAATTTACACCCGGCAAAACTTCATTTATTTTTACTACAAAAGGATTATCTTCTACTGCTAATTTTTTGTCGGCAATCGCTAATCCTGCCGCAAAGAATAATCCCAGTCCACCCATAGTTGCTATTGCTAAAATTAAAGTCGGTTCCATTTAATTACTCCTAAAATATTTATCAAACCCTGTTGACATGAATGTTGTGCCGGCTGAATCTATGACCATTCCCTCGATTTCGGGGATTGATTCAATGATTTCCAAGCCTTTTTTAGCACCCAAGACAAAAATACCTGTAGCATAACCGTCAGCATCAGTCATATCGCTTCCGATAATTGTGACGCTCATACATTCATCTGCGGGATAGCCGCTTACGGGATTGATTATATGATTATATCGTTTATTATCTTTTTTGAAATATCGTTCGTAATCGCCCGAAGTTGCCGAACCAGTTTGGTCCAGTTTCAAAACCCCAAGCAGTTCCTTTTGTATTCTCGGATGTTGAATTCCGATAGTCCAGTTATCTCCCTTAGCCTTCACTTCACCACCAAAGTTGATTAAGAAGTTGTCCATACCAAGAGAATCCAAGATATGGAATAATCTATCAACTGCGTAGCCTTTGGCAATCCCACCAAAATTCAATTTGATATGTGATTTCTTTTTGATAGAATTGCTTCCCAATAGTTCGATATGTTTCCATCCTACTTCCTTCAATACGCTATCAATTTGATGCTGAGAGGGTAAGTGAGGGCTTCCTTTCTCGAAGCCCAACAAATCTATTAAATTCCCAACAGCAGGGTCGAATCCGCCAAGAGTTTCATTGTGAATTTTGTCGCATCGTTCAAGCAAGAAATATGTTTCATCATCAACTTGGATTAATGTATCATTAACAGAATTGAGCCAAGCCATGTAATTATCGTCAATATATGTAGAAAATTTCTGATTAATCCGTTCAGCTTCTTCAATAGCTAAATTGGTAATTACAGTTGCCGAATCCTCGTCGAAATCAAGAACTTTGATTTCTAAGGATGTACCCATACATATTGTTGACCTAATAAAAGGTTCCTTTGTAACTTCTTTTGATTTATCGCATGAAGCCACAAATACTACAACGAATAATATAAGCAAAAAAATTTTCATACTTATACTGAAATCATTCCTGCAAATCCCATAAAGGCAAGAGCTAAAATACCGGCAATAATCATAGTAATTGGTGCACCTCTGAAGGCTTTTGGCACATCTGCCAACTCGATTTCTTCACGAATGCCCGCCATAATTGCAATAGCCATCGTAAATCCGACTCCTGCTCCGATTCCGTAAAATATACCTTCGATGAAGCTATATTCTTTCAATACTATGAACAGAGCTAAACCCAAAATAGCACAGTTTGTAGTTATTAAGGGTAGAAAGATACCCAATGCTCTGTATAGCGGTTGACTGACTTTTTTGACAAACATCTCAACAAATTGCACAAGCGAAGCAATCACAAGGATAAATGATACATATTGGAGAAACTCAAGGTGATATGGTACCAAGATTAAATTGTAAATTAACCAAGTAACAATTGCTGTAATCACCATTACAAATGTTGTTGCCATTCCCATCGAAAATGCCGAAGATAATTTGCTTGACACTCCCACAAATGGGCAAATACCAAGAAAATATGCAAGAACAAAGTTGTTAACTATTGCTGATGATAAGAATATTAAGATTATTTCCATTTTTGTATCCTGTTATTGTTGGTTATCATTATCTGTAGGCTTGTCGTCGCTTTTCTCTTTAGCTTTCATTTTAGCTTCGAGAGCAGCTTTTTCTTGAGCCAAAACTTCAGCTCTATGTGTTGCCAATCTTTGAGATTTGCTTGATAAGTAGGTATCAATAATTTCTTTGTGAGTTTTTTCTTTTTTGTGCATAGCATAGAAATTTGAAAACCCTAACATAAATCCTAAAGTTATGAATGCTCCGGCAGGTAATATCATGACCAACCAAGGTTCGTACATGTCGGGCAATACTTGAAATCCGAGTAACGTACGTGCACTTAAAATTTCTCTTATTCCGCCTAAAACAAAAAGTACAATCAAAAATCCTGTACCCATACCAAGAGAATCTATCAAAGACCGAAAAGGAGTGTTTTTAGACGAAAATGCTTCTTGGCGACCCAAAATTAAACAATTTACAACGATTAAAGGTATATATGGACCTAATGACTTGCTTAATTCGGGGAATTGCGCCTTCATTACCAAGTCAACAATTGTCACAAATGTTGCAATGATAACGATAAAAGATGCAATTCTGACTTGATTAGGGATTAGATTTCTAATTAATGAAATTATGAGGCTCGAAAAAACTAATACGAATGTTGTTGCCAAAGCCATTGCAATACCGTTAACTGCCGAAACAGTAACTGCGAGAGTAGGACATAAACCTAATGCTTGCTTAAGAACAGGATTTTGGTCCCAAACACCTTTCATAAATTCTTTTGATAAAGCTATTTCTTTTGTCATGATTTTTCTCCGGATTTTTTGAATTTACGTAATGTTTCAAGCCCTTCATTCATGATTTTTACTACTGCCACCGATGAAATTGTTGCACCAGTGATAGATTGGATTTGGTTATCTTTGCTTGGCGGGGCACCTTTTACAGATTCGATATTGGGGTTACAATTCAAACCGAGAAATTGTTTTGTAAATGGTTCTTCTGTAATTTTTGTTCCGAGCCCGGGAGTCTCGACTTGTTCGAGAACTTCAATAGCTAATATTTTCGTTATTTCAATGTCAATACCCATCATAATTCTAACTTTGCCTTGGAAACCATTTCCCTCGAATGGTAGAGCATAACCAATCATGTTTCCCTGCTCATCAGCGACAGTATATAATTCAAAAGGTGCATCTTCAATTTTTTCATAAGATTTCGCATCTTTTTGTACTAAAAATATAGCCTTTTCCGTGTCGCGTTTCCTATGTTCAGCAATCTTAGGTTCAGCCCAATTGCTGATTTCTGATAACGATGCACCGGAAATAATACCAACTATAACAAGTGTGAGCAGCATTTTTACTACTATATTCATTTTTTTGCTCCAAAAATTGTTGGTTGAGTGTATCTATTAATCAATGGTACCCAAGCGTTCATGAACAAGATTGCATACATGACGCCTTCGGGAATGCCACCAAAAACTCTAATGATCACAATGATAAGTGAAATGCCTAATCCGAATATCCACATACCTTTTGCTGTAATCGGCGAGGAAACCCAATCGGATGCCATGAAGAAAGCCCCGAATAAGAAGCCGCCACCCACGAGATGATAGAGCGGATTCATATACGCCTCGGGATTAATCATCCATATTAAACTCCCAAAAACTAATATTCCGATAATCATCGAAACGGGAATACGCCAATTTACAATTCCAAGAGCAATCAAAAAGATGCCTCCAATAAGAATTGCAAGAGCGGAGGTTTCGCCTAAAGAACCACCCGTATTGCCTAAGAACATTGAACCCAAATCTGCTGCTATGCCATCAAATTTGAAACCGCCTAATGGGGTTGCAGAAGTAACCGCATCAACATTGAAACTTGTTTTAGTCCAAGTTGTCATCTGAACAGGGAATGCTGCTTGTAAAAAAGCACGTCCGACAAGTGCTGGATTGAAAATATTATATCCAATGCCACCAAAAATTTCTTTGCCAATTGCTATAGATACAAAAGCACCCAATCCTGTGAATACTAAACTAAAGTTAGGTGGCAAAATCAATGCTAATAAAAGTCCTGTCAGAAAGGCGCTACCGTCACTTAAGGTGTTTGCTTGTTTTCGTATTCTTTTGATTCCATATTCTGTACCCATTGATATACCAATACTGACCAAAAAAATCAGCAATTGATATATACCGAAGTAGATTACTGCCGATAAGACGCAGGGCAGTAATGCTAAAATTACCATTTGCATTGCCCGCTCAGTTGATAACTTAGTATGAACGTGAGGGGAGCTTGCAAGTTCCAATTTTGTGTTAATTATTTGTTTCAAATCTGTCATATTTGTTTACTTATTGTTGTTATCAAATTGTTATCGAATTGTTTCTCAAAAATTCTAACTGACATTTTGTTTGCTTCTTTGTATATTAATTACTCTTTGTTTACCTAATCTAATCCATTGTACTAATGGAATATTTGCCGGGCAATTGTATGAACATGTTCCACATTCCATACAAACAGTCACACCTAATGCTTCAGCTTCGTCCCATTTTCCGGCTTTTGAGAATTTTGCTAAGTCCTTGGGAATCAAATTCAAAGCACATACATCAACGCAAGCACCGCAACGGAGACAGTTTGTTTCTTGACTATGCTTCATTTCCGGCTCTGTGAGTACGAGTAATCCGGATGTTGCTTTTTGCACGGGTGCACTCATATCATACTGAGCAACTCCCATCATAGGACCACCTACAATAACTTTGCGAGCGTCATCATTTGTGCCACCACAATAATCTAGAACTTGTTGAATTGTAGTACCAACGCGAACGATTAAGTTTTTCGGTGTAGTTATTCCAAATCCTGAAACAGTAAGTGCAGCAGTGAATTGTGGCTCACCCTTAACGACTGCATCATAAACTGATATTGCAGTTCTAATATTTTGTATCACAACACCAACATCTAATGGCAATTTACCGGGAGGAACCTCTTTATTGACTGCAACTTTGATGAGCATTTTTTCTGCACCTTGCGGATATTTAGTTTTGAGAACTTCCACTTTGATTTCCGGATGTGGGATAGTCGCTTCTTTCAACATTCTGATTGCTTCAGGTTTGTTGTCTTCGATACCAATAATACCCCGTTTTACACCCAAAGCTCTCATTATTAATTTGATTCCAACGATTAAATCTTTGGTTCTTTCTACCATGTATCTATAATCGCGAGTCAAATATGGTTCACATTCAGCACCATTAATAATGATACATTCGATGTTTTTATCTTTTGGCGGCATTAATTTTACATAAGTAGGGAAGGCGGCTCCACCTTGCCCCACAATACCTGCTTCTTTCACTCTTTCAATAATCATTTCGGAAGTGATTGATTCGGCATCAAGAGGTTCCATGAAGACTATTTCATCTTCACCTTCTGCAACTATTGTAACAGCTTCTTGAGGTCTTCCGCCAACACTTGCAGTTTTGCCGATGTCTTTGATTTTGCCTGTTATTGGACTATGTATAATTGAAGAAATAAAGCCGTCAGGCTCTGCTATAACTTGTCCTGATTTTACTAAATCTCGTTTTTTGACTAAAACTTTCGAGGGTTTGCCAATATGTTGAGACAAAGGCAAAATAACTTCAGTTGGATACGGCATAATTTCGAATGCCGAATTCTCAGTGAGGTCTTTATGTTCATCAGGATGAACACCGCCTTTGAACGATTTATTGATTGAAAAAAAACTCATATTCCCTGCCGATATATTTTATAAAAACTTTTTTTTAATGAATGCTTTATAGATATGCAATTTATGACCTTTTTAGCATATTTTAATACCATTTTGGTGACTTTGTAGCCATAATGTATTCGATTCAACTAATAATATAATTAAGTATCAGTAAATATTAATGTACCAAATTACGATAATTTGTCGTAAAAAGCAAAAATTCATATTGTCGATTTCTAAAATGAAATTATGCGAAACTTTACACAAATGAATTGCGTATTATTCAATAGTTGTAAACTGTTTTAAAATAAGAAGAAATAAAAGGTAATTTAAATGGGAAAGAAGCTGTATAAATCAAGAAGAAGTAAGATGATTGGAGGGGTAGCCGGTGGATTGGGCGATTATTTCGATATTGACCCTGTAATCATCCGTGTTTTGTTTATTTTGACCGCATTTGCTTGGGGAGTGAGTGTAATAGCTTATATCTTGTTGTGGATAGTATTGCCTGAAAATCCGGATGAAGTCGAAAATTATTATGATTTTGTTAATGACCCTAATAAGGATATGAATATGAACAACTTTGCTGATTTTGATGACAGTAAACAAAAGAAGGACAGAAGAGTTATAGCCGGAGCTTTCCTCATCATATTAGGCTCTATAATATTACTTGACAAATTGACTGATTGGCTTAGTTTCAGTTATGTATGGCCCCTATTTCTTGTTGCTATCGGTGGATACCTTATTTACAAATCTGTTAATAAGAATAATCCGGAGATATCGTAATGAAAGCAGGTACTATTTTCGGAGGTTCATTTCTCATTTTTCTGGGAGTGTTTATCCTTTTGCTTAACTTCGGTGTCGAACTGCCGGCTTTCCAAGGCATTATCAAGTTTTGGCCTGTGCTTCTTATAATTTGGGGGATAGCCATGTTGAAAATTCACAATGTGGCTAAAATTATCTTAGCTGCATTATCGGGGATTTTACTCGCTTTGATACTTACTTCATTGTACATCTCAGTTGTTGATGGCTTTGGTAATGTCAATATTGATAAGAAGTTCGAGTTCAAGAATAAATCAAAAGTATTCAGCAATAGTTATGAAGACCCGATTGATGAAACTATCAAATATGCCGAACTTGAATTTTCGGGTGGAATGGGAAATTTTAATTTTGATGTATCCGATAATTACGGATTCGTCATTCAATCGAAATCACTAAGTATAGAAGTCACCAAAACAATTAAGGATTCAACTGTAAAATATGTTTTTAGCGGTACTGATGTTGATATTGGAGAATCATCCCGCTCAGTTAATATTCTTTTGGGCAAATCGTATCTTTGGGATTTAGAGTTAAATACAGGGGCTTCGGAATCTAATATAAACTTCAAAGAGCTACTCCTTCGCAATTTGAAAATTGATGCCGGGGCTTCTGATTTTAAAATCAATATCGGTGATTTGACTGACAGCAAAATTGAGATTAGCTCGGGTGCAGCAAATTTCAATATAACTGTTCCTTCAAATGTTGGTTGTAGGATTAAGACTCAAACCTCACTATCATCAACTAAATTTAAAGATTTCATTAGCTCGGAACCTGGAGTTTTTTATTCAGATGATTATGATGATTGGAAAAGAAAAATCAATATTGAATTCGAGGGTGCGTTGTCTAATTTCGAAGTGAAAAGAAACAAATAGTGTTTTTAGATGTAAAGCTTTTTAGCTTTCACATATTCAAAAACTGCAGGATGCAGCATATATTGATATGCACCGCTTGACTTAATAGATTCCCTTATTTGACTTGATGATACTTCAATATTTGGAGAATTCAAATAAGTTAAACGCACCGCTGCCCCAAGTGATGGCACTTTTTCATTTTTAGTAACATCTAAACCTCTTTTTGCAACACAAAACGTAACCAATTTCGATAGCTTATCAAATTCATACCATTTGTTCAAATCCTGTAAATTATCCAAACCAATCAATAGAATCAATTCCGAATTCGGGTATCGAGTTTGAATGTTAAGCACTGTATTATAAGTGTAAGAAATATCTTTTGATTGAATCTCAAAATTGTCACACTCAAATCTTTCGTCCTTATCTGTGAGCATTTTCACCATTGCCGATCTGTCATCGTCTGATACTTGCTTGATTTGGTCTTGTTTAAAAGGCGAAATGTAAGTTGGAACGAAAATTATTTTGTCCAATTTTTGTTGAATAAAAAAATATTCGGCAATAATCAAATGTCCGATATGAATCGGATTAAAACTACCGCCGAATATTCCAATTTTATTCAATACAATACTTAAACTTCAAATACTAAAGCATCATGAGTCAGTCGTTTGCCGTGTACAACATTTGGTGCAACAAAACTACGTTTGTCATTAACTTTAGCATAAAATTCATCTTTGAATTTTTGGATAAAGCCTCTGACAGGCCAAGCTGCTGCATCGCCAAGGGCACAAATTGTATTACCTTCAATATTGTCACAAATTGAAAGAAGTAAATCCACATCCTGTTTTGAACCGTTTCCGGTAACTAAACGTTTGAGAATTTTCTCCATCCATCCAGTTCCTTCTCTGCAAGGAGTGCATTGACCGCAAGATTCGTGATGGTAGAAATGCGCTATTCTTAATGTTACAGCAACTATGTCTGTATCTTCATCCATAACCATAACACCGGCAGTGCCAATATGAGTTCCATATTTTTTGAGAGATTCTTCATCCATTAAGACATCATCAATTTCATCACCACGCAATGGTGGCATTGATGAACCTCCGGGTATAATCGCTTTGATTTTCTTATTGCCCGGGATTCCACCGCAGATATCATAGAGCAGAGTTTTAAGAGGAATGCCCGTAGGTAATTCATAAACACCGGGTTTGTTAACATGACCACTAACACCGAATAGTATAGTACCCGGATGTCCTGGAGCTCCAATCTTAGCATATTCTTCGCCACCCATATTCATAATGGGAGGTATAGTCGCAATAGTTTCAACATTATTGACAGTGGTTGGCATTTGCCATAGACCTACTTGTGCTGGGAAAGGTGGTTTGAATCTCGGATAACCTCTATCACCTTCGAGTGAATTCATTAATGAGGTTTCCTCGCCACATATATAAGCGCCTGCACCTTTGTGAACGTAAATATCCATGCTGTAATTTGTGCCGAAAGTGGATTTCATTTTTTCGCCGACATAGCCATTTGCATAAGCTTCATCTACAGCGTCTTGGAATAATTTAACCCATTTGTGATATTCGCCGCGAATATAAACATAAGCAGCTTTCAAATTCATAGAATATCCTGCTATTAGGATGCCTTCTATCAATTGATGTGGGTTATATTCAAATATTTGCCTGTCCTTGAACGAACCCGGTTCGGATTCGTCACCATTGACAGCTAAATATTTGGGCTTGTCGGTAGATTTCGGCATGAAACTCCATTTCAAACCTGTTGGGAAGCAAGCTCCGCCACGTCCTCTTAGTTTGGAAGCTTTTACTTCGTTGATTACCTCATCAGGTGTCATTTTCAAGGACTTAGCAGCCGCTTGATAGCCATTATGAGCCTTGTAAACTTCAATTTTGTGCAAATCCGGAATGTCCGGCAAAACTATTCGTGGATATTCAGTCATCATATTTTTAATCTAACTCATTCGTTTTTAATTTCTAAACGTTACAAATATAAATGATTCATCATTAATATAATAATCTTGTTTGAAATTTGTATAAATTTGCTCTGTCATTTTAAAAACCGTACTTTTGAACTTTGATAAAATCAACATTGGATATTATGAATTTGACTGATATTTTTGGGACTTTTACTACCGTTTGGGTAATCATACCACTACTTATATTATTGGCACGTGTCCTTGATGTCAGTATTGGTACGGTTAGAATAATTTTAATAGGTAAGGGATATAAAAAAATCGCTCCTGTACTTGGATTCATCGAATCATTCGTTTGGATAATCGCTGTTAGCCAAATAATGCAAAATCTTAATAATATATACTATTACGTGGCTTATGCTGGTGGATTTGCACTCGGTACATTTATTGGAATGGCAATCGAAGAGAAATTATCGCTTGGTTATGTGATCATTAGAGTGATTACCCATTTAGATGCATCGGAACTTATTGCAAGTTTCAGAGCTAAGAACTATCCTGTGACTATACTTAATGCAGATGGCATTAATGGGAAAGTGAGCGTTTTATTTCTTGTAATTCAACGCAACCTAACAGAGAGCATAATTGATTTCATAAAAGAATATAACCCAAATGCGTTCTATTCAATCGAAGATGTTCGATTTGTTAGTGGTGGTGTCATGCCACAACTTGCTGACCCTTCGATTCGCAAGAACCGATGGCATTTATTCTCTAAAAGAAAATAATTATAATAAGCTATTGTGTATAATGTCCATAGCACATTTTATACCGTCTGCGCCGGAACTTACAATACCGCCTGACAATCCTGAACCTTCGCCGGCGACATATAAATTTTCAAATCCAGCACATCTCATTTCGTCACGTACAAGTTGAATTGGGGAAGATGTTCGGCTTTCGAGTCCCATCATCACACCTTCTTCAAACCCATAAATTTTGCGTGTGAAATCTTTAAGTGCATACATCATTGAAGTCGTAACGTCTTTTGGAAATAAATCTCTGAATTCCGCCGTTACTAATGGAAAAGGATAGCTTGTCGGTCCGAATGAAGTAGTTGTATTAAAGCGTAAAAAATCTTGGACTTTTACAGCCGGCGCATTGTAACTATTAGAAAAATCGTAGAACTTACGCTCTAAATTTAGTACCCATTCTAATGCTTCTATGGGTTCCATTTCTCTACCCAATAAGGTTTGAAGGTCTATTCCGGCAACTATAGCAGAATTTGCAAAAGGATAATTCCGCTTATAGTTACTCATCCCGTTTACTATATTCAAGCCTCTCTCAGGTGGTGCAGGAACTACCATTCCACCCGGGCACATACAGAACGAGTAAACAGTCATAGCGTCGTTAAAATTGTATGTCAAAGCGTAATCTGCAGCCTTTACACCGGGCAATTCAGGTACTTTCCATTTAGCTTGGTTGATTAACTCTTGTGGATGCTCAACTCGCGTTCCAATTGCAAAATTCTTTAAATTGAATTTGACGCCTTTAGATAATAAGAGACGATAAGTTTCGTAAGAAGAATGCCCAATTGCAAATACAAAATGGTCACCTTTAATTTTGCCCTTTTCAGTTTCAATACTTTTGACTTTTGTACCTTTTACCGTGAAATCAGTCATTTTATTCATAAAAATGACTGTCCCTCCGCGTGAGATGAAATCTTCTCTTAAAGTACGAACTATTTTAGTAAGCAAATTGCTACCTACGTGCGGTTTTGCCAAGTATTTAATTTCTTCGGGTGCACCAGCATTAACATAACTGTCGAAAATGAATTTCTTTTCGCGTAAAATGGATTTAGTGCGGGAAGTAAGTTTTCCGTCAGAAAAAGTCCCTGCACCGCCTTCACCGAAAGCGTAGTTGCTTCGTTCATTCAATTCGCCTGTTTTTTCGAAATACTTAACATCTTTTGTACGAGTATAAACTTCGGGTCCCTGTTCAATCATCGTAACCATATAACCGGCTTGAATCAACACAAAGGCAGCAAAGAAGCCCGCCGGTCCATTCCCGACAACAACAACATGTTCGTTTCGTTTGCGGAAAGGAATAAGTAAATTATCAATTTCGGGTTCGAAATCATTTTGAATTTCGATTGATTGTACACCTACACGTACGACCCAATGAATATCCTTGACATTGCGTCCGTCAAGGCTTTGCTTTTCGATACTATAAGTGAAATCACTTATTCGTAGGATTTTCCTGATTACATCATCTAATTCTTCGGCTGTGTAATCAGTTTTCATCTTAAGTTCTAATACTTTGTAGCCCATAATTCGAAGATTAATTTTTATTTAATGAATTCTAAAGTTTAAATTTACGAATTTTTTTTATAATATACAACCACAAAAATAAACGAGTTTTTAAACATATGCAAATTTACTTTGTCAGGTTCATTTTTTTTTCTATATTTGATTTTATTTTTAATCATAAACTCAGAATGACAATATTACGGTTAGTAATTTTCAGCTTTTTGATTTCCACATCACTCTTTGCCCAAAAGATTGAAAAAGGAAGACTTTCAGGGGCAACAAAAAATACAATTGACACTTTAGCTTCTCAAAATGTATTGAACCTTTTGAAAGAGAGTAAGGGACTGCTTGAAAGAGAAGTTGACCCCAATACTTATTTAGTAGGACCCGGAGATGAATTCTCAATTTCTATTATTTCAAACGAAATTTTTGAGGATAGGACAAAAATTACTCCTGAGGGAAAAATTATAATCAAGGGTGCTGGAACTGTTGACGTCAGGAACAAAACATTGTCAGAAGTAAGAGAAATTGTAAAGACTCAAATTCAAAAATATATTCGTACAGACAATATTGACGTTGCACTAACTGAATTACGTCAATTCAAAGTCATTGTCAGTGGTACTGTCCCCAAGCCTGTCTCTGTTCCGGCAACAGCTGCAGATAGAGTTTCGGAAATAATTGATAAAGCATCAGGTTTGCAATTTGAGTCTTCAGAAAGATTAATTAAATTACATCGCTATGATACTGATGAAATCATCAATGTTGACTTGATGAAATTTTTCATGTATGGCGACCAAGCGTCAAACCCAACCGTTTTAGGTGGTGATTTGATAAGAGTACCACCTATCAATAAGAGCGACATGATAGAAATTCATGGCGAGGTCGCTTCTCCTGGTCAGTTTGAATTTGTAGAAGGGGACTCACTTTCCACATTAATCAAATTCGGACAGGGTTTCAATAACTCCTCACTACTCGATTCAATTGAATTTGTAAGAATAAGGGAGAATGAATCTTTAACTAAGAAAATCATCAATCTAACTTCTTGGAGTGACGATTTGTTTAGCTCAAGTCAACTTGACGGCGATTTTCCACTTTTACCCGGTGATAGAGTATATGTAAGGAAAAAGCATGGTTGGAAAGAACGTGATTATGTCGTTGTAGGAGGTGAAGTTAAATATCCAGGGAAATATGCAATCAATAAGGACGTTGATAGAGTTCGCGATGTAGTCCTACGAGCAGGTGGATTTACTCGTGATGCTTCTGTTGAAAATGCAGAATTTATTCGCCAAAGAGATCTTGAAATTATTGACCCTGAATTGGAACGCTTGAAAAGGGTATTACCTTCCGAAATGTCCAAAACAGAAATGCGATATTTTCAAGCCAAAATCAACGAGAAAAAGGGAGTAATTTCTATTAATTTTGCTGCAGTTTTAGATGATGAGAATTCACCTGAAAATGTTTTAGTTGTATCTCGCGATTCGATTGTTGTTCCAGAAAAAAATGAATTTATCAACGTACAAGGAAGAGTAAACAATCCAGGTAAAGTTAAATTCAATCCAGAATACTCTTATATTGACTACATCATGTTAGCAGGTGGATACGCTTATCGTGCTGACATTGACGAGACATTGGTCAACAAACCAAAGGGCGGGCAATTTTTAGCCGATGAAATCAAACTTTACAAAATTGAACCGGGTGATGTAATTCTCGTTCCAACGGAAATTGAAACAACCTTTATGGACGTTTTCACAACAACTTTAACAATCGTGACTCAGCTTGTGACTATTGCAGGTGTTGTCATTGCTATAACTAATATCAATAAATAAATGAAATTATTACCCGAAAAAGAAGAAATGTCATTTTTTGCTATTTTCAAATTGCTAAAATTCAATTTTATTAAGCTGAGTACTTGGGTTCTTGGGATTACTCTTGTTGTAATCATATATTCATTTATAATGCCCAATACATACTCAGCTAATTCAAGCGTACTGCCACCTTCCAAAGAAGGTCAATCCGGTGGATTGTCAAGTTTTATACAAAGCTTTGCTGGCGGACTAACCATACCCGGAGTTTCGCAATCAGACCAATCTAAACTTTTTGGCGAAATTTTGTACAGTCGAACCGTTGTTGATTACATTATTGAAAATATGTCACTCAGAGCATTACCTCAATTTAAAGATATACCACGTGAAGATTTGCAAAACTTCATCTCAGGCTCTCTTGAAGTTACTGTTGACAAAACCGGAATAATCTTTGTAACAGCTAACTATCAAACAGGATATTTCCCCAGTCAAGAAGATAAACAAAAAGCAGCAGAATTTTCATCAGGAATTGTCAATTTCGCAGTTGAAGGTTTAGACCACGTCATCAAAAACCGAACTATGACCAATGCCCGCAAATCTCGTGAATACATTCAATCGGAATTGGTTGGATATAAGTCTAAATTAGATTCGATTGCAACATTGATTGAAAAGTTTCAAATAGAAAACAAAGTCATTGCTATTGATGAGCAAACACAGGCTATTGTAACTCAAGCAATTGAAGTAGGGACCCTGATTGTCCAAGCAGAGCTTGAGCTCAACTTGGCAAGATTGCAATATAACACTGCATCACCCCAAGTCTCTTTTCATGAAAATCAACTGAAATTGCTGAAAGACCAATATTCGAAAATTCAATATGGTGGATTGACGCCTTCTGACGCGTTTTCAATTTCACTTGATAAAGTACCCACTTTGATTAAGGAATATACTGAACTCTTCCGTGAAAGAAAAATTGTGGAACAAGTGATTGTGTATTTGGAAACTCAAAAACACCAAGAAGCTATACAAGAAAACAGAGATGTACCAATAATCGAAGTGTTGGATATTGCTATTCCTGCAGAAAAGCGTACTTCACCTCAACGTTCTTTGATGGTGGTTCTATCTTTGTTTTTATCATCATTGTTTGTTACGATTGGAACAGTAATATATGCTTATCGCAAAGGTAATCTGTATTTGATTGGCAGTCAAGACTAATCACCCCAATATTTTATTTCGCTCTTTTTTCAACTCTGTTATGAGGTATTTGATTGCTTCATTGTCATTATTTTTAGATTGAGCGATTAGCGTTTGAGTTATGTTTAGAATATAGTTCACAGGACTAAAATTGGGTGTGATTTCAAGGCATCGGAAATTATCCAAATGCTCGCTCAACCATAATATCATATAATCATCAGCAGGAATACGAACAACCTCGTTTATGCCAAATGTGAATGGTTTGCTCTTTATGTATTTCAAATCATGTTGCAAGATTTCCATCAGATAAGCTATATAAGGTCCGAAATTATAAATAATGATTTCAGGGGTTATATCCTCAATTTTCTTATATACATCATGCAATAGAGCCGAAATCAGCATCTCCGGGTCATAGATACCTAATTCGTTTATTAAAATCTTACAAACTCTGGTAACATGGAAAAAATACATTGAACCATCTATAGTCTTCTTGTCACCATATGCCCAATCTGCCATATCATAGGCACTTATGATTCTGTTCAATTCAAGTGGGTCAATCTTATACTGTAAGATATTCTCCAATTCATCTTTTGATAAAAAGGTACGACTATACATTGTTTACACCGTTTTATTTATCAATATTTTGGCACTTTCTATTGCCGCATCTGTTAATTCTTCACCGCTTAACATTTTTGCTATTTCATGAATTTTTTCATCATAAGTTAACAATTTTGTATCAACAAAAGTTCGTTTATCATTTTCATGTTTATGAACTAAAATAATGTTATCACCCATCGCTGCAATTTGAGGCAAATGGGTAATCGCTAATATTTGGTGGTAACCGGCAAGTTCTTTCATCACCAATCCAACTTTTTGCGCTATTCGGCCACTAATGCCTGTATCGATTTCATCGAAAACCATAATCGGAATCAAATCATTTCCTGCTAAAATACTCTTTAGTGCGAGCATAATTCTTGATACTTCGCCACCTGAAGCGACTTCAGCTAAGGGAGTTGGGCTTTCGCCTTTATTTGTTGAAATATGAAATGCCAATTCATCAAATCCGTTATCATAAATTTTGTAACTTTTGTTTTCTAAATCAATAGAAAGCAAATCACCGCTTGAAGCTTCTCTATGATTGATTACTACTTGAAATTCAGCATTAGCAATTCCCATTTGGTTTAACTTTTCTTCAAGTTTTCTTGCAAAAATCTGTGCTTCGGACGATCTACGTTGACTAATTTGTTTGCCAATTTTTGCTAGCTCGGTTCTTATGGAATTAATTTGCTTTAGCAAATCTTTCGTTAAAAAATCAAAATTCTCGTATTCTGCCAATTCAGCCGCAATATTATCACGAAGTTCTAATACTTCAGTCAAAGTTCCATACTTGCGACATAAATTCTTAATGTTGTATAATCGAATACGAATATGTTCTATTTTTTCGGGATTATAATCTAGCTTTTCAATATAATCCATCAAAAAAGAAGAGCTTTCTTTGGAAATTATTTCGGCGGAATAGATTTCATTAGCAAATTGTTCGAAAGCGGAATCATATTTCGACAAGTTTTTTAGTGTCTTATTAACTTTCGACAAGATAGCTTGGGCACCGGTGTCGGAATCGAATAAAAGATTATAACTTTCATTACATTGTATGATGATTTGTTCGGCATTTTCCAAAACTACGAGTTCAGTCTCGAGCTTGCTATCTTCATCTGCTTGAGGGTCAACTTGCTTAATTTCATTCAGTTTGAATAGTAGATTTTCTCTCTGTGATTTCAAGTCGTGTTCTTTTTTGGACAATGATTTGTATTCATCAATTTTGTCACTTAGTTGAACTTTCAACTCAGCAAATTGAGCTATTAAATTATCTTTCTTATTGATAGCATCGAAGATTTGAATATGATTTTCTGATTTGAGCAATGATTGATGGTCATGTTGACCATGAAAATCAATCAATAACTCACCAATTGATTTCAGAATAGTGAGTGTGGCAGGGGTATCATTGACGAAATTTCGGCTTGAACCCTTTGAAGAAATTTCGCGGCGAAGTATCAAAGTGTCTTCGATTAGGTAGTCAATGTTGTTGCTTTCCAACAGAGTTGCAATTCCGTTTTTCCCGCTGATTTCAATTTCCGCTTCAATGATTGCTTTATTTTCGCCTGTCCGAACAAAATCAGACGAAGCCCTATCTCCGAATAGTAGGATAAGCGAATCAACAATCATAGATTTGCCCGAGCCTGTTTCACCAATAATAATATTCAGCCCCGAATCGAAAGTCACTTCGAGGTCATCAATCAAGGCAAAGTTACGGATTCGTAGATTTTTTATCATTGTTTTAATTTCAAATCAATATCGGTTATAAAATTGCTTCTAATTCACTTTCAGATTCCATCAAAACTTGTCTTGCTTTACTACCGTCAAATGGACCTACAACGCCGGCGGATTCGAGTTCATCAACAATTCTACCGGCTCGGGCATATCCAACTTTGAGGCGTCTCTGAATCAAAGAAACTGAACCCTGTTGGTGGCGTACGATTAATCGGGCTGCTTCTTCAAAAAGTGGGTCTCTGTCGCTTGGGTCAATCATTTTCTTGTCACTTTTTTCGATTATACTTGGCAACATATATGGAGACGAATAACCTTTTTGATGAGATATAAATTCACAAATGTTTTCAACTTCATCAGTTGTAATGAATGAATTTTGTACTCTAATTGGCTGTGACTTTCCGGGTTGAAGGCATAGCATATCACCCATACCGAGCAATTTCTCAGCTCCTTGCATATCAAGAATTGTCCGAGAATCAATTTTACTTGCTACAAGATAAGCGATTCTTGCAGGGAAATTCGCTTTAATAAGCCCAGTGATAACGTCAACTGAAGGTCTTTGAGTAGCTAACACAAGATGAATACCTACGGCACGAGCCATCTGAGCCAATCTTGTTATCGGCTCTTCGATTTCTTTCGATGCTGTCAGCATCAAATCCGCTAATTCGTCAATTATGACCACTATGTATGGCATACGACGATGTTGAATATCTTTTGTACTTTTTATTTTCTGAGAAAGTATCTTTTCATTATAATCAATAATATTTTTTTGTCCGACTGAAGCTAAAATATCATATCTGATTTCCATTTCAATAACAGTAGATTTTAGGACACTCACTGCATCTTCCGGCTTAGTGATAATAATATCCTGAATGTCAGGTGACATTGCTATATAATGCTTCTTAAGCATCGAATACTGCTGTAATTCAACTTTCTTAGGGTCAATGATAACAAATTTCAATTCCGAAGGATGTCTTTTATACAGCAAAGAGCTGATAATGGTATTAATCCCTACTGATTTTCCTGAACCCGTAGAGCCTGCAATCAATAAGTGAGGCATTTTTGCTAAATCAACGATGAAGACTTCCCCGGATATATTTTTCCCAAGGCATAATGGCAATGATGCAGTACTTTGAGCAAATTTTGAACTTCTAATTGTATCGCAAAAAGTCACCATCGAAGGGTTAGAGTTTGGAATTTCGACTCCAACTGTACCCTTGCCCGGAATTGGGGCGATTATTCTGATACCTTTGGCTTTGAGTGCCATTGCAAGGTCATCAGCATAACTTTCAATTTTGCTGATTTTAATACCGGGCGCTGGAACAAATTCGTATTGAGTCACTACAGGTCCGGGTGTTACTGTCAAATTTTCTATATAAATTTTGAATGTTTCAAGTTTTTCTTGCAAAATCTGAGCATTCACTCTCAGCTCATCTTCAGAAACATTTGAAACTATAACTTCGTTATTCAACAAATCTATTCCCGGAGTTACAAAATTAATTTCTTCATCGTGTATTGCAGTACTGATTAATTCTCCTGCATCTGAATCATCATCAAAATCATTTATTGAAATATTAACTTTTCGCGACTGTTCAGATTGAATGTAAGATGCAAGTGTTTGCGTAGGCTTTGGTTTTTCCTCTGGCACTTTTGTTTCAATCTCTTTTTCACCGATAATCTTTTCTTCTTCGCTCAATTCGTCATCTTCGTCAAAGTATTTTGTTCTTTCTGGATATTCGTTTCTTTCGTCAGTATCATCATTACTGAATACTTTGTCAGCTGAATAGTCACCACTATTTTCAAATTCATCGTTTTCTTCTATACCGGTATAAACCGGTTCTTCAAAATTATCCAAAGTAGGTTTGAATTGTTCCTCATTTATAATTGGTTTTTCATCATGATTTACTTTTGAACGAGTTTCTTCAACTTTTTGCTTAACATTTTCAATCGATTCAGGAATTGGTGAAGTTGTACGATTTTTCTTTTCGATATCCATCACACGCGGTGGAGCCTGCTGTACCTTATCAGCAAATCCTAATTTACGGAAAGGGTTTGGTGATTCAATCGGTTTTGAATCAAGTTCGGTCGTATGAGTGTTTATTTTAATTATTGGCTCACGTTTAAAGACAGATTGGTTATCGAAATCATCATTTTCAGGAATTCCAATCTCATCATCATTAGATTCTGCTGGCTTTTCTATTACTCTCTCATTATCGGGCTTTTTCGAAAATTCTTGCGTACTGATAAAATCTTTAACTTTGTCTGCACTTTCGTAAGATTTTTCATTCACAATCTTTAATAATCGCATAGTGTAATCCCAAAATGCTAAGCCTGTACGTTTTAATATTTCAAAGAAATTTGAGAAGTATTTGTTGAAGTTGAATTCGGTACCATAGTAAAATGCAATGAGAATCGTTAAAGAGAAAAATACTGTTGAGCCAATTGGTCCTGCGAAACCGACAACAACAGCGGCAAGATATTTGCCGATATTTCCGCTCCATTCCTTGGGTATTCCTTCTAACGCCGAGAAACTTTGCAATGAACCTATAAAGGATGCGAAACCGATTGAGACTACAAAATATAAAATCGTGAATTGAATCAGTTTTTTTTGTATTTCGCCACCCGAGAACAATCGCTCCGACCAAACTATAATCAAAATTGGGAGCATAATGACTACATAACCCAAAGTACTATTATAGAGGAAATCGGACAAAAAAGCTCCTGTCAGCCCGAGCCAATTTTGAGTTGTTGATGCCTTGGCAGAAATGATTTCGTCATTTCCAAAAAGTTTGAACAAATCTCCAAATTTGATGTTGATGTTAGATTCATCTTCGGCTGTGTAAGAGATAAGTGCAAGCATAAGCAATAATGAAAAGACCGCAATTAATACTGCCATCAATTTAAAATGCTTATCATATTTTCGTTTAATTTTTCCCAATTTTCATTTCAATAATTATTCAACAAATTTTAAATATCCAAAGCCCTAATCGTGTTAGAGCCTACAATCGGAATCACAGGAAGTGTGTTCATCGTCAGACAAAATTCGATATCCTTCTCAAATCCTTTCGATGCCAAAATTTTTGCATGGTCGCTTTTCATTAGAAAGTTTTTCATATCTTTGGAATTATAAGTATATAGATTCCTTGCAGCATCAGCAGCATCTGTTACCACACAATCGGTATAAATTTGAGAGATTTCATGTATGATAACTCCGGCGCACAAGACGTCTTCGTAGCTCAAACGCCCACTGGTTCCAGCACATAGAAAAAACAACTTTGCTTCATTATCACCATTGTCAAGCAACAATTTCTTGATGTATTCTGTGATGATAGCATTATTCGAAAAAGCACCAACAATTTTATGTTTTGCATTCTTCGCTTTCTGAAAAGTCTTGGTACCATTTGTGGTAGATAATATCACACTTCGTCCTTTAACTTTTTCAGGTATGTACTCAAAAGGAGAGTTGCCTGCGTCAAATCCTTGAGGCATAACTCCATTTCTTTCGCCACCCAGAAAACGAACTTCTCGACTCAAACTATTATACAATCTTACTGCCTTATCAAGAGAGTCACTCGGTATGACTTCTTTGGCACCTGCATTCAATGCCATACATACAGTAGTGCTTGCTCTAAGTACATCAATCATCACAACAATCGAATCCTCAAACTGATTCTCAGTTTCGGGGAAATATGGGGTCAAAAAAGCATCTATTATCATTATTCTACTAATGCTGATTATACAAACTCACAAAGATAAAAGGTTTTTTGCTTATAAATGCAAATTTTGCTGCTTTTAAATCTAAACTTTTTTTCTTAAATTAAAATTCATTTTAGAAATTTTCATAATGATGCAATGTAAGTCTGAAAAAAATCACTATTTTTGGTACTATTAAAGACGTAAAAGGGGGTACAATTGCATAAATTTATTTTAATTGCCGGACCATGTTTAGCTGAATCAAGCGAAATGTTGGAACAAACAGCCGAATCAATTTTGGAATCAACGAAGGATTATGATATTGACTTCATTTTCAAAGCTTCCTACCGAAAAGCAAATCGCACAAGTGGAGATTCGTTTGAAGGTGTTGGCGATATTAAGGCATTAGAATGGATTTCTAATATTGGCAAAAAGTACAATTTAAGAACGATCACTGATGTTCATAGCATCCAAGATTGCCAAATGGCTGCTCATTATGTAGATGCTTTGCAAATTCCGGCTTTTTTATGCCGTCAGACTGATTTACTGGTTTCCGCTGGTCAAACAGGCAAAACTATTAATATCAAAAAAGGACAATTTCTAGCTGCTAAGGATATGCAAAAAGCAGCTCAAAAAGTTGCATCAACGGGAAATAACAGTATCATGCTTACCGAGCGAGGTACTTTTTTCGGCTATCATGATTTAGTTGTAGATTTCCGAAGCCTTCCGATTATGTCAGGATTTTCTTACCCTGTCATTTATGACGCTACACACTCTGTTCAGCAACCTTCTCAAGGAGAGCAGTCAGGTGGTTTGCGACAATTCATTTTGCCATTGGCAAAAGCCGCAATTGCAGTAGGAGTCAATGGAATATTTTGTGAAACTCACCCTAATCCTGACAAAGCAAAAAGTGATTCGGCTACACAAATCAAGTTAGACGAATTTCCGACTTTCATCAAAACGCTTTTAGATTTGAACCAAGCTATAAAATGAAGTCAAACAAAAATATATTGATTTTTCTCTTATTCAATATTGTATTGATATTCTCATCATGCGATATTGATTTTGAAGACAAACAAACCGAAGTTGGCAAAAGTAAAGCGGCTATAATTCATGACAAACCGGACCAAATAGCGTACGACATAGAAGTATTGTTTGTAGATTCAAGTTTTACTAAAGCAATTTTGAAGGCGCGAAAAGCAAGAATTTATAATGAAAGGTATGAAACATTTCTTGATAGTGGAATGCAAGTAACTTTTTTTGAACGCAATTCCCCCGAAACGTCTATTTTGACCGCTGACAGCGCAAGAATTGACGATAGGACAAAAAATATGTTAGCGCGAGGAAATGTTATAGTAGTTGCCGAATCGAAAGGGCGTCGGCTCGAAACGCAACTTTTGGAATGGGATAATATGAGACAAAAAATATATACAACGGAATTTGTGACAATATCGACACCAACGGAAATCATAAATGGGTACGGGTTTGAGTCCGACCCAAATCTGAATGAATACAAGATTAATAGAGTAAGTGGAATTCAAAAAAGAGGAATGTGATGAAAAAATTTTTAATTGCAGGTAACTGGAAGATGTTCACCAATGTATTTGAATCAAAAGTTTTAGTCGAAACGCTCATTGCGAATATTTGGAAAGACAATCAAAATACAACAGTTTTAGTTTGCCCGCCATTTACTAGTTTGTGCGGAGTGGCAGATGTAATCAAGGATACGGATTTGAAACTTGGAGCACAAAATTGTCATTACGAAGAAAAGGGGGCATATACAGGAGAGATCTCGCCTCAAATGCTTCAATATTTAGGATGTAATTACATTATAATCGGTCATTCCGAACGTAGGACACATTTTAAAGAAGATGATGAAATTATAGCAAGAAAATTATCATCAATCCTTGATTTGGGTCTTATTCCTATTTTATGCATCGGTGAGACATTTGAGCAAAGAATGAATAATATGACGAATACTATATTGACTAAACAAATAGAAAAAGCCTTTGAAAACATTGACAAATCTCTCATTAAACAAGTAGTGATAGCATATGAGCCGGTATGGGCTATAGGCACAGGAATATCAGCAACACCAGAGCAAGCTCAAGAAACTCATCGCTGGGTTAAAGATTTTATCAGTTCTACTTATTCAGTGAATAGGGAAGACCTGACCGTTATATATGGTGGCAGTATGAATGATAAAAATTGCTATGAACTGCTTAATTTAGCCGATGTTGACGGAGGTCTGATTGGCGGCGCCTCACTAAATGCCGAAACTTTTACCTCAATCATAGAAACTGCAAAAAGCATTAGTAAAATATGAACAATTTGCCCAATATCTTAAGCATTTTAAGACTTATTATAGCACCCTTATTTTATGTTTGCATTATTTCTGATAATCGCCAAACTGCAGTTCTTGGAGTGCTTCTGTTCATTATTGGTGCGGTGAGTGACTATCTTGATGGGCTTTTAGCTCGAAAGTATCATGCAATTTCTTCTTTTGGGAAATTTTTAGACCCTTTGGCTGATAAAGTACTAACAGGATTTGCATTAATCGCATTTTCATCTATGAATATATTTCCACTTTGGATGGTACTTATCGTGCTATTCAGAGATTTGGTGACAACTGTCATTCGAACTATTGATACTTCAGGAAGGCTAAACTTTAAGACTTCCGAAATAGCAAGAATCAAAACCTTTATACAAATGGCTTTCATAGCAGCGATATTATTCATTATGTTTCTATACCATACTTCATTGCTGGAAATCACTCAAACGGATTTCGATAGCTTTCTCAAGTCTGATTGGATTGATTATGTAATGTTCGTATTGGTTTTGCTTACAGTATATACTCTCGTAGATTATCTTCTGAACATTTTTGCTTCATTCAAAAAAAAGAAATGAGCAATAAAATTTACACCAATCTTGCAACCATGTATGGAATCGGGTACATTCGGTATGCCCCCGGAACAATTGGAAGCATTCCGCCATTATTGTTTGTTTTGCTACCTGAAGATTATTTTTACCTAATTACATTGATTGTCCTTGTGACAGTGATGTTATTATCGTACAAACAAGTCGAAAATATCGAATCCGATGGATATTCTGACCCGGGATTTGTGGTAATAGATGAATTTGTAGGCATGACAATTGTCATACTGATGCCATTTTTTCCAAAGAGCATTTTTTGGGTCTTACTTTCATTTGGATTATTCCGCTTTTTTGACATTTTCAAACCATTTCCAATAGACAAATTGAATTCTCGCAAAGGTGCATTTTATGTTTTTGCAGATGATGTTCTTGCCGCAATTTTCACAAGCCTAAGTATCTATATTTTATATATATGTAGCCAAATATTGGCTATTATTCTACTGTGAATCGAGATAATTGAAAAAAAAGTGAAAAAAATCAAAAAATATAGGTGGGAACACGTTAAAAAGATAATTTTTATTTGTTTGTGAAATATTTTTTTATTATGTTGGTATTGTTATTTTTGTAACGTTGCTCAAAACATTAGTATTCATATATGATTTGAAAAAAAAATGAGTATTTTTTCTCTTTTTTGGGCTTTTTGTAATTAACTGTTTAGTCATAATTGTAAAGGGAGTGCTAATGGGCATGAACAAAACTGATCTCATCAATGCAGTTGCAGCAAGTTCTGGTTTGAACAAAGTTCAATCAGAAAAGGCAATAAAAAGTACACTAGAAGCATTATCAACTGAATTATCAGGTGGTGGCAGTGTAACTTTAATCGGATTCGGTACTTTTTCGGTAATGGAAAGACAAGCACGTATGGGTAAAAATCCCCAAACTGGTGCGTCAATCAGTATTCCGGCAAAGAAAGTTGCCAAATTCAAACCAGGCAAAGCTTTATCAGAAATGGTAAATCCTGTTGCCAAAGTAGCGAAAAAGAAAAAGAAATAATTATACTTTTTCGTGATGTTGAAAACTTAGCCGTTCTTTTGAACGGCTTTTTTTGTATTTTTGCATGAATTTTTATAACAAATCATTCGAATTATATGGGCGAACTTAAGCTATCGAAACCCTACTTATTACAGGCTGCAGACCTCACGACTGAGGATGTTAAGCTTATTTTCGACAAATCCGATTACTTTCTGGAGCACTACAAACGAGGCGAGAAATTCGATGATTTGAAGGGTGTTACTGTAGCAATGGTGTTTTTTGAACCATCTACACGTACAAAACTATCATTCGATATCGCTGCAAAGCGATTATCTGCAGACACAATTTCTTTCCAATCTGCCACTAGCAGCCTTACTAAAGGCGAATCCTTAATAGATACTCTCCACACTATTGAAGCAATGGGTGTGCAAATGTATGTAGTACGGCATGGCAAATCCGGTGTTCCTCAATTTTTACAGGCTAACACCAGCGGTGTAATATTGAATGCCGGTGATGGAAAGCATGCTCACCCGACACAAGCTCTGTTGGATTCATATACTCTTTATCGTCATTTTGGCGCTGTTAAAGGGCTGAAAGTCTGTATTATTGGCGACATTATCCATAGCAGAGTGGCAAGGTCCGACATCGCTTTGCTCAAAACTTTGGGTGCTGAAGTAACTTTATGCGCACCGGGAACTCTTTTGCCACGTAATCGTAACATTTGGGATTGTCCGATAATCGAATCTCTCGATGACGCAGTAGAGTGGGCTGATGTGATGTTAGTTTTAAGATTGCAGAGAGAAAGGATGGAATCGGGGATTTTACCGTCAATTACTGAATTTTCGAAGTATTATGGCGTCAAATACGAACATTTTACGCGCAAACCGGAATTAGTTTTGATGCACCCGGGCCCTGTTAATTTTGGCGTAGAATTGGATTATAGACTGAGTACTTATCCTAATTGCTTGATACAAACACAAGTTACTCATGGTGTATTTATACGAATGGCTTTGTTATCACTTTTGGGTAGAGACCTCTAAAATTTGGAAAGCATCTGGACTATAATTAAATTGATTGATTGGGGAACAAGTTACCTGAAACAGTATAATATTGAATCTGCCAGACTCAATATTGAATTGATGCTATCCAAAATTCTTAACTATGACCGAATTCACCTTTACTCAAATTTTGACCAACCATTAAGTTCTGAGGAACTTGCTTTGCTCAAAGGTATGCTCAAGCGGAGAATTGCTTCAGAGCCACTGCAATATATTTTGGGTGAATCAAATTTTTATGGTCTGAAATTCTTATGTCGACCGGATGTACTGATTCCAAGACCAGAGACTGAATTAATTATTGAGCAATTTGCTAAAATTTCAAAATCGAAAGATTTTACACTATTAGATATTGGTACCGGTACAGGTTGTATAGCGATAACCCTTGCCAAATTGTACCCGAACGCATCTATAACTGCAATTGATATATCCGAACAGGCTATTACAACAGCTAAGTTGAATGCCGAATTGCATAATGTAAAAATTGAACTGATTCATGCAGATGTTTTTGAATATGAGTTCCCCCGTATGTTCGATTTTATAGTTTCAAATCCTCCATATATTCCGCTGAGCGAAAGTAAAGAACTCCAATCGGAGATTGTTCTACATGAACCTTCAATTGCTTATACGGACGGCAATGACGGTCTATCCTACTATCGCCGATTTAAAGGAATAATTGAGAGATTTATGAATCCAGACGGGAAATTTTTGTTCGAGATTGGAACTGGTCAAAGTAAAGATTTGCTTGAGATTTTGCCCGAGAAAAAAATTGAAGTTGTTTATGACTTTTCAGGTCATGACCGATTGATAATTGGTGCTAATAATGCGTTAATTTAGTGTTAAGATTAGATGTATTTTGTGACAAAGCAATAAATAAAAGCGTTTTTAGTTAATATATTATAATTTTATTCTCTGTCATTCGATAAAAATTTATTAATTTTGAACTTGTATTTTTGTATAAAAAAGCAATTATTTTATTTAAAATGAGAGGTTATTATGTCGCAAGTAAAAGTTGAGCAAGAGATTGGTGGTTCAATCCTGTCTCTAAAAGGGCAGTTCATAGGTGGAACTGAAACTGATGAGTTGAAAGACACCCTATTGAGTTTGACCGAAAGTCAAGTCAAACATTTGATAATAGACTTGAACAATGTTACGTATCTTAATTCTACTGCTTTAGGGGTATTGATATCATCTCATGCAAACTTTGTAAAGCGAGACGGCAAGATTGTGCTTTGCAATGTAAGCAAATCAATCGAAAATATATTCGTAATTACTAAACTGACTCTTGTATTCACAATTGCTTCAAACATAGAAGAAGCAAGAAAATTGTTAAATAAATAAACAAAATTTTTATCAAATCATAATTTTTATGGAGATTTTATGAAGAACTTTTTCAATGTGATAGTCATCACATTATCATTGGTTGTTGCGTATTCGATTTTCTTTTTTTATATGGGTAATGCTAATAACTTCAACGACCCAGAAACAAAACACGAACCTAAACCAGGAAATGTACCCGGAATGGTCTATACAGGCGGACCTCTTGTTGGCTTACTTATGACTTTTATATTGATAGCTATCACATTTGTTTTTGAACGTGCTTATTCAATTGGACAAGCGAAGGGCAAAGGCAATCCTGCAGTATTTATCAAATCCGTTATTACAAAACTTACTCAAGGAGACCTTGACGGAGCCGTATCCGAGTGTGACAAACAGCGGGGCAGTATGGCAAATGTACTTCGTTCCGCTATCGTTAGATTCAAAGAAATAGAAAAGGACCCCGAATTTCCGGGTGAAAAGAAAGTTTCGGAAGTTCAAAGAGCAATTGATGAATCATTGAACTTGGAAACTCCTTTGTTGGAAAAGAAT
Organism: Desulfobulbaceae bacterium; assembly: GCA_018335795.1. Classification (GTDB taxonomy): domain Bacteria; phylum Bacteroidota; class Ignavibacteria; order Kapaibacteriales; family UBA2268; genus PGYU01. The sequence goes on along the minus strand of JAGXRP010000033.1, from coordinate 143,702 downwards.
CTTGTGATATTGTCAACAATTGCCTCTGTAGCCGTTTTGGTTGGATTATTAGGAACTACTCTCGGTATGATTAGAGCGTTCCAAGCATTGGCAGTCTCTGGAACTGTATCAGCTATTCAGCTTTCAATCGGTATTTCCGAAGCACTTTATAATACTGCAGGTGGATTGGTTGGTGCGATTATTGCTATTGTAGCTTATAATTACTTCACTACCAAAGTTGATAATTTCGTTTATATGATTGACGAAGCGATTCTTAATATTACACAGATATTTACAGTAAGAATAAAGAGCTAATTTTAATTTGGACAAAAGGAGTATTCTGTGCCAAAAGTAAAGAAAAAGAGGATGGGGTTCGTAATAGACATGACCCCACTTGTAGACATCACATTTTTGCTTCTTACATTTTTCATGTTTACAGCAAAATTTAAGTCAGATGCCGAAAGTGAACAAAAATTTGTTATTGAACGACCCAAAGTTACTGCCGATACATCTAAAGTTCCGGATAAGGATTTGGCTATTATTAAAATAGCAGTAGATTCGGTTACTACCGATACTTTGTACTATTACGAATTGCTGAACGAAGCTGACCGTAATGAAGTATGGAGTTTAACAAAATCTGTTTCCGAAGAAATGAAACAAAAAGCCCAACTTGAAGTTTCGCTTGAATCATTAAATGAACTTGTCCGAAATACAAAAATGATTAGAACTGAAACTGTATTTGCTATTGATGCTGACAAACGGTTGAGGTTTCAATATGTATGGGATGCAATGGATATTTTACGGAAAAATAGCGCAACTGTTTTTAATTACGTTACCGAGAAAAAAGGTTCATAAGTTTTGTAACTTTTTGAAGTTTGATAACGTCTTTTATTTAGAATACAAAATTAAAGGATACAAAAATGGCCGGCGGCGGTGCATTAAAAGCTGAAAGATCGAAAAGAGGTAAAGCTTCTAAACGAAAAAAAATGAAAAGAGTCAGCTATCATCTGGATATGACTCCTCTGGTTGACATTACTTTCTTATTGCTAACATTTTTCATGTTTACTACAACTATGGCTACACCACAAGTGATGGAAATGTCTATCCCACCTGAAGTTGTTGACCAAGTAGAAGTGAAAGAATCTGAATTGTTGCAATTATTTGTTAGAGAAGACAATAAAATTTTCTATGCGATTGGAAATGAAGACCCACAAGAAATTGAATTGAACAAGATACAAGCATTAGCAGAAGTAGAAAATTTACGTGAAGGCAAACGTAATAGATTGATTACTGCATTAAAGCCTTCTAACGATGCCGATTATGGAATAGTTGTCAATATTCTTGATGAATTGAACATGGCAGAAGTTTTGATTACTGCCGAAATTTCCAAGGAATTTGACGAAGAGGGAAATCCCAAGAAACGTGAGAGACGATTTACAATTGCGCAAATGAGCGAAGAAGAATTGGAAAAAATAAAGGAGTTGTAAGATGTCGGAAGTAACAGCCAGAATAACAATCGAAATGCCCGAACCATCAGGTTACGGAGCTGCAGAGTTGAAAGTCCTTATTAATAAGAATACGATCAGAGCTTTTCTTATTACTTTCGGACTGACAATTCTCTTATTACTTATTTATGTCTTTGCTGTCGAATCATCAAGCGGTGCTAAAGCTGCTCCAAAAATGGCACCTTTAGCCAAGGTAAGGTTAGATAACTTAGCAGAACTTACGGATGAAACCATGGTCGCGCCTCCACCAATACAACAAATTGTCAATACAGGTCCTGCCGCTCGTGCAGGGAATCCTGTTCCTGTACCTGATGCTCAAATCACAGCTGAAATGAAAGACTTTGCTACTATTGATGTAATGGATAGAGCTTCTTCTGCGGGTGGCGATGGTATTGATTTGGGAGGTTTTGCTTCAACAATTAACACAAATGAAAAAGTAGTGGTTCAAAAAAGAATTGAAGAACCAGCTCCTGACGCATTTATACCTGTTGAAAAGGAACCCGGTGTGGACTTAGCAAAACTACAAAAAATTATTAAGTATCCGGAATTGGCTCGTAGAGCCGGTGTTGAAGGAAAAGTAATAATTCGTGTACTTGTTGACGAGAAAGGGAAAGCCCGCAAACAATTGATTGAATATACTGATAACGAATTATTAAACCAAGCTGCGATGGATGCAGTAAATGATTATGGTACATTTACACCGGCAATTCAAAATGCACAACCTATAATGTGTTGGGTTAGTATTCCAATTCAGTTCAAACTTAGATGATATTATTGACATATGTTTACCGCTCGGTTGTTCAGTTAATAGAAGTGAAAAATTGCTTTTACAAATTGTAAATTACACTGTCAGGTCTCTAATAGTTATAATTGGAATACTGATCCTGAGCGGTATTTTATTGCCTGAATTTGATTTTCACACAAGAGTAGTTTTTGGTAGTGTGTTTGTATTCTTTGGCATATATAGATTGATAATGTTTTATAGTCAGAATAAAAGATACAGAATTGAGGAGGATTCAGATGATGAATAAACTGATTTTGTTGACGATAAGCGTAATGCTTTTTTTACAGATTTCTTGCGATAATAAGTTCGAGAAATCAGAAGCAGATTCTATTAATGCAGGCGAACTAACGATTTATTGTGATGAAGCAATTTATCAAGCTATGGACAGCACATTCAAAATGTATCAAAGTGCTTACCCTAATATTAATTTTGATTATAAAGTTGTAGATGCACGTGAAGTAATGAACATGATTCTGTCCGGTCAAGCAGAAGCGGTCATAGTATCAAGGAATTACTTACCGGATGAAGATTCGCTCATGACTGAGTTCGATGTCCAACGAACAGAAATGATCGCCGCCGAAGATGCTTTAGTGTTTTATGTTAGTCGCGACTTTCCGCTTGATACAATCAACCATGAGCAATTGGTCGAAATTTTGACTACGCAAAAATCTTTCAAAGAATTTTATCCGCAAGTTTCATTTGAACCTGAATTTGTTTGTAATTCACGCCGCTCTGCTGAATATGCTAATTTCTTAGAGTTAGTTTTGGGCGGTAATAAACTTACCAAAAAAGTGAGTTTACTAAATGGTGTTGATTCCGTCAAAACATATGTTTACGACAACAAAAATGCAATTGGAATAGGATATTTATCACATGTAATTCGTAAAGCTAATTGGAAAGTATTGAGAGTATCTTATATAAATAAAGAAGGTAAACGCGAACCACCGCAAATTGTACATCAATCATACATTGTCCAAAATCGCTATCCTTACATTGTTCGATATAGGGTCTTAATACAAGAAAGCACAATGAGCAGAGCGTTTTGGTTCGCATCATATGTTTCAAAAGAATCTATCGTACAGACATATTTCAAAGATTTAGGTATTGTACCCGGATTTGCACAATTTAAGTTAATTAAGCAAGATTGATTATTTTATAAATAAGGAATCATATTATAATGAAGTTTTTTAAAATCATAGCGATACTTTTATTCATAAGTATTAGTACATTAATAGCTCAAAGTTCCAAAGAATCATTACGTTTGCACATCAACACAGGCAATATGGAAGCTGCTTTAAAAGATATACCTAGTGTTTTGAATCAAAATCCAGATGATTTTGATGTCCTGATGATGTCAGGCGATGTTTATATGGATTACAATAGATATGCTGATGCCATAAAAATGTATGACCGCGCAAGCAGAGAGAATCGCAAAAGCTCGGAAGCAAGGCTCAAATTAGCAAAAGCTCAATCATTAGCCGGTGATGTAAAAAGTGCATTAGAAACCATTAATGATGCCATCAAACGCGATGAAAAGGATTTGTCTTTGACTTTGGAACTTGCAAACATATATTTACGAGCAGATTCATTATCTCAAGCTGAATTGATTATTACTCGGGCACGAGAAATGGACAAAAAAAGCCCACTACCTTATATTGGTTTAGGGGATTTGTATTTCAAGCAAAAAGTGTATGAATTAGCGCGTGTTAATTATGAAGAAGCGCTTGCGATTGAACCGAATAATATGCCTGCGAGAGAGAGATTAGCGACATCTTATTTTTGGCTTGCAAATCGCGAAATGGATGATGAATTGTCTTCTGTGCTTTTCACTCGGTCATTAGAAGAATGGAATAAAGTAACACAGCAGGACCCAAATAATGCAAGAGCATTTTATGAGCAAGGACGCATATTTTTCATGGCAAACCAACATTCAAATGCAGCAAATGCACTAAGCAAATATGTTCAGTTAAGACCATCAAGTTCGGAAGCTCGCTGGATGCTTGCCCAATCGTTTGAAAAAGTGCAGAGATATGATTCTGCTATGTATCACCTTGAAATCGTTGTTAATGAGATTGATTCTGTCAAACTTAAGGCTTCAATTCTGCTGGCACGTGGTTATTTTGATATAACCGACTATTCAAAAGCAATTGCTACATTTGCCAAAATTGACCAAGACACGACTTTGGAAGTTTTGGATTTTCAGAGATGGGGACAAGCATATTTGTTGACTCAAGACACCGTGAACGCACTTGCGATTTGGGATAGAACTGCAAAAGCTAATCCGACTGAAAATTGCAAAATCATGGACCAAATGGGCTACATATACCAACGAATTTTGAAATATCAAGAAGCTATAGACATTTTGAAATTAAGATTGAATACTGCTGATTGTAATGACGATAAAGTTAACATTGTGTATTATCTAATCGGCCAAAGTTACTTACTTTCCGAACGTCCTTCTGATGCAATTGAGCCATTACGTAAGTCAATTGAGCTTGATTCGAGTTTCTTATTCGCACGCTTAAGTCTTGCAGACGCTTTGGCATCGAATAAAGATTTTGACAATGCAACTTTAGAATTTGAAAAATTGATTGAATTAGGACGCCAAGATACAGCTAAAAATAACTTTGCGTTGGTGCAAGGATTCAACAAATTAGCCGGTATGTACATGGAGCAAAAGAAATTTAAAGAGGTTATCAAAGTAGGTGAGCGTTGGGCATCCGTTTACGAAAATGAGCCATATCCTTATTTGTATATTGCAATTGCATATCATAATGAAGGAAATGGAAAATCTGCTTGTACAAATTATCGTAAAGTATTGAAACTTGACCCAAAAAATCAATCAGCAATAAAAAATTTGAAATTGCTCCAAGATTCAGGCGCCTGCGACAATTAAGAGCTTTTTGACTTATAAAAGAGACTGTTTTTTTTGAACAGTCTCTTTTTCATTTTGGAAAAAGGCAGAATAGTTCTTATTTTTGTAAGATTGTTTTGATGCGAAATTAATAAAATGTTAAAATTAGATATATCCGGAATGGCTGATGGCGAATATGAGTTCACACTCGTCGAACCGGTATCGAAGTTGAATTCACCGTTTGAAGAGTTTGTTGGTGATGTACATTTTGAAGGAATTGTTCGTAAATTGGGTCATCGTTATAATTTGAAAGCTGACTTGAAAGGCACTGCGAGACTGATTTGTGACCGCTCATTAATCGAATTTGATGAGCCGATTGTAGCACAACTTTTTATGTCTTTTATTGCTGATACCAAATCTTTTTTGGAATTGAGCGGTACAGAACCTAAATACAACGAAGTAATCATTCGCGAAGATTACAAATACATTGATGTTTCGCCTTACGTTATGGAGAGCTTAGCATTGGAATTGCCTCTAAAAAGGATAGCTCCTGAATTTAGAGACAAGGAACTTAAAGAGATTTTTCCCGAAGTTGCCGATAAACTTAAGGAAGAAGCAAATATTGATATTGATGATAGATGGTCAGAGTTAAAAAACTTAAAAATAAACTAATTTTTTTTGGAGTAAAAAAATGCCAAATCCTAAAAGGAAACACTCGAAATCGAGAAGAGATAAAAGACGTACGCATTACAAGGCAAGCTCAATGCAAACTGCAGTTTGCCCCCAATGTGCCGCAGTAAAATTATCACATGCCGCTTGCCCGGAATGTGGTTATTACAATGGCAGAAAGGCTTTAGCTTCTCTTTAATGATTTTATTCTTTAGAATTTCATATGCCTGTTAACAAAATAAAAATTGTATTAGATGCAATGGGTGGCGATTTCGCTCCCGATAGTGAACTTCAAGGTGCTGTAGAGTTTATGAACAACCCTCAAAACCATGATGTCCAAATAATTCTCACAGGTGATGAGCAGTTACTAAGGAATAGAATCAAGAATTTGAACTTATCAGTAGATTTCGAAATCGTTGATTGTAAGGATAAAGTTACAATGGATGACGAACCTACCGATATTATCAAACGTAAAAGGGATTCATCGCTTTATAAAGGGATAGAAATTGTCAAAGATGCAAAAGCTGATGCTTTCGTATCTTCCGGTAATACGGGTGCAGTTCATTCTACTTCTACTTTAGTATTAGGACGTATCGCAGGGGTAAGCAGACCAACAATCGGTACTTTTTTTCCTTCTGTTGCTGATAATCCTGTACTATTGTTGGATGTCGGAGCTAATGTGGATGCAAAACCATCATATATATTTCAGTTCGCCGTTATGGGAAGCATCTATTGTTCTCAAATCCTGGGGATTAAAAATCCCAAGATTGGTTTGTTGAATATTGGCGAAGAGGAATCCAAAGGCACTAATGATGTGCGTGAGACATACAAATTACTAAAAGCAAGTCCTTTGAATTTCATAGGAAATATCGAAGGACGTGATATCTTTTCAGCTCATGCCGATGTTGTAGTTTGTGATGGCTTCATCGGAAACATCGTATTGAAGTTTGCTGAAAGTTTCTTAGGAATTTTAAAATCAAAAATTAAAAACTATTCCGAAGAAAGTATTATAAAAAAAATCAAAGTAGGGTTGATGGTACCGATTTTAAAAGATATTTTGCAACAGTTTGATTATCAAAAGTATGGTGGCGTACCTTTGCTTGGTGTTAATGGTGTTGTAATAATAGGTCATGGCAAATCTTCACCCGAAGCAGTTAAGAATATGTTAGTCAGAGCCAAAGAAATGGTTCAGAAAGAAGTTAACAAATCAATAGAATCTACACTTAAAGATTTAATAAACTAATTAAAGTCATACAAATGTCAGCAACAATTACATCAATTGCACATTACTTACCACCTGAAATTTACACAAACGAGTATTTTGAAAAGTATCTCGAAACAACTCACGATTGGATTATGGCTCGTACCGGTATTGCAGAAAGAAGATTTGCTCAATCCGGCGGAACTTCGGATTTGATAATCCCGGCTGCTTTGGAATGTATAGAAAAACGTGGAATAGACAAAGATGAAATAGATTGTATTTTGGTAGCAACAGTTACTCCAGACCATTTTTTCCCGTCAACGGCAGCATTAGTTCAACACAAACTGGGAATCAAAAATTGTTGGGGATTCGATATTTCAGCAGCATGCTCGGGGTTTGTATTTGCTATATCTACAGCAAAAAGTTTAGTCGAATCTGGCATGGCAAAAAAAGTACTCTTGTGTGGAGCGGATAAAATGAGTTCGATTGTCAATTTTAACGACCGCGCTCAGGCAGTCCTATTCGGTGATGGTGCAGGCGTTTGTTTAATCGAGAAATCTAATGAAGATAATCTGGGTATCCTCGACCAAATCTTACATATAGACGGCTTAGGCGGGCAATATCTGCACCAAAAAGCCGGTGGAAGTGCAAAACCTTCTTCGGCTGAAACAGTTGCAGCGCAAGAACATTATATTTATCAAGATGGTCAAGCTGTATTCAAACATGCAGTAAAAGGAATGGCAGATGTTTCAGTGGATATTATGAAAAAAAATAATCTCACAAGTGATGATATTTCTTGGTTAGTTCCTCATCAAGCAAATTTGCGTATTATTGCTGCAACTGCAAATAGAATGGAACTTAATCCCGAAAAAGTCATGATTAATATCGAAAAATATGGAAACACAACTGCAGCTACTATCCCTATTTGCCTTTCAGAGTGGTATCAAAACGGAAGAATCAACAAAGGTGATAATATAATTTTATCAAGCTTTGGAGCAGGTTTTACGTGGGGTGCCGTTTACGTTAAATGGAATATGAACGACTAAGCAGGATTGTGGAAATGAAACCAGCATTATTATTTTCAGGACAAGGCTCACAATATATTGGTATGTTGAAAGATGTTTATGAAAATTCATCTTTTGCTAAGGATTTAATCGAACATGCCAATGAAGTCGTAGGTTTTAATCTATCGGGTATTTGTTTCGACGGCCCGGTAGAAACTTTGAAAGAAACTCGCTATACTCAGCCTGCAATCTTTTTACATTCGGCTGTAGTATTTAGTTTAATAGCTGATAAACTTGATTTCTTGGGCGTCGCAGGACATTCAGTTGGCGAATATGCCGCTTTGTATGCTGCTGGAGTATTGAGCTTCGATGATGCCATTAGGCTTGTAGCTAAAAGAGGAAGACTAATGTTCGAAGCAGGTACTCATCTACCGGGAACTATGTTTGCCGTAATAAACCTTGATGACGAAAAGCTGATTGATGTTTGCCGAGATTTAACAGAAAATGGCAACGGCAATGTCGTTGTTCCTGCAAACTTTAACTCTCCGGGTCAGATTGTAGTATCGGGTTCCGCAGAATACTTACGTCAAAATGTCGAAGCATTCAAATCCGCAGGTGCAAGAATGGTAAAAGAACTTGTGGTAAGCGGTGCTTTTCACTCACCACTAATGGAACCTGCTCGTTTAGAGCTCGAAGCAGAAATAAATTCAACTGAGTTTAATGATTCAAAAGTACCGGTTTATGCAAATGTTACGGCAGAACCTGTTACAGGTGCCACTGAAATTAAGCAACTACTTATCAATCAGTTAGTTTCTCCTGTATTATGGACTAAAACTATGGAGAATATGCATAAGCATGGTTTTGAAGCTGTCATTGAAATTGGTCCGGGCAATGTTTTGCAAGGTTTAGCGAAACGAACAGTATCAGAATTTGCAATCGAAGGTATAGATAATTTTCAAGATTTGCAAAAATATTTATAAATGACAAAGATTTTCCTTAATTTTATATTTTAAAATTTTACAAATTTCATGAAAGATAAAATAATAATAGTAACAGGCGGCAATAAAGGCATCGGTAAGGCAATTTCACATGAATTTGCTGAGCTTGGAGCAAAGGTAAAAGTTTTTGCACGTACTATACCTAATGACTTAAACGAATTTGTTGACGGGAAAACGGACTTATTATCTAATATAGAATTTTTTGCTGTTGATGTCTCAGATTTTGATTCAGTTGCCGAATCAGTTAATAAAATTGTCAAATCTGAAGGCAAAATTGACGTTCTTGTCAATAATGCAGGTGTGACAAAAGACAACTTATTGATGCGAATGTCCCCCGAAGATTGGGATTTTGTTATGGATATAAATCTCAAGGGAGCATTTAATTGCTCTAAAGCTGTAATCAGAACTATGATGGGGCAACGATATGGCAGAATAATCAATATCGGTTCAATTGTCGGTACAATCGGTAATCCCGGTCAAATCAATTATTCTGCATCAAAAGCCGGATTGGTGGGTCTGACAAAGTCTATGGCAAAGGAATTGGCATCACGGAATATTTTAGTGAATTTGATAGCTCCGGGATATGTTGAAACCAATATGACCGATGCACTAAACGATGAGCAAAAAGCAAAATTAGTTGAAAATATCCCATTGAGAAGAGTTGCAAACCCTTCGGAAATAGCAGATGTTGTAGTATTTTTTGCTCATGACGATTCGAAATACATCACAGGGCAAGTATTGCATGTTGATGGTGGATTAGCAATTTAAAACATTTTTAGATAATTTTTAATAACATATTTTGAGGTTCAAAATGTCAGAGGATTTAAAATCAAAAGTAATTGATATCATTGTGAAAAAACTTGGAGTGGAACGCTCACAAGTTACAGAAGACGCTTCGTTCACAAAAGACCTTGGGGCTGATTCGTTAGATACTGTAGAGTTAATCATGGAATTTGAAAAAGAGTTTGATATAACAATCGAAGATAGTGACGCCGAAAGAATACAAACTGTCGGCAACGTAATCAACTATCTAAACGAACACAATTAATTGCAAATTAAGCGAGTAGCTTATGCCAAAATATAATTTTCCAAAGGTAGTAGTTACCGGAATGGGCGCAGTGTCACCTGTTGGCAATACACTCCAAGATTACTGGAATGGCTTATTGTCAGGAAAGAGTGGTTCAGCACCTATTACAAAGTTCGATGCTACAGAATATAAGACGCAATTTGCATGCGAAGTGAAAGATTACGAACCCACTTTGCATATTAATGCCAAAGAAACTCAAAGAATGGACTTATTCACGCAATATGCCCTTTCATCAGCTTCTATGGCAGTTGAAGATGCAAAAATCAATTTCGATAATCTTGACAGAAACCGAATCGGTGTTATAATTGGTTCGGGAATAGGTGGTATGTGGACATACCACCAACAACAACAAAATCTATATGACAGAGACGGCAAGCCTGATAGAATCTCTCCTTTTTTTGTTCCGATGTTAATATCGGATATTGCTGCTGGACACGTAGCAATCAGGTGGGGTTTGAAAGGTCCGAATTATGCAACCGTTTCAGCATGTGCAACATCATCACACTCAATTGCTGATGCTTTGATGATCATTCAACGAGGCGATGCAGATATGATGGTAGTAGGTGGTAGCGAAGCTGTTGTTTGTCCGATGGGCGTTGGTGGATTTAATGCCATGAAAGCCCTTTCAACTCGAAATGACGACCCTACAACAGCAAGCAGACCTTTCGACAAAGACCGTGATGGTTTTGTGATTGGCGAAGGTGCCGGGGTTTTAATTCTCGAAACATTAGAACACGCGTTAAACCGTGGCGCCGAAATATATTGTGAAATAGCAGGAATCGGTCTGACTGATGATGCATTTCATATTACTCAACCGGCTCCCGGGGGCGAAGGTGCAGTTCGTTCTATGTCATTATGTATCCAAGATGCAGGTTTGTTACCGCAAGACATTGATTATATCAACGCTCACGGTACTTCAACTCCGTTTAACGACAGAAATGAAACAGCGGCAATCAAAACGGTATTTGGTGACCATGCTTATAAATTGGTTGTTAGCTCCACAAAGTCCATGACAGGACATTTGTTGGGTGCTGCAGGTGCTATCGAAGCCATAGCTACTGTGATGGCTATCAAGAATTCCAAGATTCCACCAACAATCAATTATAATACACCGGACCCTGATTGCGATTTGAATTACGCTCCGAACAAATTTGTCGAACGTGAAATCAAAGCTGCGATTAGCAATACATTCGGTTTTGGCGGACACAATGCTTCGTTATGTTTCAAAGCATACGAACAATAATGTGAATGAAATGAAAAGTGATTTCCCCGGTATTAATAGTTCGCAAAACATTAATATGGGAAGTTCCGATATTATTAAATCCGAACTCAAGGATAAATTCCCTGAGCTCGGGTTTTTAATAGGTGATATCCGAAAAAGTTTTATTGAAATTCTCGGATTCGAAATCATCAGGATAGGCATATATGAAGAAGCGTTAACTCATCGTTCGTACCCAGCACAAAATGAGTTGAAGTCGCCAGTTTCTAATGAAAGATTAGAATTCCTTGGTGATGCAATTTTGGATATGATTGTAGCTGAATATCTTTTTGTATTTTACAATATTGACAGTGAGGGAACATTAACTAAACTTAGGTCAAGATTGGTAAACAAACATTCATTAGCAGTTTGTGGCAAGAAAATGAATATTGAGAGTTTTCTACGTATCAGCCACAGCGCAGCTAAAACAGTACAGGCAGGAAACGAGACGATTCTTGCAGACGCTATGGAAGCTATTATAGCAGCTGTCTATCTTGATTTAGGACTTGAAAGCGCAAGGAATTTTGTAATAAACAAAATGTTGCCTCTGATTGTAAACGAATCGTTACTTGACGATACAAATTATAAAAGTAGATTATTGGAATTAGTCCAAGCGGAAGGCAAGAAATCACCCGAATATATAGTAATTGAAGAAGAAGGACCACCGCACAATAAAAACTATACTGTCGGTGTCCTTATCGAAGGTATTCAGAGCGGTGTCGGGAAAGGTAAAAGTAAAAAAGACGCCGAACAAGTTGCCGCAAAAAGAGCATTAATAAGTCATTATTTATAGAATTATTTTAACAAAATAAAAAATGGAAAAGATAATAATTGAAAAAAGCAGGCCCGGAAGACGTGGTTATACATTACCCAAACTTGATGTCGGAATTTCTGATATACAAAATTCTATTCCGGAGTCCTATTTACGTAAAGAAGCAGCAAATCTACCGGAAATTGCCGAACTCGAAGTAGCTCGTCATTTCGGACGTTTGAGCCATTTGAACTACAATATTGAACAAGGTTTATATCCTTTAGGTTCTTGTACGATGAAATATAATCCTAAAATCAATGAAACAGTTGCTTCTATGAGTGGATTTGCAGATTTACATCCCAATTCGACTGACGAAATGTCTCAAGGTGCATTAGAAGTGATGTATAAATTAGGGGAAGTACTTAAGGAAATCTCTGGTATGCAGGGTGTTTCTTTGCAACCAGCTGCAGGCTCGCAGGGTGAATTAACAGGTATTTTGATGTTCAGAGCTTATCACAAGCATCGTAATGATACTAAAAGAACCAAAATTCTCATTCCAAATGCGGCGCATGGAACAAATCCTGCTTCTGCAGCAATTGCCGGATTTGAGATTGTGGAAATTGATTCAAATGCCGAAGGTATGGTTGATATTGAAGATTTACGCTCAAAAATTGGCGATGATGTTGCCGGATTTATGCTTACAAACCCAAATACTGTTGGTATTTTTGAAAAGGAAATTGAAACTATCGCTGAACTAATCAGAGGTTGTGGTGGTTTGATGTATATGGACGGTGCCAATTTGAATGCCCTATTAGGCATTGCACGCCCGGGAGATATGGGATTCGATTGTGTTCATATTAATTTACATAAAACATTCTCGACACCTCATGGTGGCGGCGGTCCCGGTTCAGGACCTGTTTGTGTAAGTGAACGATTAATACCTTATTTGCCGATACCACAAATCTCCAAAGACAATGATAAATACAAATTGGATTTTGGCAAAGAACACTCAATTGGTCGCGTTCATACTTTCTTTGGAAACTTCGGAATGTTTATCAGAGCTTATACATATATCTCTATGCATGGCAATGAAGCATTGAGACAAATATCTGAAAATGCTATAATTAACTCAAATTACTTGAGAGCACTTATCAAGCATAATTACAAAATTCCTTATACCGAATTTGGTATGCATGAGTTTGTGATTTCTGCCGATTACCAAAAGGAATTGGGCGTAAGTGCCAAAGATATTGCCAAAAGATTGTTGGATTACGGTTTCCATGCACCAACGATTTATTTCCCTCTTATTGTACACGAATGTATGCTAATAGAGCCTACTGAAACTGAGACAAAAGAGAATATCGAACAGTTTGCAGATGTTATGAATAAAATCGCTCAGGAAGCTAGAGAAAAGCCTGAATTAGTTACTTCTGCTCCTTTGAACACTCCGATTAGAAGAGTTGATGACGCTCTTGCTGCCAGAAAATTGAATGTTCGTTGGTAGATTCACGTTTGAATTTGAATGATTTAAAGAAAGCGTCCATTGTGACGCTTTTTTTTTGACTTAAAATCGTTTTTTTCCGTCAATACTTGAAACCTTTTGCGTTTTGATGTGTCTTTTAGAAAAATAGTTTTAAACCGGAGTGAAAATGTCGAATTTAATTCGTAGCATAAAAATTTTGATATTTGTATTAATATCTTTCAATTTTGTGAGTAGCTATTCACAATTAATGACTGCTCAACAATTTGGAAAAAATAAAGTTCAGTATAGGAATTTCAATTGGAAATTTATCCAATCTGCTAATTTTGATGTCTATTATGATGCCGGACATAAATATCTGGCTGAATTTACTGCTTTATCAGCCGAAAAAGCAGTTGCATCCATTCAAAGAACAGTAAACTTCAGATTGACCGGACGAGTTTCGATAGTTGTTTATGCAGCACATAATGAATTCCAACAAACTAATGTAATAAGTAGTTTTATGCCAGAAGGCGTCGGAGGTGTTACTGAGTTATTCAAAAATCGTGTTGTAGTGCCATTTCAAGGAGATTATGCCCAACTTGACCACGTAATTCATCACGAGCTTGTGCATGCAGTACTTAATGATATGTTTTACGGAGGTACATTTCAATCTGCAATTACATCAAGCTCAGGATTCATGATTCCATTATGGTTAAATGAAGGACTTGCCGAATGGGAAAGTATAGGCGGAATGAACACCGAAACAGATATGTTTATGCGTGATTTGCTATTAAGCGAAAATCTTCCATCATTGGAGCGATTAAATGGCTTTCTTGCTTATAGAGGCGGGCAGACATTTTATTGGTACGTTGCAGATAAATACGGCAAGGAAAAAGTCGGTGATTTTATAAATAAATTGAAAATTCATAAGAATCTCAACATAGCTTTTGAAAGTGCTTTTCAGTTAGATTTGGAAAGCTTTTCCGAAAAATGGGAAAGAGATTTAAAGAGATATTATTGGCCAGATTTAGAAGTTTTCACCGATTTGAAAGATTTTGCAAGCCCAATTACAGACCATTTTAAAGAAAGAACATACTATAACTCATCTCCTGCTATTTCACCCGACGGAGAGAAAATAGCATTTATCTCGGCACCGGGAGGAACTTTTGGCATCTTTGTCAGAAATATTGATGATAAAAATTCAACTCGTCAATTAGTTAGTAGCTTCAGAAAACAAGATTTTGAAGATTTGAATATGCTTACACCCGGGATTTCTTGGGACCCAACCGGAAAGAAAATTGCGATTTCAGCTAAATCAGGTGGGGAAGATGCTATTTTCATCATTGATGCTGAAACCGGTGATTATGAAAAAATAACACCCGGAATAATTTCAATTTCATCAGTAGATTGGTCAAATAGTGGTAATGAACTCGCTTTCATTGGTACAGAAATAAACCGAAGCGATATTTTCATTTATAATTTGAAGTCAAAAAAAATAACAAACATTACAAACGACATATTTTCGGATAAGTTTTTAAGGTGGTCAAGTGATGATACTAAGATATTTTTTGGCTCTGATAGGTCAACCAATCTAACTCCAATGTTAGAATCTTTTAAAATGTGGAATTATGATGTTTATCAAACCGATTTATATGAATTGACTTTAGCTGATTTTTCTATCAGACGACTAACATTTGATTCCGACAATGATAAGTCTTCAGTGACTTCCGTTCATGGACATGATAAAATTCTATATAGTTCGGATAAAAATGGCATAAGCAACGTTTATGTGCTTGATTTGAATACTTTAGAATCCAGACCTATTACAAATTCAATAAATGCAATAACTCAAATAGCTTTATCAAAAGATGCCACAAAATTATTATTTACATCACAGGTCAACGGTGGCTACGATATTTATATGATGCGGTTTCCTCTTGAGAAGAAATTGGATTTTGATGAGTTACCTCTGACAAAGTTCAAACAAGGCGAACGCGATAAGCAGAAATTAATTGATAATATTGCAACCGAAAACAAAAAATCTGAAGAAGAAAAACTAGTTGGATACGGTGATTTTGAAGTTGGCTTTGAGCAACAAAAATTGGTATCTCCCAATATTGATGCTATGGCAAAACGAGATGAAAGCAATAAAAAAATTACTGAAGTAGATGTTTCAGAATTCCAAGAAAACGATTATAAAGTCTCTTTTTCTGCTGATTTGGTAATGGGAAATCCTGGCTATAGCACTTATTATGGCGCTCAAGGGGTTACACAAATGCTATTTAGCGATATATTGGGCGACCATCAAATTTTCTTCCAAGCAAATATATTAATGGATTTGAGAAACAGCCAGTTCTATCTTGCATATAACTACTTGCCTAATATCATTGATTATCAGGTAAGTGCTTACCACACATCTGCATTCGTGTTGAGAACTGATAATTATTACCACAGATACAGAAATTTTGGCTCCGGATTGAAAGCATCATATCCTATAACGATGTTTCAGAGATTTGAAGTCGGTACAAATTTCATGTTCTTAACAAGAGAGAATGTCGAAGTACCTCAATTTCCTTCAGATTCACGATTCCTGTTAGTACCAAATGTTCGTTTCATTCACGATAATACACTTTGGGGCTATTATGGTCCACGTGACGGTTCAAGATTTTTTGTAGATGTAACTGCATCACCCAAAATTTCAGAGTCTTCCGGTGTAGGTTTTTTAACCTTTTCAGCTGATTATAGAATCTATTTTCCATTGGGCGATTGGATAAGCATTGCAGCCAGAACGGCTGGTGCGGCAAGCTTCGGACCTGACCCGATTAATTTTTATATGGGCGGTACAGATAATTGGATAAACAGAAGATTTAAGAACGGTCGATTACCATTTGACAGTCCTCAAGATTTTGCTTTCATGGGTTTCCAGACTCCTTTGAGAGGATGGCAAGTTGCAGAATTAACCGGTAACAAATTTTTCCTTTCAAATTTCGAACTAAGATTCCCTTTATTAACAGCATTAGTAGCAGGTCCTTTGCCAATTCTCATATCAGGTATTAATGGTGCGTTATTTTTCGATATCGGTGGAGCATGGAACAATACTTTTGTATCTGCCCGTAAAGACGAAAGTGGAAATCTTCAACCTGTCAATCTTTTGATGAGTACAGGCATTGGCATTAGAAGTTATTTCTTGGGTATCCCTTGGAAAGTTGATATAGCATGGCGCAATCAATATACAGGCTGGTCAGAACCTAATTATTTAATTTCCATGGGGCTTGACTTTTAAACTAGCCTTTCTTTACGTGGACGTTCCCAAGGATAGGGTCGGTCGAATTATGCGAAATCAACCTTTCAATTGTCTTAGTTGATAGTGTAGCACCTGACGGAATTAATTTAAGTCCCTTGTTAGTATAAATGTCACGAGTTATTATCATTCCTTCTTTGAGTTCGGCAAGTTGAACTGCCATTTCAAATGGGTCGAATAATTCCTTATCATGCGATTTTAGATATTGCTCAAGTAGTATAATTACTCTATTATCATAAAGTCTTTGGGATTCTTTTCTCAATATTTCGATTGCATTTTTGGATGATAAATTCCTTAGTGCTCTGAGTTCTTCAAAGTCTAATGATGCTCTGATAATTCTTGATTCTAATGGTATTTGCCATGATTTGAGCCGTTCAGGAATTCCGCTTCCATCGAAATTTTCGTAGATATGACCGATGATTAAAGCTACGTGACGGAATCGGTTTATACTTTCAACAATTGCTTTGCCTGATTGAGGAACTTGGCACATTAAGGGGTCTGTTGGTGCTCCATCAATTAGTACAGGCATTTTTAGCATGGAATCGGGGAGAAAAATCCTTCCGGCTTGAGAAAGGAAAGAAGCAATTTCAATATCACGAAGACTCTCTTCATCATATTCACTAAGATTTTTCATTATCCAAACTGAGCATTGCGAAACTCTTTTGAGTATATCGATTGATGCAGGGATTCTGGCTTCAAGAAATTTAACAGCCAATTTAATCATATCCTGCATATCGTTTTCGAGTGCTTCAGCAAGTTCCATCAATAACTTGTTTTCGCTTCTAACCTGACGCTTTAGATTAATTATGCGTAACGATGAGCGTATTCTTACTAACAAACGATTGCTTTCTATGGGTTTTCCCAGAAAGTCATCTGCTCCAATTTCAATAGCGTGTGTATAAATATCATCCTCAACACTTGCAGTCAAAAAGATAAAGATAGCATCAGAAAGTTCGTTTCTGCTCCTGATTTTTGTTAGTAATTCAAAACCATTCATTTTTGGCATTGTGATGTCGGAGATAATAATATCAGGGTATTCGTTTTGAGCTATATTGAAGGCTTCCAACCCATCAAAAGCTAAAAAAACTTTGATATCCGGAAAATGAATTCTTATCAATGTTTCTATAGCAAGGTTGTTTGATGAGTCATCATCTACTACTAAGATTTTGATAATATCATTTGATTTTTGTTCTTCCATTATAACTCCGGTAAGAATTGGTCAACGTTTATGTGTTTTATAAGTATGCTGATGCGTCTGTTTGACATGTCGAAAGGATTATCGGGATTCCGAAGTCTCTTATCGGCAAATCCTTTTACTTCGACGATTTGACCATCCCACAACCCTTCACGTTCGAGCATGCGCCTCGACGCATTTGCTCTATCGGTAGATAATTCCCAGTTACTGTAATCAGATGCTCCTCGATAGCTACGACTATCAGTATGTCCTTCGATGTCAACATAGTTGGGTAGTTTACCAATTTCACGACCTAAAACTTTTAGTATATTAATCGCTGCTTTGCTTAATTTACTACTGCCGATTTCAAAAAATAGCGATTCAGTTGATTCGATTAATTCAATTCTTAATCCCTCTTTGGTCATTTCTATTTTAATTGAAGAAAGTATCTTCTCCATTTCCGGCATTTCGGTCATTAATTGTGAAAATCTCTTGCGTAAATCGTCACCAATTTGCTCGACTCTTTCTTGGGCTAAGATACTATCTTGAACAGCTTTATTCAATAGTTTCTGATACAAAGTATCTGTGGTCTCTTTGTCAAATTTCAAGATAGATTCCCCTTCGCCTTTAGAAGCGCTTATTTCAGCCCTACGTTTTGAGTTTTCTAAGTCAAGTTCAATCGGTATAGGACCTGACTTCTTTTTCCCTGAAAAAAGTTCAAACCTGTCAGGATGCTCAAAATATTCGGCGACTTGCATTTTCACTTCTTCAGATGATGCCAATATCCACATAACGATAAAGAACGCCATCATTGCAGTAACAAAATCGGCATAGGCAACTTTCCACGCACCACCATGGTGACCGTGACCGCCTCCCTTTTTAACCTTTTTTATGATTATTGGTTGTTCTTTTTGACTCTTTTGTTCAGACATAGTGTTTTGATTAGCCTTTTATCGCTTCTTCGGTTTCTTTAAAGCTTGGTCTGTTATGAGGGTCAATTGCTCTTCTGCCGTATTCGATAGCTACAGTCGGGGGCATGCTCTTTGCAAATGCCAAAAGGGCTGCTTTGATACATTCCAAATATTTTGCTTCTTGTTCAACAGTCTTTTCCATATTACGTGCAATTGGACCTACAAATCCATACGCAAGCAAAACGCCCATGAATGTACCAACTAATGCACCACCTACTTTCTTACCGACTGTTTCGGCACCGGCAGTAATCGAAAGCATAGTTACGATAATACCTAAAACTGCGGCAACTATACCCAGTCCGGGCAAAGCATCTGAAACAATATTTAGTGCTGCGGGCGGGTGGTGTTCGTCTTGATGAATGTTTTCGAGGTCAATATCCATCAGTTCTTCTAATTCATGGGCAGGTACGCCACCGGAGAGCACTACTTTAAGAGTATCGCAAAGGAAATCTACTGCATGATGGTTTGCCAAAAAAGATGGGTATTTGGAGATTATAGTACTTGATTCGGGTGCTTCAATGTGTTGTTCCAACGCTATCAAGCCTTCGCGTTTTGCAAATTGAAACAATTCATAAAGCATTCTCAACAATTCGGTATATGATTGTTTGTTAACTGTGGCACCTTTAAATATGCCCAGAGCTCCTTTTATTATGCGCATGTTCAGGTCTTTGGAATTGGCTATTAACATAGATCCAATCGAAGCACCACCAATTATAATGTATTCATAAGGATGAAGAAAAAATGCTACTGCATCCATATTGAATTCTGCTGCCCAAAAGAAGCCGCCGAACACACAAACAAAAACCACAATAATTCCAACAATTACAAACATCGTTTATCCAATTTATTTTAAGGATTTTGTTTTTTACTTAATTTTATCTGACAAATCTAACAATTTTTTGTCTTTCGGAAACATATCTAAACCAATATTAAGATATTTTTTTGCATTCGCTGTGTCATTCAACTTCAAATAAACTTCTACAAGATGCAAACATATCTCAGCCGAAATAGATTCCGTGTTTGTGTAGGACTTTAACAAATATTCCAGCGCCTTATCATATTTCCCCATTTTAAACATTATCCAGCCATAAGTGTCAAGATAAGAGGCATTTTCGGGGTCTTCCTTCAATGAAAATTCAGACATTTCCAAAGCTTTTTGCAAATCAATATTTTGTTCAGATAGTGTATATGCATAATTATTATTCAAAAGTGCATTATCAGGCATAATCATCATAGCCTTTTTGTAATATTGATTAGACTTATCATAATCGTCCAATTCATGATAAATAAACCCTAGATTAGACAATATATCGGCATTATCGCTATCTAACTTTAATGCTTGCAACATTAAGTTTTCAGCAGTTTGATAGTCATGAGTTTGCATGTAAGCAATGCCTAAAAAATAATGATAACGCATATCATCTTCTGAGTTTTCAAAATCCTTCAATACTTCAATTACTTTGTCCCATCTGCTTGAAAAGACATAAATCTGTGCAATTTCAACCGCATTGAAAGCTTTATTTTCACCATTTTTCAGCAAATAGGTTAAAAATTTATCAGCTTTGACTGTATCGCCGATTTGTTGATTGACAGCACCCCCGACAAATTGCATGAATTCATCAAATTGGAATCTGTTATCGACCTTTTCCACATATCTTCGAGCTTGCACAGTGTCCGTTTGGAATGAATTCATCAAAAAAAACACACCAACTCTTGAATACATTGATTTCAAGTCATCAAAATTCCACTTTTTCTCAGTAGAAAATATCAGATCTATAGCACTTTCTAAGTCCTTGTTATCCAAATAAAAATCAAGCATAACACTATGAGGATTGAAATTATCAGGTGCTTTTGCAATCATTTTCAATAGGGTCTTTTTTTGACGGATTGTGTCATTCAATGATTTCGATAATTCCGAAATTCGATACAAAGTGAACAAGTCCAATTTATCTTCGGGTACCTTAGAAAAATACTCAAGTGCTTTGCGTTTGTCTGTGTATTCATAAACACTTGCGATATATATTAGCAACTCAACTTTACCAAATTTATCGTAGCAATACTCAAGTGTTTGAATCGCTTCATCGTATTTTCTGAGTGGAATGAGAATTTCAGCTAATAAAAGGTATGCAGGTTCGAATCCAGGGTCTAATGCAATTGCATGACTGACAGACTCGTGAGCTAATTCAAATTTGAAAAGGTTTCTATAAGAATTGGCTAAAGCAAGATAAATTCCCGGACTTTTGTCATATCGCAATGCTTCCTGAAATTCGATTACCGAAAGTGCAAATTCACCTTGATTTTGAAGAGTTGACCCACGAACAACATGACTGATGGCTGCTTTTTGCAATCTTGTTGTGTCCACCTGTATGATGAAATCTTTAGCTAAAATATTAGAAATATCATATTTGTTTGATTTAGGTGAACTTGAACATGCGCCTAATATTACAAGAATCGAAATCGAGAAAATGTTTATAAATGTCAGTCTTTGTATATATTTCATGAATGTCTGATTCTTTGGGATATTTTATAAAAGTTTTTGTAAAAATAGATTAACGTAAAAAACGAAAATAATTTTGATAAATTGGTCTAATATTTCTTAAATTCAAGTCATCGAGTGTGTCGAATCTAAACGGCAGTTCAATTGTGCTGTCATATCTACATTTTGAGTCTAATCCATCATTAAGTTCAATACTTAACATTTTAGATATAACGTTAGAAATGTTTTCCTCGTGAACTCTTAGGTAATCATAAAAAATGCTTGGTACATGGTTTATTCTTGTCGGAATATCGAAATTTGGCTTGTATAATTTAAAACCGGGATTCATTATGTCCACCTGACGGTTAGAATTCTTTTTGTGCTGAATTATCTCATTTTGGAACATTTCAAAGTTTGCTTTTAGGTTATTCAATGACTCTTGCCATTCGTCAATCGGTTCTGAGGCATCAACAACTATACGTACATAATCATTTTGTCTCATTATGGAGTCCATCATCATGAAATCAATGCAAATAGGAGAGATGTCTGTAATGTTTGAAGGTAGCTTATATTGACCAATCGTTAACAGTTTGTTAATCAAATTGAGTATTCTTACAAATTGGTCACCTTCAATTTTTAAGTATTTCATCAAACTCAATATATTTTCGATTCGATTGCTTGTGTAACGTGGAATCAAGCGATAGTCATAGATAATTGGCTCCATGTAAGCTTTTTTGAATACAGTATCGCTAAGCAGATTCATCCCGGTTGGAGTCATTGCAAGAACCGGCATTTTATTGTTTGAAGTGCCCACTATGTAATCGGTATCTATATCATTTGGGCTCAGGAAATCGAATTTTGTTCTATGTTGATTAAACTGACTTCTGACTTTATAAGTTTGGAAATGGTTATATTGGAGATTCAACTCAGCGTTTATCATTTCCTCAATCAAGTTGTCCCTTTTGATTTGTTCAACTATTTTACTATAATTATCTGTACCTCCTATAATTAATTCAGAATCAATATGATACTTTATCAAATCACTCAAATTTGGCTTAGTGTTCATTTTGCCGAGTATAGGCAAAAATGATGAATTCCGTTCTAAGCGTTTATTGCGAGTAATAAAAATTTTGAAATCTTTATGAAAGAAATCTACCCCGTCATAATATAAATCTGTTTCAGGAATTGATACTAAGTTCCTGAATTTATATTGTGGATTGGGTGATTTCGATTCCTCTACATTATCATAAGTGAAATATTCACTATATATAATTGAATCAGCTGATGAATAAGCAAGCAAGTTACCAAATATATCTTTTATCAAATGATTAGGGTTTCCATTTGAATCTAATGAAAACAAAAGCTCTTGATGGTCGAAAAGATTGTAAAAATAGTTGTTTATTTTCAATGAATTACTGTTTTTAGTTACAGCAAAATAATTGGGTGATTGGCTTTGTAATGGAATATCAAAATAGTGGATTGTATCTTTACTAATTGATTTTGACAATATTCCTTCGTTGTTGTAACGCAATGTGGTGAAATCACCATTTGGACCGGAATAACCAATCAATTGGTCTTCATTATTATAGAAAAATCCGTATTGTTCATTGCCATTGGAAATTGAGCTAATATTCTCTGACTCATTTGTATAGATGAAAGCATCAGCAATTTTATGTGGAATATTGCTGTTTGAACCGTAAGTGTAGAGTATCAATTCACCATTTTCGTTTCGTGAGATTACTCTTCCGGCATTATCATAATCGAATATTGTTGAATTGTCCATAGTAGCAACCTTTGTATATTCGGACCATTCATTATAAGTCAAAGCGAAAAGGGAAGTATCGGTATTACTCGATATTTTTACTAATCTATCAGCATTGTCATAGACGTAATTATATGATTTGCCTAAATTTTCCGAAATGAAAATACTTACATTGGAAAGTCTGTTTTTCAAATCATATTCGTATCGTACCTCCGAATCATCATCATATTGAATTCGTAATGGCAAACCACTACTATTTTTATGCACAATTATAGAATGTTCGGAACCAAATTTTACTGTATCAATAAATAATTTTGATGCTTTGCTGATTTGAATCACGCTTTGACCATTCAATGCTAATGATTTCAAATTATTGAGATTATCATATTGGTATGCAATAATCGGCTCTTGACCATTAAGAAAATTCTTTAAAAGATGCAATCTGCCCGCTTTATCATATTCATAAGTTATGAGTTCATTCTCAGGACTTGATTTTGAAATAGTTTTGGTTTGCCCAATGTTATTATATGTGTAATCAAAAACGTTGCCTGATTGGTCAAAACGAATTTTCAATCGGTTCCAATCATCATATTCAAAAAAATTATCAAATCCTGTCGGGTAATCCTTGATTATCAAATTTGAGTTGCCATCATAATAGTAGGAGTAACTTTTGCCGGCTTTTTCAATGCTTTGCAAATTGATTTTTGTGTCGTAAGCAAAAAAATATTTCAAAGAATTATACTCAACACTTTCAATTTCACCGATAGGAGAAAATTTGAAATTGATTAAATTTTTGTTTGAATGACTGATACGTGCCAGATATTGATTTACATCATAAACATAATTGTATGTCCCTATTGTTGGAATCGTAACTGAAGTAATGTTATGATTCAAGTTAAAACTTATTGTAGTTTGAAGTATGCTGTTCACCCATGTTTCAAATAATTTATTGCTTGAATTGATTGCGTAATCTACACTATTAGCTATAATTGAACTTGGTTTCAATTGCTTGCCGATATAAGAGTATAAATTCGTAGATGAGCAATTTTTAGAATTCGTAATCCTGCCATATTTATCTTCGCGATAAATATGGTTTGTATCACCGTTTTGAATTATACTAAGCCTATTGCCTAAATTATCATAACTTAAATTACTCACTCTGCCGATTTTGTCTGTTTTGCTTACAATTCTATAGTAGTTGTCTAATCGGAATGTAATTGTATCGCCTGAATTATCGTACATCTTGAAGTCATTTGCTTGTTTGTTGTAGCTGAAATTAAGAATATATGCGATTGGAGAAATAATTGAAGTCAAGTTGCCCATAGAATTATATTGAAATTCAAAACTGTTCCCCATTGGCTCTGCAATTCTGATAATATCTCCAACAGAATTGTAAACGTATCGCAATGAATCAAATCTGTTTACGATAAAGCTAATCGGTCGTTTAGCTTTGTCGTATCGAATCAAAAATTCAGAGTTAGCCCTATCAATGAGAGATGAGATTTTCCCGCTATTAGTATATGAAAACAGTTCCGAAGTGGCATCGTGAAAGTTTTTTCTTAAAGTTCTTCCGATTTTATCTCGGAAATTGACAACAGTATAGTTATTATAATCTGTTTTTTGATTTAGCAATCCTGTGTGATTATTGCTTAGAATGATTTTGTAATCACTCAAGTAAATATATGAATTCACAAAACCAAAATTATCATATGTCATTCTTGAAAAGGGTAACCCATTCAAATCTAAGGAAACAAGTTTTCCATTCAAATAGCTTGCCGATAAATCAAAATCATACATTTGGATGCTTTTTATTCGATTATTTTGATTACTTATCTTTAAAGTATCATTCAACTCGTTGACAATTTGAGCCAAATTCATATCTTTGTCATATGAAAAATACTTCGACATGTTTGCATCATAGACTTTGGAAAGTAGCCCAAAGGAATTATACTCATAATTTGTTGCAAATGCTCTTTCAGTTATTTTTCGGATTTGTTGCCCATATTGATTATAAATATATCTAATGGAATCACCGTTTGAGAAATTAATTTTGGCTAATAAGTCATTTTCATATTGAAATGTTACCGGTCTATTTTGACTATTTACAAAACTTGTAATGTTTCCAAAGACATCGTGTAAAATTCCGGTTGAATTCAAATTTGGGTCTATGATAGCAATCAAATTGCCTATAGGACTGTAATTCAAAGAGACTCTGTTATTATCGCCATCAGTGTATGAACTGATTAGTAAAGAATTACTGTATGTAAATCCGAATTTTAATCCATCGGCTAAAATTTCACTCAATCTCTCAGCATCATCATAGATGAATCGAATCTCATCATTAGTAGTATTTGAAACTGATTCGAGCTTATAAAAATCACTGAACCCATACGTATAACTGAAGTCACCAAAATAACTTAAAGATAATGACTTTGGCGACGTCATTAAATTATGTGTAGTACCGTTTTGAGTGATTTGGTTCAGTGAGCCAATTGCATTATATTCATAACTTGCTTTGGGTATATCATTATTTAAAATTTCACTGACTTTGCCAATTTGATCATAAGAGTAAGCCTTAAACTGATTATTATCTTTTTTGATTTCTGATAATCTATTCACTTTATCGTAAATATAGGTCAATTCAATCATCCCATTATTAATCCTCGACACCTTTCTTAAGGAATTGTACCGATATTGAATTGGTGTACCATTGTTAATTGTCAAAGATTTGGCAAGTCCCAACTCATCATTTTCATAATTGATGTGAATCTGGCCTGGCTTGTTTAAAGCGATTAGATTCCCGTATATGTCATAGTTGAATGTAGCCATAGATTGTGAGTTGCGAAGAATAGTTCTAAGATTGTTCAAAAAATCATATTGGAAAGTATACTGAACATTTGAAGAAGATATATAATTAATCAAATTTGAAAACGCATCATATTGGAAAGATTTTGTACCATTTGGATTAGAATAGGTAATAAGTCTCGACAGTTTATCGTACGAAAAGGTTTCTTGAAAACCTAAAACAGTACATTCAATCATTTCGTTGTTAAGATTGTAATAACGGCTTGAAACTCTGTTGTTAGTTATATATTCAGCTATCAAATTATCTCTTTTGTCGTAATCATAATTGGATTCGATGTTATTGAAATCGTAAAGTGATGCAAGTTTTCGATTTTTTCCATAAACTAAATGGGCTTGCGATAGGATAGGTGTTTTAAAAATAATGGAATCGTAGCTTTTGTATTCAGCTATGAACTCGGGAATATTTCCAAGTTTGAATGATTCGGGTCTCATTGCATTATCATACAAAAACTTGAGAACAACGCCATCATTTCTAATAACTTTGTATAGATTCGAGCTGTTTATATATTCAAACTCTTTTGAACTTTGATTAGGGTATGCAATTTTAGTGAACAAACCTTTGAAGTTATTCTCGATGACATAAATCAACCTATCCGGCTGTGTAAATGAGGATATATAGCCAAATTGGTCATAACGAAAATCATACAGGATATGGTCGGAAAAAGCTATTCGGCTCGGATTTCCTCTTGAATCATTGTCGAATCTTATGCTAAGTTCATCAATTTCGAAGCGTTTTAAGATGCCTTTGTTATCAAAATCGAAATCATAACTTTTATTTCCACCGGTTATTTTGTTGATGATTCCCGATTCATTTCTTGAAAACTGCCATTTATTGGTTTCGGCGTCGGTATATTCCATCAAGTTCCCAATTGAATCATACGAATATAGCGTTTGTCGGTTCAGAGGGTTGATAGTCATCGTTAATAAACCTAAATCGTTATAGAAATAACGGGTGGTTGATTCTTCAGGATTTTCAACCACGGTTAGTTCATATTTATCATTATAGCTATATAGAACCGTAGAACCATTTGGATTTGCGATGCGAGTAGTCCTAAAAAGTGTATCATAATCAAAATGGTAATTTGCTTTATTCGGCAAAATGACTTTGAAAGTTCTAAGTTGTCTATTGCTTACAAAGCTAAAATCAAGATTATTGCCAACATTCACTTTTAGCACTGATAGGTCGGGAGCATATTCAATATTGATACTGTTTCCGGCTGGAAAAATTATTTTGCGTAACAAGTTGCAATCATCATATTCATATGTGTAAAAGGTCGCATCCGGATAAATGACTTTTATAAGATTCTCCTCCTCATCGTACTCATAGGTAATCTCTAGAGTATCACCAAATCTTAATTTTGTCAATTTTTCATCTGTGTAACTTAAAATCAGTTTGTTGCCTGAAGGAAATACAACTTGAGTCAATCTGTTTTGTACATATTCAAATTTGATTTCATTGCCGAAATTATCACTGATATTGCTGACATAATGATTATCAGGCTCATTGAATTGGTAATAACAAGGATTAGCATTTGCTATAATATCATTTGTAATACCGGTATAAACATAGTTTCCGTTATCGAATTTAAGTTGACCGATTGAACCATAAATAGGGTGGAAGGCTGAATCGGACCTTTTTTGGAACAATTCTGTTTTGTCGTCAGAAAGAACAATCATCACATTCTTATTGACATTGTTGGTTGCATACCTGATATTATATGAAAACTGCCATTTTGCTCCAAATCTGCCGTTGAAAGAGCTAAGACTATTATAAGTGAATTTTGCATTAATCGAAAACCCAATATCATTACTTAAGAAATCGGTTCTATTGTATAGTAAGTTGCCTGATACCGTATTTACCAAAAGTTGTTCACGTTCATTATCGAGCCCTGCAGCAGGGCTTACAAAGTGTTGAAAATGATATTTGCCCCTTGTCATAGAGCCAATTTGTTGGTCGGAAACAATAGAGTCACCATGCTTGATGATAAAATTTTCTTGCGCTAATAAAGGATTACTCGCACAAGCAAAAAATAAAAAGAAAAATATGGAATTCAGTTTCATCATAAATAATAGACACAGACCGCTTTTAAATGTTTCAAAATCAGAATTTCAAATATAAATATAAAATTTAAGGTGCAAAGCATCGTGACATATTATTTCAAAAGAGCAAAAATGAGTTTAAAAGTTATAACTATTGATTTTTGGAATACTTTATTCGATTCCTCCGGCGGTAAACATAGAAATGCACTACGTTATCACACAATCATGGAGGAGATTTCTCATCTAGGAACATCTGTTACAGACGAAGATTTGGATTTAGCTCTAAAAGCATCATGGGAATTTTTCAATAATATCTGGATAAATCAACAACGGACACCTAAACCTGTTGAAACAATCGAATTTTTCTGGAGCTATCTGAAACTACCATTTTCCAAAACTTCAATTGACAAAGTCACACAGGTTTTCTCTGATTCAATTTTGAACTATCCCCCAAAAATGATGACAAACGTAAGCGAAGCATTGCCAATTTTAGCTTCTAAATATAAGTTGGGAATCGTATCCGATACAGGTTTTACACCTGGTAGCACGCTTCAAATACTAATGAAAAATAATGGCGTTCTTGAATATTTCAACTCTTTTAGCTTTAGTGATGAAACCGGTGTTTCAAAACCACATCCTAAAGCCTTTAATAAGGTTTTAAATGAATTCAATGTAAGTCCTTCCGAAGCTCTTCATATTGGAGACATAGAGAAAACTGATATAAAGGGTGCAATAGAATTGGGGATGATGGCTATTAAGTTTTCAGGTGACCCGACAACAACACATCGTGATGCAGACAATATGAAAGCTACAATAGCCAATGCAGAAGTATTTGATTGGAATGATATCCCACATTGCATTGAATTGCTGGAAAATAAGAAAGGGCTGCCTGAGTAAGACAGCCCTTTTAAAGAAATTCAGCAGTCAAAATTAGACTCCGAGTTCGCCTTTGATTTGAGCTACCCAAGATTTGATTCTATCTTCGGTTTGGTCTTCTTGGTTGTCTTGGTCAATTCCAAGTCCAAAGAATTTGCCATTTTCTGCCAATCCGGCTGAAGTAGTGAATTCATAACCATCTGTAGGCCAATAACCAAAGATTGAACCACCATTTTTGAGGACAGGTTTTCCAAGTATGCCAATTGCATCAAGGAAGTTGTCCGGATAACCATCTTGATCACCAAGGCCAACAAAAGCGACTTTTTTGCCCGAGAAGTCAAACGATTCAAATTCTCCGAATACAGCATCAAAATCATCTTGCAATTCGCCATCATTCCATGTTGGCACTGCAATAATGAATTGGTCGTATTTTGCCATATCATCTACAGAAGCGCTTGACATATCATGAACATCAACTTCAAATCCATTTACTTTCAACTCTTTTTCAAGTATTTCTACAACTGTTTCTGTGTTTCCGGTATTAGTTCCGAAAAAAATTCCTATCAACATAATAAATCTCCGTTTTGTGAATTAACAAAAAAATGTTTTTCAAATTTAGTAAAAAATCAATAACAAATATAATTTACGTTACAACAATAGCAAAAAAAAACGCAACCAAATTGGCTGCGTTTTTTAATATTTTTTTCAACTATTTGTTTTCCAAATCTTTAAGCATTTGATATAAGCCCTTTTTGTCGAGAGTTTTGATTGCTTTCGCAGTAGCTTTGATAGTAATCCATCGCTTTTCTTCGGGCAACCAGATACGTTTTTTTTGAAGATTCGGCAAAAATCTTCTGCGTGTCTTGTTATGAGCGTGCGATACGTTATTACCCGATATTGGTTTTGTACCTGTTAATTGACATATTCTTGCCATGACTATTCCCCATTTATGTTGTTTATTATTACCAAAGATTACAAAAATACACAGAAAGTTTAAAATAAAAAAACTATTATCATTGAAATTTCTTATAAATTTCATAAATCTTTGAAATGTTGTGCTCCCAATCGAAATGATCTTGTGCAAATTTTCTGCCTACAAGTCCCAATCTTCGTGCTTCATCCGGATTGTCCAGGAGATGTCGGATTGAAGAGACAAAATCTTCTTTGCTATCAGCTATTATAATACCGTTTTCGCACGATGCAGGTATACCTTCGGCTGCAACTGATGTAGCTATTACAGGCAATTCCATCGCTAAAGCCTCGAGAATTTTAATTCTTATTCCACTGCCTACAAACAAAGGAGCAACAAAGAACGATGCTCTATTCATGTAGTGATTAATGTCCTCAACATAGCCCAAAAACTCACTCCCATGTATATTTTTGTTCTCGAACTGTTTGGGAGTGCCTTTGCCGATTATGTTAAATTTAACATTAGGATGAGAACTGACAATTTCAGGCATCACTTCATCTATGAGCCATGTGATTGCATTAACATTGTGTATCCATCTAAAGTAGGCAATATGAATAAATTCATTATCAACACGTGATTTGGAACTATCCGGATTGAACTTCTCAAAATCTACTCCCGAGAAAATTGTCATATAATTTCCGGTTGGAGCAATAGATTCAGCCAGCTTTTTATCTTCATTCGTGATTGTAAAACACATATCAAATTTTGGAAACATCTCGGCTTCTTGTAATTTGAGCAAATTTGCTTGACGAGCGACATAATGCTTTTTGGGGTTCAGAGGATTAAGATATTCAGAGTATCTTTCCCATATTTTGTGTTCGATATTATGCAATCTTAAAAAAGTAGGCTTTTTAAGAATATTTTTCAAATATAATGCAAGCGGTGCCATGCTTGAGTGTTCGGCAGTAATAACATCAAACTCTTTGCTTAATGCAATTTCCTTCAATTTTTCACTTAGAAAATTGTTAAAGTGTTTTCTTAAGTAAATTGGGTAAGTATCTATAGTTGATTTAATTATGCGTGATATAGTATTATTGGTTGAATACTCAATTACATGTACATCTGCAAATTTTTTGAAGTGTTCTAAGTGATTTTGCGGAATTTGATTTTGAGAAAAAGTAACAAAAGTAACTTCACATCCAAGCGATTTTAAAGTACGTGTTGTATTATATATCCCGATTTTTCCACCATCATCAGCGGGATAGACAAACTGAGGTGATAACTGTAATACTCTCATTTTTTCTTGAAGTGCTTTTTGAATTTACGAATGAAAAAAGATATAATATGATGAGCAACTTTACGGAACTCGCTTATTCCAAGCGTGACATCATAATATTTGTCTTTGGGAATTGGGGAGTATTCATCGCGTCGGGTAGCTATGATAACAGGTAAAACACTTAGATACCCTTCAATTATTGCTCCGAGTGAGACCCTCATTCTCATTGCTTCGAAAAATTGAAGGAATAATACGACAATAGTTCTACCCAAAGCATCAAAAAATCGGAAATTTTTCCAAATATAGCGAACATTCTGTCGAGTTAATTTTGTCCATCTTGTAGGATTGGAGCGCCCACCCATTGAAGCATAATGCATTACTCTTAAATTTGGGAAGTATCTGATATTAAATCCTGCAATAATTGCGCGAGTACAAAAATCAATTTCTTCAAAACCCCATTCCCAAAATCCACCGATTTTGTTATAAACTGTACGTCTGATAGCTGCACCGACACCAACTAAATGATTAGATTTATATCCTTCGGGTGGTACATTTGTTTTGTCATGTTTGAAAGGATACCAATTCCAAACTTCAAAATTATCCTTAACGTTGATGCACTCACATGTTATGATATCAATATTTTCGTGATTACGAAATATTTCTACAACTTTTTCAAATTCATCATTATGCTCAGGGCTCGAATCATCGTCTGTTCGCCAAATAATATCGCCATCGGACATTTCAATTCCGATATTAATCCCTCGAATATCATGATTATCCGGCAATCTTAGGTATTTGATATCCGGGAAATTCTCTTTCATCATTTCTTTAGTATTGTCTTCAGAGGCATTATCAATGACAATTATCTCTTTGTTTGGGTATGTTTGTTCCAAAAAACGATGGATTGAAAACTTTAAGTCTTCGCTTCTGTTCCTGGTGACAATGACAACACTAATTTTCATTTACTTTTTCATTTGGTTCTACAAAGATTCAAAAGTAGTGAAAATAATTTATATGAATGTGATTACTGTACTTCGATTGAACGAAAACATGAATCAAATCTGTGCAGAAGGGCATAAATGGTTGATTTCACATATGGAGCATTTGGGTCTTCGGGCGATGCAGGTGTTCCGTCCGTGATTTATAAAATAATGCGTGAAAATGACCCAAAGTTCTTTTGGTATCAATTTCATCAGTTCATTCTCAATTTTTACAGCATCAGTAGTACTTACCAAAGCGAGTTTGTTACTAATACGTATTACGTGAGTATCCACAACTATTCCGGGAGTATCAAAGCAATGACCTAAAATGACATTTGCCGTTTTACGACCGACTCCGGGTAATTTTAATAAATTCTCCATAGTTTGTGGAACTTCACCACCGAAATCATCAATTATCATTCGGCAAGCCCCACGAATGTTTTTGGCTTTTGCTTTGTAAAATCCTGTCGAAAAAATATCTTGTTCGAGTTCTGCAACTTCAACTATAAGGTAATCAGTCGGAATCTTATATTTTGCAAACAAATCTTTGGTTACGATATTTACTCTTGCATCTGTGCATTGTGCAGATAGGATTGTAGCTATCAATAGTTCAAATGGGTTTTCATGGTCTAATTGAATTTTTACATCTGGATATTTTTGGGAGAGGATTGATATTACATCTGCAATTCTTTCTTTCTTGGCTGATAAAGATGTTTGAAATTTTTTGTCGCTCATTTTGATTTTTTGATGTTGTTGCAAATTGAATCTGGTGAATCCCTATTATAGAAATATGTTGGATAAGAAATTTTCGCAATTACGAAACCCTTTTTGACTGCTCTTTCGTAAAATTCAGTATCATCACCATATGTTAGCGCCTTGAAACCACCAAGAGCGATAGCTTTTTCTTTGCGAATGAAAAAAGTGCCACCAATGATACAATCGGACAAATGAATCATCTTTGTAGTATCATTCAAGTCAGGAACGTAATGATTACCTATAATTTTGACTCCACCATGTAGCAATTCGACATGAGGGTTTTGGTTAAATACTTTGTGTCTAATTTCAAGATGGTCTTTTCTATATTCATCATCTGAATCAAGAAAAGTAATATAAATTCCAGATGCAGTTAAAATCCCGACATTTTTAGATAGAGCTTGACCACGATTGGAATGGAAAATATACCTGAATCTCGGGTCTGAGTCTAAGTACTTTCTACATATACTGAAAGTATCGTCATTACTGCCGTCATCAATTATGATACATTCCCAATCATGTTCTACTTGATTAAGCAATGAATTGAAAGCACGATGTAACAAATCAGCTCGATTGTACGTCGTTACAATGACAGAAAAGTACGGTATAATATTTTTTCTAACGGCAATATACATCTATGGACATTACTCAATTTTGGACAATCTGTTCAGCAAATTCAATAGTTCTAACAGTAGAACAACTTAAAACATTCGAACGTTATCGTGACGAATTGATTTATTGGAATTCTAAAGTAAATTTAATTTCACGGAAAGACGAAGATAATATTTTTGAAAGACATTTTTTACATAGTTTATCTATTTTGAAATACGTCAAGATACGCTCCAAATCACGATGCCTTGATATTGGAACAGGTGGGGGATTTCCGGGTTTGCCTGTAAAGATTGCAAATCCTGAAATTAATATGATGTTGATAGATTCTATAAGGAAGAAAGTCAAACTAACTGAAATGTTCGCTCAACATACGGGTCTGAAAAAGATCGAAGTTGCCACAATCCGAGCTGAGGATTTGTCTATTGGGTCAAAAGAATTTATCCAATTCGACTTCATAATGGCGAGAGCTGTGAGCAGCATTAAGAATATTGTTGATTGGTCGTATAAATTTTTATCCGATTCGGGGCTTTATGTATTGCTCAAAGGTGGCGATTTGACTGACGAGATTGCTGAATTGAAGGCATCATACCCTTCGATGAAAGTTCGCGAACATTTGATTGATATGTATGGCTGCGATTCTTTCAAAAAAGATGAAAAGAAAATTGTAATCATTGGCAAGAAAAGTCTTGAAATGAATGACAAAGTGCTTCGTCAAACTAAAGAGTAGAATAGACTTTATGCAGCAAATGAGAAACATAACAAAACTAATAATAATCATGATGATTTTTGTGGCGTCCGATGCGGTAGCACAACAAATTTCATCATCATTTAAAATTGCCAGAGTGAAATATTCCGGTGGTGGTGATTGGTACAATGACCCCGCTTCTGAAATTGAATTGTTGAAGTACGTCCAAAAGAACACAAATCTGAAAGTTGAACCTGTTTACGAATTTGTGGACTTGAGTACCGATAAAATCTTCGATTACCCATTTTTGTTCCTTACTGGGCACGGCAATGTGAACTTTACAGATAGCGAAGTTCGCCGATTGAGAGCATATCTTCAAAATGGGGGATTTCTATACATTGATGATGATTACGGTTTAGACCCATTCATTCGTAAAGAAATGAAGAAAGTCTTTCCTGACCAAGAATTTGCAGAATTGCCATTTTCACATGGCATCTTCAATGCACATTTCAAATTCCCGAATGGAGTGCCAAAAATAAATGAACATGACGGTAAGAAGCCGCAAACCTTCGGGCTATTCTACCGTGGCAGACTTTGTGTTGTTTTTACTTATGAAACAAATCCAAGCGATGGTTGGGCACCGCCCGACATCCACAAAACACCTCCCGATAAGCGGGAACTTGCTTTCAAATTTGGTACTAATCTTATAGTATGGGCATTAAGTAATTAAGGAAATTATAATGAAAACCGATAGAATAAATTTTTCTGAACTTGTTGATAAAGTGAAATCTGTCAGACGACTTGAAAGTAGTGTACTATTGCTTACAGGCTTGTTGAGTACGTTGATAGTTGCTTTTGCCGTGCTTTTTTTGATTACGGTTGTTGAATCCATCGCTCACGGAAGTGTTATGTTTAGAACCACACTTGTAACAGTCTTTGTGGGTTTGACTGCAGCTGCTGCATTTTGGTATTTATTCCCGTCAGTGTTGAGAGCCTTAGGTATAAGAAATAATCCTTCAGAGTACGATATTGCCCTTAGAATAGGAGAATATTATCCCCAAGTTAAAGATAACTTGTGTAATGCAATGCAATTGGTGCCTCTCATAGACAATCCGCGCGGTGCTTCGCCTGAATTGGCTTTAGCAGCGTATTCTAACGTTTCAAACATTGTCAAAGATTTAGATTTTACCGTTGTAATTGATAAAAATAAGTTGAAAAGAGCAGGAATCCTGTTTTTTGCGATTGCTTCTGTTTTCATTGCATCGCTTACGATTTTCAGCACAACATTAGGCGAATCCTTATTCAGAATCTCCAAATTTTCCACTTCATTTTTGCCACCTGTGCCTTTCACTTTGGACATTGAACCCAAAGATGATACGATTTTGAGAAGTCAAGCAGTTGAAATCAAGGTAATCGTAAAAGGTGAGATGCCTGACAAAATATATTTGAATTTACGTGAAGATTTGCAATCGAATTTTGATAAAATCGAACTCAAACCAAATGAAATCGGCGAATATGTCTATGCGATAAATTCATTAAAAAGTTCAATCACTTTTTATGGCTCGACTGAATGGTTCAGCGAGGAAATCGTTACCGAAACGGGCAAAATTAACGTCGTTGATAAACCAATTGTCCGTTCAATCAACGGTAGACTGATTTATCCATCATATACTAATACGGCACCAAGATATTTCGATGAAAAGAACGGTGACCTTTCGGCATTACTTGGTAGCAAAGTCGAAATTACAGTATTCAGCAGCAAACCTGTCGTAGAAGGCAACATCGTCTTTGTAACTGCAAATTCAAGTATCGTAACTAACGAAGCAACAGATGTCAAACTCGATACTACAAAATATGCTCTTTCAATTTCAGGTCAGCAACTCAATTCATCATTCAGAATCAATCGCTCAGGATATTACTTTGTTGAAGTGTTCGACGAAGACGGCAATACAAATGAAGAACCGATTAATTACTCCGTAATTGCTCTGACAGACGAATATCCAAGAATCAGCATGGTTGAACCGGAATTTGACGTCCAAATCAATACAAATGCCTTATTGCCAATCAAAACTTTAATCAGCGATGATTATGGTATTTCGACCTTAAAGCTATATTATCGCTTAGCTCAATCTCCGTATGCAGCACCCGACGAGAAATTCACATCATTTGATGTTAGTTTCGTTAAAGATAGATTGGATTTGGAAGTCAATTACGTTTGGGATTTAAATAAGCTCGGGATTATGCCCGATGATATTTTTGAATTTTACCTCGAAGTTGCCGATAATGACATTGTAAGCGGACCCAAAAAATCTAAGACGCAAACAGTCAGCGTAAGACTGCCATCTTTATCTGAAGTGCAAAAAGATGCTGAATTAGCTCAGGAATATATTGAGAAAAATCTTGAAAAATTGCTTAAAGAAACGTTGGAAATCAAACGCGACCTTGAGGATTTGAATCGTGAATTGGCAAAAAACAAAAATAAAGAGCCGGATTGGCAGCAAAAGAAAAAAACTGAAGATTTGTCAAAACGCCAAAATGAGTTGCGTAAAGAAATGAACAAATTGAGTGATGATTTGGAGCAAACCACGCAAAAAATGGAAAACAACAATCTTATTTCGCAAGAAACTCTTGATAAATTCAAAGAGCTCCAAAATTTGATGAAACAAGTGGATTCGCCGGAATTGCGTAGAATGCAACAAAAAATGCAAGATGCCCTGAAAAACATGGACCAAGAAGCCATGAAAAAAGCTTTGGAGCAATTCAAATTCGACGAAGAGCAATTCCGTAAAAACATCGAAAGAACGATGAAGATTTTGAAGCGAATCCAAGCTGAACAAAAAACAGATGCCTTGCGGAAAAAAGCCGAGGATTTGGCTCAACGCCAAGAGCAATTGTCAGCGGATACTGAAAAATCTGACCCAAAAAATCAGCAAGCTCAAGACGAACTATCTAAACGCCAAGAAAAATTAGAAAGCGAATTAGACCAACTTGAAAAGGATTTGAATTCGCTCGATGATTTGTTGAGTGAATTGGGCGAAGAGCAGCTCAAAGAGAACGACTTGCAGCAAGCTAAGGAAGATTTGAACGCCCAGGAAACTAAATCGGAAATGGATAAATCGGAAAAATCGCTGAAATCAGGCGATTTCAAAAAATCACAACCATCTCAGAAAAAAGCTGCTGAAAATCTCAAAAAGTTCGCCAAGAAAATGGATGAAATGAAAGAGAATATGAAGCAACAAGGAATGGAGCAAGCTATCAAGCAAATGCAAAAATCCTTGGAAGATATGATTGAACTTTCTAAAAATCAACAATCTGTTCGTAATAATACTTCAAAAAGCGATTTCAACTCTACTCAATTGCCTAAGCAAGCACAGCAACAAGCAGAGTTATTTGAATCATTGGCAAACGTTGCAAAAGCAATGGCTGAACTATCCGAAAAAAGTTTTGCCGTTACTCCGGAAATGGGAATGGACGTAACAAACGCATTGAGCGAAATGAGAAGTGCTGTCGAAAATATGGCTGACCGTAACATCAGGGGAGCGAATCAAGCTCAAAACAATGCAATGGGCTCGATGAATAAAGCGGCTTCGCAAATGCAAGATATGGTTCAAACGATGAAAGACCAACAAAACGGTTCGTGTAACAATCCCGGTGGCGAAGGTGAAGGCGAGGGTGAAGGTAAAGGTCAAGGACAAGGCTCAGGCGGGATGGGTATGTCTCAAAAAATGCAAGAGATTGCAGCCCAACAACAAGCGGTGAATCAAGCAATGCAAAAAATGATGGAAGGTGGCTCCGGTCAAGGTGGAAGAGTGCAGATGCAAAAGCAAGCCGAAATGCGCAGACTTGCCGATAAACAAGGACAAGCACAGAAATCTCTCGAAGAATTAGCCGAAGAACAAAAGCAATTTGCTCCAAATAAGGAAAAACTCGGTGAATTGAATCGCATTGCCAAGGATATGGAAGAAATTATGAATGACATCAACAGTGGTAATGTCACTCCGGAAACCTTGAAAAAGCAGGAACGAATCCTGTCGCGTTTGCTTGATGAATCTAAATCCGTTCACGACCGCGATTACGAAAAGCAACGCAAAGCAGATTCCGGGCAAAACATCTTTGGCGACAACCCGAATGATCTTGATTTGTCAACGCAAGAGGGACGCAAGGAATTGATGAGACAGCTTTTGGAACGTAGCAGCAAATCATTTTCCAAAGATTACGAAAACTTGATTCGTGCATATTTCAATAATTTAGAAAAGAATAATCAGTAAGGTTTAGACAGTACAAAGGCAAGAAAATCACCTCACTCCGACTCTTCGACAGGCTCAGGGTCCAAATATAAAGTTTGTAGGGACAGAACAGCGTTCTGCCCTTTTATTATGTGGGATAGTAGCAATCTCGAAGAACATTTTTACTATAAACATGTGACTCCTTCGGAGTCAGGATATATGTTTTGCCTTCAGCTGATCATCTGACGAACATGCTTTTCTCAATTATTCGGAACCAAGAATTTGATGTGTTCGCGTTTTGTTGTGGGCGACTTGTATTGCAATCCGACGAGCATCTTATCACGGTCAATATCTCTAATTTCGTATAAAGTTGAACCATTATGATTGTATATTGACTTATACGTAAGTTCGTCCGGAGAATATCCTGCTGCGTATGGGTCATTATCGTCCATTGACACCAAGTAGGCGAGAGTTTCTCTTAACCCGGACGGGTTGTAAGCCTCATGATCCGAACCGTAAACGAATGCTAATGGCTTATTTGTCCCATCAATTTCCAATTCAATTATAAATTCATTACTTGAGTTAATCGAAAGATTTTTACTATAAATCAAATGAATTATCATTGAACCCAAGGAATAATCAACAGAATCATATGAAATGTAATGGAATGGGTTAAAAAACTCCTTGTGTAAATCCGAACATCCCATAGCTTCTAAGCCAGAACCACAGTAGAATGAGAACATGTGAGTATATTTGAGAGAATCAAGGGCATCAGCTGAAAAGAATGCAAAATTATCGTAATGTAGGCGAGAGTCCGGTGACTCGCAATCTCCCATATTATTGATATAAGACTGGCTGAATGATGGTATAGGCATTGAAAAAATAGCAAATAGTGCCGAAATAAAGTACAATTTCATTATTTGCTCCTGTTTTGTTAAAACTAAAGTTTGCATTATATGTACTCCGCAAAATAATAATAGATTAGCTTATTGCCAAATTTTATTTAGTTCGCAATCTCGAAGAGATTGAATATGCATAGCCCCGTATGAAATGCGGGGGGAAAGAAATGTCTGAACCCTATTATGACAATCCTGAAGGGATTGAATATCTATAACAAAATTACATCCTTATGTTTGTTTATCGCGATGTCTGTCTTGCCCTAAAATTCATTACCCACGAATAAATTCATGGGCTATGTTTTGGACAGAACGCTGTTGCAGTCCCTACGAATGTTTGTTTTCCCATCAGATGTAACATCTGACGGGACTCACAAAAAAAAGCCGCCCGATATTAATCGAGCGGCTTATGATTTGGATACAATTCAGGAATTAACGCACTATCGAAAGTGGTTTAGAAACAACTGAATTGTTCGTTTCGAATGTTACGAAATACATACCTGTAGGCAATTTGCTAACGTCAACTGAATGCAGATGAGTTCCTTGCATCAATAGCGAGTTTGCATCTGTTACAGTGATTACTTCACGTCCCAAAACGTCAACTATGCTCAATTTGGCACTTGTGACATCATGCTTGACTGAAATTGTAATCGTGGCTGTGTTATTTGCCGGATTTGGAATTACCGATTGTATTTCCGAATCATTGCCCATATCAAATCCATCATTCATTACCGATGAAATTGGATTGGTAAGCATCAAGTTACCGGTAGAAACCATTACGGCATCTCCATCGAATGTAGTGAATTCAATTTCAGCATTAGTATCGTCAACGTTCGATAGTGTAATGTAAATCGGGCTCACACGCGTCAAAGCTTCAACTCCCATTATTCCTAAGCCCGGAACGGTAATGATATAAGAGCCGTCATCCTGCTTGCGAGGAACTAAATAAGCGGGCTCATCTCCGGCATTTGGAGGACCGACAGCTAATATTCTCATATTATTTGTTGGTTTGAGTCCAATTGCTGCAATATCTTGGTTGTAACCGTTAGAACTACTGAAATACATTGCGTATGTACGAACTCTGTCAGGTTTGTGATTCTTTTCGATATCCAAAATATCCGGTGCAGCACCTGGTACTCTTACCAAATAAGGAATCGGTTCGGTCCAGAATGTCTCATCATATCCTTCGATTTTATATGCATATCTGACATTAACTGTAAATGACAACTGTGGAGTGCTTTTACCAATCCTAAATTTAATTCCACCGACATCCCCACGAGCAAAATTAGTAGCTACATAAGCTATGTCATCTTGAACGATGCCTTTCTCGTCTCCATTAGAAATTTCAAGTATTGTGACCTCGGATGAACGCATTTCAATAGCTGTTATGGTAACATCATTGTCCACATGGTCGGGGCTGATTACCCACAAAGTACCATTGGTTTCGTCGTCCATGATTATTGAAGTAATATCAGGTTGTTCACTTTGGAATTCATCGCCACCCGGTTTAACTTCTCCTGTGAGTCTATCAAATTTGATTTCTCCAACAGCATCATCCCAAGGTAAGAATTTCCATTTTCTAACAACTGTATAGGTGACAACTGTATCGCAAGTTTTACATTCACAATCTGTGAAGCTGTATCTAATTGAGTAACGTAGTGTGTCACGGCATTTCAATCCACCTGAGAAGGGTGGGAATAACATATTAAGCTGTAGTGTTGCACCTTTCGTCCAATCAATACAATGTCCGGGACCCCATTTAGCTTCGCGACTGAATATAGACAATAACTGTGGACCCGGCGCCGGGGGAACAGCTAAGTTACCACCAGTAATATCACCAAATACACGAGTCCATGCAGATGCACTATTTCCACATACTCGTCTGACTTGTGCACTTACAATTGTAGCTGTAAATGATTTAATCGGAGCAGGTCCTGCAGTCATTGGAATAGCCATTGCAACTGAGCCTGTGGAGCTATTGGCACTGATTTTGGGAGTTTCGATTTTATGAATAAATTTCGCACAACATTCATCTATTGGCGGTTCGTTCGGGCAATCAGGTAAATCCCTCTTAATACTGTCACGACAAACTTCGCCATTGCAAAGTAGGCTGTAATTTATGGTTATAGGATTATTAGCAGAAGTATGAGCGAAGTTTGTATTTATTGACCATGGACTTGATGCCAAAGTAAATGTAGATGGCGTGAAAGTGCCATCGGGCGAACTTATAATCAAAGTTGCCGGAGCACACGAAACTGCACTGATAGTGAATATGTATTTCTTCAACCCATCTGCAGTAACGCCGTCGCACTTAACATCTATTTTCAACTCTTCAAAACATGGCTTAGGTTTAACAATAGTATCAATTGCCACACAAGCGGTAGGCGATTCGAGTTGCCCCGCAAGTTGGAAAGTGGGGAGACTACTCTGAATCAAGTGTTTAGTCCATCCACTAACCGCAAATGTATTGCATGCAGTTTGTTTTGGTTGGGCAGTAGAGCCAACTATACCGGAGAAATCAATTGTCGCTCCGGTAACGCCTATTGCACTTGGTCCAAAATAAGCTGCGATGTTCTTCTGTCCTGCACTCCAATTTGCAGCCCAAGTTCCTACCGTTCCACACCCAATAGTAAAGGCTGAACCCGGAATTCCGGTCGGGGAGAGGTTATTGACATTTGACAATGTAGTGGCTGCATTATTCCATGTTGAGAATATTGCCGGGGTTGACGATGATAATGCAGAATAAGTAACATCGTACTGACTACCTCGAGGCAAACATGCGGAAATTATTTTCCCATCATTTGAGCCGTCATTTCGCGGTAACAAATCAACAAAAGTTACGTGACGTAAAGCTGCTGTGCCTGAAGAATTCATTTTCAAGCGATAATCAACAGTAGCACCCGCAGTAGTTGAAATTGAAGGAGTATAATTCGCGTCAGACGGTTTTTTGACTCCCTTCTGTAAGTTATAACCAACAACTCCTGTAATCAGTACATATTCGATGTTTGATGGATGAGTTGTTGTGCCAAGTGAACCACCGGCAAGAACAAATTGATTTGGCACACTACCCAAAGCTGCTGTATCTCTTACTTTCACATCAAATTCAATAAAGTAGTATGGAACTCCAGAAGTACCGTACATTCCACAATTCGTGTAGAATATATTTTGACAAGTAGCAGGAATTGTATCGAGTATCGCAGTTACTGTATTTGTACCTGTGTTATAAGATAGATTTACACCGGTCCAAGGATTTGCCGGAGTTGTAGTACAAGGTGTATTGTACGAATTGCTGATATATGATGACGGATTGCCAATATATTCGAGATTCGGGTTAAGGACATCAGTTATAGTAGAACCGGTTATTGGCATACCACCTGTATTTTGTACTCTTAAGCGATACCTGAATGTAGATCCCGGAGTGTAATCAACTTGCTTGTTGCAAACTTCTTTCCACACACAAGGTTTTGGTGCAGGAGCATCTACTACAAACGAATTACAAACCGTTTGTGGAGCATTGCCCGGAATAAACAAATGTGCACAATTAGTAATTGTCGAACCAACAACTGCATTAGCAGGGATAGTAAAATTGATATACACATAACCACAAGCTCCCGGTGCCAAAGTATCAGTTATACTTACAATACCGGAATTGAGTGTTGCATTAAGCCCCCATACAAAACCAAGGCTGTAATTTGACAATTGCGAAGGAAGTGTATCCAAAGCTGTAATTACTATTGGTGTTGTACCGGTGTTGCAAATATAAATCAAATACTGTCCGGAACAACCCGGTTGGCGATTTGTATAAGCCCATTTGCTGATAGAACCGCTTGTGAATGATAATTTCTGAACACAAGTTTGGTTACTTACCACGTTGAAATTACTACATGGTTGATTTGCACTTCCGAGTGAACCCGATAATGTAGCTTTGTTTGTGATATTAGTACCGTTCGGGAATAGAGCAGGTGGATAGTAAACAACAAACTGGCAACAAACAGCATTGTAAGAAGGAAGAGCACTCAGATTGCCTACATTCCAAGTTATTATATTACCTGATTGAGTAGCTCCACAATTTGAATTTACTAATACTGCGCCGGTTGGTAGAGTGTCTCTTACTACTCCATTAACCAGATTTAATTGTCCTGTAGTACCGACAGATTTATAAACGCAAACTTGATATGTGATAGTATCGTTACCCGTTGCATAAGGACAATTCCCGCCTTGCCAAGATACACCAAGCGGATATTTGTTGATTCCCCAAGGATTGACGGCAGTCGCTATCGTTGTCACGAATGGTGTACAGAAATCATAGTCTTTGCCGTTTAACATTCCTATCAAACATACATTATTTCTGACACTTGTTCCCGGGCAAGTAACCCCATTCGGGAATGCAACAGTTACTGTAAATGAACCTGTGCAACCGCTCGGTAAACTTGCCCAACTTAGCGAGTATGTGCCACCCATTGCATTTACTGCAGGAGCAACTACAGTAGGAGTTCCGCATGCACTTGTAAATGAATGTGCGAGAAATTGCAAGCCTACCGGAATCTGGTCTGTTATCGTTACGTTTGTAGCTCCTGCCGGGATTGTAAAGTAAATCGTATAGCTGAAAGGCTGTCCTGTAGCAATTGTAGTATCGCTTACAACTTTTTTGAGAATAAAACCATCTTGCTGATTTTGGGCAACCCAACTTTGAGAGTTAGCTTCTAAACTCATCAAAATTGGTATCAGAAACAACAAAAAAGCAATTGAAAACTTTTTT
Source organism: Desulfobulbaceae bacterium (assembly GCA_018335795.1). GTDB lineage: Bacteria > Bacteroidota > Ignavibacteria > Kapaibacteriales > UBA2268 > PGYU01. The sequence continues at coordinate 99,588 of JAGXRP010000033.1, read as the reverse complement.
GTTAATGAGTATCTTAACATCATCTTAACACCTTGTAAAAAATTGAACAAATAATTTAACCAAACATATATAACTATTATTAGATAAACAATTATTTTATTTTAATTTATTATGTTGTGATAATTATAGTTTTTTATGTTATTAGGTTGTTGGATTAAGTTAAAAGAAATACGTGAATATAGTTCTTTATATCTATATATTGCAATAGGTAACAAGAATTATTTAACTAGATTATTTGTTTTTCTTATTTTTAATAGTGCTTTTTATTTGCACATTTTAATAAGAAAATAGAGATATTCATGATATTTTATGAATTTGTTTATGAAGGGTTAGAAATATAAGTAAATGCCAAAATTTTTGTCAAAACTCAATTTAAGTGATTTGGATAATAAACAGAAATATATTATATGTAAAAAAGCAGTAAGTGAATTGATTACTGTTCATAAACTAATAATGGTTCAACTATATTTCGAACATTTGAGATTTGTTGAAGTCTGATTATGATTGGTTCTGTGATTTCTTTATCTTTTTTGAACAATACAGTGTCTCGGTCATCAACAATGTCCTTAGCAACAACCATTCCACCCTTGAGTTCCATAAGCTGGATTTGCTTAATTTTTCGTTTATTATCGGAGCCAACAACTTCCGTAAGAAGCAATTCTAATAACTTGGGGTCATATTGATAGAATAATTCAAGCATTTTTTCATAAGCTTCGAGAGGCGTTTTGTTCGATTGAATGAATTGTATATAATCATTTGAAACTTTGAGAATCCTCGAATAGAGCGGAATAGATTCGTTTGCTACGTTTCTGTCATTTTTACTTCCAAAAATATCATTCATATGCAAAATAGCATCCGATATTTTCTCAAATTTCGGAATATGTTTAAGTAAATTAGCCCCCAATTCAGGATGATTGTTGAAAACTGCTGATTCAGATAAACTCAAATCTTTTCCTTCGGCTTTTTTTTGTATAATTTCGTTTGGCAATAATAAGAGGCCAATATTAGAAAGCAAAGAAGCAACTTCAAGCTCCCATAATTCAACGTCGCCTGTTTTAACACCGATTTTTCTTGCTACGGCTCTCGCTTGCGAACCAATATTCAATGATTGAGGAATTGAAATAGAGATGAGGTCAATCAAAAGTTTCAAGGTACCTTTCAATGTATTGTTTAGAAGTTCCTTCTCATTTTTTTTCAGATTATACTGAATTAGTGCATCTTGAATGATTTGCTTCAATTCAGGCGTTGGCATCGGTTTAGTTAAAAATCTAAAAATAGAGCCTTCGTTAACAGCATTGACAGCAATTTGCATATCAGCGAAACCGGTAATCATTATTCTAATAGGGTCAGGGTAAATTTGACGTATCATTTTCAACAAGTTAATGCCATTTACATCAGGCATTTTATAATCAGTTACAATAACACCGATGTCGTCTTCTGCCTTGAGAATTTCCATTACTTGATTGGCATTAGAAGCAATTCTAACTATAAAATCTTTCCGTAAATTAACTTGATAGGATGCTAAAATATCCCTATCGTCATCAATCATCAATATCTTTCTTGTCATCAATTTTCCATCAAAATTAGCATTATTTTGGTATTTTAACTGTCACAGTAGTTCCGTGACCAAAGTCTGATTCTATATAAATTTGTCCGCCATGTTTATTGACTATTATATCATGCGAAAGAGAAAGTCCCTGTCCGGTACCCTTGCCCGGGTCTTTTGTAGTAAAGAATGGGTCGAACACTCTATCCATATTTTCAGGCAAAATGCCTTTGCCAGTGTCTGAAATTGTAATTTTGCAGTCGTTGCCCTCAATAGAAGTTGCTATAGTTATAGTCCCATCTGTTTCGGTCATCTCTTTTTTATCGGCAATTGCATGAGAAGCATTAACGATAAGATTTATTAATACTTGATTGATTTCGTCAACTCTGCAAAATATCATTGGTAATTCTTCAGCAAGATTCAATTTCATCTCAGCAACGTACTTCCACTCATTCTTTGTCAAAATTGTAGCCATTTCAATTTCTTGATTTATATCCACCATTGATTTTTCATTTTGACTTGAGTGAGTGAAACGTTTCATTGCAGTAATGATTTTGTTCACTCTACCTAAACCATTAGAAATTCTAACAAAAGCCTCAGGAACTTCACTGAGTACAAATTCTAAATCAAGATTATCCTTTAAAGCTTGCAGTGAATTGTTCAACTCAACATAATTTTCAATACTACCCGCATTGCTCTTAAAATACTCTTCAATCGTTTTGATATACTCGATCATATCGGTGAATGAAATATCAAGAAAGTAGATGCTGTCATTGACAAATTGAAGTGGAGAATTAATTTCATGTGCTATCCCTGCTGCCAAATGACCGATTGATTCCATCTTCTTGGAAATAGTGCGTTGATTTTCAATCTTAATTTTTTCTGAAATATCCTCTTTGAAAATCACATAGAAATTATTATACGAATTTTCTTCACTTTGAGCGTAAATAGACACAGACTCCCAATAATATTTACCATTTTTCTTAATATTCTTGGCTTGTCCATGCCATTGTCGTTCATTAATCAATAATTCCCAAACACTATTATCGGCAAATTCGCACATGTAAGGCAAATTGTCCTTGACATTCTTGTGGTGAACTTCGTTATATTTGAATAATGTTGTTTCTGTAAATTTCTTGTTTACGTACAAAATTTTACCTGCCGAATCCAATATAACAACTGAATTCGGGCTCAAATCTAAAGTGCTTCGATATATAAATTCTTGCAACATATTTTTTGTGCAAGTATAATGAATAATTTGTTAATGACAATATATTAAAGGCTATTTAAATTACTTTCTGCTAATGCTAATGACACTTTCATACTTGTAAGTTTCTCTTGTTCACTTTTTATTATTTCCGGAGCTGCATTGCTCATAAATTTTTCGTTGCTCAACTTCTTTTCGCTCGATTTAATTAAGTTTTCTAATCTTTCAATCTCTTTCATTAATTTCGCTTTTTCTTGTTCGATATCAATTTCTTCACCAAGTTCGAGATACAATTCTATTTCATGAACAATAGTTGTCAAGCAAATAGCAGGGCGTTCAACGTTTACACCCACTTTAACTTCCGAACAGCGTCCAAGAAATGCTACAATTTCATTTTCGGATTGGAAGAATGTAGCAATTTCTTCATTTTTGCAAGATATTGTTAATGGCAATTTCTTAGAAGGAGGAATATTTTTGGATGCTCTCAACTTTCTGGTTTCTTCGATAATTGTTTGCAATAGAACAAAGTTACTTTCAATTTTAGTATCTATAAACTTATCGTCAAAATCCGCAATATTTTGAGTACTGATAGATTCGTTTTCATGTTTTTGATTCAGCAAATGCCAAATTTCTTCTGAAATAAATGGCATGATTGGATGAATCAATTGTAATATTGTTTCATATATGCTGATTGCAAAATTAATTGTTTCAATCCTTCTTGTCGGGTCTGCATCAATGCCGGTTTGTACTTTTAAGATTTCTACGTACCAATCGCAAAAATCTCGCCAAATAAAGTCATACAATGCTTTAGAATAATCGTTAACTTTGTAATTAGAAAGCATTAACTCCGATGATTTAAGAACATTGTTTAAGCGTGATGCAATCCATTTATCCGAAGTGGAATATTCTTTAGGTTGCAAAATAGTATTGCTATTAATCCCAGTGTCAGAAATAATTTGTTCTTTTTTCATCAATAAAAATCTACCGGCATTCCAAATTTTGTTGCAAAAATTCCGACCAATTTCCATTGATGGTATGTCTTGAGTTTCGATGTCAACTTCCATACGTACATCTAATCCCAATGGCGACAAATAAATCATAGTAAATCTTACGGCATCTGCGCCATATTTGTCAATTACATTCAAAGGGTCAGGGGAATTACCTAATGATTTCGATAGCTTGCGTCCTTTGCCGTCACGAATTAAACTTGTAAAATAAACATCAGTAAATGGAATAGTATTTTTGAAATGGGAAGTAGCCATTATCATTCTAGCAACCCAGAAAAATATTATGTCGGGTGCAGTTACGAGCAAATCAGTAGGCAAAAAGCGTTTCATGTCGTCAGTTTCGTCTATAATTCCATCGTGAAGCCATTTCATAGTTGTCATTGGCCAAATCCATGACGAAAACCACGTGTCCAATACGTCAGGGTCTTGTCTCAAAATTTCACTATTTTCAAGATTGAGTTTTAATCGTGCTTCTTGCTCGTTATGTGCAGCTACAAATTTTCCATCTTTGGAATAATACACCGGAATTCTGTGTCCCCACCAAAGTTGTCGGGAAATACACCAGTCTCTGATATTATTCATCCAATGTTCGTATGTTTTTACCCAATGATTCGGGTGAAATCTGATTTGACCTGATGTCACTTTTTCGAGTGCTTCGTTTGCAAGGGGTTTCATATTTACGAACCATTGGTCACTCAGATATGGCTCGATTGGTTCACCACCTCTTTGAGAAAAACCAACATTATGGACATATTCTTCTGTTTTTTCAATCAAATTGTTCGCATTCAAATCTTCAACGATTTGTTTACGTGCTACGAACCTGTCCAAATTGGCATACTTTCCGGTCAATTCATTTAATGTGCCGTCTGGATTAATTGTATTGATAATTTCAAGATTGTGTCTTTGTCCAACTTCAAAGTCATTTGGGTCGTGTGCGGGAGTTATTTTAACGCAACCTGTACCAAATTCAGGGTCTGCATAATCATCTGCTATGATTGGAATACGCCTTCCAACTAATGGCACAGTTACAAATTGTCCTAACTTACTCTTGAAACGTTCATCATTCGGATTAACAGCAACGGCAATATCACCAAAAATTGTTTCAGGGCGAGCAGTAGATACAGTAATGTAATCAACTCCATTCTCAAAAAAATACTTCATAGTGTAAAGATGCTCTTTCACCTCTCTGAAATCGACTTCTTCGTCTGAGAGTGCTGTTTGGGAAAGGGGAGACCAATTGATGATTCGTTTACCTTTATAAATCAAACCTTCCTCAAACAACCTTATGAAAACTTCTTGAACAGCATGACTTGGGGCTTCGTCCATAGTAAAGATTTGTTTACTCCAATCGCATGAGGCACCCATCGTTTTAATTTGCTCAATTATAATATCACCATACTTTTCTTTAAATTGCCATACTCGTTCGAGAAATTTTTCCCTACCTAAGTCATATTTGTTTAGTCCTTCAGCTGCAATTTCTTTCTCGACTCTTGCTTGGGTTGCAATTCCGGCATGGTCGGTACCAGGAAACCAACAAACGTTATAGCCTTGCATCCGTTTTCGTCGGATTAGCATATCTTGAATTGTCATATTCAATACATGACCGAAATGAAGTATGCCGGTAACATTTGGTGGAGGCATGAGAATGCTGTAATTTTTAGTTCTATCTATTCGGTTTGAATCAAACAGACTATTATCGTTCCAAATTTTGTACCATTTACTCTCTACAGAGTTTGGTTCATATGCTTTAGGAAATTCAATTATCATAAAATCATTTTAGAATTAGTCATTATATAAACTTTAAATTTACCAAAAAAACAAGACAATTATGTACAAAATTGCAAAATCATAGTAATTTGCATCGATTTTATAATATTTTTGTATTTATATTCGTTTCACATTAGGTTAAAATAAAAATTATAACGATATTTGCATACTATTGATGGTATCGTTAAGATGAAAAAATTGGAAATATGTTATATTATTTTTTAATGGAGGCTATATGAATTTGAAGAGATTCGCAATTGCTTTAGGTTTAAGCTCTGCAATCCTTTTTTCAACCATGTCGTTTACAAGCTGTACTTCAAAAATCACTGAAGAACAACTTGCACAATTGGCTGAACTGAGAAAGAAAGAGAACCAATTAAACCAAGCTATCACAACAAAGCTATCAGAAGTACCAAAATTGGAGAGCGAAATAAACTCCCGCCAAGCTATACTGAACGATTGCAACAAGGACAAAGATTTTATTAAAACAAAGTTGTCGCAATGGCCCAATGTTTGGCCTGATTACAATCCTAATAACTAATTATGTTAAACATTTAAAGACAGAAAACTATGAAAAACTTTTTAATAATTTTTGCCTTATTGATGATTGCATCTGCAGCAATCGAAGCTCAGGTGGTACCACCACCAGCAAACAAACCTGATGCCGAATTGACAAAAGATGAAGCTACTTTAAGGATTAACCAATACCTCCAAGTTGTTCAAGATCTTGAAAAAAGATTGAACGATGCGAATATCAAGGTAGATGGCTTGAAAGCTAAACTTGAAGATGTAAACAAGCAACTTAAAGATTGCGAAGACGAAACAAAACGTCTATTAGGTGCTACTGATGCTGATATCGCCGCTTTCAAACAAAGATTGGGCGTTATTGAAAACAAAGTTCGCGAAATGCAAAGACTATCAGATAGCCAACTTGCTGACCGTCAAGACGAAGTACGCAAATTGGAAGCAGATTTGAACGAACTTCGCAAAAATAAGATTTCTTTGATACCTGAATTTTATAATAAAATCATTGCATTAGCAAAAGATATCAAAGGTCTTTACAGAGAAAAGAAAATTACTACTTATACTGTAGGAACATGGGCTGAAAATCGCGATTGTTTGTGGAATATAGCAGGCAAAATCGAAATTTATGGTGACCCATTCATGTGGCCAAAAATTTGGCAAGCAAATACTGACCAAATCAGAAACCCTGATATAATCCATCCGGGTCAAGTTTTACAAATTCCGGTAAAAGGACCCAAATCCAGCGACGAAATGAAAGCTGAGCGTAAATATTGGAGAATGAAGAAAGAAGCTCAAGCAGAAAACGAAGCTGTACAACCCGGCGTAAATTAATGATAATTGAATTATTTTGATAAAAAGCCCTGTTTCGTTTACGAAGCAGGGTTTTTGTTTGGTACTCTGAAACTTAGTTCTTATTTTTAAAGATTATTAAAAGTGGAGTATTTAAAATTGACAGAGAAACGTATTGAATTTGAGGATATAGAACCCGTTTCACTTTTCGGTACTAATGACATTTATATCAATATGATTGAAAATCGGTTCAAAGCAGGTATAATAGTCAGAGGTAGTAGTCTAATACTGAAAGGCGATGAAAATGAGATTGAAAAAATCGAGAAGATCTTGAATGAAATGAATTATATGTTGAAGAGAAATAAGACTCTTACCGAAAGCGATGTCAAAACTGTAATTGATTTGATTGACAATAAGCCTAAAGGTTCTGAAAGCCATTCAGCGAGATTCATGAATCAGATTATTTTTCAAGGAGTAAAAGATGCAATCAGAGTACGAAATGCAAAGCAACATGATTATTTCAAATTAGTTCAGCAAAATGATCTTGTTTTTGCTATAGGTCCGGCAGGTACCGGAAAAACTTTCTTAGCTGTTGCAATGGCATTGGCTTCACTTAGAAATAATGAGGTCACACGCATAATTTTATCAAGACCTGCAGTGGAAGCGGGTGAATCCTTGGGATTTTTGCCAGGTGATTTGCAAGAGAAAATTGACCCTTACTTAAGACCTTTGATGGATGCTTTGCATTTCATGATTTCAGTAGAAAAAGTGAAATCCCTTATAGAGAAAAACGTAATCGAAATCACTCCATTAGCGTACATGAGAGGACGTACTTTGAGCAACTCTTTTATCATTTTAGATGAAGCTCAGAATGCAACAGCAACACAGATGAAAATGTTTCTTACACGTTTAGGTCCTAATTCCAAAGCTATAGTTACAGGCGATATAACACAAATTGATTTACCTCATCACGCAATTTCTGGGCTGAAAGAGGCTCAAAGGCTATTGAAAGATATTGATGATATAGGTTTCATTTACTTCGATAATCGTGACGTTGTACGTCACAAACTTGTAGCCGAAATTATTAAAGCTTACGAGAATGATATCGCCAAAAGAGAAACGACTGAGAATAATCGCGAAAAATAAAGATATATAATAATGACGTTGTTCAAAATTGGTTTTCTGACATTCACTTTGATTGATTTATTCGATATAATTATCGTTGCATTGATAATTTATTGGGTTTATCGCTCATTGAAGAACACTGTTGCCGTTCAGATACTTTTTGGAATGGTCATTATAATCGGTTTGCAATTTATTACTGAAGCCATTAACTTTAAGTCATTGAATTGGATTCTGCGAACAATATCAGATATTTGGCTAATAGCTTTCATAATACTGTTCCAACCCGAATTACGCAAATTGCTAATGATAATTGTCCGAAGTCCTATTTTCAGGGTATTCGTAAAGCCCAAAATATCCGAAACAGTTGATGAAGTAATCGAAGCAGCAATCGAAATGTCGGAAAAACACATTGGAGCATTAATAGTATTCACTCGTTCTCAGAATGTTCAGATGACCGTTGACACAGGCATTCCGCTACAATCAATGGTATCCAAGGAATTGTTACTTTCAATTTTCAATTCAAAATCACCACTTCATGATGGTGCTGTAATAATTGACAACAACATGATTGTAGCTGCACGGTGCGTATTGCCACTTAGTTCGCAAACTAAATTTGGAAATAAAAATCTTGGTACGCGTCATAGGGCTGCATTAGGATTATCCGAACAAGCTGACACAATTGTACTTGTAGTTTCTGAAGAGACCGGTGGCATCTCGATTTCGGAAAGTGGAGATATGACTTTGAATATACAACATAACGAAATTGGTGAAATCTTAACAAACCGTCTATCCCAGACTTAATTATGATAAATGATTTTCTCAGATTAGACCCCGCAGCACGGGAAAAATTAGTCAAAGACTTGAGAAAAAAGGGTATTTTTGACGAAAAGGTTTTAAACGCCATTCTGCAAATTCCGCGCGAGCTTTTTATAGACCAATCCCTATTTGACAAAGCCTACGATGATATGGCACTCCCAATAGATTTCAAACAAACGATTTCGCAACCATATACTGTCGCATTCATGACGCAATTATTAGAATTGAAGAATGGCGATAAAGTATTGGAAATCGGTACGGGTAGCGGATATCAAAGCATGATTTTGAGTTTATGCAACGTCGAGGTTTTTACCGTTGAAAGAATACCTCAACTGTTCAACAAATCAAAAGCATTATTCGAAATGTTAAATTTTGATATTCATATCAAATTAGGCGATGGTAGCATGGGATTGCCTGAATTTATGCCTTATGATGCAATCCTTGTAACAGCAGGGGTCCCATCAATTCCAAATGAATTGGTCAAGCAATTGAAAATCAATGGCAAACTTGTTGCACCGGTTGGTGATTTGAAATTACAAACTATGACTAAACTAATCCGAATTGATGAAGAAAAAATCTCAATTTCGGAGCACAGTAAATTTCGTTTCGTCCCGCTTATTGGCGATAAGGGTTGGGAAATTGATGACCGAGAATAAGACTATAGATATCCCTGTCATCATTGGTCCTACTGCATCAGGTAAAACTAAAACTGCTCTTGACCTTGCCCAAATTGGACCAATGGAAATTGTGTCAGCTGATTCGAGGCAGATTTATAAATATATGAACATAGGAACTGCGAAACCGTCGAAAGAAGAAATGTCGCTCGTGAAGCATCATTTGATTGATTTCCTGTTTCCAAACGTTGATTATAGCGCCGGAATATTTGCTGAAGATGCACTCACAGCTGTAAATGATATCCTCAATCGCGATAAAATACCGGTTATTGTAGGCGGAACAGGATTCTACATCAAAGCATTTTTTGAGGGTCTATCCGATGAGCCTGTAAATGAATCAAGAGATTTGGTTAGAGACAATCTGAATAATATGCTCAAAGAGAAAGGCAGAGAGCATCTGTACCAATTACTTAAGCAAATTGACCCTGTCTCGGCGGAAAAAAATCGCGATATGAACCCGCAAAGAATCGTTAGAGCCATAGAGTTCTTCTATTCATTTGGAATTAAATTTTCAGAATCACAGGAATCGGAGAAGAAGCATAATTTTGTTCCCAAATATTTTGGTCTTTTTCCTCAACGAGAATCCTTATATCAAATTATCAATTCAAGAGTGGATAGTATGATTGGGAGCGGGTTAATTGACGAAGTTAATTATTTGTTATCACTCGGATTCGACCTCAAATTCAATTCGATGAACACTGTCGGTTACAAAGAAATCATCAATTATTTAGACGGACAAACAAGTCTCGAACGAGCAATTGAATTGATAAAACAAAATACGCGACATTATGCCAAGCGTCAATTTACGTGGTTTAAAAAAATTGAGGGTGTAATTGATATTACAAATGATTTGGAACGCTTTAAAAATGTATTTAATCGTTTGTAATTCAAATGATTTTTGTTAATTTGTATTAGCAGATAAAGAGAATTTTACAAAAGTATGAAAATCAGACTACCAATTATTATAATTTGTTTTTGGGCATTGACTGTTTCGGCAAGCAGTCAAACCGATATAGATGCAGCCCAAATCTATCGAGAGACCTTCTTTACGGGATTCAACGAATTAGATAGTGTCTATTCTTTGGGGCTTCTGGTTCAGGATATTGAGCGTACAATCGCACTATCAAAAATCGGCAAAACAGAGTATGGAATTGCTGTTCATTCACTCAATAACAACAAGTCATACTATTCGCATAATCTCACCAAGGCGCTCACTCCGGCATCGGTAACCAAATTGTTTACGTCATTTGCTGCTCTAAACCTGTTCGGTGCTGACTATATGATACCCACAAAAGTATTTACAGATGGTTATATTAGTCCGGATTCCATTCTCAAAGGAAATCTTTATTTGGTGGGGTTTGGTGACGGAAATTTTTCACTACGAGATTTGGAGTTCATTTCCGATAAAGTCAAAGAATTGGGTGTGAAAGAAATCAAAGGTGATATCTTTGTTGATGGGAGCTATTTCGACGGTGTTTACGAACGTTTGACATATAGCGGCGATAAGGATGTCGTGGTCCAACTTCCCCCCATATCAGCAATTAGTCTTGACAGGAATGTGGTTTATGCTATTGTTTCATCAGGCACGAAAGCCGGGACTCCGGTTAGGGTACAATATCTACCATCATCAGAACATTTCTTAACTATCAATTCGGCTACAGTGAAAGGCTCGAAGAAAAAAGCATCAAATCTAAGAGTGGTCTCAAGAGCCGCAAAGGATGGTAAACAGGTCTTTACTATTACAGGCAATTTAGCTTCGAATCGTACAGCTTCCTATGGTCACAATTTGACTTTCCCTGAATTGGCTATCGCAGGAGCATTCAAAAGTCGCTTAGAAGCCGGCGGAATCAAAATTACAGGTTCAAGCTCTGTTACGGATGCTTATCACAACAATTCATCAATTATATTCACGCCTGTCACAGAATTCAGAAGACCAATGTTGGATATATTAAGCAAAATAAATAAAGACAGTGATAATTATTTGGCTGAAACATTGTTTAAAATTGTGGGAGCAGAAGCAAACTTAGACGATGACAATGGGAAATCCGCAAGATTGTATTATGATGAACTGTTTATTCAATACGGAATTATTTGTAAAAAATGTATGTTGAATGATGGTTCCGGGCTTTCTCGTCGGAATTTAGTGACTCCTGAATCAATAATCAAAGTATTGCAGGAATCTTATAAAAGTAGCTTTAGAGATGAGTTCAGAAATTCATTTTCTTTAGCAGGAAATGATGGGACACTTAAAAAAAGACTTAGAAATTCATCTTCTAATGGAAATATTACTGCAAAAACCGGCACTTTGCGCAATGTAAGCGCCTTAGCAGGGTATATTGATACTATCGAAGGTGATACAATCGCATTTGCTTTCATTTTCAATGGTCCAAATGTTGGAGTATATAAAGATTTAGAAAATAAATTAGCTCAGTTATTATCAGATTTCACATATCGTTTTGCAGTAACAGATTCGTATGAATAACATCTCAATTCAAAAAATATTGATTTACGGAATATTAATCATCATAGGAATTGGAATGGTTTTCCCAGTATTTTGGATGCTTCTACTATCTCTGAAGGAATACCCCGAAAAATATCAGACTTTCCATGAGTTATTGTTTTCCGATTTCACACTCATGAATTATTTTGATGCTTTGCAATCAGATTCTTTCGATAAGTACTTCCTGAATTCATTGTTCGTAGCTACGTTTGTGACAGCAGGGAATTTGCTTTTTTGCACTTTGGTGGCATATGCCTTTGCAAGAAAAGAATTCATCGGGAAAGCCATTTTATTTGCAACATTGCTTGGTGTAATGATAATTCCGCCGCATGTCATAATGATACCTTTATATCGAATGATGGTTGGTTATGGTTGGATTAATTCGTATTATAGCTTGATTGTGCCATGGCTTGTTACGCCATTTGGCATCTTTTTAATGCGACAATATATTTTGACTATTCCTCGCGAAATCGAAGATGCTGCCAGAATTGACGGCGCGGGATTTTGGTACATTATTTTTAGGATAATTGTGCCACTCAGCAAACCGATGCTGACAGTTTTGGCAATTTATACTTTTTTATCGAATTGGAATTCATTCCTTTTCCCGTATCTATTCACAAATACTGAAAAATTCAGAACTTTACCGGTTGGATTAGCATTCTACTTGGGGAAACAATCTATAGATTGGGGACATTTGATGGCTGGGGCAGCGATTTCTGCTTTCCCAATCATTGTAATTTTTATAATTTTTCAACGTCAAATCATAAAAGGTTTAACTTCTGGGGCACTCAAGGAATAAATTATGTTAGATAAATTTGAAATTAGGGAACTTGCCAAAGCATTAGTAGAAGAAATGGACAGGTCGCATTCTGCAGAATTAGCACCGAAATGGGAGGGAGGCTCAATTTTTTTCATTCCCGCAGCTTCGGACACAAAAGAACATGAAATGGGAATTGACAAAATCATGCACAAAATTGTGATGATACGTGATAATTTAAGAGTTCTAGAAGCTCAAATCAACGCTAACGATAATTTGACAGATGGAGAAAAGCTAAAATATCAAGCGTATGTTACAAAATGTTACGGCTCATTGACTTCTTTTAATTTCTTGTTTCGTGAAGACGAAGATAAATTTTCATCTAAAAGGTAGCATTTAACGTTCGGGCGAAATACTGACAGCCAGCTTATAATTTAAGGAGGGTGTTTTGCCAAATGGTATTTTTATATATCCACCATTTAACCAAATTCTCACTTGGTCACTGTAATTTGGAGATGCCGGGTCACCCGAAGCACCACCTGGTAATACTGTAAAAATATATTCCTCATTCATATCAGCAATAAAACGCATAGAAGCACCAATTACCATAGCGTAGGGATTTGTGAAATTCCATTCAGTATTATTCACTGTTGTATTATTGCCACTCATTTCAAAAGGACCTAAAGTAACAGAAGGTGAGATAAATTTTTGACGACTAAAAGTATGATTTATATTCAATTGGTGAATATTTCCGTATTTCCAATCGTTTATCTCGCCTGAATTAAAAAATTTTATTAAGTAATTTATACTACCTCTATAAGTTACAAATATAATATCATCGATTATCTCAGAATCTTTCGTTGTTAAGTCATTTATGAAAGTATCATATTTTGAATTAGTTAGCACATCCATAACTAAGCGAGTTGGGATACTACTCACGAAGGTAAATTTGTTGTAAAGCAATGGTCCAAAATCGTCGTAAAATATGTTATAAATGAATTGGTTAGTATAAACATTTACGAAAGAACTTAAACCTACATCAGTTAACATTATATAATCCCAATCATTTAAACTATTTAGTACCCTAAGTTCATTTTCTGTCATAAGTGATGAATACTTGTCCAAAATGGGAACTATAATATCTGACATTTTCTTGGCAAAGTCTGAATAATAATCGTTCTGCAAATATTGGGCTTCTCGCGAACCATGTTTATCTTCAAGGTTCAGAACTTCATTTATTCGATTGATGCGAGATTCAGGCTCCCAATAATTTGAAATATAACTTGCATTTTCAATTTTATCGTTGGCTGAGGCTATGAATTTTCCATCAATTGGTTTTCGAGATACTTTTTCGTTTTCAAGTCTTTTGAATCCTTTCCATTGAAAAGAACTAAGCCATGCCGGATTAGGCAAATTAGGGTCACAATCTTCAGCACGGATAGGGAGGTCTGCCGCAGATTTCAAGGCAATTGTTCCCTCATTATCAGCATAATGAAAATTCAAACCGGGATTAGACCAATGATTGCAAGCCGATTTGAAATCATCATAATTGCTTGCTCGGGCTAATTTATATAGAGTTAGAATTTCATCGGAAATATTATTCCCGACCCATCTGAAGGACATTGCATTCTGCTTAAAAAAGCTTGAATCTGTAGAGCCTTGTAAATTTAGCAATATTGAAGGGTCGCGATTGATATGAAAATCAGAAATAATTGGTGATGTATCAGTAAATCGTTGATAATACACGTGTGGTTCTTTACCTTTCACAAAAATAGTGTCAACGATGAATCTGATTTTCTTTTTGTTTTCACCGACATAATAATGTTCGTTTTCGATACGTTCAACAAAATAATCGAAATCGTCGGTCATAATATTGCTAATTCCCCAAGCAATATTATCATTTCTGCCACTTATAAGCAACGGTATGCCCGGCAATGAAAGCCCAACGGCATTAATACCCTTCGTTGTAAATTGCATTTGTAACCATCGAGCCGGTATAGTTAGTGGCAAATGAGCATCGTTAGCCAATAATGCACTTTGCGACGAAGAATCAACGTTTCTGAAAACCCAACAATTGCTTCCGGATGATGAGCCAACTATACCTATGTCATTCCTAATCTTGGATAGTTTGTCTGAATATAAACTCAAATCGTTGTTGAATGAATTCAAAAAGTTATTACTGTCAATTGGAAATGATTCGGGTAGTTCAAGCCCGGGGATTAACAATCTTGCTTTATCATAACCGAATTTCGATGCTATTTCTCCGTAAGCAGCATCAGCCCATATTCCTAAAGATAGTTCAAATGTAAGAACACGTCCGATAAGCATCGAATGATAGGGAAGCCACTCATCCGGTTGATAGGCTAAAGCACCAAATTCGAATGGTAGTTTTTTCCGATATTCGCTCATATAATAGTTGATGCCTTGGCTATATCTTTGTAGCACTTTTTGGGATTGCTCAGACATGTTTTCATAACACTTCCGAGCAGTGCTGTCAATCCGAAAGCATCTCAAAAACTTATCAACAAGTATTGATTCTTCCCCAAAAATTTCGGAAAGTCGCCCTTGTGATAGTCGCCTGTAATAGTCCATTTGCCAAAGTCTGTCGGATGCGTGATAAAAACCCATTGCGAAAAATAAATCGCTTTCATTATCAGTAATAATATGAGGAATCCCATAATAACTTTTGAATATTTTCACATCTCCAGTGACTAATGGAGTTTCAAAATTTTCCAAATCGGGAGGTAAAGATGCATTAATCAAGCCATTAGAAAACCAAATAACAGCCACGACGATGATAATAAATACCAACCCTCCAACCAATATAACCGGAATTCTATTCATTTAATTAAAGCCATTTATGTTGTTTGTACCAATCAACCGTCTCTTGAATTGCCTCCGGAATTGTATATTCACATTCGAAACCGAGTTCGATTTTAGCTTTCTTTGCTGAACATATCCAAAATTGTTGGGTGAAATCAATCGCTTTGTCGCGGTTGAATATTGGAGCTTTGGCTAAGAATTGTCCAAACCACTCAGTCGTTGAGCCAATTATCATTACAATTATATCAGGAATTCTGATGTTGAAAAAGAACTTCTTGCCTAAAGCATCTCTTATAATTTTGATGAGTTCGTCCCAATTATAAATTTGATTATCAGCTAAAAAATAGGATTGCCCTATAGCATTTTCAGATTCACCTGCTAAGATGGTCCCTCGAGCCAAATCTAATCCATAAATTAGATTCAAATATTTTTTGTTCAAACCTATTAATGTACCGAGACCCATATTAGCTGTCTTAAAAATCGAATAAATCGCTGTATCACGTGGTCCGAACACAGCAGGCGCTTTGATAATTGTGACCGGGATTTTATCTTTGTACGACAATACAATTTCTTCGCCTGCTTGTTTACTCTTAGCGTATGCTGTCAATGGTTTTGGTATTGAATATTCATCAACAGGTTTGTCTAAAGAAAGCGCTGGGCCTGATACTGTAAAGCTACTCATGTAAACAAATCGTTTCAAATTTGGGCTATATTTGATAACTTGGTCTATCAATTCTTTAGTTGCTAATGCATTGCTTTTGTAAAATTCGTCGTAATCACGAGCAAATGTAGCACCTGCAATATGATATACAGCATCAAGTTTGCTGAAAATATTTTCTGCATGTTTATCATCCTCAGTCGGTAATTGTTCGATTTTAAAATTTCTATCCTTCAGCCATCTCAAATTGCTCGATTTTCTAACTGTGCAAACAACATCATACCCTTTGTCCAAAAGCATATCAGCAACATGACTACCTATAAAACCAGTCGCTCCTGTCACCAGAACTTTCATTTTAATCTATCCTAATTTAAAGAAAAACAAAAATAAGCATTAAAAAGATTACAGAATGTTCAAATTTAATTTGATGGGTCAGGATAAAATAAATAAATTGCTTATTATCTTTTGACAAATTTTAATTTTTTGTTTGGAAAAAATATGAATAAAGCAATAATCATGGCAGGTGGCTTTGGTACAAGGCTACGACCACTCACAATGAGCATACCTAAACCGATGGTTCCAATTTTGAATAAACCAATGATGGACCATATAGTATCCTTACTTAAGAAACATAACATCAATGATGTAGTATCGCTACTTTATTTTGAACCAGATAAAATCAAATCCTATTTTGGAAATGGTGAATCAATTGATATCAACATGAATTACGTCATAGCACAGACTGATTATGGTACAGCAGGAGCAGTCAAAAATGCATATGAACTTGTAAAGGATAGATTCATAGTTATAAGCGGTGACGTATTGACAGATTTTGACATATCTGCAGCACTTAAGTTTCATGAAGAAAAGAAAGCTATTGCAACTGTTTTGCTAACTCGCGTACCGGCACCATTACAATACGGGATAGTAATGACTGATAATAATGGCAAAATAACTCGTTTTCTGGAAAAACCCTCATGGGGTCAAGTATTTTCCGATACCATAAACACCGGAATATACATATTCGAACCTGAAGCATTGGACCTCATTCCATATCAAAAGGAATTTGACTTCAGCAAAGATTTGTTTCCGTTAATGCTTCAAAACAACATGCCTCTTTATGGATACATAGCAAGTGGTTATTGGCGGGATGTGGGTAATTTGAATGAATATCAAGCCGGGCAATTCGATGCTTTGAAAGGTATCGTTAATCTCGAAGAATCTAAAAAAATCATTAATAATCTATCAATTGGTCGTAACACAATATTACCTGCAAGCGTAACTTTAATCGGCAAAAATGTTATCGGTAGCAATTCTCAATTCGGCGAAAACTGCGAGATTAAAGATTCCGTTATTGGTGATAATGTAATCATCGGTAATGGAGTCAGATTGAACGGTGTCACACTTTGGGACGGGGTCGATATTGGCGATTTTGCAGAATTAACAGACGATGTAGTTTGTTATAATACTAAAATTGGTGATTTTGCATTGATAGCCGAAAATGTTTTTATAGCTGAAAATTGCCAAATCGGCAGTCATGCAAGACTATTTTCTAATATTAAACTATGGCCCAACAAAATTGTCGAAGCCGGCTCTCAATTATCTCGTTCACTTGTCCAAGAAGAGAAATGGCAAAGGGAATTGTTTACAGATGCACGAATTTCGGGTTTATCAAATATAGAAATCAACCCTGAATTTGGTGCAAAACTTGGTTCTGCACTTGGCTGTACTTTTGGAAAGGGTACAACTTTACTCGCAAGCCGTGAACCGGACTCAGTATCGCGTATAATGAAACGTTCGATTACAGCAGGTTTGCTATCCGTAGGTGTTTATATTAATGATTTGCAACAAATTTCGATTCCGCAAAATCGTCAGGAATTACGTATCGGGAAATATGCAGGCGGTTTTCACGTTAGACGGTCACCGAGAAATCCTGATATTACCGACATCATAATTTTCAATAAAGATGGTCGAGATATTTCGATTGATACAACTAAGAAAATTGAAAGATATTTCTTTGGCGAAGACATCGAGCGTGTCTCTGCTAGTGATGTAGGTGAGATTTTCTTCCCGGAAAGAACTAATGAAATTTATTTCAGCAGATATTTATCTTCTTTGGACGTAGAAGCAATCATAACACGCAAGTTTAAGCTACTTATGGATTATTCTTTTGGATTGGCATCTTCAATTTTTCCGGGTATTCTCGGAAAATTAGGTGCTGAAGTTTTGTCTTTGAATAATTATATTGACGGCTCACGTTTCCATCCCGACCCTAATGAATTTGAAGGGGATACTGACAATACAGGTAGGATTATGAGTTCTTTAGGTTATCAGCTCGGATTTAGGATGCAAGGTGGAGCGGAAAAAATTTCTGTAATTGATGAACGAGGTGTTTGGTACACTCACACAAGGTTATTGACAATATTGACAAAACTCTTTCTCGAAACTAATAAACACCGTCAACCGTATAAGATTGCAGTTTCGATTGTGGCACCATCGGAAATTGAGATGATTGCACAGGAATATGATGTTGAAGTAATACGTATTAAAAATTCCCATTCAGCTATGATGGAGGCAACATTAGACGATAAAGTACTATTTGTGGGCGGAATTTATGGTGGTTTTATTTTCAGAGATTTTCTTTTTGCGTCTGACGGAATGTACACAGTTGGGAAAATGCTTGAAATGCTTGCAATAACAAATATGACGACATCTGAACTTGATGAAATCTTGCCAAGAAGATTCCAATGTGGGATTAATGTTAGTGTTCCTTGGGAATTTAAAGGAACTGTAATGAGAAACGCTATGGAATATTCGGATAAGTATAAACGAGAATTGGTTGATGGAGTAAAAATATATGAAAGTGATGAATCTGTATTGCTCATGCCGGACAAAGAGAAAGCAGCTTTTGTAGTTTATGGTGAAGGAGATACTGAATTAAAGGCAAAAAGAATCGCTGAAAAGTATGCGAGTTTAATTAATAATTGGAAATCTAAAGGGTGAATATCTCAGGTAAAATAAAATGAAAATCAATGAAATTATAAACATCAAATCTATTGTATTAGACTTGGAAGTCGACAGCAAGGCTGATTTACTCGCTAAAATGGTCGAATTTGCTGCTTATAGTGGTAAAGTTAACGATGTCAATGCAGTTTTGAAAGCAGTCAACGAACGTGAAAAAATCATGTCAACCGGTGTCGGGAAATCTATCGCTTTGCCACATGCCAAAACTCACAACGTTAGCGAAGCAGTCGGTTCATTGGCAATTTTAAAAGAGCCACTTGATTACGATTCGCTTGATGGCGAACCCGTAAGAATAGTGTTTTTACTTTTAGGACAGGAAACTAACGTGGGTTATCATCTGAGAGTATTGAGCAAAATTTCAAGGCTCATGAATAATGATAGTTTCAGGTTCCAATTGTTAGATTGTCGTTCATCGAAAGAAGTTCTCGATATTTTTAATAGTATGGAAGAGAATGACTAAAAAACATTTTTATAGTATATTTTTGAAGAGGCTGTCTCAAAAGGGCAGCTTTTTATTTTTTGGAATAGCAATTTTTTAAATGATTATTGATACTTAATTCATGCTTTATGTGCCAATTTCAACCAAATATGTGAATATTTTATTCTAAAAATCGAGATTCAGAAAATATTTCAAAAGACTGATATTTGCTCAAAATTTAGTGAGCAATATATCGTTTGTATCTTTTATATTTGTTACATATTTGGCATTTCTTGAGATGATAAATCTTAACTCTGCTTTTGAAGATGAATTGTATTTTAGTTTCTTAAAAGACCCTGACTCTGTAAGCAATGAATGGAGAGAATATTTCCAAAAAATTCATGGCAAATCTATATATGTAATTGATGATGGTAATAAACCAATCCCTTTGAGTAGCCGTGATACTATAGATAAAAAATCCATGGAATGGAATCCCCGAAATTCAAATTTTAAAAAGAATGGGGGTATAAATAAGTCCGAGGGCGAACTTACACCTTTGAATGAAATTGAGCAAAGCAATGCTTATCAGATGTACGAAAGTCTGGAAGTACCCACAGCATCTTCCACTAGAACTATACCCGTCAAAGCATTGGACGAAAACAGACGCATTATTAACCGATACTTGATCAAATTAAAGCGAGACAGGGTTTCATTTACCCACTTCTTAGGTTGGGCGACAATTAAAGCTTTGATGAAATTTCCGAATCTTAATGATACATTTGAAGTCGTTGACGGAATACCATACCGCGTTAAAAGAAAAGCAATAAATGTTGGATTAGCAATTGATGTAATTTCAAAAGATGGCGTGAGATTGTTAGTAATCCCCAATATCAAGAATGTTCAAGATATGAAGTTTGATGATTATGTCGAAGAATTTAATAATTTGATTGAAAGGGCGCGGGCTAACAAATTAGAATATAACGATTTTGTTGATACTACTTTTACTTTGACAAATCCGGGCATGATAGGTACTACATCTTCACATCCGAGATTATTCAAAGGCCAAGGCATCATTGTCTCTACAGGTTCAATTGATTATCCCACGGAACTTCAAGCAGTTAGACCGGAAGTGTTGACTACACTTGCAGTTTCAAAAGTTGTCAATATTACAAATACTTATGACCATAGGATTATTCAAGGTGCAGAATCGGCTGAGTTTCTGGCTCAAATCAACAAATTATTCCTTGGTGAAGAACAGTTCTATGACCAGATTTTCTATAGTTTGAAAATTCCATTTGAACCAATTAAATGGGCAAAAGACAGTTCTAACGGCAAATTCAGCTTTTTCAACGTCGAAAACGAAGTCGAAAAGGGTGCTCATGTAATCCAGATGTTGAATGCTTATCGAGTGCGTGGACATTTGTTGGCATCCGTCAACCCATTAGGACTTCAGACGTATTATTACCCTGAGTTAGACCCTGCATACTATGGCTTTACAATTTGGGACCTTGATAGAGTTTTCCATGCCGATGACAATTGGGACGAGAATAATATACCTCTCCGAGATATTATTGAGATATTGAGAGAGACTTATTGTGGCTCAACCGGAATAGAGTTTATGCACATCCAAAGTCCCGAAAAGAAAGATTGGATAAAACGTAGATTGGAAACAACCAGAAATACAATAGAATACTCGCATGAAGAGAAAATAGGTATAATGCGGAAATTGATTGATGCTGAAGTTTTCGAAAATTATTTACATACAAAATTCGTTGGTAGCAAAAGATTCTCACTCGAAGGTGGAGAGTCCGTAGTTGTAATGCTTGATAAAATTTTCGAATCCGCTGCAGAAGCAGAATTAAATACAATAGTTTTGGGCATGGCTCATAGAGGCAGACTTAATGTGCTTGTAAATAATATAGGCAAAAAATATAACAAAATATTTAATGAATTTGAAGGCGTTATTGACCCCAAATCTTACCAAGGTTCAGGTGATGTTAAATATCATTTGGGTGCAAGAGGAACCTACAAGACTGAAAATAATAAATCAATCAAACTCATACTTTCCCCAAATCCTTCTCATCTTGAATTAGTTGACCCGGTAATAGAAGGAATGGCTCGTGCTCTCGAGAATGAAATAGGGGACAAATCATACTCCAAAGTGCTACCTGTACTTGTACATGGAGACGCTGCTTTTGCAGGTCAAGGTATTGTTGCCGAGACTTTGAACATGTCAGAATTAGATGGTTACAAAACCGGTGGTACAATTCATGTGATTATCAACAATCAAATAGGGTTCACAACTACAATAGATTCAGCAAGGTCAAGTATCTATGCGACCGATATAGCAAAAATGATTCAAACGCCTATTATTCATGTCAACGGAAACGACCCGGAAGCAGTAAGTTCTGCCGCAAAATTCGCTTTTGAATATAGAAATAAATTCCGTAATGATGTGATTATAGACATATTATGTTACAGAAAATATGGGCACAACGAAGCCGACGAGCCAAGCTACACTCAACCATTGCTTTATAAAAAAATAAAGTCTATGATGAATGCTGCTAAACTCTATGAGCAACAACTTATTCATGAGAATGTAATTACACGTGAAGAAATCAATGAGTATTACGACCAATTGAAGGAAAAACTCGATTCCGCTTATGCCAACAGAAAAGACATTGCACTCAGTAGTTCTTTGCAATTATTAGATAAGAATGGAACTATTTTCGATGATTTTGACAGTAAAGTATCTGAGGAAGTAATAAATGAGGTAGCTAACGCCTTGAGTCATGTACCTGAGGGATTTAGAGTTAATCCAAAGCTTGCAACCTTATTGCAAAAGCGAGCTGATATGGTCAAATCCGATAAGCCACAAATTGATTGGGCGATGGCTGAATTATTGGCATTTGGAACACTTCTAATCGAAGGGAAAGAAGTCAGATTTTCGGGGCAAGATTCAAGACGCGGTACTTTCAGCCAACGTCATGCAGTAATGACAGATATGATTACCGAAATTGACTACATATCGCTTAATCATATAAGAAAACAGCAAAGCGTTTTAAGAATTTTCGATAGCCCTTTGTCAGAAGTAGCTGTATTAGGATTTGAGTACGGTTATAGTATAATTTCAGAAGATGGATTGACATTGTGGGAAGCGCAATTTGGAGATTTTGCAAACAATGCCCAAACTATTGTTGACCAATACTTGGCTTGCGGTGAAGTAAAATGGGGGCAAACCTCAAATTTAGTTATGTTATTGCCTCATGGGTATGACGGACAAGGCTCGGAACATTCCAGCGCAAGATTAGAGAGGTATCTTCAACTTTGTGCTGAAAATAATTTGATTGTCGGCAATTTTACAACTCCTTCGAACTATTTCCACGCTTTGCGTCGCCAAACATTGATGCCATATAAAATGCCAATGATTTTGATGACGCCAAAGGGTATGCTGCGACATCCTCTAAAGGTTTCTTCTGTAGAAGACCTAAGTAAAGGCAAATTCATCCACATAATTGATGACAATTCGATTGAAAAAAAACAAGTCCGGAAAGTTTTGCTTTGTACAGGAAAAGTCTATTTTGACATAGAAACTGAAAGACGAAAACGTAACATAAACGATATTGCAATAGTTCGGATAGAGCAACTATATCCATTTCATCAAGATTTATTTGACGAAATCATTAATTCTTACAAAAATGCTAAGAATATATGCTGGGTACAAGAGGAACCCAAAAATATGGGTGCATGGAACTACTTACATCAAATTTTTATAGAAAGTGATTCGCTGTCATCTACAAAAGTGAACTACATTGGCAGAAAAGCCAGTGCTGCAACTGCTACAGGTATCCACCAAATACACTTAGCAGAGCAATATGAAATAGTTGATTCGGCTTTGAGTTAGAGGTTGTAAAACTACCTCAGTTTAAAATAAAAATAAGAAAGAATAAAATTTTATTCTTATGCTAGAGTTTTAGATCTATTCTATTATTCTTACTTTTGAACTAATTCAGCTCTTGTCGAAATGACATATTTTTCAGCAGCTATCCAAATGCCAAACATGATTCCTGAATACAATAGGGTTGAAGTCAAAGTGTATCTAAAAAATGGAAGTGCTTGACCAAAACAATAAATAAATCCTGCATATGACTTTTCATAAGGAGTGTTTGTAATATCCAAACCGAAAAGCCAAGAACCTATATTTGTAAGTATAAAAAATATTAAAGCACTTGCCAAAGAAGTTAAAGTGACATTTTTGAAGCTTATAGTTTTGATTCCAAATATGCCAATGAAAGCAATGACTACGATTGAAAAGTAAACTATCATAGTGCTGTAATGAAAGCCGGCATAATAACCCAACAAGCTTTCACTCAAAAAATGCAATAGAACATCGCTCAATAACATTACAGATAATGGAATCAATAATGCTAATTTTTTGTTAGAAGAAAAGATTGCCCCTGCAAATAATGCAAGTGCCGTTACGGGTTGAAAGTTTGGGAAAACCGGAAAAAGTCTGGACAAAGCCATTACAAATATCAGCCCGATTGCTAAATACATTTTATTTTGCGTAGTCATAATTTTATACTAAATTTAGTTTGTAATACTATCAGATACAAAAATATTCAAAATATGTTATAAACACAAATAATAAACAGAATAGGGTGGAAATTCCAAAACAGTAGTTTACATAATGTTGATTATATTGCATAATTTTAATCTTGACTTTTCAAAATTGATTTGAAAACCCTCAGAAAGTTACTGTCATTAGAATCTATCTTATTTTGAATTCTTTTCAACATGTCTTTGTTCATCATATCTTTCAAAATCTTATCTTCCGATTTTGATTTGACAAGTTTTTTGCCAGAATTCTCTTTGTTAGATTTGCGCATGAGAATTATAAATTACATTCAATACATTGATTGTTGTTTATAGTAAATATTGGTTTGCCTTTCAAAGCTAAATTATCAAATGGTGTATTTTGCGACTTAGATTTAAAAAGTTGCTTGTTAACTGTCCATTCGATGTCAGGATTGAAAATCGTTAGATTTGCCCTACTACCAACACTTAAAAGAATCGGTTCTAAATTCAAAATTCTTCGCGGATTAACCGACATTTTCTCGATTATATGGCTCAAGTTAAGATGTCCTGTATGATACAAATACGTCAAAGAAAGCCCCAATGAAGTTTCTAAACCTACTATACCATTTGGAGAATTCTCTAATTCAACATGTTTTTCGTGTAAGCTGTGCGGTGCATGGTCAGTTGCTATACAATCTATAGTACCGTCTTTCAAACCTTCGATAATGGCATCCACATCAGCTTTTGTTCTCAATGGTGGATTCATCTTATAATTTGAATCGTAAGTGGATAAATAATCATCTGTAAGAACAAAATGGTGTGGAGCGGCTTCAGATGTTACTCTCTGTCCGTCAGCTTTAGCTTTTCTTATTAATTGTACAGTGCCCGCAGTACTTATATGTTGTGGATGGTAGCGGCGATTTCCAGTATAGCTTGCAATCATCAAATCACGTGCTACAATCATTTCTTCAGCTATACTCGGGTATCCTTTCAATCCAAGTTTATAAGCCAAAGCACCGTCATTCATCGCGAAATTTTTCGTTATTGTGTGCTCTTCGCAATGTTGAGATAACAAATAATCAAATGGAGCGGCATATTCGAAAGCAAGTTTCATCACATCTGCACGACTAACGGCTGAACCATCATCAGTAAAAAGAACAACACCTGCATCGCTCAATTCAATCATTGGTGTAATGTGGTCACCTTTCCGTTCTTTAGTTATTGCTGCTGATATATAAACATCAGTTAGTAAACCTTTGGACTTGCTTTTTATATATTCCACAACCGTGACATCGTCAATTGCAGGTTCAGTATTAGGCATACAAACAACGCCTGTGAAACCTCCGTTCGCCGCTGAATCTGTTCCGGTCACGATAGTTTCCTTATGTTCTTGCCCGGGTTGCCTGAAATGTACATGCATATCGAATAATCCCGGTGATGCCACTAAATCCTTTGAATTAACAATTTTTGTTTGGGAATCAACACTGATTGCTGATGTCGTCATTTCGGCTATGAATCCATCTTTTACTAAAATATTAAGCCGAGTATCAATGTTCTGACTCGGAGATATTACTCTGATGTCATTGAATAGTAAATTCATCAATTTTCCAGTTCTTGTTCAAAATTAATTTACAAATTTAACACTTTAAATCAAAAAGGCTCTGATTCGGTTTGCTTTGTGCAAAGCTTATCATAAAAACGAGTTGCTTCCATATTTCCCAATTCTGAAGCAGTCCGGAAATCATTACAAGCAGATTCCAAATCATTCATTTCGTAATACGCTCGACCGCGTTCCAATATTGCATCTGTATCATCATTATAGATTGATAGCAAAATTGTATAATCTTTGACCACTTCTTTGAAATTCCCGATTTTGAAATTGAGTTTTGCCCTACTATGAAATGCTTTGACACTATTAGGTTTGATTGCAATTGTCTTCGAATAATATTCGATTGCCTTATCATAATCTTTTAGTTCCTCGGATGCAACACCACTATAAAAATATGCCTCTGCATAGTTGGAATCTTTTGATATGATTTCATCAAGTTTAATCAATGCACTTTCGTAAGATTTTGAGTTAATTAAACCGACAGCGCTTTTGATTTTTTCTTCTTTTGTTTCCGAGCATGAAAACAAAATTGATGCAACAAGTAATATAGGCACAATTTTAAAAAACATTTTTTCCTCGTCATAAAAATTTCTTGTAAAATTAAGTAATTTCGGAGTCAAAATAAAGCGATTTGTTTGTTGTAGAATTTTTTTAGAAATGTTATTCGATGTAGAGGGCAAATTCCATACTTAGTTATTGCATCAAAATGTTCACGAGTTGCGTATCCTTTGTGCTTTGCGAAGTTATATTGAGGGTATAACTCATGAGCAATATCAGTCATCCAATTATCGCGATGAACTTTCGCCAAAATGGAGGCTGCCGAAATTTGAGAAATGAATGTATCCCCTTTCACAATTGCTTCGGCCTTGTACTTCATGTTTTTGGGGATACTATTTCCGTCAATATAAATAAAATCGGGCTTGATTTTTAGCATTTCAATTGCCATGACCATTGCTTTGTGGGTGGCTTGAAGAATATTAATCTCATCTACGACCGTATTATCCATTTCAGCTACTGCATAATCAACAGCAATTTCTTGTATTTCTTGAGATAGTTGGACACGACGGAAATGAGAAATTTGCTTAGAATCTGTGATTTTGCTGTTTTTATAATCATCGGGCAATATAACACAAGAAGCGACAACAGGTCCTGCGAGAGGACCTCTTCCCACTTCGTCAATTCCGGCAATTTTCATAATTTGCAAATATTAACATTATTTATCAATTACTTATTATCGTTCACTTGATAATATATATGAAGATATTACAGTAATGTTATTTATTATTAATAAGTTTAAGAAATTCATTTCTTAAATTCAAATCGTCTAGTAAATAGCCTCTCATTACAGAAGTTGTCATATAAGAATTTTCTTCTGATGAGCTAACTCCACGAGCTATCATGCAATAATGCTTGGCATTAATCACAACTCCAAGTGCTTTGGGTTTGAGCAAATCCTCCAAATAATCGGCTATCTGCTCCCCTAATTCTTCCTGTATTTGACCTCGTCGCGAAAACCAATTGACAATTCTGGTAAGTTTAGACAGCCCAATGATAAATTTTCCCGGAATATAGCCAATTGCACAATTACCTGAAATGGTTTGCCAATGATGTGAACAAACCGACATTACTTCGATACCTTTACTGATAATAAGATTGTTGACATGGTTTCGATTCGGGAATACGGTTAATTTCGGTGGTTCTGTGTATCTGCCTTCGAATAACTCGTTGACATACATTTTGGCGAGTCTTCTTGGAGTATTTGTGGAATTTGGGTCATCTTTTGAAATTTTCAATATGTCAAATATTTCTGAAAATTTATGTTCAAGCTGATTGACCATTTGTTTGAGTTCAACTTCAGACATTGGTTTATTGCCATTAGAGTCAAAGGCATCAGTAATTTGGTTTATTTCCATTTTTGTTATTATTTTAGCTCGTAAATTGGTATATCAATAGGGTCGCCGTAATACTCTACCCAGCTGCTGTCAGATTCGAATAATCGAATTCTATAAAGCTTCCCGGGGGAGATTTTTTCTGAAAGAATATTCCAAAAAGTAACTGTAATATTTTCAGCACTTGGAATAATTCCTTTCAAAAATGGCACATCATAATTTAGATGTTTGTGGTCAACATGTTCATAAATTTCATTTTGAAGGATTTGTTTCAATTTCTTGAGGTCAATTACATAGCCGGTGCTTGGGTCAGGAATACCGGCAACAGTAACCTCTAAAGTGTAATTATGGCCATGCCCCATGATATTGTTGCATTTATCAAATATTTCTTCATTTCGAGCATCAGTAAAGGTCGGATTGAATAATCTGTGTGCAGCTGAAAATTTTATCTTTTTAGTGACATAAAGCATTTGAAGCCTGATAAATTGAATGAAATAGTCATAACTAATACAATTTAAAGACGTCATAAATTATCATATATTTAGTATTTTTGATGTTTGTTCAAATGGGAAATTAAGTTTTATGAAAAAGACAATATACTTAATGCTTCTAATGGCTATGATTTCATGTTCGAGCGTGAAAGATAAAAGCTCGGGAAGTGTATTAGAGCTTGAAAAATTAGCGAAAGCAGACTTGAATGTTATGGTCGTTTCAGGAAAGATGGACGCCACAATGGAATCCAAAAGCTACAATTTTTCTTACAAAATGGTGATAGGTCACAATGATTCACTTGAAATGGAGGTAATTGGACCATTCGGAGTATCCTTGGGTAAGTTATTTGCCGATGAGAATTATTTCACATTCCTCAATTCCTTTGAAAATCGAATTTATAAAGGCAAATCTTCACCAGAAAATTTCAAAAGTGCATTTCGGATTATGTTTTCAATAAAAGAGCTAATTGCTTTGCTAAGAAATTCACTGCCCTATCCGCAGTCTGAATATTCACTTTCAGAAGCATCGGAACAGGGCAATTTATATAAATATGTAGCTCCAGCAGGCGAATTTGCAGATTTCCTATTTGTTAACCATAATGGAATTGCTAAATTCCAACGCAAGGAAGCCGGAAATATACTTTCAATGAATGCAGATATGTCCAATTTTGAAACAATTGAAGGCTTGAGTTTTGCTAAGACTATTGATTGGTCATTTACTGCTGCAAATGCTAATTTGAATATAAAGATTGATAAAATCACGATAAATCCTGATGGACATAAACCCAAAATGTTCTCTTACAGCAATTCAATGACTGTAATTGATTTGGACACAATTGAATGACAAAATCATTTGCAATAATGATAATTTTGATACTGATTTGTAATGGTAATCTGAATGCTCAGGATACCTTATTAATCAATAGCAATCAAATTCCAATTGCAATAGCCGATACAATGAATCCTCAAAATAGAGTGGATTCGATTCAATATGAGTTTCTAAAAGCTCAAGCTATGAATAAGGCTAAAAACTCAGGTTTGGATACAACTGTATATTACAAATCTGAAGACAGTATCTCGTTCAACGTCAAATCTCAAATTATGAGATTGAAAACGGAAGCTCAGATTAAATATAAGACCCAAATTTTGGAATCTGATGTTATAGAACTTGAATTTAAAGAATCACTTCTCAGGGCTAAAGGGACTATTGATAGCAACGGAAAACTAAAAGGGTACCCTAAATTTGATGATGCGGGTGATACATTCTACGGTGAAAATATTAAATTCAACTTCCGCACGAGCCAAGGTGTAATCAATGTCGGTGAAACTCAAATCAATGAAGGGTTTTACTACGGTAGTAAGATAAAACGGATCTCAGATAATCAGCTTTTCGTAGATGGAGGTTATTACACTACTTGCGACAATCCTGAACCGCATTTTCATTTCGCATCTCAACACATGAAAATCATAACCGAAGATAGAGTTTTCTTAGACCCATTGGTGCTTTATATAGAGGATTTACCGGTTATGATGATACCTTTTGGTCTCTTTTTTCCAAGTAAAAGTGGTAGACAAAGTGGATTGATTGTACCCTCCTTTTTCTTTTCCAAAAGTCGAGGCGTTGTGTTTCAAAATCTTGGTTTCTATTGGGCGGCTTCTGACTATTGGGACACTCAAATCACTTCTGATATTTACTCCAAGGGCGGGTATATGCTCAAGAATTCTACTCGTTGGGCTTTACGAGACTACTTTTCGGGCAATTTACAAGTTGAATATGGTAGAACACGTTTCAATGTTGAAGAAGAATATCAACAGAATTGGAAATTCATTCTTAATCATAATCACACAATAACCCCTCAAGATAATTTAGTAGTCAATCTTGATTTTTCTTCTCAAAATTTCAACAAAAACACACTCATCAATAACTTTGACTTCATCAAGCAATCAATTACTTCAAATGCATCATATACTAGACAATTCGATAATAGAGCTTCATTATCGCTATCTTATGGACGCGACCAAAACATCATAACAGATGAGTATAATCAAAATTCTAATCTCAGACTGAATTTTCCTTCGTATAAAATTCTCAATTCACTCAAAACAGCTCCACGATGGGTGCAAGATGTTCAGGTCAACTACTCTTTTAATGCGAATTATTCTACAAACAAGAGAGCAATCACAGTCATTGATACAGCACAAAATGATACAAGTGAATCGTTTATTTTTGACCATCGTCAAAGAATTGAACATCGCCCCGGAATAAGCATTTCACCCAAGTTGGGATTCTTTACAGTTAGTCCGTCAATTTCATTTTCAATGAATAATTATTTTAGGAAAGTTGATAAAACTTATAATCCTTCCGATTCGACAATCACCGCCGATACAACTCATGGCTTTTTCACAGAATATACTTATGGGTTTAGTTTGTCCACAACAACTAAAATATATGGTATGATGGATGACCAACGCCCATTTTTAGGATTAATAAAACCTTCATTGATTGGCTTCAAAGCATTACGACATACTTATAATCCAACTTTTAGTTGGCGAATTACTCCTGACCAATCTACCGGTGATAGCCCTTTCTTTGGCAAATATTTTGATGAGCGAAGTCAAAGAGAAGT
Organism: Desulfobulbaceae bacterium; assembly: GCA_018335795.1. Taxonomy (GTDB): domain Bacteria; phylum Bacteroidota; class Ignavibacteria; order Kapaibacteriales; family UBA2268; genus PGYU01. Next base: position 68,758 of record JAGXRP010000033.1, on the reverse strand, counting down.
TGTTTATTCTCGGTATGAACTTGATGGCGGGGGAATTGCTTCTAGAAATTTTTCGAGCGCTATAAATTATAGCGATTTGCATAGTTTTGAAATCAAAGTCAAACAAGGCGATACATTGCCTGACAAAAATATCGAATTATTGAGATTGAACACATCTACTGCTTGGAATTTCACTGATAAAGTATTGAGTGATATTAGTCTTCAATTCAGATCTCCAGCATTGAGTTTTGTAGAATTTTCGGGAAATGCCAGATTTACCGTATATGATGAAGAAATTCAATTTGTTCAAGATACAATTAAGGGCGATATAAGCAGACGCTATGCTAGAACAAAGAATTTCTTGATTAGTGAGGGTAAAGGCTTAGGGAGACTTACTAATTTATCTTTAAGTCTATCTACAAGTTTTTCATCCAAAGGGATTGTAGTTAGTTCCGGTTTCGGTTCTCAAGAGACTGATACTACTCGGACCGATGAAATTGAATTCGGGCAAAGATTCCAACAAAGGCATGATTATCAATATAGCGAGCCGGATATTTTTGGAGATAGAAGTCCCGGATATACACCAATAAACGTTCCGTGGAGTATGAATTTCAGATTGAGTTATAATTATTCTCGACCTTCAATCAACCCCGATTCACGTACTGAATCAATTAGCATGACATTTGGTGCTACGGCAAGTCTGACCGAAACTTGGTCTTTAAACACTTCAGGCGGCTATGATTTCATCAATAAAGAGTTTAATATCCCCCAAATGAATCTTGTTAAAGACTTACATTGCTGGGAATTGATTTTTAATTGGACACCTATTGGCAGAAACAACGGTTTTTACCTTAAACTAGGTATCAGAACTCCTCAGTTAAAAGATTTGAAATATGAAATGAGGAATAACCCATTATTAAGATAAAATTAGTAGCTTTTTAACACTTTAAGATAATTGAAAACTATTTATTTTTCGTATATTTAAATTTTATAATTTATCAGAATGACGGACTTTCCGAATATGAAACAAAGATTATTTTTCTTTACAATATTCCTTATCATAATATTCTCTAATACTGCTACCATAGCAGCTGAATCTCCATTCACAGAAGAAACATTTGGAGTACATCCCAAAGGAGGATTGCTTTATAACGGGTACAATGCTAATTTTCAGAGTTTTGAGGGGGCAGTTGATTGTGGAATATTTGAGTCAGGTAACGGTCTCGGCTGGTCGGGTGGCTTGTTTTTGGAAAAATACATAGGAAATGATTTCATAATTGGCTTTGGAGTTGTATATTCAGACCGTTCAGGAGAAATGACAGTCGAAAACAAGTTTCCCTCAAGAGACCTCAGCACAAATCAAATCGTTACAGTTACTACTGAAAATTCTATCACTACTTCCCTATCATATATTGAATTCCAACCCGAATTTCGTTGGATTGCTCTTGATAAATTCATAAACGGACCACTGAGAACACTTGCTGCATTGAGATTTAATATTCCGATGAACAAGTCATTTGAACAAAAGGAACGAATCGTATCGCCTGACAATGCTGTATTTATTAATGCCGGAGACGTTCGCACTCAACAAAGAGACATTTCGGGCGGAGATATAACAAGCATATCTGGATTTGGAATGGGATTGACTTTGGGAGTTGAGAATATGCTCAAAATCAGTGATAAGAATTTCCTGACGCAACAATTAGCATTCGATTATAATTTTGGAAACGTCACAAATGATGCTGAGTGGTCAATTTGGGCTGTAAGATTTGAAGTTGGATTGAGATTCTCAATTTTCGATGCTGAGGAAGAGCAAATCGAATACATCCCAATTGAAGTTGAAGAAGAACCTGAAGTTGAAATAATTGTCGAAGAAAAGCCTAAACCACCCACATTGGATTTAGCCATAACATCAGTTAGGGATATGAAATTGAATGTTGGTGAAGAGCTTTTAGCCACAATTCCGATTGTGAATGCTATATTTTTCGATAGAAATTCATCTGAAATTCCCAATTTTTATTCCACAAAACCATTGCAAGACGATAATTTCTTCAAAGGAGACCCGGTAGCAAACCATAAGTTCATTATCCCCAAAATTGCTTATTTGATGCAAAAAAATGCTGATGCTATAATAATTATTGAATCGGCAACTTCAGGTGCAGAAAATGAACCGGCGGGATTGGATTTGGCTAGCCAAAGAGCTTTAGAGATAAAAAAAGTGTTCCTCGATTTGGGTATTGCAGAACAAAAAATAAAAATTCAAGCTCGTTTAACTCCGAGATTTGTTTCAAATCAAGAATTCCCTGAAGGCATTGTCGAAAATCAACGTGCTGACATTATACTTCTAAACGCACCATTACAAGAGTTTGTGGACATTCGAACTTACTCAGAATTGCACGGATATATTGATGTAAATATAGATTTTGCAAATTTACCACCGACGGACAATGTATCAATTTTTAATGACATTGCAGATACAATATTTGCTGCTCCCCGTCCCGGAAAATATACTATAGGTGTTAATAATCGAGTTGATGTAGAAAATCAAAACATTTTACCTCTAAACACTACAGCAAGAGCCGGCAGACTTTCCAAAACTGAGACTTCGGAAGTTGATTTGAACTCACTCCCCGTTGAAAATAAAGAACTAACTCTTGATAATTTCGAAGCCGTTCTTAGATTCAATTACAATAGTAACGAATTAAGTAATGATACAAAATCTTTGTTGAAGCAACTTACTGAAAAATTGCCTGCCGGTGCAACTATTTATATCATTGGTAGTACAGATATTTTGGGTACGACTGAGCGTAATACTGCTCTTGCGAATGAACGTGCTTCTTCGACTGAGAATTATTTGAAATCAGTTTCGGGAAATAAATTCACAATCACAACATCAATTGCCACAACGGATAAATTTAGTGACGAAACCCCACAAGGCAGATTCTTGAATAGGTCTATCAAAATTAGGGTGAAGAAGTAGTGTTCCATATCATATTCTTAAGACAATATATTAAATAAGCACATTCAACCCATTGATATAAAAAAAGAAGCCATTCCTTTGTGAAATGACTTCTTTCATTTTGCTCATACTTTTTAAAAAGCTGTAGTTAATTTAACCTTGTTCTTGAAATTCGTTGATTAATTTTCCGTCGCCAAGTGTTACAATTTCATTTGCATAATGGTCAGAAATTATAGCAACTGCATTAATAGAAGTAAGCAATTCATTTGAATCAACATTTGAACCTGCAATTGTGTATTGGAATATAATCGTATCATCGAATAATACTCCAAATGCACCAAAATGTAATTCGGCGTTTTTACGAAGTAAAAACTGCATCAATTCAGTTGTAAGCTTTGATTCATATGCAACATTGGATACAAACTCTATACACGATTCTGAATCAGTAAAGGGTCTGATTGCAATCATTACTTGCGAATTACCGCGATTAACTGTAAAAGTACCATTTTCAAAATTTAAGTAATCAGGAAATTGCGATTTAAGAAAATTTTCAACTCTGGTTATAGTCGCATCAATTAATACTTGTGGAGTCTCCACCATCGTTTCATCTCCTTCTTTATGATAAATGTTTTCATTCATTGTTATACTCCTTATTTGTTTTCTTCTTGTGAACCGGACTCTAAAAGCCCCATCTTTGCTTTCAAAGCCAACAAGTCAGATTCGACAGTTGTAGATGAGCCAAGTTTCTTAAATTCGTCGTCTAATGCTGTGTTTTCACCTGCGAGTTGTTCAAAAGCAGATGCTTCTGCTTCGAGCTTTTCGATTTTACCTTCAAATTTATCGAATTTCCCAAAGGCGTCTCCTCCGATTCCACTTAAATTTTTAGCAATTTCTTTTTGAGCTTTCGCTGCTTGTGAGCGAGCAATCAAAGTACTTTGTCTTGATTTTGCCTCATCAAGCTTAGCCTTGAGCGAATCTAACTGCTGGCGCAATTTGTTTGAAGTTTCACGTGCCTGAACATGAATAGGTACTAAATCACTTAAATTTCGCTCCGAAATAGATTTTTTTTCCAACGCAGCACGCGCAAGGTCTTCCCTACTTGCATTTAAAGCCTGCATCGCTTTATTTTCCCATTCATCCTTGTCTTTACGTGCTTTTTCGATTTTCCGCTCAAGACTTTTTTCGTTTGCAATAGCTTGCGCTACAGCAAGTGTGGTCTTGTTGACAGATTCCTCCATCTCGATGACCATTTGCTTTAGCATTTTCTCAGGGTCTTCAACCTTGTCGAGCATGTCGTTGACGTTTGCTTTGAAAACATCAGCGATTCTACTGAATAAACTCATTAATTCACCTTATTGATTAATTTAACAGTAATTGTGTTTTGAATTCGTTAGTTTTGTAAACTTATGAAAAAATATTCAAATAATAAACAAAAGACTATTATTGAACGTTTTATATTTTATATTTTGTAAATAAATTGAGAAACGTATGAAATTCGATATTCAAAGCATTATGCAACAAGCACAAAAAATGCAAGAAGAAGTAGAACGCATCAAAAAAGGACTCGAAAATATTACCATGAAGTCTGATTCGGGTGGCGGAATGGTGGTGGTTGAAATCACTGCATCGGGCAAGATTCTAAATATTAAAATAGCCCCTGAGCTAATCAAAAATGATGATATTGGAATGTTAGAAGATTTGGTTGTTGCCGCAGTCAACAAAGCTCAAGAAAATGCTTCGAGAGTAGCTGCAGACGAGATGAACAAAGTACGCGGAATGATGCCCAACATCCCCGGTATGAATTTGGGATTTTGAGAATAAGACCAATATGAATTACACATCTGAATCAATTGAAAAAGCAATCGAAATCTTTTCGTCTTTTCCATCAATAGGCAAGAAAACTGCTCAACGACTTACATATTACTTACTACGCCAAAACGACAGCTTCGCTGAAAAAATGTCAAAAGTTATAATTGATTTGAAACAAAATGTTCGCTTTTGTTCTATTTGCTTTAATTATACAGAACGCGACCCCTGCCCTATTTGTAGCTCTACTAAGCGTGACAGAACAATCATTTGCGTAGTAGAAGAACCAAATGATGTGATTTCAATCGAAAAAACAAACGATTTTTATGGGCTTTATCATGTTCTTCATGGGGTTATGAACCCTTTGGAAGGAATTTCACAAGATGATATTAAAATTATGGAGCTGATTTCGCGTTTAAATGAAGTAGAAGAAGTGATATTTGCTCTGAATCCATCTGTCGAGGGAGAATTAACTACACATTATATTGCAAAATTGATAAGACCTTTTGGTGTGAAAATATCGCGAATTGCAAGCGGTGTTCCAATGGGTTCTTCGCTCGAATTTTCAGATGATGCAACAATAGCACGAGCTTTAGAAGGAAGGATTGCGATTTGAGATTCTTAGTTCAAATATTACTTTTAGCTTATTTGGGTTTGATTACCGGATGCGAGTTATTTTCTACACGTAATCCTGAAGAACCGGACACCGGAAATTCGGGTTACATCCCTCCCACTGAACCTGATATTTTACTACTGAATTTTGAAAATTCTCTTCGTAGCTTGAATGCTGATAATTATTACAAATGCTTTTTTGATGAAATTGGCGAACAAACCTTTAAATATAAATTTTTTCCTGCTTCATCGGCTTTAGCTTCATATCCCTCACTTTTTGATGATTGGAATATCGAATCTGAACGCAGGTTGATTAACCGATTATCTTCTCAATTTGGCTCCGAGAGAATTCAGATTAGTTTTCCTAATAGAAAACCGATATTGGAAACTCCCGATTCGTCAATTTTTTCAGCTGATTACATTATAACTTTGCCGGAAAAAGATGTAAGCCAAATCACGGAATTCAGAGGTAGAATTCAACTAACCATGATTGCAAAAACAAACGGATTATGGTATATTTCGAGATGGTTTGATTATCAGAATAATGAAGTTGAGAACGAAGCAAACACTTGGAGCATTTTAAAGGCAATTTACAGCAATTGAGATGAGAATAAAAATTATAATATCGTTGCTAACAGTTATGGTACTTGGGTGTACAAATCCTTTTGCCCCAAAATTAGCTAATGTTGATAACCAAAGTAATATTCTTGGTGACCAAACCCAAGTTGACGGTGTTTTCAAAAACTTCCGTTATGCATATATTTTCAAGGATACTCTTGTTTATGGCAATTTGTTGGCGGACGATTTTAGATTTACATTCCGTAATTATGAAAAAAGCGTTGATGAATCATGGGGACGGCAAGATGATATGCTGACTACCTCACGTTTATTTCTTTCAACTCAAAACATAGATTTGGCTTGGAATGATGTTGTTGTAGAAATAGGAGATTCATTGACGAAAGATATTTCTCGTGGCTTCAACCTCTCAATCGTCTTTAGCCCGACTGATGCAGTCAATATTAATGGAAGGGTCAATTTGAGAATAATACGAAATTCGACATCCGATATATGGAAAATACTGCAATGGAGAGATGAATCTACTTTTTGAGATTCAATGGTAATTCAATAGCAAAAGTTGTACCTTTGCCTACAACCGATTCTTTTACATAGATTTTACCATCGTGGTATTCCTCGACTATACGTTTACACAAACTCAAACCTAATCCCCAACCTCGTTTTTTAGTACTGAAACCCGGTCTGAATATTTGTCTTTTAAGCTTAGGTGTCATGCCCTTACCGGTATCTTTGACAAAGATGTAAAACTTCTTTTTCGGATTAATTCTCATATAAATAAAAATCGTACCTTGTTTTTCCTCTATGGATTCTGCAGCATTTTTCAATAAATTCTCTATAACCCATGCGAAAAGTTCAACGTTAATATCAGCAAAAAGGCTATCATCCAAACTACGGATAATTTCCACTTTCTTGCCGAGATGAGGTAAACGTTTATCAAAATATGTACAGACATTTTCTATCAATCTTGATATATTTACATTCTCTTTTTCAGGAGTTGAACCAATCTTAGAAAACCTTGTAGCAATAGTGTTGAGTCTTTCGATATCTTTTTCCATTTCGGCAACTGCATCTTGAACTGAAATTGTGTCATCGTTATATTTTATGATTTCAATCCATGCTAACAAGCTTGACAAAGGGGTCCCCAACTGATGAGCAGCTTCTTTGGACATTCCAACCCAAACCTTAGTTTGCTCATGATTTCGGGCGGAATTAAACGAAAAATATCCGATAAAAACAAAAACTCCGATTATTATCAAAGCAACAGCCGGAAAATACCGCAGTTGGTCAACTAAAGAGGAATGTGTGTAGTAAACCATGCTGATAACATTATCATCTTTGTCTTTGACCAGAATCGGCGGATAATTGCTTTCCATCTCAATTAACATAGATTTCACTTTCGCACGTTGCTCGGCAATTGTCATTCCAGGTTCGAAATCAATGTTCAAAGTCCAATCCTCATATGGTTCGGTTGGTTCGCCGTTTTCATCAGTCAAAATAATCGGAAAGTTGATAACTCTGGGAACTATATTATCCAGAAAAAAGAGATAATTATTTACCAAGTCAAGATTGTTGATACCATCTTCAGAAGACATGAAATTTTCAGTTCTTTCGGCATAAAGCTGAACTGCATTTTGGTCGCGTATAATTAATTCTTGGACAATTGATTGAGTAAAGAAAATAACCGAAAGAACAATCAAAAATGCAACCACAGCCAAAATCAACTTTACTTGCCATTTGGATAAATAGCGGTTGAAAAAGTCAGTATTTGATAGTTCCTTCTTAAGTTTCATTTTTAACTAAACGAAATCGTATGCAGCAAATCAATTTTAATTTCAACTTGTTTGCTTGTAATCATGTTTTTGATTGTTACGGCATTACGTTTTATTTCGTCCTCACCAATAATTATACAATGTTTTGCGTTCAATTTGTTTGTTTCTCGCATTTGTGCTTTCATCGAACGACGATGCAGATCACAAAATGTACTATAGCCATTTGAACGCAACATCTCACTAATTTTAAAAGCGTCTTTGAGTAGATTTTCATTCATACAAACTATAAAAACGTCACAATCGGATTGCTTAATCACTTGCTCCGGGGCAGAATTCTCAATTATCAGCAAGAGACGTTCTACACCCATTGCAAAACCAACTGCGGGAGTGAGCTTGCCACCTAATTGCGAAAACAATCCATCGTATCTTCCACCACCACCAAAGGCATCTTGAGCACCTAATGCTCCACTTTTGAACTCGAATACAGTATGACAATAGTAATCCAAGCCTCTGACTAATTTCGGGTCAATTTTGTAGGGTACTTTTGCATCATCTAACATTGATTTCACGACATCGAAATGATTTCTACTTTCGTCGTCTAAAAAGTCAAGTATTGAGGGTGCGGATTCTATTACGAGCTTGTCATTTTCAGATTTTGAATCCAACACTCTTAAAGGGTTTGTTTCCAATCGGAATTTGCTATCTTCGGATAATTGTTCCTTATTTGAGGTCAAATACTTTGTCAGTTCGTCTTTGTATAGAGTTCTGGATGAATCATTGCCCAAAGTATTAATATTAAGCTGATAGTCACTTATGCCAGCTTTGCGAATAAGTTGATTTGCCAATAAAATTATTTCAACATCACTTTCCGGATATGGAGATCTAATACATTCCGCACCGAACTGGTGAAACTGTCTGAGTCTCCCCTTTTGCGGACGTTCATATCGGAAAAAAGGACCGAAATACCATAATCGAAGCGCTGAAACTTCTTGGGTAAGTGAATTTTGGATGACAGACCTGACCAATGCAGCAGTCATTTCCGGTCTCAATGTGACCGATTCGCCGCCCTTATCAATGAATGTGTACATTTCCTTGTTCACGATGTCAGTATTATCGCCAATGCTACGTGAGAAAACCTCCGTTTTTTCAAATATTGGTGTCCTGAGCTCTTTGTATCCGTATAAAGTTGTTACTTCGTTAAAAATGCGCTCTAAACTATGCCATTGACCGATTTGGTCAGGCAAAATGTCCTTTGTGCCTCTAATGTTTTGTATCATTTTGCTTTTGATTAATTTTTAATTTCCATTTTTTTCATAATTGTAGTCGTCGGTGTTTCTAAGATATAAAAATAAACTCCTGAGCTTAAATCACCGGTATATATCGAAAATTGATGTTCGCCCGGGCTTAAGGAGCTTTCGACTATATTCTTAACAACTCGACCAAAAATATCCGATATGTAAAGTTTTGTGATGCCGGATTCTAAAACTTCAATAGTGATATTGGTCTTTTCAACAGCAGGATTTGGTTCATTCTGTGAAAGTGAAATCCTTCCATTAGGGTCGAATAATCTTGGACCTCCATCAATGCAATAACCTGATAATGTGAATGAACCTGCTTTATCGAAAATATTGACACGACCAAACCCAATCGGGTAAGTAAATTCAGGTGTCAATGCAGTCACCGAGTCATTGCCTAATCCGACTTTGAAAGTCAAAGTTTTCAGGACAGAATCAACACCAAATGTCGTCGGCAAATCTACATCTATAAAATTCTCACCATTGAGTATAGTAGACTTTGTAAATCCATCAAGTGGTTCAAGCATTGTAGCATTGAATTTTACCTTAGTTCTGAAGCCTTCAATTGTTGAAGCAATTCCGTATTCACCAATTCCAGTAATTTTGATTTGAACTTGTATCACATCACCGTCTGCGGCAATATGGTCGCCAATATAAATTGTTAAAGAATCATTACGGGCAAAGACCCCTTCACCAAACAAATTCACGATTGTAGGTGAACCAAGCCCATCGTGTTCGAAATATACTTGAGCATTTTTTCGCCCAATCAATTTTGGCGAGAAACGAAGTGTCATCATCATATCAGAACCCGCAGGGACTGATACAACCTTACTTCCCAATGTTCCAAAATCAAAACGATACGAACCTACCAATCCTATGTTAGTAATATTAACTGGCGAGTTGCTTGTATTAGTTACTAGAGCGATAAATGTCGAATCCTTAATACTACCCACATCAATGAGTTTAAAATCAACTAAGCGATTATTTGCCTTCAAAGTTCTCTCGATTCCAAAACCTGTCAAAGTTGTTTCGATAATTCGTCCCGGGATATTGAATTCAAGTTTACCACTTCTCAACCCAAGCCCTTTTGGTATAAATCTCAATTCCAAACTTATAGTATCTCCACTTTGAAGCAGGATAGGAAATTCTAAATCGGAATTGATTTCAAAATCTGCAGCATGATTACCTACCATTCTAATATTACGAATGTTATAAGCAAATTTGGATTCATTCACAAATACATAATTAAACACTGAATCTAATAATTCATCTACAACAACTTCGCCAAATTCGTGTGCAAAGCCTTTTCCTTCGGCAAAGGCGATTGAGAATACCGAATCGGAAACGTCTTGTTGGAGTTCCTTTTGGTCAAGATTCCATATTTTTGCGGTCGAATCCCAACTTGAAGTCAATACTCTGGAACCAAATCTATCAAATACGGCTGTAGTAACCGAATTCTTATGTTCTTTGAATACATTGTCTGTAATAAAATCATTTATACGTTCCGGGCTACCGTCGCTTGCGTCCCACAATCGAGCAGTTTGGTCTGTACTTGTGGTCAACAATACCTCCCTACCCAAGTCCGGATGCATGAAAAAGCTTGAAAAATATATTGAATTATTATCTCCGGGGTCAATGTTATGAGTAATTGAATATAAAGGTGGGTCTGTTATGTTGACATCCCATACGTACAAAACTTTAGGGTCGCCCGAACGTGTTGCAACAGCCACTTTGGTACCGTCAGTATTGTACGTCACATGTGCACACTCAGTCTTTGTATCATACACAAACAAAGGTAAATCTCCCGGGTTGTAATCAACCCAATTAAAAACCTTGGCTTTACCCCCCTGGTTAGCAGTAATAATAAGATTTTCGTCTAAAGGGTTGAAGTCTGCAAACCATGTAACTCCGCTATTAGACTGTATTTTTTTCTCTAATTCCCAGTTTGTATTCCAAACGATAACATACCCGAGATAATCTGAGGAAATTAAGTAATTACCAGAACTTGACCAGTTTACTGATTCGACTCTTGTCGCATGGTCTTCTAAGACTGCCACTAGAGTGCCATCTTCCAAACTCCAAATCATAATCATAGAGTCGGTACTTGCAGTAGCAACATATTTATCATTTGGGTCAAAAGATGCCCAAGTCAATGGTTTTGTATGACCTCTTAATATAAATTTTTTGGCTCCTGTATTTGCTACCCAAACGATAGCTGTCGTATCACTACTTGCTGTAATAACCAAATCACCTTCACGATTGAAAAAACCTGAATTAACTCTGCCATTATGTTTCAAATCAAGTGTGAATCCAACATTATTGGGCCAAAGCTGCAAAATTTTGACAAGACAAGAATCACTCGGTTTATTTGGGACTACCCAATCCCTTTTAAGTCCTGTAACATTTGTAGCTAAGGTATCCCAGTTACGTCCATTATTTATAGAATATTGCAATTGGATTACATCCTTTGGCAATAAACCTCTCCATTCGACAAAAGAGGTATCTCCGATTATCAAATATTCTCCGCCATTAGGATGAACAATTTTTACGGTTTTTTCGAGTGGTTTCGTATTTGGAAAACCACCTGTGATATAAATTGGTGCTACTTCGCAAGCATCCGAAATCACTTTTAATTCTGAAAAAACAATTGCTTCGTGTTGTGGAACATATTCGACAGTAACGTTAAGGAAATCATTCTGAGCTAATAATTGATTTGAAACATTGCCTTCAACTATGAAAAATGGTGCATCAATTTGTAATTCTTGAATCAAAATATCGCGGTTTCGAGCAGTTATTGTTAAACTCAACCTTTTCTTGCTTCCAACTTCAACAGAACTGAAGCCGATAAATTGTGGTTCAGAAACGATAGAAGCCTTTTGCGCGTTTAGAAAACTGAAGTCGAAACTGTCTCTTAAATTGAGAGATGGTAATACAATCTCTGCTGTATGTTCATCATCGCAGGATACGAAATTATCCCATTGTAAGACACAGGGCTTATGATTTCGTGCTAATGCCAACATAACATTAATCGAAACACCAATTTTATCGGCTTCTATTTTATCTAAATACCAACCACCTGTTTCAACGCTGAGATTTTTAAGCTTTTCGGGAATTTTTCGTCCTAAGCAAAGTGTATATAATTGAATATTGTTAGCTTTGCAAAGATTGATGATTTCAGCTTCGTTGATTGCTCCGGCACCGTCTGTAATAAAAAATATTACTTTTTTATTAGTTCCTCGATTGATTATTTTGATGCCGTTAGCGGGTTCACTCAGAAATGCAATATCGAAAAGCGAGCCACGTGCGGGCTGCAAAAGATTAATCTCGTTCAGTAAGGCACTTCGAGAAGTGTCAATTTCACGATTCAAGTAGCTCCTGATGTCATAAGTAGAAATGGAACATTCGTCGTCGGGAAATTTTAATTTATTAACTAATTTAGTTGCAAGCTGCTTTCCAAGCTCAAATGGATTGTCAGGCTTCTCGTTATGATTAAGAGCTAAATCAAATAAAATATTGACTGACAAGTAAGTAGTATCCGGAATGAAACTGCATACGTATGAATTTGTAGTAGGAACGTTTAAGCCATTGTCCCTAACAACGAAGTTATTCTTGTTTAGGTTATAAACCGGATTGCCGTTTACATCAAAAACGAATAAAGAAGCACTCATTGTCGGGTATTTCGAAAAATCCTTTGTAACTATGCTCATCGAACCCTGAGCATTAGCACATACAGTATGAAAAATCAGAATAACCGATAATAATAGAATTTTACCAAACATGTAAATAAATCCCCCCTAATGTCCTAAAAACAACTACAAATTTATGCATTTATAATGATTTAACGCTCAAATTATGTTCCAATTATTAAGCTCAAACGTCTTAAAATAAAAAGTGCCTTGAATAGTGTATTTAAGAATATTTATAATGTAAAAAAAAAATGAATCAAATGTTAAAACTTCTCAAGATTACCACATTATTATTGACTCTAACTATACAGTTAACGTATAGCCAAATTTTTTATGATGAAAGCGATATTGATGAAAACTATGACCCTAAACAAGATATGATTATTGAAGAAATCCAAGAGTTCAAACTCAAGTTCTTCAAAGGCGATACAATTAGATATAGAGTCTCATCTCACGACAGTATAATTGTTGATTATGATGCTGCTATTGTTAAAACTCGATTTGAATTGTATGAAATCATTTGTGATTCTGTATCAAAAAATGGCAACTTTTATCTCAGAATGAGTCTTAAAAGTTACATTGCAGACGAAAGAAAAGGCAATATGCAACCTGTCAGAAGAGAAACACATACTTGGATTGGACGTCAAGTATATCTAACCATAGATTCAATTGGTAGAAGACATAGAGTTGCTATTGATGATTCGACTTTATATTCAATGTCTCCTGGTGGTGCATTCCAGCCTTCACTTTTCGTACCATTTGGCGATTCATACAAATTCATTAATGAATCTTGGAGTATCAACAGTTTGGATACTTTAGTTGAAAACGGTTGTCCTTTCCCACTCGTTAGACAATCTTTTTTATTTAGAGCCGAACGTCCTATTGATACCTTAGACCACGAATCAGTCAGATTCAGATTTATTCGTACTGCTCAAGGAGCCGTAACAGTTATCTCGGATGATACTAAAATGAGGATTGATGCGATATTGAACGGTTCAGGGAATATGATAATTTCATCTATTGATTTTTTGCCGATTCATCATTTTGCAAATATTGAACAAAAAATGAAATTGAAATATCCTGATAATACAGAGCTACCGATTTGGCATTATAATTCTACAGATTTTGTAATTGATGATATCAAACCAGGTATCGGTCGCTTAGCGTTCAGAGAACAGAACAAAAAAGCAAAAGAAGAGTTAAAAAAGAAAGTAAACAAGTAGAAATTTATTTTTCTGAATCTGAAATAGCAACTGCGACGGCAGCATCGCCGGAAATGTTGCTTATAGTTCGTGCCATATCCAAAATCCTATCTACGCCTAAGATTAGAGCAATTCCTTGTGGTGGAATATGGACTGATTGAAGTATCATAACAAGCATTATTATACCCACTCCCGGTACCGGTGCAGTACCAATAGATGCCAAAACTGCAGTTAGAACAATCGTTAATTGGTCAGTGATTGACAAATCAATTCCATATACTTGTGCTATAAAAACAGCTGCTACCCCTTGGTATAACGCTGTGCCATCCATGTTAATAGTAGCCCCGAGTGGAAGTACAAATCCTGAAATACGCTTAGGAACTTTCAAATTATCTTCAACACATTCCATTGTTATTGGTAAAGTAGCAGCACTCGAGCTTGTTGAAAATGCAATTATTTGAGCATCTCTAATACCTACAAAGAAATCTTTTATTTTTCGTTTTGTAAATATTTTCAAAATTGTCGGGTAGATTAATAATGTTTGAAGTGCCAATCCAAGCAAAACAGCGAAAATATACCATACGAGTGTTGAGATAATTTCAAATCCAAAATCTGCAACAGTTGCTGCTATTAATGCAAAAACACCGAAAGGAGCCATAAGCATTATGAAATCTACCATCTTGACCATTACATCACTCATTCCCGAGAAAAATCCAATAACCGGTTGAGCATTCTCTTTTTTAATGAAAGTCAACATTAAACCAAAGAAAACAGCGAAGAATACTATTTGAAGCATATTCCCTGTTGCTATCGCTTCGAATGGATTCTTAGGGACAATATTCACTAAGAAATCTATAATATCAACTTCAAGATTTGAAACAATTTTCTCGGAGGATTCCTCGCTATATGCTGCCATGAGTCTTTCTTTGGTATCCTCATGAATTTTTTCGCCAGGTTGAATAACATTTGCCAATACTAAACCAATCGTAATAGCTATTGCCGTAGTTGCTAAATAAAGAGTAAAAGTTTTAGTTCCTATTCTGCCAAGCTTTTTTATATCCTCAAGACTTGAGGCGCCGATTATTAACGATGATATAACTAGAGGTATTGCCAAAAAGCTCAAAAGTCGAATAAATAAATCACCAATAGGCTTAAGGCGTGTAGCTATTGTGGGCTTCTTTTTGATGCTTTGGATTGTGTTAATCGTGCTTTGCTTTCCGTTATCATGCTCAATTTGGATTAAAAGATTAGATTGATTTGCATACTTTTTGAAAAATCGGATGATTGCTTGTTGGTTGAATTTGTCGAATTTTACCAAAACGCTGTCGGGGTTTGAACTATCTACAAATGAAATACTACTCCAATCTTCAACTTTAGTTTCAATATCATTCTTTTCGTGAGAATGATTGACAATCAGGGCGCTTTGGTCAACTTTGAAATAAGCACCAAAAATTGCTCCTAGTACCAGTGCCAAAAGAATTTGATAATGTAGAGCAATTTTAGGATATTTCATTTTTGATTCGAGATTTTATCTGCTATTTTTAATTCAAGGTTTTTGATTTCAATTTCGACTGAAGGAACAAAAGTAACTAATTTATTATCGTATCTCGCTAAATCGAGAAATTGTCTGAAATCCTCGATAGAATTTTCAAAATCGTTGATTTGTTTATAAGCATTAGCACGATTGAAATATAGTTCGGCATTTTTCTTATCTAAATTGATAGCTAAAGAATAATCACTTATTGCTTTGTCATATTTATTTAAATTAAAAAAGGCGTTAGCTCTATTTTGATAAAAGTTTGAATTATTTGGACTTAAATCTACTAACTTGTTATAAATCATTATAGCATCATCGTAATTCTTTGATTCATAATATATTATGGCAACATTTCCTAAGGCATCAATATCCTTCGGCTCAATTTTCAATACAGCGTTATAATCTTCTAATGCTCTATCATATTGACCCAAATTATAATAAATAACTGCACGGTTAAAATATGATAATTTTGGATTGAAGCCGATATTAATAAGATGTGAAAAGTCTTTAATTGCCAAATCATGATGCTCTAGCTCAGAATTTGCAATGGCTCTATTGAACATAGTATTATTTTCGTGTTCACGCTCCAAAACTCTATTATAATCACTTATTGCTGAAGTTAAATTACCGAGTTTATGAAAAATTGGACCACGCAGTTGGTATGCTTCTACAAATTGTGAATTAAGTTCGATAGTCTTATTCAAATCAATTAGTGCTTTTTCTAATTCATTTGTTTCATAAAATACCGTAGCACGGGTATAATATGCCTTATAATCATCAGTTTGGATTGAGATTACTTTATCCAAATCATTTAGTGCCAAATCAAACTTCCCCATTTCGGCATAGAAATTCGCTCTACTATAGTATAAATTATGATTACCGGGTTCGATTTCAATAGCTTTTGCCAAGTCTGATTGGGCTTTATCGGCAACTTTCAACTCCCGATAAGTTGAAGCACGATTATGATATGCACCTGAAAAAGAACGTTTAAGTTCGATAGCTAAAGTAAAATCATCTAATGCCTCTTGGTAACGCTTGAGATTGAAAAGTGCTGAGCCACGTGCATTAAATGCTTCAGCAAAGGTTGAATCTACATTGATAGATTTATCAAAAAACTCTATCGCTTTTTCATTTTCTCCATCTTGCAAATATCCTAAACCTTCGTTGTAAAACTCAATAGCTTGGTTGTCGTATTGGCTGTACAATTTCGGCAATATAAACAAGGATAGCAAGAAGCCATATATTATAATTTTATTTTTCATCGGCGAAACTGAAAATTGGTTCAAAAATAACTTTCGGGTCTAAACTACGAGTGACAGGACAAATCTTGACAACATTATTTAAGATTTCCTGAGTTTTTGAGTCGTATCTGCGGGGATATTGGATTTCCAAAGTTAATTTGCCTACACGACGATGAGGGTCGTGCACCATTTCTTTTGTTACATCAATTTTCAACCCTTCTAAATCCACACCCATATCATGAGCTTTTATTCCCATGATTGTTGCGATACAAGAGCCAATAGATGCAGCAAGCAAGTCGGTAGGTGAAATATACTCGGCTTTGCCTTGATTATCAAGAGGTGCATCTGTCAAAAAACTTTGTCCCGAAGGACCGTGAGTTACTTTGCAGTGCAAATCATTTAAGTATTCTATATGTATCTTAACCATAGCTTACTAATATAATAAATTTTCTTAATAAAAACAAAAGTCATGCCACCATAATGGACGATTATGGATTGACAAAGTTAAATTTGATTTTAAAAATATTAGTAAAAATGATTTTAAGTGCGGATTTCGACTTTGACATGCTCATGAGCATGATAAGAACTTCGGACAAGAGGACCTGATTCTACGTGACCAATTCCCATTTCTTCGCCAATTCGTTTAAACTCTTTGAATTGCTGTGGCGTTACAAAACGGTCTACAGGAGTATGATTAACTGATGGTTGTAAATATTGCCCGATAGTCATTATATCAAGTTTTATTTTTACCAAATCTTTCATTAATTCATATACTTCATCGTCAGTTTCGCCTATACCAACCATTATGCCTGATTTAGTTCTAAGTCCTGCATCTTTGCAATATCTTAAAACATCGAGAGATTGTTGATATTTTGCTTGAGGTCTGATTTTTTTGTATAATCTTGGGACTGTTTCCATGTTATGATTTAAAATGTCAGGTGAAGCTTTGATAACTCTATCCAAACATTTTGTATCACCTTTGAAATCGGGAATCAAAACCTCAATAGTAGTATCGGGGTTTAATTCGCGAATACGGTAAATTGTTTCTGCCCAAATTGTAGAACCTTGGTCTTTCAACTCGTCACGATTTACTGATGTAACAACAGCATGTTTGACGCCCATCTTTCTAACAGACATCGCAACATCATAAGGTTCATTTTTATTAATAGTGTGGGGAATGCCGGTTTTTATGGCACAAAAACTACAAGCACGAGTACATGTATCGCCAAGTATCATAAAAGTTGCTGTTCCGTGAGCCCAACATTCGCCAATATTAGGGCAATGCGCTTCTTCGCAAACTGTATGCAAAGACTTACTTCGCATCAGATTTTGGATAAAGGCGTAGGATTCACCGCCGGGTGCTTTTACTTTGAGCCATTCCGGGCGTTTTCCAACAGTTGTTTTTAGTTCGGGGTTGTTGCGTTTTGCTTTTACGGGTATATTGAATTTTGGTTTTTCAATTATTTCGTCTCTGTGAGGCAACAAATCTATATTATCTTTCATTAAATATCAGCCTAAATATGACCTTAATGTTTTTGAGCGAGAAGCGTGTCTGAGTCTTCTGATTGCTTTTTCTTTTATTTGACGCACTCGTTCACGTGTAAGATTAAATTTCTCTCCGATTTCTTCGAGTGTAAGGCATTGTCCGTCTAACCCGAAATAATACTTGATAACGTCAGCTTCGCGAAGTGACAACGTTGTTAGTACTTGTTGTACTTCTACTCTGAGTGATTCTCTTATAAGTTCAGAATCAGGTGGTGGTTGTTGTTCATTGGGCAATACATCAAGCAATCTATTATCTTCACCTTGCACAAATGGTGCATCTACCGAAAGATGTCTTCCTGAAATTTTGATAGTTTCAGAAATTTCATTTACGCTCATATTTAGCTGTTCTGCTAATTCTGCTGCTGTTGGCTCACGTTCGAATTCTTGTTCTAATTCTGAGAATTTTTTCCCAATTTTATTTAATGCACCTACACGATTAAGCGGTAATCTTACGATTCGAGATTGTTCAGCTAAAGCTTGTAAAATTGATTGACGAATCCACCAAACAGCATAAGAAATAAATCTAAATCCACGAGTTTCATCGAAACGTTTTGCCGCTTTTATCAGACCTAAATTGCCTTCGTTGATTAAATCGCCTAAACTCAATCCTTGATTTTGATATTGTTTAGCAACAGATACTACAAATCGCAAGTTAGCTTTTACAAGTCTTTCAAGTGCAAAATAACCTTCGCTCCCACCTTTTTTAATAAGTTGAGCAAGTGTGATTTCATTATCGGTAGTTAATAGATCTACTCTGCCGATTTCTTGCAAATATTTGTCTAATGACTGACTTTCGCGATTTGTATATTGTTTAGTAATTCTCATTTTTTCAGATACCCAATTATGTAATGGAGATAAGACGCTTTATGTCTACGTATATTTTTTGTGTTTTAGTCGTTTTCTTTGGCAAGCAAAGATTTGTAAGAATTGTTGCTCATCAAACTAACTGCCGATTTGACATACCTGTCTCTGCTCATAATATATGAATAAAATTCCTCTTCATTCATTGAGCGACGATAAATCTCATGTTCGAGTATTTCTGTCAAATCTTCTTTCAAATTATTTATCAACAGTTCGTCTTTTTTTGCTAATTCAGTTTTCAATTGTTCGATAATTTTTGTCGAAGATGCAGATTTTAATCCCTGTTTCTCAAGTTCGGAATTAATTTCATCCAATTCTTCTTCATAACGGAACTTAAAATCATACTTTACATCTTTCAAATATTTGACAAATCTTTCATATGACTTTTCAGGAACAAATTCGATTTTTTGCAATTTCATTGTTGTGGCATATTGGTTTGCAAAATCAAAGAAAATTTGCTTTTGGTTCAAATCATATATCAATTCTTGTGGTTCACGAGGACTGATAATGCTATCCGGTTTGATACCTGTAGATTCGAAAACAATTCTGCCATTTTTTGTCTGGAATTGTGTCGAATCAACGATAGCTTGAATTTTCATACTTGCATACTGTTCCGCGAAACCAATTCTCTGAATACATCTACCGGATGGAGTATAATATTTTGCAGTAGTAATCTTAAGATTACCACCATATGGCAAGCTAACAACTGATTGGACGAGCCCTTTGCCGAATGATTGCTGACCAATTACTAAGCCTCTATCATGGTCTTGAATAGCACCTGCTAATACTTCGCTTGCACTTGCAGATGATTGGTTGATTAACACTGCAATCCTGATATTTGTATCAAGTGGTGTTTGACGAGAAATGTACTCAAATAGTACTTCGTTTTCGCGTGATTTCGTAGTTACAATTAAGCTATTTGGAGGTAAAAATAATTCGCAGATTGAAACTGCTTCTTCGAGTAATCCACCGGGATTATCTCGTAAATCAATTACCAAATTTTTGAGCTTTTGGGAATTGTTAAGTTTGTTGAAAGCATTTCGGAAATCTTTGTAGGAGTCTTTTGTAAATCTTTCGAGTATGATTATTCCGGTCGAATCATTTACAAATCCGGAATATGGTACATTAGGCAATTTTATATTTTCGATGACTAAATTAAGCTGTATAGTGTCTTTCGAATTTAAAGATTTGCGGATTATAGTCAAAAAAAGCTCAGTTCCCGGCTCACCTTTGGTAAATTCTCTGAGTTCAGCAGAAGTTTTATTTAGCACAACAATCGTATCAGCTTTGTAAATGTAATCCCCTATTTTCAAACCTCCCTTTTGTGCAGGATATCCTTGCCGTACGTCAACTACTATCAACATACTATCATGAACACCAACCGTAATCCCAAGTCCTGCGTATGTTCCTGAAGACAGGAAATCTACATCTTGTAGTTGTTTTTCGCTGTAATATTCAGTGTAAGGGTCAAGTGAAGAAATCATGCCTTCAATTCCGGCACGCATAAGTATTTCCGGATCTAACTCAACAGCATATCCGTTGAGTAATTCGTTAAATACAGCACCCTGAATATTGAAAGATTTGTTGATTTTATAATAAACATCTTCATTGGAATGCAAACTATTGGTAAATATGGCACTTACAACAAAGATATAAAATAAGTATCTTATCATTGGTTATAAATTATATATAAATAAGAAAATTAGCCTAAAGTAATATATCAGCTTCCTGATTCTCAATCTAAGGACTAATTATCAATCAGTATATTTTATCGCTTATGTAGTTTTTGATTTTATCAATTGATATTCTGTCTTGCTTCATCGAATCTCTTTCACGAATAGTAACAGTATTTTCGGTCAATGATTCGCCATCAATTGTAATGCAAAATGGAGTACCAATTTCGTCTTGTCGACGATAGCGTCTACCAATAGCACCTGAAGAATCATACTGAACTTTCATTGATTTTTGTAAATCTCTATAAACTGATTGAGCTAATTCAGGCATTCCGTCCTTATTGACAAGTGGGAAAACTGCCGCAGTTATTGGAGCTAATTTGGGGCTGAATCTCAAAATAGTACGTACTTCGGTATTACCTTTGTCGTCAGTCACTTGTTCTTCGCTATAAGCATTGCATAAAAACGCCATCAATCCTCTTGAGACACCACCGGAGGTTTCAACAACGAATGGTAAATATCGCTCGTTATTTACAGCATCTACATATTCCATTTTTTTGCCGGAAAATTCCTGATGATTTCTTAAGTCAAAATCAGTTCGTGAATGGATTCCTTCGATTTCGCCCCAGCCGAATGGAAATTCAAACTCAATATCTACAGCATGGTTAGCATAATGTGCTAATTTGTCATGATTTTTCCAACGCATTTTTGATTCATCCATTCCCATATCAATGTACCATTGCCATCTTTGCTTTTTCCAATAATCGAACCATTCAAGCTCTGCACCCGGTTTTACAAAGTATTGCATCTCCATTTGTTCAAATTCTCTTGTCCGGAATAGAAAATTCTTAGTGTTGATTTCATTTCTAAATGCTTTGCCAATTTGTGCTATACCAAAAGGTACTTTTTGACGTGCAGTTTCAGCTACATTTTTAAAATTCACAAAAATACCTTGCGCAGATTCCGGGCGAAGATAAACGACACTGCTTGCTTCTTCCAATGGTCCGATAAAGGTTTTGAACATAAGATTGAAATTTCTTACCTCAGTCCATTCCACAGTTCCCGATACGGGGTCTTTGATACCGTGTTCGAGTATGATTGTCAGGTAATCATTGTTCTCTTTAATATTAGCAAGTTTTTGTTCAATTGCTTCTGCTTCATCATTTTTATTTTTGGAGCGTAATTTGACAATGTGTTCTTCAATTAAATTATCGGCACGAAATCGTGCTTTGCTAACTTTGTTGTCAATCATCGGGTCACTGAATTGCTTAGTGTGCCCGCTTGCATCCCAAGTTCTGGGGTGCATTAAAATTGATGCATCAACACCTTCGATATCATCTCTGAATGTCATCGCTTTCCACCAAGAGTCTTTGATTTTGAGTAGCAACTCCACACCGAGCGGTCCGTAATCCCAACAACCGTTCAAACCGCCATAAATTTCTGATGATTGGAATACAAAGCCACGTCTTTTGGCTAATGATATAATTGTTTCTAATTTGTACATATTTTTCCTTAATTTTCGTTTCTACTACAATCTTACAAAAATACGACATTCTATTAAACTGATGTTTGCCGATTATCAATTATCTTTGTAAGATTTGCATTTACAACACAAGAAAATAATATCCAAAGAATTAGGAGTGAAATGTGACTAACTTTTATAACATTACTATCAACCGAATTATATTGCATCAGATAGTTGCAAAAAACGATGGGCTTGAGCATGCAACTGTCATAACAGATGAGAATTTATTCCGATTCTCGGACCAAGTGCTGAAGGTAATCATCGAAAGACTTGCCAAAGCATCACAAAAGAAGGGCAAATCATTTGAATTACTCATTAGCGATTCTTATCCCGATTCGTTTTTTGGTTTGGTAAATGAAGTGAATGAACATTCGGATGAAAGATTTATACATGCTTCAATCAAAGTGGCAATGAAACTCGCTCAAGCACAAACTGTGAATACAATTCCCGGCGGTTATCTTATCATGATTGATGCTAAAGACGAAAACGGCTATCCACTGCCAATTGTCATTAAAGCAGAATTACTCTCTGCGTTAAGGTATGAAATTCACAATCGAGAATCAACTATCAAGTATCTCGATGATATTTTTCTCGACCCATCATCCAAAAAATTCAAATTTGCACTTTTACAAAGACGAATCGAAGATGAGATGGAACTTGATTACCCAAATAGTCAATGGAAAGCTTTTATTTATGACGAACAATTTTCGGTTGATTCCAAACCTGCAGAATATTTTTACAAAGATTTTCTGGGCTTTTCGGTAGAAACTAACAGCAAAATCCAATCAAAGCGATTTTATGATTCCACTGATGATTTTATTAAGAAATTTGTCGAAAATTCGAGTGAGAAAGATGATTTACTTAAGCTACTCAAGCAAGAATTTACTGTAAATGATGAACCTGAAGTAAAGCCCGATGAGTTTGCTAATGCATATTTACACGACGAAGCGATTCGTGAAATTTATATGAATGAAATTGTTCCTTATTTGCCTACGACTATTGAAAAAGATGCCTCTTTATTTCAAGCTAAGTTAGAAAAAAAGCAAATACACTTCCCAAATGATATTTTACTTACAGGACCCAACAAAACATTTGAATATAGTGTCGAGATAGTAAATTCAACTGACAAATTGGAAAAATTAGATTCAAGCAGTTTGGATTACACAATTTTGAAAATCAAGGGTAAGCCATACAATAAGTGAAAGTTTTGAACATTTTCTAAACACTTTTTACGGCATTTCAAATTCAAAAAAAAAATTATGATTAAAGAATTTGATTCAATTATTTCCGAATTTGGCGATTATGCGGATGAAATCACAGAAATTACCATTAAGGGTGGACGTGAGCATAATCTTAAAAATATAGATTTGATTATTCCGCGAGACTCTCTGACTGTGATTACAGGATTATCCGGTTCGGGCAAGTCCACGTTAGCGTTCGATACATTGTATGCAGAAGCTAACAGGCGATATGTTGAATGTCTAAGTCCTTATGCAAAGCAATTTTTGGGCATGATGCAAAAACCCGAAGTTGATATTATCGAAGGGCTATCTCCGGCAATATCAATTGAACAAAAGTCAATAAGTCACAATCCACGCTCTACAGTTGGTACTGCAACAGAAATTTATGATTATATGCGACTGCTTTTTGCAAAAATCGGAATTCAACACTGTGTTAAGTGCGATATTCCGGCAATAAAACGAACAGCTGAAGACATAATCCAAACAATACTGAACGATTATGAAGACAAAAGAATTCAAATTCTGGCTCCACTTATCAAAAGCCGCAAGGGTCATTATCGCGAACTTTTTGAATTGCTTACCAAACAAGGCTTTACAAAAGTCAGAGTTGATAAGAAAATTCGTGATTTAGTAGTCGGAATGAAACTCGAACGATACAATATTCATGATATAGAACTTGTTGTTGACCGTTGCCTTGTGAATGAGAATCATACAAATAGAATACGTGAATCAGTAGAATTAGCTCTAAATCGTGGCGAAGGAAATCTAATTATTTTATCTGAAACTAATACTGATGAATTCATAGAAGTCTTGTACAGCACAAAATATTCTTGCCCAAATTGTGGCGAATCATATGAAGAACCTGTACCAAATATGTTCTCGTTTAATTCGCCAAACGGAGCATGTTCAACATGCCAAGGGCTTGGAGAAATTAAAGATTTTAATTTGTCAGCTATTCTCGAGAATTCAAAACTTTCAATTTATGATGGTGCTATTGCTCCTTTGGGTAAAAAGAGTTTGAGTTGGCTTTGGACACAATTAGATGTTTATGCCGAAAAACACGGGATTGATTTGAGCATTGCAATGGAGCATCTTGAGCAAAGCAAATTAAACATGATTTTGTACGGAAATGAAGACTCTATTGAATTGGAGCATGATTTCGAGAGAACAGGACTAAAATATAAGCACAAATTTCTTGGTGTATTGCCAACATTGAAACATATTTATGAAAACCCGACTACATACAATCAGAAAAAAAATATTGAACCTTATTTGACTGATATAAAATGTCCGACTTGCTTTGGTGGAAGACTCAAAAAAGAAACTTTGCAAATCAAATTATATGGTAACAACATAAAAGAACTTTGCGATTTGGACTTGTCCGATTTGAGAATTTCTATTAAAGACATCGAAAAGAAGTTAAACGATAGAGAAATTTTGATTTCGCATTTGATTTTCAAGGAAATCAACAACAGATTGAGTTTTCTCGAAAATGTCGGACTTGCTTATATACATCTTAATCGTCCCCTTCGTACTTTATCGGGCGGTGAATCCCAACGAATACGATTGGCATCGCAAATTGGTTCGCAACTTGTAGGCGTATTGTATGTACTTGATGAACCAAGTATAGGATTGCACCAACATGATAATAACCGTCTAATAAATTCGCTCAAAGAATTGCGTGATTTGGGAAATTCTGTAATAGTGGTCGAACATGATAAAGCTATGATTGAAAGTGGCGACCACATCGTTGATATTGGTCCCGGAGCAGGAATTCACGGAGGAGAGATTATATTTTCTGGCACCTTGAAAGAATTGAATAAATTAAGTAGCAAAGCACTTAACAATTCCTTGACTGCACAGTATTTACTAAAT
Source organism: Desulfobulbaceae bacterium (assembly GCA_018335795.1). GTDB lineage: Bacteria > Bacteroidota > Ignavibacteria > Kapaibacteriales > UBA2268 > PGYU01. Next base: position 43,376 of record JAGXRP010000033.1, on the reverse strand, counting down.
GTTAAGTCAATTACAACACCTACCGAACGTCGTAAAGGAAATGGGAAATATATCATTTTGCAAGGTGCAACCGGTAATAATTTGAAAAGCGTAACATTGAAAATTCCTTTAGGAACATTTGTATGTATAACCGGAATGAGCGGCTCAGGCAAAAGTTCGCTAATAAATGATACGCTGTACCCAATACTTTCACGATATTTGAATAAAAATAGCAGTTCCGTACCTCTGCCCTATAGCTCCGTTGATGGTATTGATAATATTGACAAAATAATCGAAATTGACCAATCTCCCATCGGAAGAACTCCACGCTCCAATCCTGCTACTTACACAGGTCTATTCACTTTAATTCGAGACCATTTTGCTGAGTTACGAGAAGCCAAAATTCGGGGTTACAAATCGGGAAGATTTTCTTTTAACGTCGAAGGAGGCAGATGCGAAGAATGTCAGGGAGCAGGAATTAAAAAAATTGAAATGAACTTTTTGCCGGACGTTTATGTTACTTGCGACGAATGTAAAGGTCAGAGATATAATTCGGAAACTTTGCAAGTTAAATTCAAAGGTAAATCAATCGCAGATGTTTTGAACATGACTGTTGAAGAAGCAAACGAATTTTTTACGGACATACCGAAATTGAAAAAGAAAATCAAAACGATGTTTGAAGTCGGGCTTGGATATATTAAATTAGGGCAACAAGCTCCTACCTTATCCGGTGGCGAAGCTCAAAGAGTCAAACTTTCGGCCGAATTATCAAAAGTTTCGACAGGTAAAACGTTATATTTATTAGATGAACCAACAACAGGACTACATTTTGAAGATATAAATATGCTATTAGCAATGTTGCACAAATTAGCTGATAAAGGCAATACAGTCGTTGTTATCGAACATAATCTTGATGTGGTTAAAAATGCTGATTGGATAATTGATTTAGGTCCCGAAGGTGGAAAATTTGGTGGACAAATTATTGCTGAAGGAACTCCTGAAAGTATTATCAAGAAGAAAACAAGTTTGACTGCGAAATACTTAAGGGAGGAAATGAAACAAACATGAAAGAGAGTAAATTAGACCGCTTTTGTGTCATTAGCAACAAGATTTCTGATGTGACAGTTACTTTGTCAGCCTCTCCAAATGTAGTAGTAGGTGGAGAATTCAGACTCTATAATGAAACTGTCGATACACCAATTAAAACTTGGAAAATGGCAATTCAAAAAAAGGAATCTGTCTATAAAATTATCACAGATAAGCCCACAGAAATCGAGAAAAATATTTTAGTTTGGCAAATTTTGTATTGCAGCGATAAAGTCAATATAGTTGATGGCGAAATTAGCTTGACTTTCCGTCAAGATGGAGCGATTTGTACCGTTAATCACCCTGTTTCGTGGCATTTGACCGATATACCACCATGCGCCGTTAAAGCCTATTCGAAAATTAATGATTCGATTATGTTCCTCTTGAAAAAGTCCAAATAAGAACGATAATTTCACCTTCCAAATAAAATATCTTGCTTTAAATTCGTTTCTAACTTTTATAAAATTTTAGAAATGATATTTGAATTAGACGGAGAAAAAATGAACTCACTTGTATGTGTATCACGTGTACCGGACACTGCTACAAAGATTTTTGTCGGTCCTGACGGAAAGACAATTGACAGTAAAGGAGTCAAGTACATACTTAACCCTTATGATGAATTTGCATTAGAAGAAGCAATTAGATTGAAAGAAAAAAATGGTGGTGAAGTAACCGCATTGACAGTATCCGCCGACGATGCGACTGATATTTTGCGTAATGCTTTGGCAATGGGTGCCGATTCGGCTATTTTCATAAAAGCACCTTCCGAACTTGATTCATACCAAGTTGCTCATAATATTGCAAATTGCGTAAAAGATCAAAATTTCGACATAATTTTTTTTGGTCGCCAAAGTGTAGATTTTGATTCATTCCAAATTCCTTCGATGGTAGCGGAATTATTGAACATTCCATCTGCTTCGGTTGTTTCCAAACTCAATGTTGACGGAGCTAAAGTCATAGCTGAACGTGATATTGAAGGTGGAAAAGAAACTGTAGAGCTTTCAATTCCCTGTGCAATTAGCGCTCAAAAGGGATTGAATGAACCACGTTACCCCAAATTACCCGATATAATGAAAGCTAAAAAGAAACCAATAGATGAAGTTCCCTTTTTCCAAGTAGATGCTGCTGTTGAAGTCATTTCAATTGCATTACCCGTAAACAAACGCGTTGGCAAAATCCTTGGAGATTCAGATGCCGACATTAACGAAATAGTTCGCTCATTGCATGAAGATGCGAAAGTAATTTAATAAAGGAACGAAAATGAAAAAAATATTAGTATATCTCGAGCCACAAAATAACGGTTTCAAAAGAGTTTCAAACGAATTAATAACTGCCGCAAAAAACTTAGCTCAATCAAATGGTGCTGAAATATTCGGGTTATGTATCGGAGGAAATCCATCAATATTTACTTCGGCAGGACAATTCGGATTGAAAAAATTAGTTTCAGTTGAATTCAGCGGAGCTTATTCATCAACTGCATATGCCGAAATAGTCAGTCAAGTGGCAAAAGCAGAATCTGCCGATGTTTTACTATTTGCAGCAAATGCCGCAGGATTGGAAATTGCTCCAAGAGTAGCAGCAAAAATTGACGCCGGATATGTTGCTGATTGTGTTGGATTGGAAGTTGCAGATGGCAACATTATTGCAACAAAACCTGTTTATGCCGGTAAAGCACTGATTAAAACAAAAATCAACAAAGCAACTAAAATTTTCTCTTTGCGCCCCAACGTTTTTACAGCAATTAAAAACGATGTAGGAAGCCCTGAAGTCACCAACTTCACTGCAACAATCTCTGATAATGACAAAAAAGCAACTGTTACAAATGTTTCTAAAAATGCGGGTAAACTTGACGTTTCAGAAGCAGACATTATCGTAAGCGGTGGCCGTGGTTTCAAAGAAGCCGGAAATTTCTCAATGGTCGAGAATTTGGCAGCGACTTTAGGTGGAGCGGTCGGTGCATCGCGTGCTGTTGTTGATGCCGGATGGAGACCACATGCAGAGCAAGTTGGTCAAACAGGTAAAACTGTTTCGCCAAATTTATATGTGGCTTGTGCTATATCGGGAGCAGTCCAACATCTTGCAGGTATGTCGAGCTCGAAAGTGATATTGGCAATCAACAAGGACAAAGATGCTCCAATTTTCAAAGTTGCCGATTATGGAATCATTGGCGACGTTTTTGAAATTGTACCAAAACTGACTGAAAAAATAAAAGCTGTCAAAGGCTGATAAACGTTATATTAATTCAATAAGGTGGAAATGAACTCCACCTTTTTTTTACAATCACAAACAATACCAAATATCAAATAAAACGCAAGATTAGCAGTCTTTTTATATTTGAAAATGAATAAAATTTATGGATAAAGTACAATTAGTAGTATTAGGATTATCGGCAAGCCCTGCGAGCAACAATGCCTACGCTTTGATTATGAAAGAAGTGGACGGTGAAAGAAGATTACCTATCATTATCGGCGCTTTTGAAGCACAAGCTATTGCACTGGAAATGGAAGGCGTAATACCGCCGCGCCCTATGACTCACGACCTTATTAAAGCTATTGTGGACAGTTTTGACTCCACACTAACCGAAGTTCACATTAATGATTTGGTTGACGGTACTTTTTATGCTAAATTGATATTCGACAACGATATTGAGATTGATTCACGTCCTTCAGATGCTGTTGCATTAGCAGTTCGATATGGTATTCCGGTATTTGTGAATGCAGATATATTGGATATGACAGGCGTAGTACCTCAAGATGAAGAATTGCCCAATCATGACGATGATGATTTGAAATTTATGAAAGAGCCTGACAAGAAAACCAAAATCCAACCTAAGAGCAAAGTTGAGCAGCTACAAATCGAATTAGACAAAGCTATAAAAGAGGAAAATTACGAAAAAGCTGCAAATCTTCGCGATGAATTAAAAAGACTTTTGGAAAGTTCGTAAAAAACGCTTATTTTTGTAGTCTATTATGCGCCGGAGTAGCTCAGTTGGTTAGAGCATCAGAATCATAATCTGGGTGTCGGGGGTTCAAATCCCTCCTCCGGTACAAATAGAATTAGATGAAGAAGACAAGATATTGTCTTCTTCTTTTTTTGTATGGGAAAAAAAATCAAAGTATAAAATAATTTAATTCTATACATCCAAAGTTTTTACAGCATCTTTGAGCCGAAGCAATAATTCATCTTTGAGTGCTTTTGGTTGGATATCTGCTATCGCATTGCACCATCGGGACAACCACGAAATGAAATCGCTCGATATTGGTACTTTCAACTCAATATTCAGATTACCGGATTTACTTCTTGTGATTTTTTGCGAAATATGAATGTGGCGATTCTCGAAATATTTTACATATGCCTTTTTGATTACGATTTTCACCATTTCAACATCACCATCTATCACAGCAAATCTTTCTGACCTGAATTTGTCATAATCAAATTTAGGTTCTGTTTTAATTGCATTAAATATTTCATCAATCGATTTGATGTTTTGTATAGCAAAATTAGTTGACCTTTTGTGTGTCGGATTATAAGCTATCAGATAGATTGTGCCTAAGTATGAATATAAAAATTGCGGAAAAATAGTATAATCCTTAACCAAATCGTCAGTCAAGCGCTCGTATTTAATCTTAATCCAATTTTTCTCGTTAATGTGCTTGATGCAAAGTCTCAAAATTTCATGTTTATCAGAATAATCGTATGACCCAATGTTTTGGTCTCCATAAAAAGGGTCCTCCAGAAAAACTGCACCCGGAACCATCGACTCTAACTTAGTAGACAATTCGTTCAAATCTGTTTCAATAGTAGTGCCTCGGAAAGTGCTTATATACGCTTTCAAAATATAGAATGAAATCATTTCACTCTCACGAATATTTTTGGGGCTGAAATCAATGTTTGAATGTTTCTTAAGTTTCCACAACGTTACCTTGCCCGATTTACGTTTATCCAAATACCCGTCATCAAGCAAAACCTTCAAATCTCGTTGGATACTCCGAATCGAAACCTCTTTACAATCTTCAATCAAATGGTCGAAAATTTCTGTAGAAGTCATATTATTATTTGATGACAAAAGTCTCAATATTCGAAGTATTCGCCTAACTTGTTGGCTACTATCCAAATTTTTCTTTCTCATAATCACACCCGATTAAATCTTAGCACTTTGAAAAAGCAAAAATACAGATATTTGTGAATAAACAAACCGTTTATACAAGAAAGCACGAAAAAATGATGAACAAATGAAATTGTTGTCGAATTTGCTTATTTTAGTAAGATGTTCAAAAAATGATTTAAGAAAAATGTCTTTCAAAAATAAAATTGCAGATTCAAATTCAGCTTTGCTCACACCTGTGAAGTTGCTTTATTACCGATTTTTCAACAAATACTACCAAGTAAACGATATAATTTCCCGTAGCCAAATTACCGCTGACGGCAGTTTGAAAGTAACGCTAAAAAGCGGAATAATCTTAGAATCTCCCCCATCGCAGATTCCGGCTGAAATCAACTTCACCGAGCGCTACAACTATGGTACAAAATCAAAAATGGACAAAATCCTTGATGTCAACAAATACTACTTCCTATACGAAATACTCAGCGAGCTCTTCATCCACAGCGAGTACTTCACCTATTTCGACATCAACGAAGGCGACACAGTCATAGATGCAGGAGCAAACATCGGCGGCTTCACAGTCCAAGCAGCAAAAAAAGTCGGCTCCAAAGGCAAAGTAATCGCAATCGAGCCCGACGAGCAAAACCGCATCACACTCCAGCGAAATCTCGACAACAACAATCTGCAAAATGTCGAAATCATACCATTAGCGCTATGGTCTGAAAAATGCACAAAAGAATTCCACATCAGCAACCGCCCGGGCGAGCACACCTTGATTGACTACGACAACGAATTATTCACAAACAAGCAAGTAGTCACAATCCACTGCGAAACCTTAGATGAAATCATCGAACGACAAGGCTACGACAAAGTCAGCTACCTAAAAATGGACATCGAAGGTGCAGAAATAGAAGCCATCAAAGGAGCTACAAAATTCCTCACCACCCAATCACCCAAACTACTCATCGAAGCACTCCACGAAGTCAATGGCGAAGCCGCATTCAAATCCATAGTCCCACCCCTTCAATCCCTCGGCTACAAATTATTAAGAGAGGTGGATGGATACAGAGGCACAATAATAGCAAAAAAATAAAAAATAATATTACAATTCTTTTGCTAATTAACATAATTTTCTTAATTTGGCACTAATTCATTAATCATTGGATAAAATTATGAAAAACTTTCTGCTGCTCCTGATTTTGACTACTTTGATTGTTTCTTGTGATAGCTCATCAGATTCAAATAATAACGAAAGTCAATTTGGGCGTATAAATGGAAAAGTGATTACAAAGGACCTGTCTCCAATAGAAGGAGCTGAAATTTATACAATTCCCCCTACGGAAGTTTTGGTTTCTAAATCAAATGGAGAATTTATTTTCGTTCAAGTACCAATTGGATTATACAGAGTATATGCAAAAAAAGAAGGTTATTCCCCGAAGTATGTAAACATTAGCATTTTGGGAAATAAAACATCAGAAGCCACGATAATCCTTGATAATTTTGATGTAGAAAACGATCCTCCAAATAAGCCATTATTAATCTCTCCACCAGATGATATAACTGTGAACTCACAACCAGCATTAGATTGGATGTGTACAGATCCCGAAAATGATGTTTTGTTATATGATGTATATTTTGGACTTTCAGCTAATAGTCTTCAAATTATCGAATCGGGGATTGATGTAACTGAATATCAGCTATCCGGACTTAGCACTAACTCGAAATATTACTGGAAAATTGGAGCTTTTGACGATTTTGGTGGTTATTCTGAAAGTGATGTTTGGAGTTTCAATTATAAAGAAATAGATCCAAGTGATGCTCTAATTTTGAATTTAAGTTTTGACAATATTGTCAATGACATGTCGAGTTATACTCATTCTTGCCAACAAACAAATATAACTTACACAAAAAACAGATTTGGGAAAGACAATTCTGCTGCTTACTTCAATGGCTCAGCATACGTTGAAGTTATGAAATCTACATTTATGGATTTCACAAAAACTTTTACAATAGCTTTGTGGGTCAAGCCGGATCCTGGATATGGCAATACATATGAAGGTGAAGTAGATTTAGTAAGTAGATATGGTGCAGCCACGCCAAATATGTCAAGTTTTGCATTTTTATTGAAAAATGGTTACATATCTTCAGAAATATACAAAACACAGAGTGGAAGAAGTTACTGTCCTTCTGATTTTTTGGTTCAACCAAATATCTGGACACACGTAACTCTTGTTTATAATGGAACGAGCCTAATAATATATGCTAATGGCGTTGAAGTTGCCCAAAGCATGGTCCCTCAACCCGATCCATCAAATTTGAATTTATTCATTGGTAAACGCTCATTAAACAATAGAATCTTCAAAGGAGCAATTGATGATTTGAAGATTTACAACAAAGTATTAACCAAAGCAGATATCTCGCAATTAGCAAAACAATAAATCGAGGCTACCATGAAAAATTTCATTTTCATTATTATTATGTTTTTGGGTTCAATAATCAATTTGTTAAGCCAAAAAGAGACAACAAATTGGAATTTCGGTCAAAATGCAGCGATTACTTTTAATACTCATAACAACGAACCTGTTTTTGTTAATGGGTCTCAACTCAATTCCTGGGAAGGTTGTGCTTCAATTTCAGATAAAAATGGAAATCTATTGTTTTATACCAATGGTGTAACAGTATGGAACAAAAAAAATATGGTAATGGATGGTGGCAACGGTTTATTAGGTCACAACTCTGCTACTCAATCATCAATAGCATTACGCAGACCATTACACGATAATCAATATTACATTTTTACTGTTGATGCTGTTGAATCAAATAGCCGTGGGTTAAACATGTCTATTGTGGATATGAGTCAGAATGGTGGTTTAGGGAAGGTCACAACCAAAAACATTAATATTCATCCTAAACCGATTGAACGGGTTTTGGCTATTCCACATGCAAATCAAAAGGACTTTTGGGTTATTGTTCACATCTCTCAAACAACAAATTACTTGGCTTATAAAGTAGATGAAAATGGAGTTGTAGGTGACCCGGTAATAAGTAATGGTATAAATACAGCTAATAGACCTACAGGTCACACATTGAAGTCAACTGTTGACGGCAAGCGTATAGCATCAACTCACTCATTTGCCGGTGTCATCGAGTTGTTTGATTTTGATAATTATTCAGGTAAGATGACATTAACAAATAATTTACAACATCCATACTTCTCATGGCCCTATGGAGTTGAGTTTTCTCCTGATGGTAAATACTTATATGCGTCATTGTTTCAACCCTGTAGATTAATTCAGATGGATGTATCAAAACAATCAGAACAAGAAATTCTTAATAGCATGATAATTTTAGCTGAAAACAAAACTGCAACATTTTACTTTGGGTCTTTACAACTAGGTATAAATGGTAAAATTTATGTAGCGCAAGACGGCGATCAATATCTAGGCGTAATTAAAAAACCAAATGAGCCTGGTAAAGACTGTGATTTTGTTAGTAAGGGCATGGCAATGCTGAATGGTGCATCAAGCAGATTAGGACTGCCGACTTTTGTACAAAATTATATTTCACAGGTTAGTCATTGTGATCCTAAAGGCGATGAATTGATTTCCTATGGAGATTTTGAAAGCAAAGAAATTTTCTTTACAAGTAATTTAAATGAAATCAATTTAGATGACATTAATGAATTTCAAAATCCCGGTTCATTTGCGATTACAAATGCGAATCCTATCAATCAAAATGACAGTTGTGTACTTTTTGGTACTGACAATAATTTTGTTTTTTGTCACACATTAACGGGTTTAAATGAAGTACTCAGATATGAAACGACAGTTGAACCAAATTCAGAATATTTGTTTTCATTTGATTTTATCCCTGTTTCAGACAAATCATTCTCTAACCTATCTATTTTAATCAATGGGGTAGAAATTCAATATCCATTTATACATGCTGAGGGTCCCTGCGTTTTAAAGAATTATGTATATGGATGGACTTCTAGCGCTAATCAAAATATTGAAGTTATAATTAGTGTCAATTCCGAATCTCCCGAAATTTTCGCTTTGGATAACATTTCATTGAGAAGTTGTGATTGTCCACCTTTACAACTTAAGAAATTGAGTCATGATCTATGTTATGGTGGTAAAGTTCAATTATTTGGATATGATGAAAATGTTTATTCTCATAATTGGAAACCTAACACTGATATTGATGATATAACTGCACCAAACCCAAGTGTTAACCCAACAAAATCCACTGTTTATTCATTAACATTGACTAATAAAATTACCGGTTGCGTTTATTATGATTCTGTTTGGGTAAATGTATTGCCAATTAAAGATATTGAAATCCAAGGTGATAATTATCTTTGTTCAGGCGATAGTACCGAAGTTTTCATTCAAGGTGATTTTGAAAACATTGAATGGTCAACCGGGCAATCTTCAAAAAGTATTGTTATAAAATCGCCAGGAACCTATTTAGTTAGATGTTTTGACATTGATGGCTGCGAATACAATGGTAGCTTTGATTTATTTTGGATTGATGTTCCAAATATACAAATTATAGGACCCAATTCGGTTTGTAAAGATGAATCCTTTGAATTGGAAGTAGATTATAAAGATGCTGATGGATATTTGTGGTCTTCAGGCGAAACCACTCCCAAAATAACAAAAGTAGGTCCTGGAACCTATTCTGTCGAAGTTATATTGAGTGACGGATGTTCAACTACATTATCTAAGACTGTTAGTGAAATAAGTCCTTCAAAACTTGAACCTGAACATATAGACTTAGGTGAATTTTGCCTGCATGAAATAAGTCAAATTGATAAAAGCATATTGAATTCGAATGATTTTAATGTACTTATAGACAAGATTATTTTGAAATCTCCTTTGAATGGTTTATCTCTTTCTATTGATTCACCATTGCCTTATAATTTAAAACCTAAAGAAAATTATAAATTGAATTTCGATTATTCAACAATGATTTATGACAATGATTTATTTGATACTTTATTAGTTATTCTAACAGAGCCATGTTATTCTGAAATTAATATACCAATTGCAGGCAAAATTTCTGAAACGAAGTCAAAAGTCTGGGTGGCTGACACAATAGTTGAAATTGATGATTTCGTATGTGTTCCAATTTATGCCAGTCTATATTGTAATGAATATCTTACAGGAAGATTTGCTTATAAGTTGAGATTGGATTTGAATAAATCATTCTTTTTACCGGAAGAAGTAAAATATGGAACGATGACGATAGTTGACAAAAGCAATGACTATTACATTATTGAAATTACTGATTCTACAAATTTGATTGAAGGAGATCATATAATTAATTATATTTGTGGTAGAGTTTTATTAGCAGACTCTCTCAATCATTCAATAAACATTAGCGACTTTGAATGGCTTGAGAATAATATTAACACTGAAATGCATAATGGTAGTTTGGGTATTAATCATTGTCAATTCCCTCTTCGACACTTCGATATAATAATAGTAACCAAAATGATAGTCAAACCAAATGTAACGGAAGGTGCTTTTACTGCAAACGTTGTTAGTTCCGAAGTTGGTAATTTCAATATTATCATCACAAATTCTATTGGAAACGAAGTTTATAGGAGTTCCTGGGTCAGGAATTCAAAGTCTGAGCCTGAATCAAATGAGATGTTGATTGACTTATCCGAATATCCATCTGGCATTTATAACGTAATTATGATTTCGCCGTGGAGTACTAAGACGGAGAAAGTGATGTTAGTTAAATAGTGTGTACTAAGCATAAAATTTAGAGAAAGATTGATTGATAGTCAATCTTTTCTTTTTTTTTGGTATGCTGATGTCCACATGCTAAGAATTACTATTTTTGAATATTTGTATCAATGGGGATGTGCAAAATGATTGAATTTCGGGATTATAAGATTGCCGGACGCGACGTTTTGGCTGTGGATGGCAGAATTGACGGCGTTACTTCGTCGGAGCTCGCTAATAAATTGTCACAAATTATTGCTTCCGGTGAAAGAGTTATTGTGATGGATTGCGACGGAGTGAATTTTGTGAGTTCTGCGGGATTACGGGTCTTGCTTGTAAGTCAGCAAAAACTCGCAGGAGCGGGCGGTTTGATGGTGATGTACCGGATGAACGACAGCATCTTTAAAATCTTCAAGATGAGCGGTTTTGACAGGGTTTTTAAGATTGTGGCGAACGAGGCTGAGCTTCTGCCCTTGATTTCGACACAAAAAGTTGAGTCAGAACTTGTCAGCTCTACTCGGAACGGAATTAAGTTTGAATATCAGCAATTTGACGCCCCGAGCGGAAAGTTTTCAAATTTCACGAATTACGATAATATCCGAAATTCCTCGATTACTGTGGCTGATGTCAGGTCTTTATCGCCTATAGAAATTCAATATGGCGTTGGCAATGCTGCTCTAGGTGATAATTTTGATGATTGCAAAAATTATTTCGGCGAGGCACTGGTCCTCCAAAACTCGCTTTTCTACTATCCAGCGGTGAATCGCCCTGCGGTTGATTTTATGCAATTCGATACTGAGGCAGATGATATTAAATACAACTTTGCTGACGGATTCTCATTCTCGGGTGAGTTTTATGCAAAGGTTTCTTTCGATGCAACAACTGATGGTGCTGATTTTGAAGATATTTTAGCCGGAGTTAGCGAACTTTCGGGATTGAATTCATTTGGTATCGTTTTTTTGGCTGAAAGCAAAGGAATTCGTGGTATAAGCATCAAAAAAGTCCCCACGACACAAAACAAACCTGCGAATAATCAAGATATTTTCCATCCTGATAATTTTTCCAATTGGTTCAATTACCCTATCGAAGCTGAGGATGTAAATTTGATTGCAGCTGGCGTGGGTATTTATGCTGATAAGGGAAGTTCGTTTTTCAATAAAAATGTGTCAGCTTTCCCGTCTGAGCTTAACTATCATTTACATGTCGGGATTTTTGACAGAGATGTTTTGAGCTATAAAATTCACTTTTTCGACGATGAGCTCAAGAAAGTGCAACAGGAATTGAATCCGCTCCGACTTAAACATTTGTTGGGCAAATCGCGTTTCAGCTTTGGATGTTTGGGTATAATTAAGTTGGAGGCATAATATGGAACTATGGATAGGTGCGATTAATTTAGGCTTGATATACGGATTTATGACAATTGGGATTTACCTGACGTATAAGTTTCTCGATTTCCCTGATATAACTGTTGACGGAAGTTTTACTTTCGGGGCAGCAATTACATCAGTATTGATTGTTGGTGGGACAAATCCGTTGATTGCATTGATAATAGCCTCTTTTGGAGGTATGTTAGCAGGTTCGGTCACGGGGATTATTCATACAAAAATGCGAGTGAACGGGCTGCTTTCGGGTATTTTGGTCATGATTGGGCTTTATTCAATCAATTTGCACATCATGGGACGAAGCAACGTTCCACTGTTGAACAGCCCGAGCTTTACAAATATTTTGGACAGCTTTAATCCGGGAATTGGAATTGAATTTTGGTTAGCAATATGTATGATAGTCATTGTTGGGCTATTTTCGGTAAAAGTGGCATTATTTTTCAAATCGGATTTGGGAATGTCATTAATTGCTACGGGAAATAACCCTATAATGAGTTCAGCGCTGGGTGTGAATGTTGATTCTATGAAAATTTTCGGAATTGCTCTTTCTAATGGTATGATTGCATTTTCGGGTGGTATGATAGCCCAGTATCAGGGTTTTGCAGATATTGGAATGGGTATCGGTATGATAATTAATGGGCTGGCAGCAGTGATTATAGGCGAATCAATTTTCAAATCAAGGTCAATTTTTGTGAAAATTGCAAGCGCTGTTGTTGGTTCGATTATTTTCAGATTGATGATTGCCCTTGCCTTGTTTGCAGGAATGAATCCAATTGATTTGAAATTGTTGACTTCACTTTTTGTTCTTGGAACATTATTTATTGGTTTGAGACTTTCCCAAAATGATAAAAATCGTAAGAAACCACTAAGCGTAAAAGTAAATAAAAAAGTTTTCTATGTAGTAGTTGTTGCATTGCTCGGAATTGCGACTATTTATGGTTTAAATAAATTGTTCGATTCCCGAAAGGTCAGTTCGGATATTAAACATGTAGTCGGAATTGTCCAAATTGATAGCAACCCGATTTTGGATATGACACGTGAAGGTTTTTTAGAGGAAATGAAAAAGCTCGGATATAATGACGGACATAATATTGACTTCAAAATTCAAGATGCAAATGGTGATTTGGCAACTCTAAATTCGATTATTGATAATTTTGTAATGAGCAAAGTAGATTTGATTTTAACTATTTCCACACCTGCAACACAAGTTGCAATCACTAAAGTGAAGGATATTCCGGTAGTGTTTGCTACCGTTGCAAATCCTTTCATAATTAATGCAGGTACTTCGGATTCGAGCCACTTACAAAATGTTACAGGCGTTTATGGATGGGCTCCGATGGATAAAACTCTTGAACTAGTAAGAGAAATTTTTCCGCGTAAATTAAAAATTGGCACTATTTGGAACGCCGGACAAGCTAACTCCGAATTCAACGTAGATAATTTGAAGCATGAATTAACTAAATATCCCGATATGAGCTTTGAAGGTGCGACTATCACTTCTACTTCTGAAGTTCGCGAAGCTGCCACATCTTTGGTGCAGAAAAAAATTGATGCTTTTGTTCTCGTGCCGGAAAATACTGTTTTTGCTGCTTTTGATGCAGTCGCCAAAGTTGCAGAGATGAATAAAATTCCAATTTTCATAAATGATGTAGAACGGCTTAATGATGGCGCATTAGCAGCTTTGGGATATGATTATAAATCAAGCGGTCAAGATGCTGCTCACATTGTTAATCGTGTGCTTAATGGCGAAAAACCGGCAGACATCCCATTCAGCCGATATACGAAATTAACTTTCGGATTGAATAATGATGTAGCTGAAAAATTGAATATTACCTTTTCAGATGAATTGAAATTCAAAGCGAATAAATTTGTCGGAAAGAAAGATGTCAAAAAAATGATGAAAATCGGGATGGTTCAATTCGCAATGGAGCCGAATGTTGAACTTGCAAAAGAAGGGTTCATAAAGGCTTTGAACAGCAATGGCTATTTCGATGGCGAGAATGTTGAAATCATTTATCGAAATGCAAACGCAGATTTTTCGATGATAAATTCAATAATGCAGGATTTGATTTCACGCGAAGTTGATATCATCGTACCTTTGTCAACACCTGTAGTCCAAGCAGCTGTTCAAATGGTTGGAAATAGAACCAAGCCGGTTGTCGTATTTACTTACATTTACGACCCGTATAAAATCGGAGCTGCAAAATCGCCAACAGACCACCTGCCGAATTTCACCGGTTATGCGTGCTTCCCTCCTATCGAAGGAATGTTGGATTTGATTAAGGAAATGTTGCCAAACCGAACTAAATTAGGTTTAGTCTGGAATTCATCCGAAGCAAACTCGGAATCAGTCGTTAGTAAGATTAGGCAATATGCTCCTAAGATTGGACTTGAAGTGATTGAATCAACTGTGACCAATCCGTCCGAAGTTTTAGATGCATCCAATGCTTTGGTGAATAAAGGTGCTCAAATATTTATGAATGGCGGCGACAACACTTTGAACGTGAGTTATGACAGCTTTGTCAAAGTGGCTGAAGCTAAGAATATTCCCGTTTTTTCGGTTGATGCCGAATTTATCACAAATAAAACTATTGCTATTTTGGGACCAAATTATCACCGAACAGGTTTTGACGGTGGCACTTATGCTGTCAGAGTTTTGAATGGGGAAAGTCCGGCAAAAATGCCAATTATGCAAACTACTATGACGAGTTTTTTCTTGAATTTGGATGTTGCTGAAAAATTAGGAATAAAGTTAAGCGATGCTTTGATAAATCGTGCTGAAATGGTCATAAAAGATTCGAAGGAGATAAAAAAATGATACAAATCAAGGATTTTCATAAAGTATTCAATCGTGGCACAATAAACGAGGTGTATGCACTGAAAAACATCAATCTCGAAGTTGAAGATGGTGATTTCATCACGATTATCGGTACAAACGGCTCCGGAAAATCAACTTTGTTGAATGCTATTGCGGGGACTTTTATCGGCGATGAAGGCAGTGTTAAGATTGCAGATGTTGATGTGACTTTTATGCCAGAATATGATAGAGCCAAACATATAGCACGGGTTTTCCAAAATCCCTTTTCCGGAACAGCCCCAGGAATGAGTATCGCAGAGAATTTGCATTTGGCAGCATTGAGAGGTAAAACCAGAATGCCGATTTTGGGACTTGGTTCATCAAAATTAGATGAATACAAGGCAATCGTTAAAGATTTGGAAATGCAATTGGAAGATAGATTGGATAATTTCATCGGTTCGCTTTCGGGTGGACAAAGACAAGCTATTACATTGCTGATGGCAGTGATGACAAAACCGAACGTGTTATTATTGGACGAACATACTGCAGCATTGGACCCAAAATCAGCTTCATTGATTATCAATTTAACTAAGAAATTTGTCGAACAATATAATCTCACAACTGTGATGGTAACTCATT
Source organism: Desulfobulbaceae bacterium (assembly GCA_018335795.1). Taxonomy (GTDB): domain Bacteria; phylum Bacteroidota; class Ignavibacteria; order Kapaibacteriales; family UBA2268; genus PGYU01. Next base: position 27,653 of record JAGXRP010000033.1, on the reverse strand, counting down.
CGATGCAACAAGCCTTAGCATTGGGCAATAAAACAATTATGATGTATCGTGGTGAAATTATTGAATCACTTTCTCTGAAAGATAAGCAAAACCTGACTGCCGACGATTTGTTGGATAAATTTGCCGAACTCAGGAAAAATGAAAAGCTGAATCCGGAAATTATTATGGAATTCAGTAAGGAATATTAAATTGGATGTGTTCAGTTCTTTTTCTGATTGAGGTCTGTAAATATATTTTAGGACAGGGCAGTGTTTTAAAATTAGATGCTGATTTAAGAAACAGCGTATAGACCTGAAGCCCACGATTCAATTTGTCCTTTTTTTCTCTTGCATTTTCAAGTCTTTGTTGTATATTTGTAAAACACTTATTGAAAAGATGTAGATAGGTGAGAATAGAAAGCCGAAAATTTTGTTATAATAGTAGTTGCGAATATCTGGGCGTTGGCAACCATGTCAAAAGGACACCGAGAAACAAAAATGATTGATAACCAAAATGTAAAGATTACGGAAGCAAATTATTTAGATTCGGACATTCTGACAGAAATAGCATTCTCTGCAAAAAGACATTGGAATTACCCTGTCGAGTAATATGAAATTTGGAAAGACTAACTGACTATAACTGAGAAATATTTAAACCAATATTTTGTATATAAAGCAACCCTTGGATATTCAATCTTAGGATTTTATTCTATTGTTGAAAACAAAGCGGATTTTTAATAAGGGGAGATATTTATACAAAAAGGATTTTGGATAGAGCAAATTTTATCAGACCTGATTATCATAACTTTGGAATTGGAATACAAATGATAAATCATGCAAAGAATATTTCTCAGAAAATGGGAATTCGGAACTTATTAATTTTTGCTGCTACATTTGCAATAGAATTTTACGATAAAATTGGAGCTGATTTTTTATATGACTCAAAATCCTCAATACCTGACAGATTAATTCCTTTTTATGATTTAAAAATATAGTTGGATAATAAATGAATAATATAGATTTCAATATCAGAAAACTGAAAGAAGAAGATTTAGTTGAAGTTGCAAAACTTTATACCTTATTTTGGGGTGACAAAATGAACCTTTACAAAATGAAAGAAAAGTTTTTGCAAATTTCACAAGATGACAAATATATCTTTTTAGTTGCAGAGAAAGACCAAAATATTGTAGGCACGATTCAAGGGATTATATGTGAAGAACTTTATGGTGAGTGTTTCCCTTTTTTAGTGATGGAGAATTTTGTTGTTGACGAGAATCATCAAGGAAATGGGATTGGACGAAAATTATTATATGAACTTGAAAGAATTGGTATGCAAAAGAATTGTTCTCAAATAGTTTTTATTACAGAATCTGACAGAAAAGATACGGTAAAGTTCTATGAAAAAGTTGGATTTGATTCCATTTCACATAAAGGATTTAAAAAAAAATTAAAATAAGAAACGTTCGCCAACACTCGGTTTAAAGCATTGGGTTTTAGGTGATTATTCAAACATTCTGCCACGCATCAAGTTCCGTGTAATTAGACAGGATATTAGCCCGCAATTGGCTACTATTCTTATACTAAACGTTAAAGTGCTGGCTAAAAAACAAAACAGGACAATAGAAATATGGATACAATAGATATACAAGCAATAGCCAATATCGAATTAGTCTTTCTAAAACTAGAGGATTATGAAGACATAAAAAATGCGATGTTTGAGGCTTATTCTAATATGCAAGAAGCATATTGGAAAGAACATCACATAAAAACCTTGATTGATAAATTCCCTGAAGGACAAGTCGCAATTAAAATTGATAATGAATTAGCAGGTTGTGCATTATCAATCATTGTCGATTATTCAAAATTTGATGAAAAGCACACATATAGAGAAATAACAGGCGATTATACGTTTAAAACACATAATTTAAATGGTGATAAGTTATACGGAATCGACATTTTTATTCGTCCTAAATTTCGTGGTTTAAGACTCGGAAGGCGTTTATATGACTACCGTAAAGAATTATGTGAAAAACTAAATCTAAAGGGGATTGTTTTTGGTGGTCGTATTCCGATATATCATAAATACGCATCGGAAATTTCTCCTCGTGAATACATTGACAAAGTTAAGAAAAAAGAAATTCACGACCCTGTACTTGATTTTCAAATGTCTAACGACTTCCATCCTGTTCGAATTTTACGTGGCTATCTCGAAGGAGACAAAGAGTCACAAGAATATGCAGTTCTTTTTGAATGGGACAATGTTTACTATGAAAAGCAAACAAACTCTGTAGCCATAAAAAAAACGATTGTACGATTAGGCTTAATTCAATGGCAAATGCGTTTATACAAAGACCTTGACGAACTAATGCAACAAGTCGAGTTTTTTGTTGATGCAGTATCTGGATATAGATGCGATTTCGCTCTTTTCCCTGAATTCTTTAACGCTCCACTAATGTCTCCATTTAATGAATTATCAGAGCCAGAAGCAATTAGAAAATTATCCGAATATACGACAGATATTATTAAACGATTTTCAGAATTAGCCATATCTTACAATATCAATATAATAACAGGGAGTATGCCTGAAATGATTGATAACAATTTATATAATGTGGGTTATTTATGCAAAAGAGATGGCGGTCGTGAACGATATGAGAAAATACACGTAACTCCTGACGAAGCAAAAGTTTGGGGGTTGCAAGGAGGAAATATAATTCAAACATATGATACCGATTGTGGTAAAATTGGAATTTTGATTTGTTATGACGTTGAGTTTCCAGAATTGAGCAGATTATTGGCAGAAGAGGGCATGGATATTCTATTTGTTCCTTTCTTGACTGATACTCAAAATGGATATTCACGAGTTAGATATTGTGCTCAATCTAGAGCAATAGAAAACGAATGTTATGTTGCAATTGCAGGTAGCGTTGGCAATTTACCAAGAGTACATAATATGGATATTCAATACGCTCAATCAATGGTCTTTACACCTTGTGATTTTTCATTCCCAACAAATGGGATTAAAGCAGAAGCAACACCAAATACTGAAATGATTGTAATTGCAGATGTTGATATTTCCATGTTAAGAGAACTAAATCAATTTGGCAGTGTTAGAAACTTAAAAGACAGAAGAACAGATATTTACAAACTATCAAGAGTAAAGGAAGATTAACACCAGCTCCTAACTTCGTGTATAAAACATTTTGCAGTCATTGGTTTATCAAGCGTTTAAGTTCTATTCAAAAGTAGTTGTAACTTGGTAGGAAAGTGCTTCGAAATCTCCAACTAAAACATACCGCCAAACCGTTCTGCCCGAACCAGAATTGAAAGTTATAGTTAGTTTGAGTTCTCAAGGCAGCACGGTTCCAGCTAAAGTGGTGCTTGATGATATTAAAAATAATGATAGGAAATTATGTTGATTGAGAAAATTATTTAACTGATGGTCATAATTGAAATAAATACGACCACATAACTACAAAATCCCCAAAAGCCTCCCCCCTCTTGGAAGAAGGGGGAAGAGTCGGGTCAGCTTTTTTCAATTACTGGTTGTGTTTTGTAAATATGGATTTTTGGATAGGGCAAGTACTTATTTTTTACTAATACCGGCTTTGAAATATTCAACTGCTTTTTGCACTACATCCAATGTAGGTTGAATGGATACATCTTGTTGAGTAGCAGTTTGCATCCAAATATCGGGTGATAATCTTCCCAATGAACACATACGTTCGATTTCGGCACCGAAATTTTTGTCCTTGATGTATTGTTCGATTTGGAATTCAATCAAATGCCCGACAGGGTAAGCCGATAAATACAGAGGATAACTAATCATGTGTGAATAAATCGCCAAGATTGGTGAATCTTTATGTCCGAAAACATCAGCATAATATTCGTTCCAGACCTCTTTTGCAATTCTTGTGACAGCTTCACGAAGTTCGGCTGGTGTGGCATTTGGATTAGCATATAGCCATTTCCATGTTGCGATGTCAACTAATGAAACGCCCATAATTTCAAATGAAGACCAATAAATATCAAGAGCGTGCACATATTGCTTTTCGGCACTTGTGTTTTTGATTCCGAGAACATCTAAATCACGTTGTTGGAACATAAATGCCATTGCTTCTGTAAATGCAGTATTCGGGACACCACTCATCATATAGTAATCAATATTATAAAGCGAAAATGTTTGTTCCACGTTGTGACCAAATTCGTGCATTGCAATATTATATCCTTTGTAATTCATGCCATCGCCACCAACTCTTGTACGCAATCTTGCTTTTTCTCCTCTCATTTGAGCACCCCAAGCGTGACCTGCACCGCGTGAAGCGTCAACTTCAATTTTGCTTGATAAATATTCTGCTTTATCTTTTGCAAAGCCAAGTTTAGTAAGGATTGTTGGAAAATCTTTACCAAAAGATTCTGCATTTGGATATTTAGTTTTTGTCATTTTGTCGAGCTGTTCTTCAGAAATTGTACTTCGAGCTTTGAATCCGTCATACCAAATATCAAATGGCATCAAATCTCTGCCTAACCTTGATTTGATTATCTCGGCAATGTCTTTTTTGAGTGGTGAGCTGATGAAATCTTTGAACATTTGTTCAATTCTCTCAACTGGCATTTCCATACTTTGGTCAAAAGCTCTTTCAATATAAGTCGGATAATGTGGTGAGTAAGCATCCATTTCCTTAGTTATATTGAAATTTTCCAATAGCATTGCATATCTTGTATCGGGTTCACGTTCAGCTGTAATCTCTTTGCCGTTTTCAAATACTTTGTTCGCAATCGGGTCCCAATTGTATTTGTCGCTATTGATTACTACTTGAGGGATTTCTTGATTGATTATTCTAAGCATGATATTGTAAATCATGTTTTGTTTGTCAATACCTTCAGGCGATGAATAGTTGGATTTGAGTTCGTCGCGAAGATTCCAATGCGAAATCAGCTTCATGTCTTTCGGGAAGCTGACTTTACCGCTTGGGTCTATCAAATTGCCCATAAAAATGTTGTAATCTGTAATGTATTGACCCGATTTGGTAGAAATTTCCGAAGCTTTGAGAGAAATTTCTCCCGGTACTCTCGAACTGATGATGTCGCCAACCCTTGCATAAGCCCATTGCTTGCGATTCCAATTCTTGCCTTGAGTATTTTTTTCTTCAAGAGTATAGTAAGGGAAGTTAAGTGCTATAAAAAAAGCAATTTTATTAGAGAACATATCATCGGCAGTATGTGCCGCAGGATTATAAGCACCGAAAAGCATTTGAAGCTTGTTAATCGGTCCCATTTCTACATGCAATGGAAATTTGAAGTCCAATATCATTTTGTTGAAATGACCGCTCATGGATTCTTGATTATCATTGATTGTGATAAAGATATTTTCTAATTCAACTTCGTCGCTCACAAAATTTTCGTCGCAGAATTTTTTAAAATCATCCGCTGTTCCGTCTGTATCTCTCCAAAAGACTGCAACTTGTTTTACACCTCTTTCAATCCTGAAAGCGTGCTCTTCCGAAAATTTAGTTTTCATATCTGCTGTAACTTGGTTGACCAATTCATCAGTTATGACTGGTCCGGCAGTTCCTGGTTTAGTTTCTACAAACATATCTTCCTTCTCACATGATACTATAACAACACAAAGTGCCAAAATCATAGCAATCTTAAACATTTAAACTCCAAATTAATAAAACAAAGTTTTCAAAAATACAGAAAAGCGGTTTCAAATAAAAACCGCTTTAAAAAAGATAACACAATTTTAATTTTGTTTTATACTTCTGAAAAAAGATGAACAACATCTTGAGGCATCAGATTAGCTTGAGCTTTAAACGCCTGTGCCTTAAAAAAAGGCGTATTTACAAATCCCAAAACAATTCTTGCCTCTTCTATTGATTCAATAGGTTGGTTTTCAGGTCTGTCCAAAGGTTTACTATTGTCCAATTGAACACTATTCTCCAACTTGTTTAAGGCTGAATTAATGGTTTCATTATACCAATCCGCATTTTGCCCTGAAATGGACAAAGTGTCACCGATTTTTTTATTTATCTTATTAACTTCATCTTTGCTCAGTTCAATAGGACTGAAAGGCTCGAATGGCGAATTTCCTATAGATGATATTTTCATAATTTGCTCCTTATTTCATTTTTTTTCAGAAAAATATTTGATTTTCGAGTTTTTTTTCATATTTTACATATAGTATTGGACAAAATATATACCAATTGTTTCAATTAATAAATTAGAGGAGTATGTATGAGATTTTCATTACCAACTATATTGATTCTTATCGCATCTTTCTTTGTGGCTTGCCAGCCCAAACCTAAGTTCTTATCGCCTGTTGAAATCCAGAATGAGAAAGACAAAGTTCAAAATGTTATCGTTGATTTCCATGACGCACTCGAGGAGAAAAATTTTGGAAAACTTGTCGAAACTTTAGCTGACGAAGTGATTTTTTTTGGAACTGACTCGTCAGAAATAATCAAGACTTTTGCAGATTTCAAAATGGCGATAGACAAACAATGGAAAGATTATGACCAGATTGATTACGGGGAATTACGCGATGTATCAATACAGATGGACGATAATGCTACTTTGGCTTCCATTATTTATGGAACCAATGCTGTAATCACGAAAAAAGGAGTTTCTGTAGAATACTACTTACGTATTGCACGTATTTTGAGAAAGAAAAGTGACCGATGGCTGATTGTTAGTGGTATTGTTGGAATTGTCCGTACCGATGACGAAGCTCAAAGGGTCCATGAACAAACAACACCAGACCCTCAAGAATAATCTCGTAGTACGTTTGTTAAAACTTAAGCCCTTCAAATTTTGGAGGGCTTATTATATTTGTATTCACCAAAAACAAATATTAATAAATTTTGAATGTAAAATTTGTCAAAAATGAGAAAGTTATTAGATTATTATCAAAAAATTGATTTGAAAAGTTTCATTCTCTTTGTATGTATTTTTTCATTTTTGTTAAGATTAGCATTTGTATTCGTCATGGGTGACTTTAAAAATCCTGAGATGCGGGAGCATGGAGATACAGCAAGATTTATGATAAAAGGGCACGGATATACCATGCATTGGCCCTACCGACCTATTGATGAAGCAAGATATGAGTTGAAAAAGGAAGCTCCTCCCTATGTAGGTTCATTCATGCCACCATTGAATCCCTCTTTCATTTACATCAATCTCAAAGTCTTTGGAGATGGCACTAAAGCTTATATATCATTGATGTTATTCAATGTTTTGTTTGGGACTATTGCAGTCTATTTATCATTCTTGATTTCTCGTTTACTTTTCAACGAAAGTTCGGCAAAAATTGCTGCAATCTTAGCGGCTTTATTCTTGCCTGCAATTTTTGGTACAGTGACCTTCAGTGGTTCACAAATGTATCATATGTTGGCTTTGGCATCACTCTATTACTTAATCAAATATATCAAATATCCTAATTCAAGTGGTATTTTCATCGCCGGATTACTTTGCGGATTGCAGACACTTGTTCGAAGCGAATTCTTCGCCTTATCATTTGCTTTAATATTTGGTGCTGTGCTTGCAAATTTCTTACGTGTGCGAGACAAAAAGTCTATTATCAATCTTATTCTTGCTTTTGCTGCATTTGCTGCTGTAATTGGACCTTGGACTTATCGGAATTATCAGTTGTACGACAAATTCATACCTGTAGTGACTCATCCTTGGCACGAAATATGGCGGGGTAACAATATTTTCGCAAGTGGAGGCGCCAGAAACGCCGATGGAAGGCATGTTTGGCTCGATGGCAATAATGATTACTCAGTTGCTCATAGATTGGACAGTTTACCACTTGATACAAGATTTGAAATTGCAGCTGATTCGATTTTCCGAGATGAAACTATTCATTACTGGAAAAACAATCCTGAAAAAGCTATCGTTAATTCATTGCTTCGAGTGGTTTCGCTTTGGGCGATTGATTATACTTCTCCCGAAATTCATAATCCTATCTATTTTTTCTTTGTCTTTATTGTCACTATTCCGGCGCTTTATGCATTTGCTTACTCAATTAGAAAAGATGGACTTCTTAGAAATCCGATTCTTGTTTTTTTGTTGTTTGCACTATTTTACACAGTTCTAATCTTAACCGTGAATTTTATCATCCGCTATCAAATTTATTTTCTGACCGTATTAGTGCCTGTTTCTTCTTACGGAATCTATTTGATTTCTCGAAAATTAATTGAAAAATACACGCTCAAAAAACAAATAACAAATTAGTCATCCCATCCCCATAGAGATACCGGAGCAGTCACTTCTTTAGTCAAATCAAATACAACTCTAAAGTGTCGGTCTGTGCTAATCCGCCTTAATGAGTAGGTGAAATGTTGATTTGGGACAAGTTCTACCATCCAAACATTGAAAGCCGCAAAATCCAACATATCTAAAGTCTGTTGGTCAGCAATGAACATTTGGAGCGTGTCTCTTCCGGCGTTACTCGTCATTCCACCGTAGAAATTCGTATCGTCTTCAGTGCCGTCTTCGTGGCGATGGTCATGTTTGAGCTGGAGCCTATCTCCAATTTTGGTAAATATCCATGTACGAGATTTGTCTTCGCCTACTACGAACGGAACCTTGATTTCATTTTCACTGCATTTTCTGACATTCATTATAAGAACTTTTCCTGCTACATCAGTGTCAGATGCCGAATCCGAATCTAATCTACCTTCAAAAGATTTTCCGCACATGGCACTTAAATTATCCCAAAAAGCTTGCGTTGGCGGCAATAAAACCATATTTTCATCATGTATAATTTCATCTTCACCATTCTTGAAATCCGAATTACAAGACATAAGAATTAACATTATCGTAATCTTAATCAGCGTTTTCATAGATTTATCCAATATTTGAATTCAAAATTCCTTCAATTTTTTCAAGAATTCTTTCAGCGCATTTGGTCTTAGTCATTGTTGGGTATTCAAACAATTGTCCAGATTTTGTGATAATGGTGATTGTATTATCATCTCCTCCGAAACCACTATTGGATTTGTTAGCTGAATTTACTACAATCAAATCGCAATTTTTTCTTGCGAGTTTTTCCCTGCCATACTCGATTTCGTTCTCTGATTCTAAAGCAAAGCCGACCAAAATTTGCTTGACCGATTTGTGTTGTCCGACATAAGCTAAAATATCAACCGTAGGTTTCAATTCAATATTTAGTGAATCCATCGAAGACTTCTTGATTTTTCCCTGATAAGGAGCTTTAGGTGTGAAATCTGCCACAGCAGCAGACATAATTATAATATCTTGATTTTGAAAATTTTCAGAAACAGCCTCATACATATTTTGTGCAGATTCAACATTTATACGTTTGATTGAATCTGAGCAATCCAAATGTACAGGTCCGCTTACTAATGTTACATCATATCCATAATTAATAAAAACCTCTGCTAATGCAAATCCCATTTTACCTGATGAAAAGTTTGAAATGTATCGGACATCGTCAATTCTCTCCAAAGTAGGTCCTGCCGTAATCAGAACTTTGGGCTTATTCATTAGTTTTTTTCTTCATTTTTTCTAAATCCATTTCGGCATTCCACTTGTCTTTTTCAATAGCATCTTGTAAAGTTTCAAGAGGTTTATTGATTAATTCAGTAGTTTTATCATCATTAATGGGTAAGTTATGACCTTTTTTGTAAATATCTTCTATAACTGTGTATCGAGTACGATTTCTAAAATATTCTAAAGCATAAGATGTGAAATTAACAACATCATCAATATCAGGGAATCTACCCGGACCGACAAATCCACTCGATAAATCGCCATCAACCGGTGGCAAAATGAGTGCACCATCGGACTGAATTAGTTTTACTGACCTTTGGGTTGCAGGATGAAGCCACATTGTCGAATCCATAGCAGGTGACACAATGAGAGGGATTTCAGGAGGTAAAGCGGTCGCAACGGATATAAGAGGTGAATCACAAATCGCATTTGCTAATTTGCCGAGTGTTGTTGCCGAACACGGTGCAATAAGCATTATATCGCACGAATGAGCTAGTTCTATATGCCAAGCACCCGAAGTCTGAGAGCTCTCATCGAACATATTTATTATTACATCATTTCGACTAAGGTTGGCAAGTGTCAGCGGTGAAACGAACTCCTTTGCCGATTGAGTCATCAAAACAGTTACATCTGCCCCACTTTTAACAAATTCACGTACTAACAACGGAGCTTTATAGGCAGCGATTGAACCGGTAACACCGAGCAGGATTTTTTTCTTATTTAGATTGTTTGTCATTTTATACTCAATTAATGTAAAAAAGCCAACTTTAAAAATAATAAAAAGTGCTAAATGAAGACTATCTTGTAAAAAATATTTATCTTTGAAGTATCATTATTAACAAATTTTTAATAATATCCAAATATGAACTTAGTAGCAATTGTCGGGAGACCGAATGTAGGGAAGTCAACCCTGTTTAACAGATTAACAGGTACGACTAATGCGATAGTCGAGAACACTCCGGGAGTGACTCGAGATAGAATCTATGGCAACTCCGATTGGAACGGAAAAAAATTCCTCGTTATAGATACCGGTGGTTTCATTCCCGGTAGTGAAGATGACATGGAAACTGCTGTCCGCGAACAAGCGATGATTGCAATTGATGAAGCTGATGTTATTGTTTTTGTGACTGACGCTCGAGACGGTGTCACAGCTTTCGATTTGGACATTGCAAATATTTTGCGAAGTTCAGACAAAAATGTTGTACTTGTAGTTAACAAATGCGATAGTTCAAATCAAGATGATTTATCTTATGAATTTTTCCGATTAGGTTTAGGAGACCCCTTCCCTATTTCAGCCTTGAGCGGGCATAACACAGGCGATTTCTTGGATGTAGTTGCTGACCATTTAAAAGATTTTGACCCGGACGAGGAAGATGCTCGGCTTAAAATTGCTATTGTCGGGAGACCAAATTCAGGCAAATCCAGTTTAACTAATTCATTGCTTGGTTATAATCGAGCTATCGTAACCGATGTTCCGGGTACGACTCGTGATTCATTTGATACCGTAATGAAATTTCATGGTGAAGATATTGTCTTAATTGATACTGCAGGTTTGCGAAAACGCAGTCAAGTTAAAGAGAACATTGAAATGTATAGCAATATGCGTACTTCGCGTGCAATTCAACGTTGCGATATAGCTGTTGTACTCATTGATGCTACAAGAGGATTAGAAGACCAAGACAAAAAAATCATCAACCTTGTAAATGAAGAACGAAAGGGTATGATTATAGCTTTTAACAAATGGGATTTGGTTGAAAAAGACCACAAAACTGCCGACAAATTGACGACTGATATTTATGAACAAGTGCGTACTTTCGATTACATTCCCGTAATGTTTATATCTGCTTTGACCAAACAAAGGATTGTAAAAATAATTGAAACATCGAAAGAAATTTTCGAAAGACGAAATACAAGAATCAAAACTTCCGAGCTTAACGAGGTTGTGTTAGCTGAATTGGAAAAAACTCCACCTCCTGCCTTCCGTGGGCATGACTTAAGAATCAATTATATAACTCAAGTTGGCGTTGCACCACCTTTGTTTGCATTCTTTTGCAACTATCCTCAACATATACCCGACTCATATAAAAGATTCATTGAGCGTAAGATACGGGAGCATTTCGATTTTCGCGGGACACCAATATCATTCTTATTCAGAAGAAAAAATAAGCCCAGAGAAGAGTAGTATTTAACCAATCTTTTTTCAAAAGCCGAGTAAACCAACGTTTAGTTGGCTTTTTTTTATTCGCTCGATTAAATTTATTCCCCATATTTGTTACAATTTCAAATCTCCTTAAGTCATTATAAACAAAAAAAAGAGGATTGCACTGCAATCCTCTTAAAATTAATACTTAGAGACTGTGTTTATTTAACTACAGTAAGTTTTGTTGTTAAGTAAATATCGTTTCCGCCTTTCAATACAATATTGTAAGAGCCATTAGCCATATTGGCGACGTTTACGTTTACTTTGTGTTCACCGGCATTTTGAAATCCGTTAAATAATGTTTGAACTTCGTTTCCAAGTGCATCGTAAACAACAAGACTGATGTTCATGCTTTCAGAGACATTATAAGAAACGTCAGCACTTGTAGAGACAGGATTTGGTTGAATCGAATTCAATTCAACTGCGCCATAAGTCCCTTGAATTTCAACGAATTTTTCATCACTATAAGTGAATTTACCATCTCTGTCAATCATTTTCAATCTGTAAACATATGTTTTACCATATTGTACATTATTGTCAATGAAGGGTCCATATTGTGATGAAACTGATGATTGACCAATAGCTTTAACAGATTCAATTATGTTGAATGAACGACCTGCTTCAGAGAATTCTGATTTTTCAATTTCAAATTTATCTGATTCAATTTCACTTGCAGTTTTCCAAGAAATATCAACTCTCTTGCCTGATGGAACAGCAACGAAATCGTAAAGTTCAACAGGTATGATGTTACCGCCTTGCATTTCAATGAAATCAAACATACCGCGCAATACGCTTGATAAATCTGCCCAATGACGCCAATCCAAGCCTGCCAAAATAGTATTATACTTAACAGCTGTAGTGGCAATAACAGCTACTCTTTGACCATCAGCAACATAGAAGTTATTAGCTGGAACATCATTTATATGAGAAGCATACTTCATCCCTATTCTTGAAATACCAACACCTGCATTGTCTATCGTAAACAAACCTGCACGAGGGGCATCATCACCAAAAAATTGAGTTGAAATAACTTTAAATTTAAGGTCTCTGCCTAAAATAACCCCGTTAACAAATTTGCCATCATAACTTGCACCACTTCCTAATGGATTATTCGGAACTCCGACTTTCGCATTAAAATTAGTTCTAACCCAAGTAGCCATATCAATACTTTCATTTCTGACTAATTCTTGGCTGCCGATAAGAAGATTTTTCTTACTGTTGAATGTACCTGAATTGAGGTAATTTTCGATATTGTCTCTGTCATAACGAGTTAATCTGTAAGTTGCACCATCAATTTGGTCATGTGCATCTACCCATACTAATGTACGATAGATTGTATAATCAATTGAGCGTGGTTCCCAAGCACGACGATCGAAAACGTCAACATCAATTCTTGGGTCTTCCAGTTCAAGATTGATATACCAGCCAAGTCTGAAGAATGCAGTCATTATACTGTCAAGATTGAGGTTCCCGGCAATTCTGTCAATTGGAGATTCCGAATCAATATTTTGAATATTTTCTGCAGATACCATCAATTCTATTGGTGATTTTTTGATATAGAATCTAACTAATTTCTCAATACCGTTATTAGCATTAAATTCATCTGATGGGAATGTTACCATAATTTTATATAAAGGAGTAACATTTGCTTCCATAGCTTTGAATTGGTCAGGGATTACATAGCCCGAGCCTCTCAATTGACCATAAGTAGATGGGAAAAATTCCGGATTATCTGCTGTATTAATACCATCATTAGTTCTGAAATCTATCAATAAGTCCTCAGAAAATAATAATTTATCGATTGGCGCGACAATATCGGCACCTTCTTGAATATAAGAACCTGAAGGAGATTCTCTAAAGATTTTCAAAACAACACTTGAGGCACCAACCGGTAACAAACCATTACTTCTTACAATAGCTTGCACACCAACAGGAGATGTTGTCATAATATATTCTGACTCACTGAAAGGCAATGGTGGTGTAGCTTTATATCTACCGGGAGCAACTATTGATGTTACTTCCAAATCTTTACCAAATATTCTACCATCAAATTCAACAGCACCAATGTCATATCTTTCGCCTGCCATGCCACGGAATTTACCGTCAATATCTCTGGCATTAACTTCGAGGTTTGTACCGCGATTATTTAAAATTGACCCTCTGGGAATAGGATTGTCTTGGATTCGCATCATATAAGGAGCCAATCCAAAACGTTTATAATCTAAAGTAAAGTTGCCAACAACCGAATAGAAATCTTCGCCTGTCCATTGTTGCCATTGCGAGAGGGACGTAAACTCAGTTTTGTGACCGAATTCGAGTATTCTATTGGTTTCGTCTGTTTCGATAAATCTGATAATTGAACCTTTTGGAGAATCAATCCAATATGCATTTCTATCCGAAGTCATGCCACCTTTCTTAGGATGTAGACCATAATAGAATAAAGCTGTAGTAAATGGACTTTCAGAAGATACCTGACTGTCGTCAATACCAATTGCGTTATTCATCAAAACCATACCTTTGGTATTCATAACAGCAATTGCCGCTAAAGCACCTGTATTTGTAAATCCGTCATCATTCATGAAGATAGTATTGTTGGTAATCAAGTCATTACGTGAATAATAATTCGCGAATTTTGGTGTTAGATTTAAACCTGTCCAATCAACTACATTTGTAGTACGTTGAGTAAACAAACCTAATCCAATAACATTAGTAGCCGGACTTATTGGTTCAAATCCCCAAACCATGTTATTGACAATCAATATATTTTCATCTTCATTAGGGAATGAAAAATCATCATCTAAGTCAAAGAAGTCTAATCTTGATTGTTCAACTTTGATTCCATATGCAGTACCCGTAGCTTTAATATTGGAAATTTCGTTTCCGGAAATTTCTAATCCAATATTATGGTATGGGAACAAAGTAGGTGTTCCATCACCACCGGCAATGATACCTGCAGCATTTACGGCACAAGCACCATTAATGTTATAGATTCTATTGCCAAATATTTCAGTATTCTTTTCAAATCCAAGGAATATACCTGCTCTCGAAACACTTGAAATTGTGTTGTTAGTATAAGAGTTATTCAGGTTGTAATATGGACTATAAATGAATCTGCCTGCTATTTGTAATGGACCGATACCAAGAGAAACAATACCATACCCGAAACGAGTTATTTCGTTATTATGTATCTTAATATTTTTGATTGAAACTGTATCCAAATTAAATGGATTGGTTCCTAGGTTTTTATCCATTGGTGGCACATTACGTACAACAATACCGGCAGAATAAGTACCTAAGGTGCTTCTGTCAGCTTCGTAGGTGAATTTTGATAAGAATGAATTATATGTTGTGAGAGGAATGCGGCACAAATAAGATGGTGTTTGATTAATACCGTCTTCAATCAAGCAGTTCTTGATTGTAATATTGTGTGCTCCTTGCCCAAGATAAAACACCGCTCTAAATTGGCTTGGTGTATTTAAAGTAAATCTGAGTGATTTCTTCACACCACCGTCAAAAGTGATGTAACCGGATGGGTTTGCATATTTATTTACCAATGATTGTGTTACACCAACAATCGGTGCATTTACATTAGACGGAATAATATTTTGTGCTATGAAAACACCAATACCGCTTGCTGAAGACAAGTTTATTGTTACAGCACCTCTTGAAGATTCTAGAGGATTGACTGTGAAAGTAACAGGATTTTCGGCACTCAATCCTATGATTGTAGATGATAAATCCAATGCCGGATCATCCATTAGCAGATTACCTTCATAATAATTTTCATCGTTCAACCAGAATGTCACAGGTCCGCTTACACCTTGCTGGTACATTGCATTTACCGCATCTGAAATAGTTTTGAAATTACTCCCTGCGGCTTGAGAAATTGTGTATGTTCCTCTTAAACCTGCTGTAACATTGAAAGATATTTGTCTTAAGTTATTACTGGGTACCTCGTCTCCTGGGGCATGAATATAAAATTCTCCGGTATAAGTACCAATTACTTGAGGAATAAATGAAGTTGGCCAAAATATATCAAGCGTATTTACAAAACCGCTTGGTATATTACCTACAGGCACTGTATCTATGAAAACTACTTCGCCGCTTGGGTTTTTAATCATAATAGAAGCCCATGTATCTGAAACATCTGATACACCATTATTCTTCAATCTTGCAGATAATCTTATAGGTCTCATTACATAAGTTTGACCAAATGGAGATAATAATTGCATAGCATCTGCCTCAATAGCATAACCGACTTCGAAAGGTTTCGATGGGTCGCCATCTCTCGGGTAAACATTGTTAGACATGAATTTGTCTAAATCTAGATTATCAAAGTTAACACGTACACGGATAGAATATTTTCCAACTGATTGCGGGAAAAAAGCATCCATTGCTAATTCACGTACTTCAAGATATTTAATAGGATTATTTCCAAGTTCGAATGGTTTTACTATTGGTTGTCCGACTAAGTTACCGTTTACATCATAAATATAAGCTATTGCAGTAAATTTATTGATATTATCTGCACCTTGATTCTTGACTTTAATTCTAATCGGAACACCACTACCAAATAATTGGTAAATGGAACCGGGTGTATTAATTGGTTCAAGAACATCAAGTATTGCTAAATCACTCGGGAAAGCTACTGTAAATACTGAAGAAACTGTATGATTGTAAGGAGTACCGTCAAGATATTCCAAAATCGCAGTTACTCTATATTCACCACTCGGTAATTCGCTAATTGCCGTCATATCTAATGCACCATCAGAAAGTCTTCCTGCGATACCTTTAGCATGAGGCATGAAGTATCTGATGCCTGTACCAACAGGTTGAGGGTTTGGTACAATGCTCTCGCTACTTGAAGCATCATTTTCATTTACAGCCGTATAAATAACCTTTTCTTCAGCTGTACCCAAAGGACCTGTAATGGAATATCTGATAGTGATTGCCTTTTGTTCAGCTGAACGGCTCACGCGAACAAATGGATGTTGTTCGCCAGAATAAACTTTACCATTTGCAAGAACTGCATTTTGGTCGGGATAAATACCTGAAATTCGAGGTAAAGAAGTCAAAGTAAATGAGCGACCACTATAGAAATACTTAATAGCATCTTTAGTCAACCACGCATTTACATTTTGATTAGAGTTACCATAGTAAAATGTAGAAGGCAGATTGGGAGCATTGGGTTTTATATTGATATAGCGGGTTGTACCAGCGCCTTCAAAATATAAGAACCCGTCTTGACCTGTTCCGCCAAAACCTGAAACTCTATTATAAATGATTTTTACTTCATTTGTAGTTTCGTAAAATTTTATTTGTGCATCCATGATGGCACCCGAAAAGTCTGTCACTATGCGGAAACCTCGGTGTTCAATAGTCAGAACTCTGAACGGGGTAGCACCTGTAACTTTATAAGACAACATACCTTCCGTAAACAAATCTCTCTTATACCATGATATAATATTTGTTGTTTGAGGAAAGTTAGGCAAAGTAGCCTGAGCGGCGTTAATTCTTAGGTAGCCGTCACCATACACCCATAAATTGGATACATTTGTACCGTCATATTGAAATGTGAATGGCATGGGTATCTGTCTCCACGGAAAATCTCCATTACCTATTAATACAGGTTCAACAAGCGGTGTCCAGATTTCAGCTTCCTCACGGATAGTAGAATTAAGGATCAACTGTGCACTCATTGATGCTACCGATAAGCAAAAAATTCCTATCAGTAAGAAACTCTTGAGTATATTGTTTGTTCTCACTACAAACCTCCAAATACAATTAATAATAAATTATTCTATTCAATCTAATAATCCAAGTAAAAAAACATGCCAATCTATCCATTCCTTCGGAATGAATTATCAACACATCTCACAAAAAAGCACTTTTCAATAATTTCTTCTACAAATTATACTTTTTCTATCATACAAAATTAATAAAAAAGTAGAAACAAACTAACTTAAAAGTATATTTTCAAATATTTTTTTCTATATCTAATATAATAACATTATTTTAGAATGAGAAGGAATATTTATAAAGCGATAACTTTTTTTCTAAAAAAGCAAAAAAAACAAGTTCAAGATGTTAAAAATAATCAACATATGTGCAATTTTCTCAACACTTTGGTAATATGGAAACCAGAAAATCAGAAATCACAAACCCAATCAAA
Organism: Desulfobulbaceae bacterium; assembly: GCA_018335795.1. Classification (GTDB taxonomy): domain Bacteria; phylum Bacteroidota; class Ignavibacteria; order Kapaibacteriales; family UBA2268; genus PGYU01. The sequence goes on along the minus strand of JAGXRP010000033.1, from coordinate 9,787 downwards.
CATAATGACGATTCAGATAATAAATTAAGACCTATTTCTTTTGATGATTTTACAGGTCAAAAAAAAATTGTCGAAAATCTTAAGGTTTTCATTGCTGCAGCATTGAAACGTTCAGAGCCATTAGACCACGTTTTGCTCACTGGACCTCCAGGATTGGGCAAGACGACATTGAGTCATATTATTTCTCGAGAAATGAATGCTGAACTCAAAATCACTTCGGGTCCGGTTTTGGAAAAAGCCGGTGACTTAGCCGGTTTGCTCACAAACCTTAGTGAAGGTGATGTATTGTTCATTGACGAAATACATCGCTTAAGTAATGTTGTGGAAGAATATTTATATTCGGCAATGGAAGATTACAAGATTGATATTATGATAGATTCAGGACCATCGGCGCGTACTATTCAAATAACTGTGCCTCCATTTACACTTATCGGTGCGACTACCCGTGCAGGTTTGATAACTTCACCCTTATTGTCACGATTTGGCATTGTTAACAGATTGGATTACTACGAACCGAAGGAATTGACAGTCGTTGTGTTAAGAAGTGCACAGATTTTGGATGTACCCATCACTGAAGAAGCTGCATTTGAATTGGCTCGACGTTCGCGCGGCACTCCGAGAATCGCCAATAGATTGCTCAAAAGAACTCGGGACTTTGCACAGATTTTATCAGATGGCACTATTGATATAAATATTGCACAAACTTCTCTCACAAGATTAGATGTTGATGATTTTGGACTTGATGATATGGACAAAAGAATATTGATTACTATCATCAACAAATTTGATGGCGGACCGGTCGGTTTAAATTCGATTTCTGCTGCTGTAGGCGAAGATGCCGGGGCTATCGAAGAAGTGTACGAGCCGTTTTTGATTCAGCAGGGATTTTTGCAAAGAACTGCCAGAGGCAGAATTGCAACCAAAAGAGCCTACGAACACCTTGATATCAATAAAAAAAGCGAAGATAATCTTTTCAAATAGTTTATCTTCGCTTTCAAAAAAATAGTAAATATTGGCTACATAATACCCGGGCGGACGATACTAACAATTTCTTCAATCGCCTCGTAGGCTTCGTCAATATTTTTGAACAGATTTGGCGCTTGATACTTCGGGTGTGGCAATTTGAGTCGGACATCATATAATGCTGCCTTAATCAAAATACTGCCACCTTCAATAACAAATGAACCTGAAATCACCTGTTTGATATTAAGTTTAGTAATTGCTTTCCACATATCAGTAAAGTACTGTGGGTTTGATGGGTCTAAATTGTATTCGGCGAGTGCAATCTCAAGCGAATCAATTGGCACTACCCTGTATATTAATTCATCAGGGTCCGCACTTTTGAGTGCTTGAGTCAAAGAGTCCTGTAGGCTATAACACCATACATTAAACTCATATTTACCGTCATTGTTCTGGAAAGGCAGAACAGCTATTCGAGTTTGAGCTAAAGTTGATGATACACTTAAAATCAACATTGTAGCAAAAAACAGGAAGGTGGATATCTTTTTCATAGTTTTCACCTATTATTGTACGTATAAATTATTGACGATTAAATACTCTCTAAGTTTCTCGAAATGTGAAATAAGAACTTGTTCCATTTCAGCGGCTTTTTCCCAATTCTTCTCTTTGGCGTAGCCCATAATCTGAATACCCAAGTCACCTGCTTCGTTCATACCGAATTGATAGCAAGAACCCTTCAGAGTATGTGCCATTCTGTACAACTCTTCGGATTTACGTTCATCTATCAATTTCATGTATTGACTCTTCAAATCGTCAATCCAAGTATCAACAAATTCAGGTAACAATTCTCTAACAAAAGGGTCTTCAGGAATATTCAAATTATCCTCCAATTCAATAAATGTAAATTTACTGCAAATTTTGCAAGCAAACAAATTATTTCGTAAAAAAATAATATTGATGAAGAAAGCTGTAAGCCGAATTCTGTCTTCGGTTCTAAAACCGGAGGCAATCATTTATCTGGAACTAACGTCACCGTTAGTTTCAAGCGGTCTACCCGAATATCGTTTTTACTGCCGAGGGAACTTCGACGGCTCTCGCCCGATACCCCTATTTGACCTTGCTCCGAGCGGGGTTTACCCGGCATTGCAGTCACCTGCTATGCCGATAGTGTCTTAATTCTATCTTTTCACCCTTACCTCCATGACCCCTCTTTCGAGAGCGGATTGGCGGTTATTTTCTGTGGCACTTTCCGTCAACTTTCTCTGATAAATCAAAAATCGCTGCCTTCGTGTTACGAAGCGCCCTGTTCCCAGGAGTTCGGACTTTCCTCATCGTACATTATACACAACGCGACTGCCCGCTTTCCCCATCAAACTCATTAAGCAATTTCTTCAAATTCAATAACACAATCTTCCGGAACTAACAATCTTCCGCAACTTTCACAAAAATACAAAGTATTCAGATTATTTCTTACTTCGACAATTATTTGTGCGGGAATTGCATTGAAGCATCCCGAACAGCTATTTTTTCTGATAAGAACTGCTGCATCACGATGCATTATCCTTACTCTTTCATAATCTGCGATGAATTTCTTGGGTATTGTGTTCAAAACTGTACTTCTTTTTTCTCTCAGCGAGCTGAGTTCTCTGTCTTGGTCTCCTGCTAAACGTTGAACTTCCTCAAATTTGTCGTCAAGTTCTTTTTGTGCTTCATCAAGTTCTGCTGTTTGTTGGTTCAGAATATTCAGCAAATTTTCTTCTTTGATACCTTCTGTACGCATCCTATCAGCTAACTTTTCATGCTCAGTTTTAAGATGATTGATTTCGTTAGTTATTGCATCAAATTCCTTGTTGTTCCGGACTTTGAATTGTTGTTGAGTGAGCTTATCCTCTTTGTCTTTTAGTTCAACCAAGGTTCTTTTAGCCTTTTTGATAAAATCACGAATTTCCTCGACAATCATCTCTGTTTCGTTTAAAAGAAGCTTCTTATCATTCAATTTGGCTTCTTTTTTCTTGATTTGTTCGGGCAAATCACCGTAATCTTCAATTAATTCGTCAAGCCGTTCATCAATTGCGGCAAGTAAAGCGATATTATAGATGTGAGATTCCATCAATCCTAACCATTATATATTTTTTAAATTGTTACTCTGTTTCTCAATGTAATGTGAAGTATTCGGATAATATTTCACAGGATTTGTGTATGTTTTTGAAAGTTCAAATTCGACATCATAATCTTTAAAGACTACTTTTAATTGGTTAAAAAGTGCTTCAGATACAAATTGTTCAGTTTCGAAATGCCCGGGGTCTATTAACATCATTTTGCCAACAAATGCATGAAAAGTATGATAACTGATGTCACTTGTGATTATGACATCAGCTTTAGTATTAGCAGCATCATTCAAAAATGATGTCCCACTTCCGCCGATTACCGCAACCTTCTGTATGTCTGAACCATTACCCACATTATATCGCAATGGTGATTTGAACACTTGACTACACATTTCAACAAACTTTTCGACGCTCAAAGGATTCGGCAATAAACCTACCAAACCCATCCCTTTATCATTAAAATCAGGGTCAGGCACGATGAATTTCCTGTTTATTAAACCTAGATTATCCGCTATCAAGGTGTTTGTACCGTTTTTATGTGAATCAAAATTTGTATGGACCACAAAGTGCATAATGTCATTCTTTATCAGTCTTGATGCCAATTTACCTACCCTTTCATCTTCAATTAATGCTTGCAAAGGCTTGTAAATCAGTGGGTGAAAAGTTACGATACAGTTAAAATCATTTTTAAAGGCTTCGTCAATCACTTCATCAATTAATTCGTAAGCTACTAAAACTTTAGATACTTCAGTCACAGAACTTTGAACTTGCAACCCTATCCTATCCCCATCCATACTGCTATTTGGGGGATAACATTCGTCAATTATACCTATGAAACTCTGATAATTCATCAAAACTTTTTTCATTTCTGCAAATTTTGTTCATGTAAAATTACGAAAGTTATGATTGCTAAACAATTACAATTATCAGTTAATATGAAATATTCCTTAGAAATAACTTTGTTTGCATTACGTTTTATTTATTGAAACACTTATTGGATGTACGATGACAAAAATAATTTTAGCTATAACTATCAATATTATAATTTTTAATCTAATCGCTTTTTCTCAACAAAAAGGTGGAGAATCAAAGTCATTTAATCCTGACTCGGTTATTATCTTCGAATCTCCTCGCCCGTTGATGGATGTTTTGAAGACCGAGAGCAGTATAAATTATGCTTTGGGTGGCGACATTTTGATATCGGATAGCGGTTTTGGAATCGGCTTGTTTTATCATAGATTTTTGAGCAATAGCACTGTATTATTCACCTCATTGTATATTTCAGGCGCTCGTAACTCTGATGAATTTGACGATTACAATTACGAAAATAACACTTGGCAGGTTCGGAATAAAGTTAATCGTTTGTTCAGATTCCCTATGATGTTCGGAGTACAACAATTCGTGTTTCAGAAAGCACTTGACGAATCACTCAAGCCATTTGTCACATTTGGTTTGGGTCCTACTTTCATACTTGAAAATCCTTATACATATAACAAAATCCCAAACGGTGAAATAATCGGATGGTTTGAAGCATTTGATTATAGTCAATGGCACACTCGACTGGGTGGCTTCATAGGAATTGGAGCTTATTTCGGAAATATGGCAAAATCTTTATTCGGAGTCAATATCAAATATTACTACGTTCCTTTCGGTGAAGAAGGGTTAGAAAGCGTTGCAGGGCTGCCTATCAAAAATTTCGGTGGATTGTTTATCTCACTAACTATTGGGAGCACCTATTGATACTCCCGGAATAGTGAATTCTACTTTTGTGCCTTCGTTGTTAGAGCTTTCGATAAAGAATGTACCCGAGTGAATTTCTACGATTTTCTTTGAAATCATCAAACCAAGCCCTACACCTTGTTGCTCATAAATTTGTCTTTCAAATTGGATATATGCACCAATACTATTGATTTGTTCGGTGGACATTCCCCTACCCTTGTCAATAATTGTAAATTTGACAAAACCATCAACCAATTCTGCATTGATACTGACTTTTGTCCCTTCATTTGAAAATTTGAAAGCATTGTCAATCAATTCATCTACAACTTTGTAAAAACTTTCTGTTGACATTTCGATACATATATCCGTAAGGTCGGATTCTAATGATAAATCTAAAGAACGGTCATATTTACCGGCAATGTTGCTTGCAATATCAATCATAACAGCGTAAGGTTCATCAGTATGAAATGTTCTTAAGAAATCACGTTTTGCAGGATTACCTGTTATAGCTTCAATTCGTGCATATATCAAATAGTTCTCGGTAATTTTCAACAAACGTTGAGCGGATTGGATGATATCATTTGATATTTCACTTATGTCATCGCCGTCTATAGATTCGGCATTGGCTAACATAAACTTTGCCGAACCACTAATTTGATTGAGGACAGTACGGAATTCGTGAGGCAAAGCACTGCTAATATTTTTGCTGACCTCTTCTACTTTTTGCTGCAGATGTTGTTCTACAATCGAACTTTTTTTCCATTGTGCTTCGATAGCACTAAGTAATTCCTCGCGTGTAAATGGTTTGACCAAATAATCATCTGCACCTTTTTCCATCCCTGCTCTCATATTTGCTTTATCTGTATATGCAGTGAGGAAAATAAAAGGCAGTGTTCTGGTAGAGGTATGTGTTCTCACTCTTTCCAACACACCATATCCGTCAAGACCCGGCATTGAAATATCGCACAAAATTAAGTCGGGTTGACTTTGTAATGCCAATTCTATACCTGACAAACCATCAGGTGCTGTCATGATTTCATAACCTTCAAAACCTAACAACGTTGAAGTACTTTCAAGAATAAATTCAGCGTCATCTATAACAAGTATTTTTTTCATTTCATCTCCGATAATTTTTACAAAAATAACAAATAAAAATTGTTTATAAATTGTAGAAAACAGTTTGCAAATTTAGCTTTCATTAGCATTGTGAGAATTTACAAAAACTTAACTTATATACTTCCTAAATGAACAACGAAAAGCAATATTACAAAGATAACAAAAAAAACGAATCAAATGCCTTCTCCGTCGGCAAGAAGATACCACCACATTCTCTTGAAGCGGAAAAAGCAGTTCTCGGCGCTATGATGATAGACAGGTTGGCGATACCTCAAGCTGTTGAAATGTTGAGTGAAGAAAGTTTTTACCAAACCGGTCATCAAATGATTTTTTCTACAATTACAAAGTTAAGTAATACCGGGCAAACCCCCGATATAATAACGGTTACCGAAGACCTCAAATCGCGCGGTGAGTTGGAAGACGTTGGTGGTATTGCATATTTGAGCGAAATAAACCACTTGACCCCCACTTCTGCTTTTATAGAGCAACATGCTCGAATTGTCCAAGAAAAATACCTGAAACGTCAACTCATAAACACCGCCAGAGAGATTTTAAATTCTGCATATGATGATTCGACAGATGCGCTTGATGAAGTTGATGTAGCTGAAAGACTGATTTTCGAAATAGCCGAAAAACGTCTAAAGAAAAGTTATATGTCAATGAATACACTCCTGAAAGATGCATATGAATTGATTTCGCAACTTTCGCACAGAGACAAATCAAAATTGACAGGTGTTCCATCCGGCTATTCTGAATTAGACCACCTGCTTGGTGGATTCCAGAAATCTGACCTTATTATAATAGCTGCTCGCCCTTCGATGGGTAAGACGGCACTTGCCTTAAGTATGGCTCGAAATGCTGCTGTACTCCACAAAGCGGCAGTTGCATTTTTCTCCATAGAAATGTCCTCGTTGCAACTTGTAATACGCTTAATAAGTTCCGAATCCAGAGTTGACCAACAAAAAGTCCGTACAGGGTCAATCAATCAAGAGGACGACCAAAGAATTGTCAAAGGTTTGAATGTACTGTCACATGCACCAATCTACGTGGATGACAGCCCTATGTTATCTATACTCGAACTGAGAGCAAAGTGCAGAAGGCTAAAATCCGAGCATGACATCCAACTTGTTTTTGTTGATTATTTGCAGTTATTAGCAGCCCCCAAAGCCGAAAGTCGCGAACGCGAGATTTCTTTGATTTCGGCATCGTTGAAGCAAATTGCCAAAGAACTGAATATACCTGTAGTCGCTTTAGCTCAGTTGAATCGTTCGGTGGAATCACGTACAGATAAACGTCCGATGCTTTCGGATTTGAGAGAATCAGGCTCAATCGAACAAGATGCAGACGTCGTAATGTTTGTCAATCGTCCCGAACAATACGGACAAATGCACTATGACGATGCAAACAAAACGCCTACGCAAGGAACAGCGGAAATCATTGTTGGCAAGCAAAGAAACGGACCTGTTGGGACTATCAGATTGGCATTCCAAAAGAATTTTGCAAGATTTGAAAATTTGGCAACTGATTCGGCTTTCCCTGAGCCCGAAAATTTACCTTCTCAACCAGATGAAGCATTTTAAAAAATTTATCTAAAATCTTTGTCAATCGGTATCTTTGTATTATATTTGTAGTTCGTTGAAATCGAAATTACAAAAAATATGTTTGAGAATTTACAAGAAAAATTAGAATTAGCTCTGAAAAGATTCAGAGGTCAGTCAACTATTACCGAAGAGAATATTGCCGAAGCTTTAGTTGAAATTCGCCGTGCGTTGATAGATGCCGACGTAAACTTCAATGTAGCAAAGCAATTTGTCGAAGATGTCAAAGTAAAGGCACTTGGACAAGAAGTGAAAGGTAAGTTGATGCCTGAGCAATTAATTGTCAAAATTGTTCGCGACGAATTAGTTGCTATCATGGGCAATAAGATGAGCGAATTACAATTCTCATCCCAAGCACCGACAGTAATACTTGTTGCCGGTTTGCAAGGGTCGGGTAAAACCACTTTTTGTGGCAAATTAGCAAAAAGTTTGAGAAAGAAAGGCAGACAACCTCTCTTAGTCGCTTGCGATATTTATCGTCCTGCGGCGATTTTGCAATTAGAGCAATTAGCTTCCCAAGTAAAAATTCCAATTTATAAAGAAGAAACTAAAGATGCTGTTGCCATAGCTAACAATGCTGTAGCATATGCAAAAAAATTCGGTCGTGACGTAGTAATCATAGATACAGCCGGTAGGTTAACAATTGATGAAGAAATGATGACGGAAGTCAAGAATATATCCGATTCTGTTAAACCAACCGAAACCCTTTTCGTTTGTGATGCGATGATTGGTCAAGACGCCGTCACCACTGCAAGAGCTTTTCACGAAAAATTATCACTTACCGGTGTCGTACTTACTAAATTGGACGGTGATACACGCGGTGGTGCTACATTATCAGTACTTCACGTAGTAGGTAAACCCGTGAAATTTGTCGGTACAGGCGAAAAATTGGAAGCTCTCGAGCCTTTCCATCCCGAACGTATCGCATCCCGTATCCTTGGTATGGGTGACGTGTTGACACTTGTTGAAAAGGCTGAACAACAATACGACCAAAAACAAGCCGAAGAACTCGAAGATAAAATCAGAAAAAATCAATTCACTTTTGATGATTTTCTTGACCAACTCAAAATTATCCAAAAGATGGGCTCACTCAGAGATTTGCTCGGTATGATACCCGGAATGGATAAGCAACTCAAAAATGTAAATATTGATGACAAAGCTTTCAAAAAAGTTGAAGCAATAATATATTCGATGACAAGGGAAGAACGCAAAAGCCCTAAGATATTGAATGGTTCCAGACGTATGAGAATCGCCAAAGGCAGCGGCACACAAGTGCAAGATGTCAATAGGCTGCTCAAACAATTTGATGATATGCAAAAAATGATGAAGAATATGACAAGAGGTAAAAAATCCCGCTTCATGCCAAAATTCCCCGGCATGGGTTAATATCTCATGGAGATTCGAGCATTCACGCTTGTTAGGACAAGCACCAAAAGAATGACAACAATAGTTTTTCTCTAATTTATTTAAAGGTTTTTAGAAATGGTAAAGTTAAGATTAAGAAGAAAAGGGAGAATTCATCATCCCGTTTATGACATCGTGGCAGTAGATTCGAAAGCAAGACGCGACGGTGCTTTTTTGGAAAGATTGGGCTATTACGACCCAAACACCTCACCAACAACTATCAGTGTTGACCACGACAGAGCGATTTATTGGCTTAGCGTGGGTGCTCAGCCTACTGACGTGACTGAAAAGCTTTTGAGCTATGATGGTGTTTTGCTTCGCAGAGCAATGTCATTCAAAGACAAACCTCTCGAGGAAATCAACGAAGCTGTCGAAAAACATCGCAAAAATGTTCATGACAGATACTTCCGCCAAAAAGACAAAAGATCACAACGTAAAGCTGCCAAAATCGCAGCTGAAAAGAAAGCAAAAGAAAAAGCAGCCGAAGGCGCCGAATAATTCTTTCTTCTCACGAAATCAATCAAGAAGCTGTCCATATGGGCAGCTTTTTTTTTTGTCTGTAGGAGGCTGACTCATAAGGGCAACTTTATTTTTTCAAGACAAACAAAATCCCCCTTAATGAGGCTGTCCAAATGGGCAGCCTCTTTTGATTTAAATTGGGGATAAAATTAGTCTAATTGATATAATAGGCATTGTAAATTTGATTAATTCACTAAAAATGTGTATTATTTCATTTTTTGGTATGTTTTGATGTTAATTTGAGGCTATTTTGGAGAGGTAAGAGAGATATTTTGCTTTTTTAAGCTACAAATTTGCTTAAATTATGAGCTAGAGCCAATAGTCCAACTTCGATTTCTACTTTTTCTTTGCCTCTCAGTAAAA